>NZ_JBVIFC010000039.1:0-1051 GCF_055571535.1 Streptomyces sp. NPDC030893 | reverse complement strand
CCCCCGTTATGTTTTTCGCGGTCCTGCAATGGGGCTGCTGGCCTCCGGGCCCGGTATGACTGTGTCCCCTCTGTCGAACGGATGACCTGGGGGGTGGTGTCGCCGGGCCTGGGAGGTGCCGTCGGAGACGCTGATGAGAGACCCGGCCACCGCCCGGTCCGGCGCAATGCCGGGCAAAGACGTGGGCGGCAGGTCTACATAACGTGGATGCGCGAGCACGGTGCCATTGCCGAGGCCGGCACGGTCAATCACCTGGGAAGGGTGCGATGTTAGACACCGAAGGCGTGGGCGTCTTCCTCGGGATGGACGTCGGCAAGACCGCCCACCACGGCCACGGGCTCACCCCGGCCGGGAAGAAGGTCTTCGACAAGCCGATGCCCAACAGCGAACCGAAGCTGCGGGCTGTCTTCGACAAGCTCAAGGCCAAGTTCGGCACCGTCCTAGTGATCGTGGACCAGCCCGCCTCTATCGGCGCCCTGCCTGTGACCGTCGCCCGCGACGCCGGCTGCGAGGTCGCCTACCTGCCCGGACTCGCGATGCGACGGATCGCCGACCTCTATCCAGGCGAGGCGAAGACCGATGCGAAGGACGCGGCGGTGATCGCGGACGCGGCCCGGACGATGCCTCACACTTTGCGTTCGCTGGAGCTGACCGACGAGATCACCGCCGAGCTCACGGTGCTGACCGGCTTCGACCAGGACCTCGCGGCCGAGGCCACCCGCACTTCGAACCGGATACGCGGTCTGCTGACCCAGTTCCACCCCAGCCTCGAGCGGGTCCTGGGCCCGCGGCTGGACCACCCCGCCGTCACCTGGCTCCTCGAGCGATACGGATCCCCGAACGCCCTGCGGAAAGCCGGCCGCCGCAGACTCGTCGAGGTGATCCGTCCCAAGGCCCCCCGCATGGCGGCCCGGCTGGTCGACGACGTCTTCGACGCCCTCGACGAACAGACCGTCGTGGTCCCGGGAACCGGCACCCTCGACGTGGTCATCCCGTCGCTGGCCCGCTCGCTCACCGCGGTCCACGACCAGCGCCGGGCCCTGGAAGCCCA
>NZ_JBVIFC010000038.1:0-1379 GCF_055571535.1 Streptomyces sp. NPDC030893 | reverse complement strand
GTTCGGCGGCGTCCTACTCTCCCACAGGGTCCCCCCTGCAGTACCATCGGCGCTGTAAGGCTTAGCTTCCGGGTTCGGAATGTAACCGGGCGTTTCCCCTACGCTATGACCACCGAAACACTATGAAACACATCAACCGCACCACGCCGTGACCAGGCATGGGGTTGTTCGTGGTTTCAGAACCAACACAGTGGACGCGAGCAACTGAGGACAAGCCCTCGGCCTATTAGTACCGGTCAACTCCACACGTTACCGTGCTTCCATATCCGGCCTATCAACCCAGTCGTCTACTGGGAGCCTTACCCCATCAAGTGGGTGGGAGTCCTCATCTCGAAGCAGGCTTCCCGCTTAGATGCTTTCAGCGGTTATCCCTCCCGAACGTAGCCAACCAGCCATGCCCTTGGCAGAACAACTGGCACACCAGAGGTTCGTCCGTCCCGGTCCTCTCGTACTAGGGACAGCCCTTCTCAAGACTCCTACGCGCACAGCGGATAGGGACCGAACTGTCTCACGACGTTCTAAACCCAGCTCGCGTACCGCTTTAATGGGCGAACAGCCCAACCCTTGGGACCGACTCCAGCCCCAGGATGCGACGAGCCGACATCGAGGTGCCAAACCATCCCGTCGATATGGACTCTTGGGGAAGATCAGCCTGTTATCCCCGGGGTACCTTTTATCCGTTGAGCGACGGCGCTTCCACAAGCCACCGCCGGATCACTAGTCCCGACTTTCGTCCCTGCTCGACCCGTCGGTCTCACAGTCAAGCTCCCTTGTGCACTTACACTCAACACCTGATTGCCAACCAGGCTGAGGGAACCTTTGGGCGCCTCCGTTACCCTTTAGGAGGCAACCGCCCCAGTTAAACTACCCATCAGACACTGTCCCTGATCCGGATCACGGACCCAGGTTAGACATCCAGCACGACCAGACTGGTATTTCAACGACGACTCCACCCATACTGGCGTATGAGCTTCACAGTCTCCCAGCTATCCTACACAAGCCGAACCGAACACCAATATCAAACTGTAGTAAAGGTCCCGGGGTCTTTCCGTCCTGCTGCGCGAAACGAGCATCTTTACTCGTAGTGCAATTTCACCGGGCCTATGGTTGAGACAGTCGAGAAGTCGTTACGCCATTCGTGCAGGTCGGAACTTACCCGACAAGGAATTTCGCTACCTTAGGATGGTTATAGTTACCACCGCCGTTTACTGGCGCTTAAGTTCTCAGCTTCGCCTGGACGAATCCAAGCTAACCGGTCCCCTTAACGTTCCAGCACCGGGCAGGCGTCAGTCCGTATACATCGCCTTACGGCTTCGCACGGACCTGTGTTTTTAGTAAACAGTCGCTTCTCGCTGGTCTCTGCGGCCACCCCCAGCTCA
>NZ_JBVIFC010000036.1:0-5435 GCF_055571535.1 Streptomyces sp. NPDC030893 | reverse complement strand
CCCGCGGAGCGGGTACCCCATCGCTGCGCGATGGGCAAGCGAACCCCCGTGCTGCGCACGGGGGTTGCGCTCCCGCTCCGCGGGAGCGCTGGCGGGTGGCTGCGCCACCCGCTCAACCCCGATGCTGCGCATCGGGGTTGCCGCTCCGTCCGCTGCGCTCCCGGAGCAGCGGGACTTCGTCCCGCTGCCGGGCTTCCGCTGCGCTGCAGCCCGGGCCGGCGGGTCCGCTGCGCTCCCCCGCTTGGTGGTCCTTCCGGCTGCGCCTCCGGGACCGTTGGGGCCCGCTGGCGCGGGCCGGGCTGGCTACGAGAGTGGGGGGTGCTCCTTCATTTCGGGTGTCGGTGTAGTGGGTGCATCAGGTTGATGCACCATGTAGTGTTGGCGGAAACACGGGACACCCCTCAACCACCCGATGCGGTTCCGGATGCCCGCGCTTTTCGGAAAAAGGGAAAACGCATGTGGAGTGCTCAGGACGTGGCGCGGGATCAGGTCCGGCGTCAGGCGAGTGGCCTGGCCGTCGCCGCCGTTGCGGAAAAGGTCGCGGAGGCCGCTGTCCATGAGCGGGAGACCGCGGAGCAGTTGAGGGGCAACGGTTCCTTCTACGAGTTCGAGATGGACCGGGAGCGGTTGGCTGCCATCTGGTGGGCCCAGCACGCTGAGTGGCAGCGCGTCAGGGACTTGATGACTGCAGCCGGCTGGAGCGTGTACGAGCCGGAGCGGGATGCTCAGGGCTCGGTGTGGGCTCGTGAGCGTGAGGAGCGACTTGCTGGTGCGCTTGCGGCGCAGGCCGCCTTGGGGAACGGCGGGGGGGGGAGGAAGCGGATGAGCTGCGGGCGGAGGTCCGGTTGTCCGCCGCGTCCAGTCAACTGATCCGGGTGGTGGCCGGCCGGACGGGGCTGCGCCCCTGTGAGGTCTTGGCCCAGCTGGCCGAGCGGATCGTCGTGGGCGAGGACGGTACGGTGTCCGTCCCGCCCTTCATGCCGTCCTGGTGATTTTTGAAGCGAGCAGAAAAGAAGGAAGCGGAGGAGCGTGGGAATGCTGGGTATTCGGCTTCGGGAACATCAGGTCGATCAGAAGTCGGCGTTTCGGAGGTGGGTGGGATTTCCTGCAAGGTCGTCTGTGCCGTCGGAGGGGGCGCGGGGGACGATCGTGTCCGCGACCGGCTCGGGCAAGACGATCATGGCTGCCGCGTGTGCGCTGGAGTGCTTCCCGGGCGGGCGGGTCCTGGTGACCGTGCCGACCCTGGACCTGCTCGCGCAGACCGCTGAGGCGTGGCGGCTGGTGGGCCACCGGGTCCCGATGGTGGCGGTGTGCTCGCTGGAGAAGGACGAGGTCCTGGAGCGGCTCGGGGTGCGCACCACCACCAACGCGATCCAGCTCGCCCTGTGGGCCGGGAGCGGGCCCGTCGTCGTGTTCGCCACGTACGCCTCTCTCGTGGACCGTGAGGATCCAGAGGACCCCTTGGGCCAGGGGAAGGTGCGCGGGCCGTTGGAGGCTGCCCTGGCGGGCGGGGATCGGCTGTACGGGCAGCGGATGAGCGGGTTCGACCTCGCGATCGTGGACGAGGCCCACTCCACTGCAGGTGATCTTGGCAGGCCGTGGGCGGCGATCCACGACAACGCCCGGATCCCGGCGGACTTCCGGCTGTACCTGACCGCGACCCCGCGCATCCTCGCCTCGCCCCGGCTGCAGCAGGGCGCGGGCGGTCAGGAGCTGGAGCTCGCGTCGATGGGCCAGGACTCCGAGACCTACGGGCCGTGGCTGGCCGAGCTCGGGCTCTCGGAGGCGATCGAGCGGGGCATCCTCGCCGGGTTCGAGATCGACGTGCTGGAGATCCGTGACCCTTCGCCTGTCCTCGGGGAGTCGGAGGAGGCGCAGCGGGGTCGGCGTCTCGCCTTGCTGCAGACCGCACTGTTGGAGCACGCGGCGGCGTACAACCTGCGTACGGTCATGACGTTCCACCAGAAGGTGGAAGAGGCAGCCGCGTTCACGGACAAGCTGCGCGAGACCGCTGCCGAGCTGTACGCAGGCGACGCCACCGACGACGACCTGGCGGCCACGGACCGGCTCCCCGCCTCGTCGATCGACGCACAGTTCTACGAGCTGGAGGCCGGCCGCCACGTACCCCCGGACCGCGTCTGGTCGGCCTGGCTGTGCGGCGACCACCTCGTCGCCGAGCGGCGCGAAGTGATCCGGCAGTTCGCAGGCGGCATCGATGCCGCGGGCCGGCGCGTCCACCGGGCGTTCCTCGCGAGCTGTCGCGTGCTCGGGGAAGGCGTGGACATCACCGGCGAACGGGGCGTGGAAGCCGTCTGCTTCGCCGACACCCGCACCTCCCAGGTCGAGATCGTGCAGAACATCGGCCGGGCACTCAGGTTGAACCGGGACGGCACCACGAAGATCGCGCGGATCATCGTGCCCGTCTTCCTCCAGCCCGGCGAGGACCCCACCGACATGATCGCCTCCGCCAGCTACCGCCCCCTCGTAGCCGTGCTCCAAGGCCTGCGCTCCCACGATGAACGACTCGTAGAACAGCTCGCTTCCCGCGCCCTCACCAGCGGACAGCGCAAGGTGCACGTCCGGCGCGACGAGGATGGGCGGATCGTCGGGGCCGGCGGCGAGAGTGACGGCGAGGAGCAGGGCGACACCGACGGCGCCGCCGAGTCCGCGCTGCTCCACTTCTCCTCTCCCCGGAACGCCAGCACGATTGCGGCGTTCCTGCGCACCCGGGTCTACCGGCCGGAGTCCCTGGTGTGGCTGGAGGGCTACCAGGCCCTCATCCGCTGGCGAGCCGAGAACGGCATCACCGGCCTGTACGCCGTCCCGTACGACACGGAGACCGAGGTCGGCGTGACAAAGGACTTCCCGCTGGGGAGGTGGATGCACCAGCAGAGAAAGGCGCTGCGGGCGGGTGAGCTGGAGCCGCGGCGCAAAGAACTACTCGACGCCCCGGAAGCCGGCATGGTCTGGGAACCGGGCGAAGAAGCATGGGAGAACAAACTCGCCGTACTCCGGTCCTACCGGCGCGCCCACAAACACCTCGCACCCCGCCAGGACGCGGTCTGGGGCGACGGCGACGGCGAGCTCGTGCCTGTGGGCCAGCATGCGGCGAATCTGCGCCGACGGGACGGCTTGGGCAAGGACCCCGAGCGCGCGGCGACACGGGCCGCACAACTCGCGGCGATCGACCCGGACTGGAACTGCCCCTGGCCCCTCGACTGGCAGCGCCACTACCGCGTCCTCGCCGAGCTCGTCGCCGACGAACCAGGTGGCCGGCTCCCTCACATCGCTCCTGGCGTGCTCTTCGAAGGCGATGATCTAGGGCGGTGGATCGAGCGGCAGGCGACGTCCTGGGCGGAGTTGTCTGAGGAGCAGCAACGGCGGCTGTCCGAGCTGGGCATGACACCCGCCGAGCGGTCCGCCTCGGCCTCGTCGAAGGGTGCCGCGAAGGCAGCCGGGAAGCCTTCCGCAGCTTTCCAGCGTGGCGTGGCGGCCCTCGCCCAGTACATGGCCCGTGAAGGCCACCACCGCGTCCCCAGGGCCCACACTGAAGAAATTGCGGTGGAGGGCCAGAAGCACGAGCACCGGCTGGGGATCTGGTACAGCAACCTCCGCAGCCGCCGCGACAAGCTCACCGAGCCCCAGCGGGCGGCGATCACAGCGCTGGGCGTCGAATGGGCATGATTTCTTGCGTTTGAGGGGCACCAGGCCGCTCAGGCTTGCACCGTAATCAGGTGAGGCCTGCGGGTGGTTATGCGGAACGGGGCTGACGGTCTGGGGTGGAATGAGCAGTGGGAGTCGGGAGCTTGCAGCGGCTGGGGCGGTCGCGTTGCCGAGCGGTGTCTTGCGCGTGGGGCCGCTGCAGGGGGAGATGACGCAGTCGTTCTTGATCCGGCTGGCGGCACGGTACGGGGTGGCGTTCAGGGACTTGCTGGCGGTGATCGTCGATGTGGGCGGACTGCCCAACGTGATGGGTAGAGCGCGGCCGGACAGTGAGATCTATTTGAACCAGGAGGCTCGGGAGCGGGTAGCGCAGCTGGGCCGTGTCCCGCAGCATCACCTGCTGCGTGCGCTGCCCGCCTGGACGCAGGAAGAACCTCGCCGTCGGTTCACCACAGGGCCGGCAGCGCAGTTCCACCACACCGGGGAGAAGGTGCTGTGCTGGGGACCAGCTTGCCCTGAATGCACGGCGCGACGTACCGGGAGGAGGGAGGCCGCGCGTCTGTATCTGGGGTCGCAGCAGCGGGTATGCCTGTCTCACCGCCGGTGGCTGATGCAAATGTCGGGCACGGTCGGCCGAGTGGTCGACTTGTCCGGGTGCAGGGAAGTGCTGGAAGCCCGGCGCCGGCATGCGAGGCTGCTGCGTCGTTCCGCACGGGCGGCGGATGCCTTTGAAGTGGCGCAGGCTGTGACCGCGTCGTGGTGGTGGCAGATGTGGCCGCGGGAGCACGTATGGCCGGCGCGGCTGCGGAGTCTGGACAGCGAGGGCCTGGAACCGGAGGTGTGGCGGGTTCTAGCCCGGGAGCTGGTGACCTATCCGGAGACAGTGGCCCTGGCCACGCTGCTGGCCAGGGACGGCTTTAGGCGCCGCGTGGTGGCCGAGGCACAGGGCCATGTTCCGTTTCGCCTGGCTGATCTCCCCGTACTGCTGACGGCTGTCTCAGCCTGCGTGCGGCGGCCCTGGTACGTGGAACAGCTGGCGCAAGAGACGTCAGGTCCGCTCTTTGCGTGGGCGTATCAGTGTGTGCGGGCGCAGGGCGGAACAAGGGCTGCGGGGCAGGCAGTGTGGGCGGTGGCTCCCGCGCACCGCCAGCGCCATCTGGTGGACGAGCTCGCAGCGCGCGCAGGTGCCGATGGCCAGAGTGCAGAGGGGAAGCGGCGGCGCGGACACAGCCGACAGGCGGACGACGCCTTCGCGGCAGGCCTGGCGCATGCCAGCCGCTATGTGCGTGAACGCGGAAACCTTGCCGTCCCGCAGGACACCGTGGTCGATTCCTACCGGCTTGGGGAATGGCTGAGCAACGTCCAGGCCAGGGCCTGGGCGATGGCGCCGGAACCGTGCACAGGCGCTGGCGGCCTTGGACCCGTGGTGGAACGTCCCCTGGTCGGTGCAGTGGCAGCGCTCGTACTACCGGGCGCGCGATCACGCCGCCGTGGACGGTCCGCCAGATGCAGCCGCAGGATTTCCCGGCACGCAGATCCTCAATGGCGAGTGGCTGTATCTGCAGTGCACCCGCTACAGCACTCTGCACCCTGAGCAACGGCGTCTGCTGGCGGACATCGGCATCACGGCCGAGGTGGCCCGCATCGCTCTGCCGCGGCGGATCCCCATCCAGGCCGGGGTCATGTCCCCTGTCGTGGTGTAGGCGATCAGTCGTCTGACGTGGCGGGTAGGACGGTTGGGGCATCGAGGTAGAGGGCGTCCATGCTCTCGT
>NZ_JBVIFC010000035.1:0-7812 GCF_055571535.1 Streptomyces sp. NPDC030893 | reverse complement strand
CGACTGCCCTGGCGCGACATCCGCCTGGACCACTACGAACGCGCCCGCGCCCACCACCGCCACGAGATCCGTCGACTGAAGACCGCCGCGTTCGCCGCCGCCTCAGGCGGGGCCGGAGAGAACAGCGGGACGACGTCCCGAACGCTGGCCGGTCGCCTCCGGGGCATGAGGTAGACGAATTCCGCGCCGGTCACGGAGAATGCGGGTGATGGCCTTGCGTTGGCTCGGGTCCCGTTGCAACACAGCAGAATCCCGCGTTGGTCGAGTTTCCGCCGTATGTCCTGCAGCGCGAAGAGATCGTTCCCCGCACCGGTGAGGGTTTTTCCCTCAGTATTGGCAACCCCCCAGGGCGGCTCCTGCGCATAGCGTACGACCCGAACCACTCACGGCCCGAAATTGATGCGACCTGTTCGACCTATGGCGTTCATGTGCGTGGAGCTCAATTCCCGGGATGCGGAAACTGCCTGCCACACGCTCTCTATCGAGACGGTCCCCTCTTCATGGCTGCTACTGCGAGGGGGACATTGAAATCTTCGGTAACGGCGCAGGTGATCTGCCAGCCGTACGGGTCGAATAGATTGAGGATGAGGACTCTTTCGTCGGGGTTGCGCTCGGACATGGCTTGAGCGAATCGGTTCGCATCGATATGTCGCTGCGCGGGTTCGTTGGCTTTTTCGGTGTAGTGCTGCGCCAGCGTTTGGGGTGTCGCAAGCCAGACGGGGAACTCAGTGGCCGAGGAGCTTGCGATTGCCTCCATAGCGGCGGGGGCCGCCTGCCATCCGGCCCGCATGAGGGTTTCGCAGAGTACGGCAGCACGCTCTGAAGGGATACTGCCGATTGCACTTGCGTTGACTGTGCTCGTTTCGGGAGTTATACCGGCCCCTCGTACCACTGTGGAGGCCAGCGGTCGTTGCAGGTCCTCCGTAGCAGCTACGAGAACTCGTCCCTCTTTCATCTGAATGGAGAAGAATCGAACGAACTCCTGTGGCGCGGCACGCAGGGCTTCGGCGAAGCGGGCCAAGTCTCGTGTTCTGTCCGCCAAGCTGGGATCTTGACGAAGGCGAAGCTCGTAAATTCCGGCGAGGGATGCCGCTTTCACTCGTGCTAGCTCAGCGGACTGTGTGGGAAATTCCTGCAAGTGGTCAAGCACTCGCTGGGCTGACCACCATCGCGCTTCAGCGAGCTCTGCACACAGAGCCGCTATGCGGTCGGCGGAAATGGTGTTGAGCTCATTAGCGGAGGGCAATTAATTCACCTTCTATTCCTGAGGGAGTGCGGCGAAGGTGGCCGCCGGAGCTTGTTCGGCGGCCACCTTCGAGATCAGGAGGTCATGGCGCGGGCACGAAGTATGCCTTCGCCCCTTGCACCATGCCTTCCACCAGGTTCTCGTTTCCTTCCCATAGATCATCACTGATCATGAACGACGGGTACACCGGCTGTCCTAGAGGAAGCTTCACCTGAAGAATTATTCCGGGTAAATCGCTTCGTCCTTCAGCAGCACCTCGTGCATACTGTAGGGCTGTCTGCTTTGACGTTGTCCAGGACGTGTAGATGCTATCGGTATTACCGTCGTGGTGCGTCTTCATGCTGGCGGATCCGCCACGCGGTATTGCTATACCTCGCGTAGCGTTGTCGAAAGCTGGACTTTTTACGGACACCCCTCGGTAGAGGTAGTTGAAGCCGGGCTCCTCCGGGATGGAGTCCAGAGAGAAGGCACCCCCGCCGCGGAACGCCGGGTCATCTGCGTGTGCCGCTCCCGGACCGTACCTCTGTGGTGAAGTGCGGGAGAACTTGCCCTTCAGCCAGTTGAACGCCGGGCCGAGAAGGCTGCTGGTGCCGCCGCCCACCGCGCCGAGCGTCAGATCGCCCGGGGTGGTGGGCCTGCAGTGGACCTCGTTGACCCCCCAGGCAAAGCCGGCACCGACGGCGGCGTTGACCGCTGTGGAGGTGGCCAGGGCGCGGCCTCCGGTGAGGCCGAGAGCGCGTACAGCGACGTTTCCTGCGCCTGGCATCAGGACACCACCGATGCCACCGGTGATGGCCCCCTTCCCGGCTGCCTTGCCGAAGCCGCCCCAGCTGAAGCCGCCGTTGCGGTGCTGCCAGCCGTAGATGCCGGCTTCGACTGCGCCGCCGATGACGGCTCCGATGCCGGCGCTGATACAGAGCGGGCAGCGGCCGGAGGGGTCGGACTGGTTGACGGGGTCGTTGTTGGCGTAGGCGTACGCAGACAGGTTCGGGCTGTCGTTGGCGGCGGGTACGGGGTCCCGTGTGGTGAAGACCCGGTTACTGGGGTCGTAGCTGCGTTCGCGCAGGTACAGCCGATCGGAGAGGGCGGGGTCTTTGTACTGGCCGTTGTAGCCGAAGACGCTGTACTGGCCGTCGGGAATAGTCGCCTTACCGCTGAAGGTGCCCCAGGCGGTGTAGGTGTAGGTGTAGTTCTTCGTTCCTGCGGCGTTGTAGACGGCAGTGATTGAGTTTTGCCGGTCGTGGGTCGTGTAGAAGGTGCCACCAGTGCGGTTTTGGGACTCCGGGGCGCCCTCGGGGTTGTACTGATAATTGGCGATCAGGGCGCCCTTGCTGTTGGTTTCCGTGGCGATCTGCGCCAGGGGGTTGAGCACGTCCCAACGCGAGGTCCGGGAGAGGGCACCGTTCTTGTTCGTGATGGTGCGGTTTCCGTCGGCGTCGCTGATGAAGGTGTAGGCGTCGGCGCCGATGGTGGCGGCTTTCAGTCGGCCCAGTGGGTCGTAGCTGTAGGTTCCCTTGTCGTCCTTGGTCCGATTTCCGTCGGCGTCGTAGACGAAGTCGACGGTGGCGGTGCCCTCGACGCGCTTGGTGAGCTGGTCGGCAGCGTCGTAGGTGTTGGTGCGGGTGCTGGTGGCAGTGGACGAGCTGGTGACGTTGCCGACCTTGTCGTAGGTGTAGGTGGCGCCGCCCTTGCCGCTCAGGCAGGATGCGGTGGCGTCGGTGTCGGTGCAGGCGCGGGTCATGCGACCGACTGGGTCATAGGCGTAGCGGTCAGCGAGGCCGGTGGTTGTGCCGTCCTTGAAGTAGTCCTTGATGACGCGTCCTGCGGCGTCGCGTTCGAAGTGCCGGGCTCCCGTGTTTTCAGAGAGCGAGGACAGGCGGCCGGCACGGTCGTAGGTTCGGGCTTCGACGACTGCTGTGGTGGTGGGCAGCTTGATGGACGTGAGGTTCCCTGCGGTGTCCCATTCGTACTTGGTGGTCTTGCCGCCAGCGGTCTGTCCGGTCATGTGACCGTCGTTGTCGTAGGCGTAGGAGATTGCTCGGTTGTCCGGGTAAGTGCGGCTCTTGATGCTGCCGTTGTCGTTGTAGGTGTACTTGAACGGGCTGGCCGCGCCAGGTGAGGTGACGGTCAGTGGCCGCCCCTCATCGTCGTAGGTGACGGTGCGGGTGCCGATGCCGTCCTTGATGGTCTTCGGCTGGCCGGCAGCGTCGTAGGTATAGGTGACGGCGGGGGTGCCGTCAGAATGGGTGGTCGTGCTCAGCAGGCTGCGGGCGTCATAGGTATGAGTGACGGTCTGCCCACGCGCGTTCGTGATCTTTATACGATGGCCTTCGACGTCGTAGCCGTACGAGGTAGTACGGGCCAGCGGGTCGGTGATTTTGGTTAGCCGGCCTGTCTTGTCGTAGGCGTAGGTGGTGGTGTGATCGTTGGCGTCCTTGCGGGACGTCAGGTTTCCCATCGCGTCGTGGGTGAGGCTGGTGATCCCACCGTCAGGGGCGGTTACCTTAGTCAGGCGCCCCAACGCGTCGTATTCATAGGCGGTCTTCTTGCCGAGAGCGTCGGTGCGCTCGACAAGGCGGTCGTCACCGTCGTAGACGTTGGTGAAGGTCTTGATTCCGTACGGGTCGGTCTGGCTGAGGACGTTCCCGGCCGGGTCGTAGGCGGTGCTCCAGGTGTACTGCGCGGGGTCGGCTCCGGTGGTGTTGCCGCGGGGCTCGACGGTCTTGGCGAGCCGTCCGTTGTCGTCGTACGCGTACGTGGTCTTGTTCCCGAGCGGCGAGGTCTCGGAGATCAGGTTGCCGGCGTCGTCGTAGGTGTAGGTGACGGCCTTGCCACCCCGGTCGGTGGTCGTGAGGAGGCGGTTGCCGGCGTCATAGGTGTTGATGGTGGTCTTGCCGAGCGCGTCAGTGCTCTTGGTGACGTTGCTTTCACCGTCGTAGTCGGTCTTGCGGACTTTCCCGAGCGGGTCCGTGACGGCGACCGGGCGGTACTCGGCGTCGTAGTCGGTCTTCGTGGTGTTACCCGCCGGGTCGGTCACCGTGATCTGGTTGCCGACCTTGTCGTAGCCGTACTTCCACGTGTACTTGGCAGGGTCGGCGCCGGTGGCATTGCCCCTGGGCGTCGTCATCGTCAGCCGGTGGCCGGCCTTGTCATAGGTGTAGCTCGTCTTGGCGCCGGTCTCATCGGTGTGCGAAGTGACGTTGCCCATCACGTCGTACGCTGTTCTTGCGACGTGACCGAGGGGGTCCTCCACTTCCGTGAGACGGTTCGCGGCGTCGTACGTGAAGGTGGTGGTTTCGCCAGCAGCGTCCGTCACCGTCGCAGGGTTGCCTGCGGCGTCGTACGTGCGGCGCGATGTATTGCCCCGAGCGTCGGTCGTCGACGTGAGCCTGCCCGCGTCGTCGTAGCCGTAGCTCGTCGTGTACGCGGCGGGGTCGGTGTCGGCAACATTGCCACGCGGATCGGTCTCGCTCGTGACACGGCCGGCGGCGTCGTAGCTTCGCGTGAGGCGCGACTTGTCGGGCAACGTCACCGATGTCAGATTGGCCGCGGCGTCATAACCGTATTTGGTGACCTTACCGCGCGGGTCGGTGACGGTATCGACCTGGCCCAGCGGGGTGTAGGTGAATTTGGTTCCCTTGCTGCGCGCATCCCACGCCGTGACCAGCTGGCTCTGGTCGTTGTAGACGTAGCTGCTCCTCTTCCGGTTTCCGTCGGTGTACATGAAGACGTTACCGGAGGCGTTGTACACCCATGATCGTGTTGATTTCGGCGTCCTGGCTTCCTTGACTCTCCCGGCCTGGTCAACTGACCAGTTGAACGTGTTTCCGAGCGCGTCAGTGCTCTCCACGAGGTCCAGTTTGTAGGTGTACCCGTACGTGGTCTTGTTCCCGAACGGGTCGTACTGTGCGACCAGTACGTTCTGTTCATAGACGTCGGTCCATACTCCGCCGTCCGGGGCAATGACGTCGGTTTCCTTGCCCGCGTACCCAAAGCTCGTCTCACCGCCGTCCGCTCCCGTCTGTTTTGTGACGCGTCCGGCGTCGTCATACGCGTTGACCAGAGCCGTGGTGCCGCGTGCATCGATGATCCGGGAAAGGAACCCCGCCGAGTCATACTCGTACGTGGCCTTCTTTCCATCGGGCCCTGTGACCTGGGAAAGCCGACCGCCGCTGTACCCGTACCTGACGGTTCTACCATCGGACAGAGTTACGGCGGAAAGTCGCCCTTCCTCGTAGGTGAGTTCCGCCTTCTGTCCCGAGGGGGTGATGAGTGACGTGAGCAGCCCGCTTTCGCCGCGCGCGAAATTCACGTCCCGGCCTTGCTTGTCCGTGCTCCGTGTCAGTCGACCGTCCTGGTCGAAGGTGAGCTTTTTACCCCCGGCCGTCTTCAGCTGATATCCGTCCGCTGTCTGCGACAATTCTGAATGGGCTGTGGCAGGCATTTTGTAGCCGTCGTCGGTTTTGGCGTACGGATAGCGGGAACCGTCCTCGGCGTGGAAGACGACGTCACCGTTCGCCTTCTTCTTCAGTTTCGCGTCCCAGGGCGTCGTCCAGCCCTCGCCTAGAATCCCAGTAGCGTCATCTGCCGTGGCTCGCGCGCCAGGTGTCCGGTTGTTCGACGCGTAGCTTCGGCTCACGTCCACAGGCGTAGAGCCGGACAGGGTGGCATCCACGTAGGTCTGGCTGAAGGCTCCTGTGGCCGTGTTGACGCCGCTTCCTCGGTGCGCTTGGCAATGGGCGGCGCCAGCGAGATTGTCGTGACAAGACGATCCATAGGTCTGGTTGTCAGGGACGCCGGCGCGTCCCCATCCGCGTGCGGCCCATATGTTCTGCTCCCAGAGAGGCCATGCTCCGTCCGGCTTCCTGTCGAAGATCGTGACGTGGAACTCCGTGGGCCGCGCCCCTCCGCCCAGCGCTCCATCGGCGCACACTTGCCCGTCGTACTCATAGGTGAAGGAAACTGAGGTACCAGGGAATTTGGGAGGGTCGAATGGGCCTCCACCCCAGTTGTCCGAGTGCACCCAAGACGGTGCCGCTATGGTGATGGGGTCACCCAGCCACTTGCCCTCTTCGCTGCCGAAGCACAGCACTTCCGGGCGCACGACGATGGACTGTGTCCCTTTGTCTTCCAGGTCGGCCCCTTCGGACCCTTCCCAGTTGTAATAGACCTCCGCTGTGTACGTGAAAACATCACCCGGCTTCGGGACGAATCCGCCGGTTACGTAGTACTGGCCACCCTGTCTTTGCACACTAGCGATCTCGTTACCGGAAGCATCGACCAGTTTGCTCGAGTCGACCACGATCGAATACGGCACGACCGATTCGGCGGTTTTTCGTGGCGACGACCGCTCCTTGCTTAATTCCTCATGCTTAGGCTTAAGTGACACGTTGCTGAGATCGCGGGCTACTTGCCTTCTTCGCTCATCGAGACTCATCGCCTTTTGCGGCTTTGCGGGCTTCGGCCCCCGGCCTCTCTCAGGTACCGCTTCGGCCGACGTGATCCTCTGCGGTACCGAAAGTGCTGGAGATGCACCGGTGAGTATCATAAGCAGCGCGATAACAAGGCACGCATAGCCCCTGGCCGTTCTTACCCCACATCTGAGCACCGAACGTTCCCCTCCTGCGACACAGTGACAGGCGAGGGCACGACGTGCGGTTGCGCTGATCGATCCCCCGCGATAGCCGTGCAGTCCGCTCGGCAATCATTTGATACAGAACCGCCGACCCGGAACCCTGGTCACCTTAGGCGCAGACGTCACAGCAGGACCATAGATCTGCTGCTACTGGCTGGAAACGAATGGCGGGTCGGGTGATAACGGCTGTCCGATGCGATCGCCCCCTGAGGTGTGGGTGATCGGCGACGTATCGTTCCCCAAGCGCGGCAAGGCATCGGTCGGGGTGGGCCGACGGCGGCTACGCCGAAAGACTCGTCACCTGGGCCAAGAAGAAGCTCCAGCTCCGTCTTCGATCCAGCACGATTTTCTGTCGCATCCGGCTTTGGGTGTTCCCGCAGCCGGAAACCAATCTGACCGCCGCCTTGGAGCACAGGCCCGACCGCAGGGTCTTTGAGAAGTGATGTTGTGTCCGGGTTCGTCAGGCCAGCCCGAGGGCGGTGAGGGGTCGCTGGTGGTCGCGGCAGGTGTGGCGGAGGGCGGTGGCGATGTTGGTGTGGCCGTCCTGGCGGTGGACGCCGATGGCGAGGTTGCGCAGGCCGGCCATGCTGCGGGGCAGGTGCCGGGTGCGGATCTTCGAGGCGTCCTCGGCGAATGTGGTGTCGCGGACGTGGTGGAGCCGGTTCTCGATGTTCCAGTGGCCGCGGATCCAGGCCGCGAGTTCGGCTCCGGTGACCGCGCCGGGCGGCAGGCTCGTGACCAGGTAGATCCGCTCGATCGTCAGTTTCCCTGTGCTCAGGTCGCGTCGTCGGCGTACGACCTGGAGAGCCTGGCGGGCGTGCGGGTAGTCGAGGTGTGCGAACGCGGCGGTCTTCAGTCGACGGATCTCGTGGCGGTGGTGGGCGCGGGCGCGTTCGTAGTGGTCCAGGCGGATGTCGCGCCAGGGCAGTCG
>NZ_JBVIFC010000034.1:0-8250 GCF_055571535.1 Streptomyces sp. NPDC030893 | reverse complement strand
TACGTCCAGGGCATGCCACGGGCAGAAGGCGACAAATCGTCACATCCGGAGCTCAGCAGGCAAACCGCCCACCTCGAGACTTCTCAAAGACCCTGCGCCGGGAACACCGAGTATTCCGGGGGCCAAGTAGAGCGCAGCCGCTCCGGTTTCGCACATTCTGGCTTTTCGGACGGTCTGTTCAGGCAGAGGGATTTGCCGGGGGATCACGATCGTCTGGCGGACCCGGGTCGAGGCGCAGTCTCCGTCGGGAGCGCTGCGCGGCAGGCGGTTAACGGAATTGAACCGGGGTCTCGTAGTACGCCGAGCCCGGCTTGACTCCCCGTGTCCAGCACGGGAAGTGCTTGTTCTTGTAACCGAAGCGGGCTTCGTGGGCGGCCTGGCAGACAGTCATAGCTGGTGATGTCGTGCACGGACATCCGTCCGGCTCGGCCGAAAGCGAGGGCGGGCTCCGCGTGCTCGAAGAACACCCGGGAGGGTTTCCAGCCGAGCCGGGAGTGACATTCGCCCACGGCAGACAGCTCCTCACTGCCCAGCGCTGGTGAAGCTGGCAGTACCCCAACGCGGTGCTTGATTGTGCTGATTCGCCGACGGCAGACACATTGAGGGCGCATTTGACTGGAATGACGCGTCGAAGCAAGCAAACCTAGAACAGTCCGCAGCAGCGCGACTACGCGCCGCTTTCACGCGTGTGCGTCAGGGGGGCGAGGGCATCGAGCCGGGCGCAACATAGCCGACGATCGCCGGTTAGCCAAACCGGCGTTTCTCCAGACCATTGAACTACCCGCTGATCTGCCGGGCGTGTTCCGTCGTTCCCGCAAGGAGTTCGAAAGTATGTCGGTCGAAGTCATGGAAGAAGAGTGGCTGTATTCCGAGGAGCAGGTTCGAGCTCTGCTTGCCCTGACAGGGTTGACTGACCGCCCCTTACACCGGCCGACGTTCTGATAGCCGTCTCGCCGGATGCCCAGCCCTTCCCCCAGTACTTCGAGGCCCCCGCTATGCCCGCACGCCTGCTGTCCATACCCACCGTCGCCGCTGCCCTGGACGTCGACCGTCGGACCGTCTATCGCTTCATCGCAGCCGGCGACCTGCCTGTCGTCGACCTCCGCACCGGGCCAGGCCGCTCCCGTGTGCGGGTCCCAGCGGCCAGCTTGGACGAGTTCCTCAGCCGTCGCGCCGTTGTCATGCCGACGACACGCCGCTGATCCCGATCACGGCAGCCCCGTAGTCGAGCAAGGAGTAGAACCTGTACCTCCGCAAGTTGAAGTCCGGCAACTGGCAAGTAACCGTACGTAACCGGGCAGGAGGCCGGTACAGCGAGTCGTTCCCCCTCAAGGCGCAAGCCCGCGCCTGGGGCACCGAGATGGAGACACAGTCCGCCCGCGGAGGCATGCGCGACCCACGCGCCGGCGAAATCACCTTCCGTGAGTGGCACGATCGCTGGTGGGATGCCCGCATCGTTGAGCCCCGCACCCTGCGCGGCGACGCCTCCACCATCAAAAACCACGTCATGCCCCACTGGGCGGACTGGGAGATGCGGGCCGTTACTCGCATGGACGTCCAGAGCTGGATCCGCTCCCTGGTGGAGAAGGGCGTGGGCGCCGCCGCGATCAAGCGGGCGTACAACCTGACCTCGTCCATCATGCGCGCGGCCGTGGATGACGATGTGATCGCGTTGAGCCCGTGCCGCCGCATCGACCTGCCTCAGATCGCCGTCAAGCCGCCGCAGTGGTTTACGACCGACCAGGCGCAGAGCATCCTCGACGAGCTTGCCGCCCCCTGGAAGACGATGTGCCTACTGGGCGTCTATACAGGACTGCGGTGGGGCGAACTTTCCGGCCTTCACCGTCACCGCATCGACCAGCGTCGCTCGCGCCTCTTCGTGGTCGAGGTCAACACCAAGCGGGGCATCAAGGAGTATCCCAAGAGCTCCAGGAGCCGCCGGGAGGTCCCACTCCCGGCCCATGTCCTTGAAGCACTTGAGCGTCACATATACCGGCTCGACCGGGACTCCGTGGTGTTCACCACCGTCACCAAGGGCCGGTCCGGACGGCTTCTCGACGACGGTAACTGGCGCCGACAGACCTGGTGGCCAGCCATCGAGGGAGCCCGCTACTTCGATGACGACGGCGAGCAGCAACTCGTCCCGCACTACCCGCCCCACTCCATGCGCCACACCTGCGCCTCATGGCTGGTCCAGAAAGGGGTCTCCCTCTACGAGGTCCAACACCTCCTTGGCCATGAGAGCTTCCAGACCACCCAGCGCTACGCCCACCTGCAGCCGGATGCGCACAAGGCCGTCCTCGGGGCCTGGGAACGGATGGAAACCCCGCTCACGATCGCCGCATAATCGGTTCCTTAGCACCTGTCCTGCTTGGACAGGGGCGAAGCCGGTTGCGAGCGGAACATGGACACGATCACGCTCACGATCGCGACTTCGAGTCGGGCGGCTCATCGTGGGGGAGCACCCTGCGGCCGACAGCGCCGAACGGCCACGGATAGGCGTAGGCATCGACGTCGTCTCTATGCCCCGCACCCGCAACCGAGACGCGCCGCTCAGGCGCGGCAGCGAGCGACCCGGCCGAGCGGGAGAGCAGGGGCCGAAGGCGACGTTCGTCTCCCGCGGAGTCATCTATGCTCGCGCCCAGTCGGTATGACCAGTTCGCTTCAGGGGGCAGAGAGCCGCATGGCCGATGAGATCAAGTACGAGTACAAGGCCGTGCAGACCGTTCGGGGCACCGACGGTTTGGTGATCTCGAAGATGCAGAAGGACGGATGGGAGCTCGTGGAACAGCTCCCAGGCAGACTTCGCACCACCCTCAACTTTCGTCGGCCGAAGAGGCCACTGCCTTGGCGTCTGATCGGGGCGGGGGCCGCCGCCCTCGTGGTCTTGGCCGCCATCATCGGCACAGGCGTTGCACTTGGCGACGGCGACGAGGAGAAGGGCGCGTCAGCCAGTTCGCCGGCCGCCAGTGAGAAGTCTTCCGCTACGCCGCCCGCAGACGCCCCGACCACCGCTGAGGTGATCACGGCGCAGAACAGCCCCGAGTTCGCGACGTTGTTGAAGGCGGATCCGTGTGGCGGAGCGAACGTGAACTTCGCCACCAAGCACGCGGGGCAAACGGTCGCCTTCGACGGGTCAATCAGGCACATGGCGGCCCACGCGGATGACCGGACCCGCTACGACTTCCTTCTCGGCCCGGGCGACAAGGGGCCGCAGACGACGGACGGCCCGAACTTTAAGTATGAGGACGTCAACACCGGCAATCTGCACCTGACCGGCAAGCAGGTCCCTGCCACTGTTGCCGTTGGCGACAAGTTCCGCTTCGTCGCCGAGGTGATCGAGTTCAACACGGTCCAGTGTGTCTTCCGCCTCGCCCCGGTCTCGACGGAGACCCGGTAGCCGAAAGGGCAGCCTTCCCATCATGGAGGAGGGACAGGTTCCGGCAGATTGCCGACTACGACCGTGTCTGGCTCCTCGAACTCCGCCACCTCACACGCGTCGCATTAGTTGGTCTGGGAGTATCGGGCCGTGTCAACCATGAAGAGCACCACAAGGCCCCTGTTTGCCGCGCTTGCTGAAGCCGTACGGCTGCTGAGCGACGAGCGCGACGGAGTAGATCGAGATGCTGTTTCGACGAACAGTCGGATACGCGAAGTTCTCGCTGGTTGCCTTCAGGGCATAGACAGCGACTTCCGTCTCAAGCTCCGCGTAGCTCCCGTGCGGCAAGGCCCGGGAGGCGTACTCGCTTACCTGCTGCACGAGGCCGATCGTCTGAGTCAGCTGGTCAAAGCATTGCCTCACACGCATGAGGTGGACCCTCACGAGGAAGCCGCCCGTGTCTCGCTCACCTTCCTGTTGCACGCTGGCAACGAGCTGTCAAGGGTGGCCCGGCGCCGCACGGTAGAACCTCACGAAGGTGGTCGTCGGACCATGTTCGACGAGCTGCCGTTCCACTCACTGCGAGGGCTAGTTCCCATCGCTCTCAGCATGGAGCGAGTCAAGACACTCAAGGCTCGGGTGACACGTCTGGAAAAGGCAGCGAGCTCCGGGCTGCTCACCATCGCCGAAGAAGAGACCACACAGGCCGTAGGGGGTGAGGAGCTCGGCTTCTTCATCGACCGTACCCGGAAACGGCAGAAGTGGGCCATGCCTCTGTGGGTCGCACCGACGCACGTTGCCGCTGCCAAGTCCGAGCCGACACCGCCGTCCTTGAGTGAGGAACAAGCGCTGCTCGACCAGTTGGAAGCTGAGGCAGCACACTCCGTCGGACTCGACGCGGAGGCGTTGTCCAGGCTACGGACGAAATTCAGGGTGAACACGAACGAGCTGGCTCGGGAAGAGCAGAGAATTTTGCGGCAGGCAGCCACCAGGCTCGCGCGGGTCGCGGCCTCCACAGCTCGCACAAAGACACAGAGCAGGGCCGCGCACCTGACAGACGTGTATGTCACCGTTGCGCGTGAGCCGAGCGAACGTTTCTCCACCAGCATGGCTGCTGACATCCTTGATGCCCCTGACACCGCTCGGCAGGCAATCGACCGGGAGCGGCGCATCCGTGAAGAGACCGTGGAGGCCGCGAGCGCGCTGCCCGGTGGAAAGCTCCAGCAGATGTGTGAAGTGGACTATCTCCAGCTGGTCGGCGACCAGGTCGCCGAAGCATTGCACGGGATTGGTCACAGAGTGCAGAGCAAGCGCATGGTGGTTCTTACCCCCGCAGTGTCGGAGGAGACGGCCCAGACAGTGCTGCAGCAGCTCGTCAACGTCTTCGGAGATACCTGCGTACTCCTCAAAGGCATCGACGGCGTGGCGATCAGGATCCCGCGCCCGAGCCAATTCGGCATCAGTCTGCGCCGCGCCCGCAGTTGCGACTGCGGGCGGCATCCCGTCTATGGGCCGGACGGAGCAGAACTGTGAACCGTCCCTTTCTGCAACGGCTCCACAAGCATCTGGCAGCCAAGGCGCAGGAATCTTGGTTCAGCCGCCAGTGCGCTGGCTGTTCGGCTGAACTCAATCCGTCCTCCGAGGAGGAGTACTGCGGTGACTCATGTCGTCCTGACCTGAGCGAGCCGGTGCCGGCGTTCATCAACAGCTCACCGGCCACACGCATAGCCAGCTTCCGGTCCACTGCCGCCTATAGAGCCCTTGCCGGCACCTATTTCGAAGACGTGGACCCACTTGAGATCATCGAGGCAGCGGGCTGGCGATGCGAACTATGCGGCGGTGAAATACCACGGTTCGTCGACCGCTTCGATCCGCAGGCCGCAACCGTAGACCACCACATGCCGCTCGCCCTGGGCGGCCATCACGTCTACAGCAACATGCGTGCCGCGCATCGCCGCTGCAACAGCAGCAAGAACGCCAAGCACCCCCACGACCTCCGGTCTGTGATCGAAGGGCGTTGACTCAAGGCCCGTCATGGATGTCGCCTCCGGAGTCGGTGCGGATGAGTGTCCGGCGTCCGCGCCGGTAGGTCTTCGGTAGTTGGTCCAGGATGATCCGGGCAGTCTCGATGTGTCGGCCGTGGTGTTGGAGCCGGCGTTCCCGGGCCGCAGCGCCCGCAGCTGTCCAGGTGAGCGAAGTGCAACTCGAGGGCCGTGGAGTTGTCGGTGTCGCCCGTTACCCTCAAATGTCATTCCACCACCGAATTTACGCAAGGAGAGTTGACATGGCATCTGTCAGCTTCGCTGAGCGATTGCGCGCACTGCTGTCCACTGCGGACGCGGCGGCCGACCTGGAGCGCTATTTTGGCCTCGATGTGGTCGATGGCGTCGTCACGCCTTCCTTTACGGGTTCCCGTTTCGAGCACCTGGACGGTGGGGGTGACCGAGCCGACATCGCCAACGTTGTCACTGCAGCAGACTTGATCGCCGTTCAGACGCTTTCCGTTCAGGTGCCGCCCCCGGCAGCGCTCGCCTTGTTGGAGGGCCACCTCGCCGGGGAGATTTCAGCCCTACTTCACCAAATACCTGCCGATACAGACATGGCGAACGCAGAACCTACTCTGCTGGAACCCGGTTCTCCAGCCGACCGGGCCTGGCACCTCCTCAAAGGTGAGAAGGGGCTTGGCTGGGTGACGACTAACAAGCTTCTGGCCCGCAAGCGTCCGCGCCTTCTGCCGGTCTACGACCAGGTGGTGCGCTGTGTAGTCGGACACCCGGAGTCCTTCTGGCTGTCGCTGAGGGCAGCGCTTGCTGCCGATGGCAATGCTCTGCATGAGCAGCTGCACTCGTTGCGGGATGGCGTTGGTGTCCCGGAGACGGTTTCGGCACTGCGGATCTGTGACGTAGTGCTGTGGATGAGCCATGTGGCAGGCCATAAGGAGAAGGACTGCGGGGGCGTCCCAGACTGAGCTTCCGTCCCCGCCTTCGCATGTTGATCGGGTGCCCGGACAATCCACCAGCGCCGGTCTCACGACGGTTGGCACCGTCGGCTGTGTGGTAGCTGCGATGTCCCGGCCGTCTGCCTCGAGTACGTCCGTACCCTGGACGCCTTCGCCTTTGGCGAGGAGGCTGCAGCCGGGCTTGGGGTACGGCTCGCGCGCACCCGCCTGGCCCTGCTCTCGGCGACCGCGCTGCTCACCGCCGCCCTGGTCAGCTGCGTCGGCGTGATCGGCTTCGTGTCCCTGATCCTCCCGCACGCCACGAGCGCCCTCACCGGCTCCGGCCATGCCCGCCTGCTCTCGGTCACGGCACTGACCGGAGCATCTTCCTGGTGCGGGTCGACACCCGCACCCGCGCGGTCCTCGATCGGCACCGGCACCCTTCCGCATCGTTGTCTGCCGGGACTGCTGCTGGGGAAGCACCAAGGTGCCCGAAGCCGATCACGACTGGCAGATCGCGTGCCTGGCCAACGCCCCCGTTCGCGTCTCGGACTGCCTCGACGTGTGCGAATAAGCCAACGTGATCGTCGTCCAGCCTCCGCCGCCGCACACGCCGCTGGCGCCCGCCCTGTCTGGCTCGACCTCGGCAACGACCTCGACGCCACCGAGGACATCGCTGCCTGGGTCCAGGATGTCGGCCCCGGGTAGCGCCCCTGCCCTGACATCCTCGACCTATACGTCTTTACGCCGCACGGAGGGCGCGTTGAGCGTGGAAACCGGACCGGTTCCGGCCTACAGAAGCCTGGCCTGGCGTGCTGCGTCGCGAAAGCGCTGTTGAGGATGCTAGAGCTGTTGAGTGCGCCCTTGCCTACATGTAGTAGGCGTAACGGGTGGCGATGCGGGCATTGGGCAGGACGTGCTTGAGGATCGAACCGACTCGGTAAGCGGTGCGCAAGGTGAGGGGGTCACGTTCGTCGAGTTGGGCGTTGTTCCAGTTCATCTTAGTCAGGGCGAGGATGTCCATGCCGGCGGTCAGTAGATCCGTGCCGTGTGTTGCGGGCCGGATCAGCAGTGGCTGGGGGACGTACAGGCCGGGGTAGGTCCGGAAGTACGGCACTGAGCCGCGGGTGTACAGGAGCAGGGAACGAGCGTCCAGTTGGACGCTGGTGCCGCGCAACGGGGGGAGTTGGCCGGTGCGGTACAGGTGTGGGGCGCCGCGCCGCTGAATCCACAGCAGGTCGACATGGTCGATCTCACGCAGGTCGGCGGCTTCGTGGAATCCGTCGACCTCACTGGCGGTGAAGTTCGAGGTCTTGTGAACAACGATGCGTGCGGGCTGGTGGCCGTGGGTGGTGCGGTACTCGGCTAGGGCGTCCAGCAGCAACTGCCGGGCGTCTGAGAGCGTCAGGTGGGGCTGGCGGTCGGTCTTGGAGACCTGCGCGGTTCCGCCGCGGACGACGACGCCGTCGCCGCGTTCGTTGAACACCTGGGCGACGGCCGTGTGCAGCTCGTTTCCACTCGCGCTGCGGTAGAAGCTGACCCCGACGTAGCAGGTGGCCAGGTCGGAGCTGTGACGCTGCATGCGCCAGGGGGTCCCACCGGCCTTGTAGTACAGGGCGGTATGCAGGTTCCAGGCCCGTGTTGCCTCGTCCTGCAGCGGGCGGACGGTTTGACCGTTGGTCTTGGCCGGGATCCCGGTCCAAGTCTCCTTGCGTATCAGTTGCAAGGGGGCCGGCAGCGTTAGCGCGGCGGCCTTGAGCAGGTCGTGGAAATCACCTCCGGCCCCTTGCTCGCCCTGTTCCTCCTGGCGGTCGGTCACGACCTCCTCCGAGGGAAGAGCAGGGTCTTTGAGAAGTGATGTTGTGTCCGGGTTCGTCAGGCCAGCCCGAGGGCGGTGAGGGGTCGCTGGTGGTCGCGGCAGGTGTGGCGGAGG
>NZ_JBVIFC010000033.1:0-17927 GCF_055571535.1 Streptomyces sp. NPDC030893 | reverse complement strand
CTGGGGTCGAACTGCCCGTTCACTCCGGACAGTTGCACGGTGGCCTGCCAGTTGAGCAGGGAGCAGACACCGGCAGACGGTGCACCCCAGGGAGCGGAAACCGCGCACTCAACCGCGGAGATCCCCTACACCACACAGCGGGACGCCATCCAGGCCGGCTTCGAGGCGGGACTGGCGCACGCCAGGTCCTATGCCGCAGAGCACGGTCACCTGGCAGTCCCGGGCACCGACGCGGTGTACCAGGGTTATCCACTGGGGTCGTGGCTTGCGCGCCAGCGCCGCACGGCGCGGCAGATGCGGGAGCCCACAGAACGCTCCCGCGCACTCGAGGCCATCGATCCCTGGTGGAATCCGCCGTGGCCGCTGGCATGGCAGCGCTCCTACGCACAGGCCCGGCGGCTGGCCGAGAGCCAGGGCAGCCTGGACGCGGGGCATGGCTTTCCCGGAGTCGAAACGGATCTTGCCGGGTGGCTGTCGCAGCAGTGTGCCGCTTATCGGCGCCTGGATCCCGGTCAGCAGCTTCTGCTGGCAGACATCGGCATTACGGCCGAAGAAGCCAAGAAGGTGCGCAGCAGGGCCGCCGCCGCACGAGTGCGCAGCGGGACCAGAAAGCCGCGGGCTGTGGACGCGGGGGCGGCAGCAGCCAGTCTGTGGGCGTTGGACGGCATGGCCAGCGCTCGTTCCTTCGCCGCAGCATACGGGCACTTGGCAGTGCCCTCCGAGTACGTGCACGACGGGTTTGCCCTGGGCCGCTGGCTGGTGGAGCAGCGCCGACAAGCCCGCCGGCACGCTCGGGCCACGGGGGGCGTGTGGCCGCGTGGCCGGCTGCTGGCCGAACTCGATCCCTGGTGGAACCCACCCTGGCCCTATCCCTGGCAGCGGCGCTACCAGCAGGCCCGCAAGCGATGGCAGAAAGGCCGACTGCAGCTGCCCAGCCCGCAGCACGGCCAGAGTATGGATGAGGTGACAGCGTGGCTGCTCCGGCAGTGCGCCCGGCACGACGTCCTGCAGCCCGAGCAGCAGAACCTCCTCGCGGGCATCGGCATCACCGCCGCAACCGCCCGCGCCGTAACCGAAGCCGCCCAAGGGCCCGCCCGCGTGGACAGAGGGTTTGCCCACGCGCGTAGCTATGCCGCCGAGCACGGGCACCTCGCCGTGGCCGAACGGACCCGCCACGACGACTACCCCCTGGGCCGCTGGCTTCTGCGCCAGCGGCACCGCGTGGCTGACGGGCGCACCGACCCCGCGCGGATCGCCGCGCTGGATGCCCTTGACCCGCACTGGAACCCGCCCTGGCCCCTGGCCTGGCAGCGCGCTTACCGCCGGGCGTATGCCGCCACGGCCAGTGGCACCCTGACGGCGGCCCAGCGCCGCTGGATCACCACCCAGACAAGGCTGTGGGACAGTCTCCATCCCACTCAGCGAGAACTCCTCACCGACCTCGGTGCCGTGCCCGCCACCGAGCCCGTGCCGCCCCCTACAACCGCACGCCGCTGCCCAGCGAGCGAAGGCCTCCCCCACGCCCGCGCCTACGCTGCCGCCCACGGGCACCTCGCCGTGTTCACACACACCCAGCACCACGGCTTCGCTCTGGGGCGCTGGCTCATCCAGCAACGGCGCAAAGCCCGCGCAGGTCTCCTGTCCGCCCACACCCTGCAGGAACTCACCGTCCTCGACCCCTGGTGGAACCCGCCCTGGCCCTTCGCCTGGCAACGCAAACACCACCAGCACCGCAGCGCCCGCGTGGCAGGCCAGCCCCTCCCGCCCGAACTACAGCGTTGGGCCCGCAAACAAACCGCCCTCTGGCACCAACTCCACCCCCACCAAAAAGCGTTACTGGCAGCTATCGGCATACGCGCGCCGTCCCCGTTCGGATAGGCGCCCGGTTCTGGGAAGAGATCGGGCTCGCGAGAGAGCAGGCGCTCTGGTGACCAGTACTCGCCAGTCGCGCTTCGACGGCTTGCGACTGGCACGCGGGCACGCCGACGCTGTCAAAGCTCCGTAAGCCGACTCACGGAGCCCTGCCCAAAGCAGTGGCGGTCGCCCCTGTCTCGGGGCGACCGCCACTTCAACGAGTCGTCTAGCGAAGGCAGCCCTCAGTCCCCCAAGGGGCGTCGTTACTCCGAAGTTCTGCGGAGATGCCTAGTCGCATCGCCCTGGACGCGCCAGCTCTCCCATCATTGTCTCCAGAGCGTTCAGGGCTGGTACGAGGTATGAATGCTCAGCGCCGTAAGCAACCAAGCTGCTCGCCGCGTCAAGGAAAGCTCGAAGATCGGCGTCCGCAGCCGACAGCAGTGCGGTTCCTTCCGGTGAGCAGAGGCGAACGAAGACGCGTCGTTCACCCCGTGCCCCAGTATCGGGCCACACGATCACGTCACCCAGCCCGCTGCTACGTTCTAGGCCGTTTCTCAGCAGATCCCGGGCAAAGGTCCATACCGTTTCGCCTTGGCCATCTGCACGGAAGCGCGCCTCGACCGCGTAGGGATCAGATACGCGGTATGTGAGTCGTGTACGCAAGCTTGATGTCAGTGCTAGTGACTTACGCTCATCGAAGTGGAACGACATAGGCAGTTCCGCAGACAGTTCATGCGCCCCGTCAACCACTGCCCGGCACAGATTTGTTCTGCCTGCCCTGGTCGGTTGCCTCAGGTCACGACCGTCTTTGCTGCTCTCTTGGACTGGGTGACGAGGCCGAGGTTCACCTTCTGTCTTTGGCAAGAGCAGCCCGCTGCCGACTGCTGTGTATGCGAAGTCGGTGAAGTTCGCAATGTGCAGAAGCGGGGAAGGCATGGCGCACACGAAAAGCCCTGTGGGTGTGACGCTGAACAGGGATTCTTCGGGCTGCACCCATGGCTCGATCAGATGCCGAAGGTTTCGCAGTCGCTGCTTGTGCCACCCGGGTCCTGCCCAGCCCGCAGCGTAGAGGGTAGGGGTTGTCCCGATCTCGGGCGAGAGCAGTTGTCCCGTCTGCGCGTATGTGAGCGTGAAAGAAGGAGCCACCTGTGCTTCACCGCAGGTGCTGCGGATAGCAGGTGCGGCCATGTCGACGAGCAGCGACGGGTGTCGCCACCCGGGCAAGGTCGCCGGAACGCCGTAAGGAATGGAGTGTCGTGGTGTGACTTCTCTGGGGCTTTCGTCCGGCGTGCCCGACGGCCACAGAGCGCGGATCAGGCTCGTTGTGGGTGGCTCGTTCCAGGATCGCTGTGTAGGCGGTTCCCGTCTGCTGCCACGGCCCGTGTCGGAGTATGCGCTGTGCAACCAGACGAAGGCAGCGTAAGAGATCACGCTTTTGCCGGAGCCGTTTGTCCCGTGGAGAACGGTGAGGGGGCGCCGGTGAAGTATCGGCTGGTCTTCCTGCGCTGTCCGTTCCGCGTCGGTGGACACTTCAGGGCAGTTGTCGGCTTCATCGTCTGGCTGCGAGCACGGCGTGCCGTTGGGCATGCCGAGGGACCTCTGCTGCTGGCGGACAGCTTGCGTCATGCGGCGCCGGGCCGTGGTGGGAATGTCACCGGTCTCGGCGACGACGTGCGGGGCTCCCAGGCTGGAGGCGCCGAGCAGTGCGTCGAATTCGTCATCCGTCGCAGCGAGGTGGTCCATGGGTTCGTCCTTCCGGACGGTCATCGTGCTCCCCCTTCCCCGAGGTCGGACTTCTCGGCCAGGTCGGTGAGGATGCGGGTGCGGAGCCGGCCGATACGGCCTTCCAGCGCCTTCTCCGTCAGCCCGACCTCTGCGGCCGCCTGCTGCTGGGTGTAGCCCAGTGCGCGCAGGGCGAGTCCTCTGCGGACCTTGGTATCGGTGATGTACGGGAGGATGCGCTTGATTTCGTCGTGGGTGGCTGCGGCGTAGAAGGGGTCGGTAGCACGCTGATCGGGGATGTCCCGGCCGCCGGGCGCTGCGTCGGGGTCGGTGGGGGGAAGGTTCAGTTCAGCCTGCCCCAACTGCATGCCACGGAACCAGCGGATATAGACGGTGCGGAAGGAGCGGATGGATGCGCCGACGAAGTAGGTGGTGAGGCTGGCGCCGCCGTTCGGGTTCCATTTTCCGCGGATGAGGCCGTGCTCGAGGAAGAGGTCCAGGCCGGCGACGACGGTCTCGGTGGCGACTTCAAAGCGGGCGTCGGCGTCCCAGTCGGGCGCGGTCATGTGGGCAGGGACGGGCCGGCCGGCTCGACGGGCGTGGACGAAAATCTCGCCGCTGGCGGTCCACTTGTTGATGGTGCGCCACCCGTACTCCATCAGCCGGGTGGTGGTCTTCTCGTAACGCGGGCCCTGGAAGTTGTCGGCGCGCAGGATGTCGACGATGCGGGCGTCGACGGCGTGGCTGGCGGAGCGGCTGGCTTCGTCCTGCACATGTCCGGTGAGCGTGTGCTCCAGGCTCAACAGGCCCGAGGTGCTGAGCTCCTCAGGCTCTTGGTCCTCCTGCAAGAGGCCCTGAGGGGCGCCCCCCTGGCACATCTCATCCGGCACACTCGCTCCCTTACGCTCTGCCGCCCCCGTGGGCCCCGTTTCCAGCCTTTCGCGGATGTCATAGGCCTCAGCCGCACCTCTCCCCTCGCCAAACCCGCGAGAAATTTATATGACTCACGTCACATCAAATGGGCGGGGGGAAAGGCACCGCCGGGAGCTAGAGCATTCACGACCAAGCGCTCGCAGGAGCGTGAAATCCCATCAGGTGAAACGGAGTTCACAGTGGCCCAGGACACTCAGCAGTCCGGCAGTCAGCCGCTGCTCGGCCTGCGCAGCGCCATCGTGCTGCTGCTCGGCGTCCTCACCGGCGTCGGTGCCGGCGTGCTGACCTACCTCGCGCAGCGCTCGCTGCCGGCCGCTGCTCTCGCTGCGGGCGCCGGCTTCGCAGCGGGCGTGATGTTCTTCCACGCCATCATCGGCTGACCCGCCCCGCACCGGGGGGTCTTGGGGGTGATCTTCCGCGACGGCGGTGCGGACGCAGGTGTCCATGTGCTCGTCGAGCATCTGCGGGGCGAAGGACTGCAGGGCTCGCGTGGTGGCGGCGACCTGGGTGAGGACGTCGATGCAGTAGGTGTCTTCATCCACCATTCTCTGCAGTCCTCGGACCTGCCCCTCGATGCGTCGCAGCCGTTTGAGCACGTCCTGTTTGTGGGTGCTGTAGCTGGCCACTGCTACCTCCTCTGCTGCCGTTGGCGTGCGCAGCACGGCTACCTCCCGTCCGCTTGCAGTAGGAAGGGGGTCGGGACTGCAGGAAATCAGGTGTGGTTCCGCACTCTCCGCCTGAGCCTCCCTCGCAGGTGAGCAGGCTCGTACGGGCACTGTCAGCCGCACGGCCCGTGCCCAGGTTTCGGGATCAGGGTTGACTGGTGGTCCACCTGGACATCCCCCTGAACTATCCAGTGAGAGCTCGGCTTTGCTTGCGGGCGTAGGAGCGGGCTGCTCGGACGCGGTCCCCGCAGCGGGTGGAGCACCACTGCCGGCGCGCGTGGGTGCGCAGCAGGAACCGGTCGCAGGGGGGCGCCTCACAGCGGGCGACCCGAGAGGCGTCACTGCCGGTGAGCAGGGTGGCGGCGTCCTCGGCGATCAGGGCCATCGCGTGCTCGACGAGCTGTGTCACGGGGTGCTCGGGCGTCCGGCGGAATCCTTCGTCCGGGTCGTGGCGCAACAGCGGCGCGCTGGGGACCTTGATGAGGGCCCGGTTGGTACCGTCCAGGGCTCGCTGCGGGGGAGCTTCGCCTTCCACGTGGGCCGCGAGGAGGGCGCGCAGGTCGTCCCGCAGGCCCGTGAGCTGGTTTTGGCAGTAGGTCAGCAGGGCGGTCCGGTCGGGTACGAGGCCGTGACCGATGAGCCAGTCGGTGGCCTCCTCGGGACTGCCCAGTTCGTCTGCCCGCTGCCCTCCGGGAAGGGCGGCCGTGCTGTTGACCAGCGCGAGGCTGACGTGCTCGTCGGCTCCGGGGGCGGGCGGGAGTGGGATCTTCGACATCACTCTCATGGTATCAGCGTCAGTCTTCCGTGACACTCCTGCTACCGTGGGCCTCACGATGAACAGCGCTTTTTCCCGTGAGAATTGAGGAGTCGCATGACCCCCGCACCGCCTTCGGGCACCGCACCGTTCGCCCTGTCGGTGCTCGACAACGCACACACCGCCGTCGGACAGACCGTCGAGGAAGCCTTCGGCGAGGTCATCGCGCTGGCCCGGCTGGCCGAGCGGTGGGGGTACCACCGCTTCTGGATGTCCGAACACCACGCGATGCCCGCCGCAGCGACCTCCTCGCCGCAGCTGATGCTGGCGCGCCTGACCGGCGAAACGGACCGCATCCGGCTCGGCGCGGGCGGGATCATGCTGCCCAACCACGCACCGCTGGTGATCGCCGAACAGTTCGGCATGCTGGAGGCGCTCGCCCCGGGACGCATCGACCTGGGACTGGGACGGGCACCCGGCACGGACCTGCCGACCGCCGCGGCGCTGCGCCGGCACCACAACGCCAACGACGGCTTCCCTCAGCAGGTCCTGGAACTGCTCGGATTTATCGGCGACGACTTCCCCGACGGCCACCCCTACCAGAACGTCCACGCCGTCCCCGGCCCCTGGCAGGCCGACCAGAACCGCGTGCCCCGGCCCAAGACCGCGCCGGAAACCTGGATCCTGGGCTCATCGCCCTACTCCGCCCGCCTCGCGGCCCAGCTCGGCCGCCCCTACGCCTTCGCGCTGCAGTTCGGCGACGCCGACGTGGCCTCGGCCATGCGGCTGTACCGGGAGAGCTTCCGTCCCTCGGAAGTCCTGGCCGAGCCGTACACCCTCGTCAGTGTCGGGGTGGTCGCCCACGACGATCCCGCCGAGGCCCGACGCCAGGCGGCCTCGTCGGCGATGGCCATGCTGCGGATGTTCCAGCGCAAGCCCTACAGCCTGCTCCCCCCGGAGGAAGTCGAGGCATACCCCGCCAGCCTCCAGGAGCAGCAGATCCTCGAGACGTACACCCACCGGTTCCTCAACGGCACCGGCCCACAGGTGGCCACGGCCCTCGAACGACTCCACGCCCGCACCGAAGTCGACGAAGTGATGCTCGTGGTCATGGGGCACTCACGCCAGGCCCAGGCACGCACGGTCGAGCTCATCGCCGACCACTACGCGCTCCACTCACCGTGAGCTGCGGGCTCGAGCGGCACCCAAGTGCCGACGGCCGCGCCGACACACACCGAGGACCCCGACGCGGGAGTTGGAGGAAGGATGACGGAGGCGACGATCAGCGCCAGGGAGCAGTTATCCGGTCTCATCGGATGTACCGGGCGGCGCCCGTGGGGCAGGGCTGGGCTCCCTCGGGCCACGCCGCAGCACCATCGCACGATGCGCGCGAGCGCCGTGGTGGTGGTGACCAAACCGGTCGCCGACGATGTCGCGTTCCTGCTCGTGCGGCGTTCCTGGGCACTGAGCCACCACCCGGGCGAGTTCGCGTTCCCCGGCGGCGGCATCGACCCGGACGAGACCCCCGTCACGGCCGCGATCCGGGAATGCCACGAGGAGACCGGCGTGGCCCTTGGACAAGGGCACGTACTCGGCGCATTGCCCGCCCTGGCGCTGGAGGCGAGCGCGAACGTCGTCACGCCGGTGCTGGCCTGGGCCGGAGACGACGTCCAGGACGGCCCGGCACAGCACTGGCACGATCGCGAGACCCAGTCGACGCACTGGGTGCCCCGCAGCCACCTCGTGGACCCGGAAAACCGCACCACCGTGACGTACGGCGAGCACTGGGCAGGACCGGGCTTCCTGCTCGACGGCGCATACGTCTGGGGCTTCACCGCCCACGTCCTGGACTGGCTGCTCGACGAACTCGAATGGAGCCGCCCCTGGGACACGTCCCGCCGACACAGAATCGCAGAGCACTGACCCACGCCGTCACGCCGCGGACGTCCATATCGCCTGCACCCTCATCTGCTACCGCAGACTCGACAAATGAGATGACTTCATAATGGTGGAGCCGGATATCGCAACTCTCCGAATAGCCTCCCGATCGCGCAGGTCGGGCTGGCCATCTCCTGATTGGGGTGACGCGTGTCGGACATGCCGACCGAGCAGGTCAATCGTCACCTGGAGCAGTGCCCACCCATGCCACCGGCTGCCCTTCGGAAGTGGTCCCCAAGTGCGGATAATCCGCGTCGTGCCCGACCTCCAGGACACAGACCCGCCCCCACCTGCCATGTTTTCCCGGACACCTCCGGATCAGCAGGTCGTAATCGCCCCCCTCACCGCACGGTCGTACCGCTCCTGGGATCGCCGGCGCTTGGGGCTGAGCTCTTGCGACAAGGAGGCTTCCATCTGGTCAATCTCATCTTTGAGGCGCTGAACAGCGGGATCCGATATCACTGCATTCAGCGCCGTCTCGGTCCACCACTGCACGCGCCACCGGGCGTGCGCCGCCCGACGAGCTGCGCGCGGTGGAGAAGGGCCGGCGCTCGCCGCTCGCCTCGCTGCCCGGAACCGGCGCCCGCGTAGTCCTGCCGCGGGTGCAGCCTTCCGCACCCGGGCCCGTGGTCGCGCCGGGTGCGGAGGGTGGTCACCCGGCCTGGGGGCGCGCGCGGCCTCCAGGCGGTCCAGGCGTTCGTAGAGGGCGCGGACGAGGCGGGCGCGGTTCTGGGCGCAGCGCGCGGTGCCCTCGATCGGCACGGACAGCCGGCCTTCTGCCTCGCGCAGGACGATGTCGGCGAGCGCCCGGGGCCCGCTGTCCTTGGGGAGTTGGGCGGCGCGGCGGCGGACGTCGGAGGCGACGGCGCGGGCGTGGCCGGTGAGCTGGAGGGCGATCTGCTCCAGGTCGCGGGCGGTGAGGGTGTCCTGGTCGGTCCAGGCGAGGACGGCCTTGACGAGGCTTTCGTACGGTTCGCGATCGAGCGGGAGCCCGGCTTCGATCAGGCCGCCGGGGTCGTGCAGGACCGTGTGGCTGCTGGTGTGCATGGCGGGCCTCGATGCCGGGAGCGTCGTGTGCGGGTGGCTGGCGGTCACCGCTGGGGGTCCTCGCCGCCGTCGGCCCCGTCGTCCTGGTCCTCGTCGTGCTGGCCAAGGAACCGGGCGAAGCCGCGGTCCGCGCGGGCCAGCAGGGCCGGTGAGGGGACGCCGTAGGCGTGCGACTGGAGGCCGCGGCCCTCCCGGCCGGGGCGGTGGAGTCGGTGTGTACGCGCATGAGGCCCCGCCTTTCCGGCTAGTGGTCCGTCGGTGCCATCGACGCTACGCACCTGCGGTCCGCGCGCTCAACGAAGTTGCGGAGAATTGCGGAACTTCACTCCAGGGCGTCGATCGCGGCCTCGATGAGCGCGCGGGCAGCGTCGCCGTAGACGGCCATCTCCGCGAGGCCGGCGAACGCCCTGGCGTAGTCGGCAAGCTCGCGCGGCTGCGTCACCTTGATCTCCGCCGTCAGCGTCTCCACGACGGCCATCGTGTCGTCGTGGACGTAGAACGCCTCCAGCGGCCACACGGTGCGCTGCGCGGTGAACGGGATGATCCCCAGCGAGACGGAGGCGAGCGGCATCACGGCCAGGAGGTGGCGCAGCTGCCCGCGCATCGCCTCGAGGTCCGCGGTGCGAAAGCGCAGGACGGACTCCTCCATGAGCACGACGTAGCGGTGGCCGCCTTCGTAGAGGAACCGAGAGCGAGCGACGCGGGCGGCGACGGCATCGGCGGGCATACCGAGGCCAGCGAACGTGATCTCCCGGCCTTGTTCGGCCAAGGCGCTGAGCTGCTCGGCCAGACCCATGCCGTCCTTGAGGACCACCTCGCCGCCCGCCTGCGTGCCGGCGAACTCCACCACCTCGACGACCTCGCCGTCGTAGGAGAAGCGGCTCCCCACTCCCACCCGCACCGCGGCCCGGCTCACGACGCCGCCCTCAGCACGCTGCGGGCGCTCAGTGGAACGCTCAGGTCGACCGACCACTGCTGCTTCCAGAGCAGGTGCAGGATCCCGGCCCGGACCAGCGGAGCCGGACGACCGGGCAGGCAGTCGAACGCCTCTCCCAGCGTGTTCCCGTCCACGACCCGGTCGCGTACTTCATCGAGGATGACCGGGTCGAACAGCCGCTCAGGCGGTGACTCCTCCTCCACCGCCAGGTCGTGTATCTCCTCGGTCAGGTCCGGCTCGAACAGCCAGTCGCGGCGGTAGCCCGCGAGGAACCGGACGTTGGCCAACTCGGCGTCCGGCGGCTCACTCCACACCTCGTAGCGCCAGCCGCGGGACTCGACCGCCTCGCGGGTCCAGGCGAAGGTGAACGCGTGCTCCGGCTTGGCCGCCCGGTGCCGCGGCTTGACGTCAGCGATCAGCGGGCCTGCCGTGGTTGCCATCAGGTAGTCCGGGATGTGCCGGCGCAGCACGCCGTCCACTTCGGCCCGCAGCAAGAAGAGCTGGGCCACGATCGCGGTCACATCCCGGTCGAAGTCCGCGTAGAGCAATCGCGCCAGCTCCAGCCGCGACTCGTAGATCACGTGATCCGCCTGCGTACTCGCCCAGTACGAACCCGAGTAGTGCTTCTGCCCCATGTACCAGCGGAATGCCCGCCACGGCTTGGCCACGGACAGCATCTCCAACGGCACCGACCCCCAGGCGAGACCCTCAGACGCCTCATCCTCGGCAAGCCGAATACACACCTCTATATCCACCATCCACCCCAGTGCCCGTGTAACTGACCTTGATCGCAGGACAGTTGCACGGGCACTGAAGTACGAACGGTCACACGCACTTTCGATCACTCGAAAGGGTGATCATTCCTGTTCTGTCTCATTGACCCCAGGCAGGCTGACCCTTGGACCGTGCACACCCGACGGCCTGGGTTACTGCGTAGCCGTCGCCACTCCGAGGCCGCGGAGCGTCAGTTTGAATGGATCGGCCAGGAACGCAGCGCTCCCGGTCGCGTTCAGTGATGCCATCAGAGTCTCGGCCTCTGTTCGCATGCGACGCCGGGCTCTCCCGAATGCGTCGGTGAGCGGCCGTCCCGTGGTGAGTTCCCGGTAGAGCGCGGATGAGAATGTCTCTGCCAGGCGGTCTTCGACGGACCACAGGTTCGCGATGATCGCTTTGCTGCCGGCAGCGAGGAACGCGCCGACGAAAGTCGGGTCGCCGGCCAGGCTCTGCGGCCCCGGGGCGGCGGCGTCGCAGGCGTTGAGTACCACTAGTTGCACCCGGGACAGGTCGAGCCGGGCGATCTGTTCGGCGGTCATGCGCCGGCCATCGGGGTCGATGGCGTTCTTCCGCGCATCTGACCAGGCTTGCTCGCCGTGTGTGATGAAGTGGAGCACGTCGCAGGTTGCTGCGGCCTTCGCGATGTGGTCCGCCGCGAAGTCTGTGTGTTTCTCCACGGACGCCGCTCCGAGCGTGGCTTCGATTCCGGCCAGTTCGTGCGGTGCGCGGTCCAGGCTCTCGGAGTCGATGAAGACCGCCACCCGAGTGTCGGGTCCGATGACGACAGCCGGTATGCGCACGGCGTCGAACCCCGTCGACCGCGGGTCCAGGCAGATGTTGGCCGCCCTCGTGCCCCGGTCCCACGCCAACTCCCAGGGGATCTGGGTCAAGGGTCCGACGGTACAGATCATCTCGTCGGGCCAGGCGTGCAGTAAGGAGTGTCCGGCGAGTCCTCCGTAGACGTTTTCCAGTCGGCCGGACGCCAGGTCCACCAGCTGTGCGAATTCGCGTTCTGTCCCGCCGAAACCGATGTGGTTGGCCCCGGTCCGGGTGACGCTGTTGAACATGCGGATGACCGGGAACAGGCCCGCCGTGGCGTAGCTTTCCAGGTTCTGAGCCAGCGCGTCACTGATGTTGTCGGGGCCGACAATGGAACCCCAGGCTCTCGGGGACTGCCATAGTGCAGAGTTCAACTCTTTGGAGTGGGCGACTGAGGTGAAGGCGGCGTCGGTGTTAACACGCCAGATGTGTCCGTCGCCGGTCATGGAGACGCCTTTGATCGGATGCGTCGATCCGGGCGCGCCAGTGTCGATGTCCCGCCATTCATAGGGGTGTGCAAAGAACGTCGGCAGCATGGCGCTCGCCCACTGTTTGGGCTGGTTGTGCCGAACATCGTCCAGGAGCGAGAGCAGTGGCAAATCGCCCAACACGCTGATCATCGCGTTCGCGGCCCGCCACCGTGATGCTGCGGGCATGGGTGACCCCACGGAGGCCAGGGTGTTCCGGACGCTGCCCCAGCAGCGTCGCGCTGACTCCCTCAGCCTGGGTTGGTCGTCGCCGTGGGGCAGAGCGGCGGCGTTGATGATGTCCTCGAGCAGTGCGACACGGGGGTTACTGCAGTCCCGCAAGGCGATCTGCGCGTCGACGATCATGCTGACCGATACCTGCGGGCTGTCCCAAGGAACGTGACCGGCTAGGAAGGCGACGCGCGCCGACAGCGCCCATGCCTCCTCGACCAGGCCCGCACGCCCGCAGGCCACGCCGACCTTCCCGAGCGTGTCCAACGCTTTGCGACATGCGTCGTGGTCTTCGCGTAGCCGAGCGCTGTGGAAATCGATGATCGAACGGTGGTAGATCAGGTGGACTATTGCCCGGGGGTCCGGTCCGTCACTGATCGTTTCGTTGGCAAGCAGCCGGACGCCTTGGCCGAGCCATGTCGCGTAGCTGTCCTGGTCGTAGCCGCCGATAAACGCGCGCGCGGTCACGCTGAGCACACGGGTGACGGCGTTGCCCGGGTGGCCGGGTCGGCGCCTCGGCCGGAACGCGGTGACGAACTCGCCGAGTGCATGCAGGGAATTTTCCCACGAGTGAATCGCCCCGCCGGTGCTGTTGCTTGGGCCGGTCATGAGTGACCGGGCATGCGCCACCAGTTTGGCCGGCAGATCGGATTCGTCGAGCGGAGCGTGCAGACCCTGCATCAGGGCTGCGCCAAGCGACTCGTATTCGACGACTCCGGGAAGCAGGTCCCGGTCGCTCATGGCGTGTAGGAGGTCCAGGCACGCGGCTTCGCATCCGATCCCGGCTGCGGACTGGAGCCGGAGCGGCAGCACCGCCGCGATGTTGTCGATCATCCGGTCCAGTCCGGCCCGGATGGCCGGGTCCAGCGTCGCCGGAGTCGGTAGTCTGCGGAGCCGATGCAGACAGCCTGAGAGGTCGCCGCTCTGACATTGTTCCCAAGCGATCGCAATGTCGTCCAGCGCGGACACCGATGCCATCCTCAGGGCAGGATGATGCGGTTGGGTCTGCTGCTGACCTGTTCCATCAGCTTTTCTAGCTGCTCGGGCTTGATGTCGGAGGGCACGTCGATCTTCACGTTGTCGAATTCCAGGACAATATGCTTGCCGTCTTTGGCGGCGCCACGCTGCAGGAGCGCGGACACTAAGGTGACCAGCGCCGAACTGACAGCGGCTATGGTCGCGACCAGCACTGAGGGGTCCGTGGCGCGGAACCGGAGCGCGGGCTTTTCGAGGGCCAGCGAGACACCCCTGTCCTCCCAGCCGACGCGCTGGAGCGCCTCGGCAACCTCGGCCGACCGTGACGACGTCGAGGTGATGACCACGCGCCACTCCTGCGGTTCGCTCTCCACGTCAGTACCTCCCCCTGCCGACAGTGAACGATCACGGAATCATGACATAGGTCCGCACGCCAACACGCCGCGATGACCAACTCGACGATTGGCGGTCACAATGCTCGAATGACGACAGAATCGTGGACCGCCCCGGTGGAGCTGGAGTCACAGGAGTACAGGCGTGTTCCCGCCGACCCGACCGGCGCCCCTTCCCAATCCCTGCGCCTCCAGCCCTCTTTCAGCCTCGTCGGTCACACCGACCGGGTCGACTCGGTGGCGTTCGCCCCGGACAGCCGGATACTCGCTAGCGGCAGCCGGGACGGCACCGTCCGCTTATGGGACGTCGGGATCCGCTCCCACATCGCTACGCTCACCGGCCACACCGGTGTCTGTGCGGCATTGAGCTCGCTTGCCTTCTCCCCCGACGGGAAGACCCTTGCCTGCGGATGCGACCACGGGGCTGTCCTCATGTGGGATGTCGAGGACCGGGATCTCATCGCCAGATGGCAGTCGTCCCCCGCCCTGACACCGTGCTCGGTCGCGTTCAGCCCTTTCGCACCGATGCTCGCCTGTAACCTCACCGACCGCGCGGTGGAGCTGTTCGACGTGGCCGGGCAGCGGCGGCTCGGTGCCATCGACCTCGACTTACGCCATCCCTACATCAGCTGCCTGGCGTTGGCCGCGGACGGGAAGACGCTGGCCGTCGGCGGGTTCGACTCCGTCCAAGTCGTGCAGCTCGCACCCGGGCTCCCGTCGGTGGTCCTCGCCGACACCGGGTTCGTCAGCTCGCTGGCTTTTCGACCGGACAGCAGAATGCTCGCTGTCGGCGGGGAGCACGTCGCGGGCCGTTCCCTCGCTGGCGACGGCGGCTTCGGCACGGCCCACTTGTTCGAGATACCGGGCAACCGCCTCATCACCTCGCTCCCCACCGACCGTGACACCCCCGGCGCGACGTCTGTGGCATTCCACCCTGACGGCAGGACCATCGCCTGCGGTTACTCCGACGGCCTCATGCGCTTGTGGCACTACTCGGCCTTGAGCTACCAGGCCACGCTCAAGACATACGAAGCCTGCCGTGTTGCGTTCTCCGCCGACGGCAAGGCCCTCGCAGTGGCGAGTGGGAACGCCGTTTCGATCTGGATCTGACCAGGATCTGACCGGTGCAGCGAGACCGGACAATTCCGAGCTGGGCATCTCAGCACCGCGTCATAAGTGCTATTCAAAGGTCATCGCTCACGAGAACATGACGCGGATTCTGAAGTACCTACAGCGAGGCATCCTTGATCTCGTTGGCGATGTTCACTCCGTCGGCGAGCAGGTCCAGCGCCCAGCCGATGGTCTGGGAGCCCTGGTGCTTGACGGAGCCGGGGTTGACACCGAGGCGGAACCCGCCGCGGATCGGCTCGCCGCCGGGGCCGAGGAGGAGGGGCAGCGGCGACAGGCCGTCGATGGCGTAGACGACGCAGTCGTTGTTGACCGCGAGGGGGTAACGGCCCGCCGTGGTGGCGAGGTTGTTCATCTTGCGGTGCATGTTGGTCCGCGCCTTCGACAGGATCATGGCACGGATGTCGGGCCGCCACGTCAGGCGCTTCAGGGCCGGCCACGGGTCGCCGAAGACGTGGTCGACGCCCATGTTCGGGCGCTGGCGCAGCTTGCCGATGCCCGACTTGGCGGTGGCCTTGATTGCGCCTGCCAGGGTCACCAGCAGCGGGTCGCCGTCCTTGTAGACGGCCATGGCCGCGAGGAAGTCCTCGTCGTCGAGGTCCTGGGTGACGCCGCGTTCGGCCATCACGGTCAGGTAGGCGTCGCGCAGCGTGTCGTACCAGGGCTGGAGGTAGGGGCTGTGGGTCTCGCGGACCCACGCCTCCATCGGGCGGACGTCGGCGCCGAGTTCGACGGCGTAGGCGACGGTGGGGGTGGCGTACCAGCCGGGGCCGTCGGGGCGTTCGCCGCTGGAGGTGAAGGGGCTGGGCAGGCGCGGGTCGGTCTCGACGTGGGAGAGGTCGAGGTACCAGGAGCCGGGCAGGTCGGGGTCGAAGTCGGGGTTGCGGGGGTAGTGGATGGCGGGGCCGGTGCCGACGTGGAGCCGGCGGCATGCCGCGAGGAAGGCGACCTGCACGTCCAGGGCGGCGACGTGGGTGCACGCCCGCTCGGCGTCGGTGATCAGGTCGGCGGGGCGGACCCAGATGCACGCTTCCTCGTCGAGGGCCTCGCTGGCGGGCCGGGAGCCTTCCTCCGGGTAGTCGGCGGCGACGACGGGGTGTTCGTGGGGGCCTCGGGCGGGGCGGGGTCGACGAGGGTGTGGAGCGTGTGGGGCACCTTGGCCGAGACGTACTTGCCCTCGTCCTGGCTCCACTTGGCCTTGGTCGGCGGGCGCAGCGAGGTCATGAGCTCTTCGCCGGTGACGGCGACGGTGCCGCGGGGGGTGATGACCAGGCGGGCGTAGGTGCCGAGCATGCGGGCGAGGTCGCTCGCGGGCAGCTCGCCGGCCTGGCCCCAGACGCGGTTCTCCAAGGCGCCCCAGGGGGGTGAGGAAGAGCTGGATGCAGTGGCGCTTGCCGTCGAGGCGCTTAAGGATCCGCGGCCAGGGCCCGAACCCGGCCTTGGTGAGTTCCCATCCGGCCTTGGTGAGGCTCTTGAGGGCCTTGTGGTCGGCCGGCAGGCGGAGGTCTTCCTGGTCCGCGAGGTTGGTGGGCAGGCCGAAGTGGGCGACGGCGCTCTCGGCGAGGATGATCAGCGGGTCCTGGTCGAAGCCGTTGTCGTGGACCTTGGCCGCGCCCAGGCGGATCTTCCGCTTGTCCAGTGCCCAGGCGGCCAGGGCCTGGAGGGTCTTGGCCGGGCACGGAACGGTGCGGCCGTCGGCGAGGTGCGCGGTCAGGGCGCCGTCGGTCATGTCGAGGACGGCCAGCGGGCCGTCGGCGTACTCCGGCGGCACCGGCTTCTCGGCCGGCTTCTTCGCCGTGCGCTTTGTACGGCGGGAGGCCGGAGCGGTGGCCGGGCGGCGCGGCGCGGCCGGCGGACGGGCGGCAGGTGCAGCGGCGGCCGGGAGCGCCGGCGCCGGGGCAGCCACCGGGGCGGTGACCGCCGGTGCCGCGGGTGCGGCCACGGCGGACGTGGGCGCCGTCTCGGCGCGCGGGGCGGAGGCGGGCTCGGCTTGCGTGGTGGGCCAGGTGCCGCAGCGGGGCATGCCCATGGCGGCCATGGCCTGGAGGTACACGTGGCGGGGCTGGCCGTCCACGACGCTGGACGCCGGGTGCCCGCAGCGGACGCACAGCCGGGTGACGCCCTCCGGCAGGTCGGTCCAGGAGCCGGGCTCGTCGAACTCGGGTACCGCCGTCTCCGCGCGGGCCGGGGCGGGCTCGGTGTACGGCCAGGAGAGCTCGGGAGGGTCCTCGATGTCGAACTCGAACTCGAGAGGAGTCGCCTCCGCGGCGAGCGCATCCGGCGCTGACTCGGGCTCGCCTTCGGGCTCGGGTTCCAAGGCGGCCGAGCCACCCTCTGCACCAACGCGAGCGAGCTCGCCGGCGAAGTAGGCGAGGATCCTGGCGTACCGCTGCCCCTTCTCGCCGCGCGGTGTGCGGGGCGGGTCCGATTCCCAGGTCCACACCGTCTCGCGGCGGACGTCGTTGGCCTGGCCCATCTGCGTCACGGTCCAGCCGAACGCCTCCCGGAGCCTGACCCGTTCCGCGGCTGACCACACCCTCCGTCACCACCGACTACGGAACAGAGCCAAACGAGCGGTGTAACCAGGGTGGTTGGGGTTACTGGCGGGCCGCCGTCAGGCAGCCGTCGAAGGTGATGTCGAAGGCGTTCAGTGCGGTCTTCCAGCGCATGGTCCAGCGGGCCTGTCCCTTGCCGGTGGGGTCGACAGACCCGCGCAGGCGGCAGCCGAGCACGATGCCCGCGCCGAGCAACTGCTCCGCCGTGAAGTCCGTTACAGCAAGGGCCCCATCGACGGGAAGCTCATGGTGCCCGTGGAAGAGGGCATCTTCCTCTCTGGTCCGGACAACAAGCCGACCTGGACGGATACCTACCTCATCGACGTCCACCCCACCACGAACGCGGACTACGCTCGGTACGTTCGCGCCACCGGTCACCGGGCCCCGCAGCATTGGCCGGAGGGGCGGTGACCGGACAGCATCTGCGACCACCCCGTGGTCTGGGTGACCTGGCATGATGCGGTTCGCCTACGCCGCGTGGGCCGGTAAGGCGCTTCCGACGAGCACGCAGTAGGAGAAGGCGGCCCGCGGCTCCAAGGGCCGCTCGTACCCGTGGGGTGACGCGCCGACGGCCGCCAAGTGCAACGTCCTCGACTCCGGCATAGGCCGCACCACCCCCGTCACCCGCTACCAGTCCGGGGTAAGAGGTCCTAACAAAGTCGCTGGACGTGGCGGTGGGTGATCAGGCAGACGGCGAGGCCGAGGAATGCTTCGTGGATGTCGTCGCGTCGTTCCC
>NZ_JBVIFC010000032.1:0-30219 GCF_055571535.1 Streptomyces sp. NPDC030893 | reverse complement strand
CTTCCTTCGTACTCACCCTCTCGGGCTTTCCTCCGGGCGCTTCCCTTCGGTGTTTCCGACTCTATCAGATCTTTTCGATCCGATTTCCTCGGTGCCTTCCAGGTTCACGCTTTCGCGTTTCCCTTTCCGGCGGTTCCGACTCTATCAGATCCTTTCGGGCCTGATTCCCAGTCAGCGGGGTCCGTCTTCCCGACCGTTGGGCCGTTCCGACGAGTGAGACTTTAGCGGATTCCCGGCCCCCGACCTAATCGGGGTCCTGCTCCCTTTCGGGCGCGGATTCCTCATTTCACGAATACGCGGGCCACTGACGCGCCAGTAGACAGACTGCTGACGTCGTTCGTTGGTGGTACTCGTGGAATGGCTGCCCGGGGACCGACCGGAGTCGGCTCTCACGTCGGACAACTCGGAGAACCATACGGACCGCGCAGGGGAGTGTCAACTCGCTGCCCGAACCCACCCGGCGGGCGTACGCTGGTGCCCATGACGACGCGTACGTACAGCCAGTTCTGGTGGGCCGCCTGACGGCGGCCGACGCTACGTGCGCACTCAACGGCCGCCGCCTCGGCGGCCGTTTTGTTTTCTCCCTCCAGGACTCCGAGGGGCGGCCGGCCGGGGACGGCGGCCTCCGCGAGGAGAGGGAGAAGAGAGATGACACGGGTCTTCAGTGGGATCAAGCCGACGGGGCATCTGACGCTGGGGAACTACCTGGGTGCCATGCGGCAGTGGGCCGCGGTCGACCAGCACCGGTCCGACGCGCTGTTCTGCGTCGTCGATCTGCATGCGCTCACCGTCGACCACGATCCCGCGCGGGTGCGCAGGCTGAGTCGGCAGGCGGCGACGCTGCTGCTGGCTTCCGGCCTGGATCCGGAGCTGTGCACGGTGTTCGTGCAGAGTCATGTGGACGAGCATGCGCGGCTGTCGTACCTGCTGGAGTGCGTGGCCACGGACGGCGAGATGCGCCGGATGATCCAGTACAAGGAGAAGGCCGCCCGGGAGCAGCGGCGGGGCGGGAGCGTACGGCTGTCGCTGCTGACGTATCCGGTGCTGATGGCGGCGGACATCCTGGCGTACGGCGCCGATGAGGTGCCGGTCGGGGACGACCAGGCACAGCACGTGGAGCTGACCAGGGATCTCGCGGTGCGCTTCAACCAGCGGTACGGGCACGCGTTCGTGGTGCCGCGGGCCACGCACCCGGGGGTGGCGGCGCGGGTGATGAACCTGCAGGATCCGACGTCGAAGATGGGGAAGAGCGACGACACGGGGCCGGGGATCGTCTATCTGCTGGACGAGCCGGACGTGGTGCGGAAGAAGGTCATGCGGGCGGTGACCGACAGCGGGCGGGAGGTCGTTCACGACAGGGAGGCCCGGCCGGGGCTGGCGAATCTGCTGGAGATCCTCGCGGCGTGCACGGGTGGGAACCCGGAGGCGCTGGCCGGTGTATATGAGTCGTACGGGTCTTTGAAGAGGGACACCGCGGAGGCTGTGGTCGAGGTGCTGAGGCCCGTGCAGGAGAGGCACAAGGAGTTGTGCGCGGATCCTGGTTACGTGGAGGGGGTGCTGCGGGATGGCGCGGACAGGGCGCGGGGCATGGCTCGGCCGACCGTGGATGCCGCTTATCGGGCGATCGGGTTGTTGCCGGCGGGTTCGAATACCGGGGCGCCCGTGCTGAACGCGGTCCGGTAGGCGCGGGCGCTGTCGGCGGGGCGGTGGTCAGTCCTTGTTGCCGGAGGCGAGTTCGCGGCTGCGGTCGCGGGCGGCTTCCAGAGCGGCGATGAGGGCGGCACGTACGCCGTGGTTCTCGAGTTCGCGGATGGCGTTGATGGTGGTGCCTGCGGGGGAGGTGACGTTCTCGCGGAGCTTCACCGGGTGTTCGCCGGAGTCGCGGAGCATGGTCGCGGCGCCGATCGCGGACTGGACGATCAGGTCGTGGGCCTTGTCGCGGGGCAGGCCCAGCAGGATGCCGGCATCGGTCATGGCTTCGACCAGGTAGAAGAAGTACGCGGGGCCGGAGCCGGAGAGGGCGGTGCAGGCGTCCTGCTGGGACTCGGGGACCCGGAGCGTCTTGCCGACGGCACCGAAGATCTCCTCGGCGTGGGCGAGGTGGCCGGCGGTGGCGTGGCTTCCGGCGGAGATCACCGACATGGCCTCGTCGACGAGGGCGGGGGTGTTGGTCATGACGCGGACGACCGGGGTGCCGGTGGCGAGGCGTTCCTCGAAGAAGGAGGTGGGGATGCCGGCCGCGCCGCTGATGACCAGGCGGTCGGCGGGGATGTGCGGGGCGAGTTCGTCGAGGAGGGTGCCCATGTCCTGCGGCTTGACCGTGAGGATCAGGGTGTCGGCGGTCTTGGCGGCTTCCTCGTTGGAGACCGGGGTGACTCCGTAGCGGGTGCGGAGTTCGTCGGCTCGTTCCTGGCGGCGGGCGGTGACGAGGAGGTCGGCGGGGGCCCAGCCGGCGCGGATCATTCCGCTGAGCAGGGCTTCGCCGATTTTGCCGGTGCCGAGGACTGCGACGTTCTGGGTCATGGCTGGGGGTGCCCTCCGGGGGGTGCGTCGTCCTGCGGGCATCCTCGCATTCCGGGGGCGGGCGGGGGTGGGGTGTCCGGTGGGCGGGATGTCGGCGGTGGGTTGCCGGCGGTGGGTTGCCTGTCGGGGGTTTTCGCCCCCGCCGTCCCGTCCCGTCCCGTCCCGTCCCGTCCCGTCCCCGGGGGCTGCGCCCCAGGACGGGCTCTTATTGCGTCCGGCGTTTCAAGGTCGCCGCGCCCAGGGTCAGGACCAGGAGGGCGCAGGCGGCGACGATCGCTGTGTCGCGGACGAAGGCGGCGGTCATGTCGGTGTGCCGGAGGACCTCGTTCATGCCGTCGACGGCGTAGGACATGGGGAGGACGTCGGAGATGGCCTCCAGGACGGGGTGCATGCTGTCGCGGGGCGTGAAGAGGCCGCAGAGGAGGAGCTGAGGGAAGATCACTGCCGGCATGAACTGGACCGCCTGGAATTCGGAGGCCGCGAAGGCCGAGACGAACAGGCCGAGGGCCGTGCCGAGGAGGGCGTCGAGCAGCGCCACCAGGAGCAGCAGCCACGGGCTGCCGGTGACGTCGAGGCCCAGGAACCAGACGGCGAGGCCGGTGGCGAGGGCGGACTGGACGATCGCCAGCGTGCCGAAGGCGAGGGCGTAACCGGCGATGAGGTCGCCCTTGCCCAGCGGCATGGCGAGGAGGCGTTCGAGGGTGCCGGAGGTCCGTTCGCGCAGGGTGGCGATCGAGGTGACCAGGAACATCGTGATCAGCGGAAAGATGCCGAGGAGTGAGGCGCCGATGTTGTCGAAGACGCGCGCGTCGCCGTCGAAGACGTAGCGGAGCAGGAACAGCATCACGCAGGGGATGAGGATCATCAGCGCGACGGTGCGCGGGTCGTGGCGGAGCTGGCGCAGGACACGGACGGCGGTGGCGGTGGTACGGGAGGCGCTGAGGGCCCGCGCCGGGGCGGGGGTGATCGTGCTCATCGGGTCGTCTCCTTCGTACGGCCGGCCGCTTCCGCCTCGTCGACCAGGTGGAGGAAGGCCGCCTCGACGGTGTCGGCGCCGGTGCGGGTACGCAGGGCGTCAGGGGTGTCGTCGGCGAGGATCTCGCCCGCGCGCATGAGCAGCAGGCGGTGGCAGCGCTCGGCCTCGTCCATGACGTGGGAGGAGATGAGGAGGGTGGCGTCGCGTTCGGCGGCGAGGGTGTGGAAGAGCTGCCACAGGTCGCGGCGGAGGACGGGGTCGAGGCCGACGGTGGGTTCGTCGAGGACGAGCAGCTCGGGGGTGCCGAGGAGGGCCACGGCGAGGGAGACGCGGCTGCGCTGGCCGCCGGAGAGGTTCCCCGCCAGGGCGTCGGCGTGGGTGGTGAGGTCGACGTCGGCGATGGCCCGGGTGACGTTGTCGTGGCGGCGGTCGGCGGCCGACCGGCCGGGGTCGAGGATCGCGGCGAAGTAGTCGAGGTTCTGGCGGACGGTCAGGTCGTCGTAGACGGAGGGGGCCTGGGTGACGTAGCCGATGCGGGTGCGCAGGGTGGGGTGGCCGGCGGGGCGGCCGAGGACGTCGAGGGTGCCGGTGACCTTGGCCTGGGTGCCGACGACGGTCCGCATCAGGGTCGACTTGCCGCAGCCGGAGGGGCCGAGGAGACCGGTGATCCGGCCGCGCGGGACGGTGAAGCCGAGGCCGCGCAGGACGGTGCGGGGGCCTCGGACGACGGTGAGGTCCTGGGCGTGGACGGCCGGTTCCTCCGTGGGCCGGGAGGAGTAATTCATCATGTGATGAATAGTCCTCCCGGCCGGCGCGTGCCGTCAAGCGGTCGAGGCCGGGGGTGTGGGGGTGGTCGCGAGGAGGAGCAGGACGTCGTAGGTCTCTTCGACGATCCCGTCCGGGAAGACGTCCAGGACGTGCCGTCGCTCCTCGGCGAGGTAGGCGGTGCTGCGCTCCTCGCCCTGCAGCAGGAACAGCGAGTGGCTGCCGAGGTTGGCGAGGTGGGTGTCGAGGGGGACGCGGCGGCTCCAGCGGATGTCACGGCGTACGACGTCGAGGCGGCCGGCGAGATCCGCGGTGTGGGCGTCGAGGTTGCGTTTCTCGGCGGAGACGTCGAAGCCGAAGTGACGGCAGGCGCGTTCGTCCGCCTCCGCGATCCACGGCACGTCGAGCGCGCTGGTGTTCCACCACAGGGCGAGCGCCCCGCCCGGGCGCAGCACGCGTGCCGCTTCCGGGACGGCGCGGGCGGGGTCCGTCCAGTGCCAGGCCTGGGCGTAGGTGAGGAGGTCGGCGCTGTGGTCGGCGAGGGGCAGGGCGTCGCCGCTGCCCCGGACGACCGGCACAGCGGGCAGGGTGCGGCGGAACTCGGCCGCCATGCCCTCGCCGGGCTCGACGGCGATCACGTCGGCGCCGCGCTCGTGCAGGCGGGCGGTCGCTATGCCCGTGCCGGCGCCTATGTCCGCGACCCGCGAGCCGGCGAGGGGGCGGCCGGTCAGTTCCTCGATCGCGTCGAAGAGGGCGGGCGGGTAGGAGGGGCGGCTCGCTGCGTACTGGGCGGCGGCCGCGTTGAAGGAGTGGGCGCGGGTGGTGTGGGTGGCCTGGCCGGCTCTCGGTGTCGTCATACGGCCATGGTGGCCGTGCGACGGGAGGACGCCGGGGGATTTTCGCCGGGTCAGGAGCGGCGGCGGCGCTTCTTGGACGGGTTGCCGGTGCGGCGGGTGACGCGCCGCTCGTACTCCTCGCGGGCCTGCTCGTACTCCGCGCGGTGCAGTTTCTCGCCCGGGGCCTCGGTGAGGGAGCGCACGAAGTAGGCGAGGAGGGAGCCGATGAAGCCGATGGACAGCAGGCCGCGCAGGGACGCCTGGCGCTCGGGGTCGGGGCGGGTGGTGAAGCCGGACCAGGTGTGGCGGAAGGCGAGCGCGCTGCAGATCGCGAACATCACGACCATCAGCAGCGAGACGAAGCTGCCCACGTCGGCGATCCGGAGCCCGTCGTAGGCGAGGCGCAGCACGAAGCAGGCGGCGGTCGCGGCGGCGAGGGAGCCGACGGCGACGCCGGCGCGGCGGGCGGCGTACCCGCCGGAGTGGTCGACCCAGGTGGTGCCGAAGAACCGGATGGGCTCCGGCCGGGGGCCGGCCGGGGTGCCGTTCGTGTCACGGGTGTCGTTCTCTGCTGCGCTCACGCCTCGATTGTGACCCCTCCCCCGCATGTGCGTGCGAGTCCCCCTGCCCTGCCCCCTTCAGCGGTCGTGTCCGAGTCCCTCGTCGACGCGGGTGCGCACGGTGCGCAGCGCCTGCCGGAGTTCGGCCGGCTCGATGTCCGTGATGCCGGTGTCGAAGGTCAGGAGCAGTCCCGCCACACCGGCCCAGGACCAGGCGCCGAGTGTGAGCCGGCAGCTGGAGTCGGTGACGTGTTCGACGGTCGATCCGCCGGGGGCGAACCGGGCGACGACGGGTGCGGGCAGCGCGAGGAGGGCGGAGCCGCGGCAGGGCCATTCCGCCGGGGTGTCGCCGCGGTCGTGGGTGCTCATGACGAAGGCGACCGGGTCACCGTGCGGGACGTCGCGGCGCTCGAAGGTTCTGCCCGTGGGCATGCGCGGGTGGAGGCGGTCGACGCGCATCGCGCGCCAGCGGTCCGCGTCCGGTTGGAACGCGACGAGGTACCACCGGGCAGCCTCGGCGCGAAGGTCCTGCCGGAGTCCCGCTCCGCCTCGACCGCGCGGCTGGACCTGCCGGGTGCGCTGCTCGCGGCCGCGGGCATCCTGCTCCTGCTGTTGCCGATCATCCAGACCGAGTCCTGGGGATGGACCGCGGCGAGTTACGCCCTCCTCGCCGCCGGGATCGTCGTGCTGGCGCTCTTCCTCGGCCACGAGCGCCGACTGGTCCGACGCGGGGGCGAACCCGTCTTCGACCCGGCTCTGCTCCGTATCCGCGCCTTGGGGACCGGGCTGGGGGCGTCCGTGCTCTTCTTCGGCGGTCTCGGGGCGTTCTTCCTCACGCTGTCGGTCTATCTCCAGCTCGGCACCGGCCGCAGCGCGTGGGAGACCGGCCTGGTGATCCTGCCCTACACGTTCGGCTCGATCCTCACCTCGGGGCTCGGGGTCGCTCTCGTCGCGAGGGCCGGGAGGGTGTTGCCGATCGCCGGTTCACTCACCATCGCCGCCTCCCAGTGGGTCCTGTGGGCGGTCGTCAGGGACGGTGACGACCCCGGATACTGGCCGCTCGCTCTCGCCCTCTTCCTTGGCGGCCTGGGTCTCGGTCTGGCCGCCCCCGTTCTCGTCGGCGTCGTCCTCGCCGGGGTCCCCGGACGCAACGCGGGCGCCGCGGGCGGTGTGCTCTCCACGGTCCACCAGATCGGCGCCGCGATCGGCATCGCCGTTCTGGGCACGGTCTTCTTCACCGCCGTCACCGGGTCGACGGCCGGCCGGCCGGACCTGGCCGGCTACGGTCACGCGTTCGGCGTCGTCCTCGTCGTCTCGGCGGTGCTCTACGTGGTGGCGGCCCTGGTGATGCTCGCGCTCCCCGCGGCCGCTGCCTAGGGCGCCGACCGGTGAGCCGTGTCCGGCTCCTCCGGCCGGCGCCCTCTCGGAGCCGGCTGAGCGGTGGTCAGCAGCGCGGGGCCACGTATCCGTCGCTGCCGGTGTAGATGTACGCGTCCGAGACGTACTGGCCGTTGCCGATGTTGTCCCAGACGTTCGAGGTGCCGTACGGGCCCGAGACCCGGGTGCCCGTCGTCTGGCAGGTGATCCGGACCCTGGCCCCCTCGGCGAGGACCCGTACGACGGCGTAGCCGGTGCCGGGGCCGCTGCGGACGTTGAGCCGGTGGCCCGGTGCCACCGGGTAGGAAGCCGCGGCGGCCGCCATGACCGCCGTGTCCTCCGCGCCCGCCCTCTCCTGAGTCTCGTCGATCGACATGGAAAAACCTCCCCCGTTGCGCCCCACGACTGTCGTGGGGCCCCGTTGATACCCCTTGAACAAGCCATGAAACACCAGTTCGCCCTTCGCACGGGAAAGCGGGCGGGCCTCCTCCGTCCCGTACACACCATCGACTAGGCTCCGAGCGTCGCGCGCGCGAGACGAACAGCACGGGGGTGGTTCCATGGCGTCGCAGCGGAACGCCGGAGCGGGCGCGGAAGCGGAACTTCCGGAGTACGCCGGTCACTACCGGCTGGAGTCCTGTCTCGGCTCGGGTGGCATGGGCGTCGTGCACCTGGCGCGCAGCACCTCCGGGATGCGGGTCGCGGTGAAGGTCGTACACGCCCGGTACGCCATGGACCCCGAGTTCAGAGGGCGTTTCCGCCAGGAGGTGGCCGCGGCGCGGCGGGTGAGCGGGGCGTTCACGGCGCCGGTCGTCGACGCCGATCCGGAGGGCGGGCGGCCCTGGATGGCCACCCTGTACATCCCCGGCCCGACGCTCTCCGAACAGGTGAAGCGGAACGGGCCGATGGACCCGGACCAGTCGCGCCGGCTGATGGCCGGGCTCGCGGAGGCGCTGCGCGACATCCACCGGGTCGGGGTCGTGCACCGGGACCTGAAGCCGAGCAACGTACTGCTCGCCGAAGACGGGCCGAAGGTCATCGACTTCGGCATTTCCCGGCCACGGGACAGCGAACTGCGCACCGAGACCGGGAAGTTGATCGGCACGCCGCCGTTCATGGCGCCCGAGCAGTTCCGGCGGCCCCGGGAAGTGGGCCCGGCGGCCGACGTGTTCGCCCTCGGCTCGCTCATGGTGCACGCGACGACGGGGCGCGGCCCCTTCGACTCCGACAGTCCGTACGTCGTCGCCTACCAGGTCGTGCACGACGAGCCCGACCTGACCGGCGTACCGGAGTCGCTCGCGCCGCTGGTGCTGCGGTGTCTGGCGAAGGAGCCGGACGACCGGCCCACGCCGGACGAGCTGATGCGGGAGCTGCGGTCGGTGGCGGCGACGTACGACACCCAGGTGTTCGTGCCGGCGCCGCGGACGCCCGACGGGGAGCGGGAGGCGCCGGGCTCCCCGGCGGACGCGCCCCCGGAGCGGCCCGCGCGGCGGCTCGGCAAGCGGACGGCTCTGGTGGCCGGGGCCCTCTGTCTCGCCGTGCTCGGCGGGCTCACGGCGGTGCAGGTGTTCGGCGGCGGCACGGACCCCGCGCGGAAGACCACCGCCGCGCGGAGCACACCGACGGGCTTCGGCGCGTGGGAGGCGACGCCCGGCCCGGACGCCGACGGCATGCCCCAGTGCTCCTACGGGGCGGAGAGGCTGCTGTGCGCGCTCCCCGACCTCGTCTTCGCCCTCGATCCGGCCGACGGCCGCATCCTGTGGCGGCACGACGTCACGGGGGAGACGCGGAACGAACCGCCGGTCATGTCGGGCGGGCTCGTCCAGCCCTCCCTCGACCTGATCGGCGAGCTGGAGGCGCTCGACCCCGCCACCGGCGAGCCGGTGTGGCAGAAGGAGCCGCCCGAGCACGACGGACTGCGGACGGTCGGCGACACGCACCTGCTGACCCGCTCCGACGGGCTGGTCACGGGCGTGGACAGCGCCTCGGGCGAGACCAGGTGGTCCCGCCGGATCCCGGGGCAGGCCGTGCCGTACTTCTCCTCGGTCCCCGGGGAGTCGCAGGAGACGGGCGGGCCGTCGGCGTACGCGACGAGTCCGTCCGCGGACGGGAGCGGAACCCGGGTCACCGCGGTGGATCCGGCGACGGGTGACGTGCGGTGGGACGCGGAGCTGGAGGGGACGCTGACGCCCGTGGGAGCGGCGGACGGTGCCGTGTACCTCCTCGTCGAGGGCATCACCCACGGGGACGTGAAGGCCGTACTGCGCTACACGCCCGGCACCGGGCACGTCCGCCGGGTGACGCTGCCCGTGCCGGTCGATGCGGCGCAGACCGGGATGCACGGGGCCACCCTGTACTTCATGGGGGCGGGCGGCTCGCTGGTGGCCGTCGACATGGCTGCGGGGAAGCAGCTGTGGCGGCTGGAGACGGGCGTGAGCCGGGGCTCGGTGCCCGTCTCCGACGGACGGCACGTGTACGTCACCGCTCCCGACGGACGGCTGCTGGGCGTCGACGCCCGCGAGGGGAAGCTGCTCGGGCAGACCCGGCCCCGGCTCGGCGCCGCATCCGACCGGGTCCCCGCCGCGCTGCCCACACCGGTGATCGCGGGCGGCCACGTCTACGCCGGCGCGCCCGACGGAACCGTGTTCGGCGTGACGGGTGGGAACCCGGCCGACTGGTGACGGCGCGGCCGGCCGGGGGGCGATCACCGGCCGGCGCGGGGCCGCCGGCCGGTGATCGCCGACGCCCGCCCGCACACCCGGCCCTGGACGAGCGAGGGCCGCCCCCGTGGTGCGGGAGCGGCCCTGTGCCGGGTTCGGCGGGGTCAGCCCAGCTTGGTCACGTCGCGCACCGCGCCCTTGTCCGCGCTGGTGGCCATCGCGGCGTACGCCTTCAGGGCCGCGGAGACCTTGCGGTCGCGGTTCTTCGGGGCGTACCGGCCGTCGAGGGCCTGTTCGCGGCGGGTCAGTTCGGCCTCGTCGACCAGCAGCTCGATGGAGCGGTTCGGGATGTCGATGCGGATGCGGTCGCCGTCCTCGACCAGGGCGATGGTGCCGCCCGAGGCCGCCTCCGGGGAGGCGTGGCCGATGGAGAGGCCGGACGTGCCGCCGGAGAAGCGGCCGTCGGTGATGAGGGCGCAGGCCTTTCCGAGGCCGCGGCTCTTCAGGTACGACGTCGGGTAGAGCATCTCCTGCATGCCGGGGCCGCCCTTGGGGCCCTCGTAGCGGATGACGACGACGTCGCCCTCCTTGACCTGCTTGGTGAGGATCTTCTCCACGGCCTCGTCCTGCGACTCGCAGACGACCGCCGGGCCCTCGAAGGTCCAGATGGACTCGTCGACGCCGGCCGTCTTGACGACGCAGCCGTCGACGGCGAGGTTGCCGCGCAGCACCGCCAGGCCGCCGTCCTTGGAGTAGGCGTGCTCGGCGGAGCGGATGCAGCCGCCCTCGGCGTCCTCGTCGAGGGTGTCCCAGCGCTCGGACTGGGAGAATGCCTCGGCGGAGCGCTTGCAGCCGGGGGCCGCGTGCCAGAGTTCCACCGCCTCCGGGGAGGGGGAGCCGGCGCGGATGTCCCAGGTCTTCAGCCAGTCGGCCAGGGACGGGCTGTGCACGGAGTGGACGTCCTCGTTGAGCAGGCCCGCGCGATGCAGTTCGCCGAGCAGGGCGGGGATGCCGCCCGCGCGGTGCACGTCCTCCATGTAGTACGTGCGGTCCTTGGTGACGTTCGGGGCGACCTTGGCCAGGCAGGGGACGCGGCGCGAGAGGGCGTCCATCTCGCTGAGGCCGAAGGGGACCTCGCCCTCCTGGGCGGCGGCCAGCAGGTGCAGGATCGTGTTGGTGGAGCCGCCCATGGCGATGTCGAGGGCCATGGCGTTCTCGAAGGCCGCGGGAGTGGCGATGTTGCGGGGCAGGACCGAGTCGTCGTCCTGCTCGTAGTAGCGGCGGGTCAGGTCCATCACCGTACGCGCGGCGTTCTCGTAGAGCGCCTTGCGGGCGGTGTGGGTGGCCAGCACCGAGCCGTTGCCCGGGAGGGAGAGGCCGATGGCCTCGGTCAGGCAGTTCATCGAGTTGGCGGTGAACATGCCGGAGCAGCTGCCGCAGGTGGGGCAGGCGTTCTCCTCGATGCGCAGGACGTCCTCGTCGGAGGTCTTGTCGTTGGCCGACTCGACCATGGCGTCGATCAGGTCCAGCGTGCGGACCGTGCCGTCGACCAGGGTGGCGCGGCCGGCCTCCATGGGGCCGCCGGAGACGAACACCGTGGGGATGTTCAGGCGCAGCGCCGCGTTGAGCATCCCCGGGGTGATCTTGTCGCAGTTGGAGATGCAGATCAGGGCGTCCGCGCGGTGCGCCTCGACCATGTACTCGACGCTGTCCGCGATCAGGTCGCGGGAGGGCAGCGAGTAGAGCATGCCGCCGTGGCCCATCGCGATGCCGTCGTCGACGGCGATGGTGTTGAACTCGCGCGGGATGCCGCCGGCCTCGACGACCGCCTCGCTGACGATGCGGCCGACCGGGGCGAGGTGGGTGTGGCCCGGGACGAACTCCGTGAAGCTGTTGGCGACCGCGATGATCGGCTTCCGTCCGATGTCCGCGCCGGGTACACCGGAGGCGCGCATCAGGGCGCGGGCGCCCGCCATGTTGCGGCCGTGGGTGACTGTGCGGGACCTCAGCTCGGGCATCGTCGCTCGCTCCTTCGGAGAGTTATGACTGTCGTCGAGCGTACGCCGCTCATCCAGAGGGCGGGACGAGGTGTCCGGAATGCGGGACGAATGTCTCAGTTCGGCCCGGCCGGACGGACGCCTCAGCCGCCGGTGAGGTGTCCCTGGACGACCGGCGCCACCCGTCTGATGATCTGCTCGGAGTCGGCCGAGGCCAGGGGCTCCACCTTGATCACGTACCGGATCATCGCGATCCCCACCAGCTGCGCGGCGGCGAGCTCGGCCCGCAGCTCCGCGTCCGGCACGTCGAGCCGTCCGGCGATCCGGCGCAGCAGCTGACCGGCGATGAGCCGGCGGAAGACCCCGGCCGCCGCCTCGTTGTTCACGGCGGAGCGGACGATCGCGAGCAGCGGGGCCCTGGTGACCGGGTTCTCCCAGAGCCCGATGATCATGCGGGTCATCCGCTCGCCGGCCTCCTCGACCGGCCCGTCGAGGAGGGTGTCCCGTACCGCGAAGGCCGGTGCGAAGGCGACCTCGACGGCGGCCTCGAAGACCTGTTCCTTGGTGCCGAAGTAGTGGTGCACCAGCGCCGAGTCGACCCCGGCCGCCTTGGCGATCCCCCGCACGGACGTCTTGTCGTACCCCCGCGCGGAGAACTCCTCACGGGCCGCGTCGAGGATGCGGTCCCGGGTTCCGGCCGATTCCGTACGGGGCGGGCGGCCGCGGCGCCGCGGCGTGCCGTCGCCCCGCGCGGAGGCGCCCGGGCCGTCGCTCGCGGTGAGGCCGGTCACCGGCGGGGCACCCGGAGCGCGGAAGGGGTCGACGAGGCCAGGTGCAGGCGGGTGAACGCCAGGGCTTCGGCCAGGTCGGCCTCGCGCTCCGCGCTCGACATGGCCCGGCGGGTGTTGACCTCGATGACGACATGCCCGTCGAAGCCGCTCGACGCGAGGCCCTCCAGCACCTCGGCGCAGGGCTGGTCGCCGCGGCCCGGCACCAGGTGCTCGTCCTTGGCGGACCCCTTGCCGTCGGCGAGGTGGACGTGGCCGAGGCGGTCGCCCATGCGGTCGATCATCCGCAGGGTGTCGGTACGGGCGGTCGAGGCGTGGCTGAGGTCGATCGTGAAGTGGCGGTAGTCCTCTTTGGTGACGTCCCAGTCGGGGGCGTACGCGAGCATCTCGCGGTCGCGGTAGCGCCAGGGGTACATGTTCTCCACCGCGAAGCGCACGTCCGTCTCGTCCGCCATCCGCCAGATGCCGTCCACGAAGTCACGCGCGTACTGCCGCTGCCAGCGGAAGGGGGGATGGACGACGACCGTGGAGGCGCCGAGCTTCTCCGCGGCGGCCCTGGCGCGCTGGAGCTTGGTCCAGGGGTCGGTGGACCACACGCGCTGCGTGATGAGCAGGCAGGGCGCGTGGACGGCCAGGACGGGGATGCGGTGGTAGTCGCTGAGTCTGCGCAGTGCCTCGATGTCCTGGCTGACCGGATCGGTCCACACCATGACCTCGACGCCGTCGTACCCGAGGCGCGCGGCGATCTCGAAGGCCGTCGCCGTCGACTCCGGGTAGACGGAGGCCGTCGACAGGGCGACCTTCGCATCCGGGATGCGGACTACGTCCCTTGCTTCTGCCACGAGCCTCAGGTTACGGGGTGGGATCGGGTCGGTGCGGGGTGCCCGATCGCCGTTGTGGTGATTGCCATAGTGCGCCGCGCGGAGCTACTCCCCGTCCATGTGGTCCAGGCGGCGGAGTATGACGCCCTCCCGCAGGGCCCAGGGGCAGATCTCCAGGCGCTCGATGCCGAACAGGTCCATCGCGCCCTCCGCGACCAGGGCGCCGGCCAGCAGCTGCCCCGCGCGGGCCTCGGAGACCCCGGGGAGCTCCGCGCGCTCGGCGGCCGTCATGGCGGCGAGCCTGGGCACCCAGGACTCCAGGGACTCCCGTTTCAGCTCCCGCTGCACGTACGGGCCCTCGGCGGAGCGGGCGGCGCCCGCGAGGCGGGCGAGCTGCTTGAAGGTCTTGGAGGTGGCCACCACGTGGTCGGGTGCGCCGAGGCGGCTGAAGTCCCCGACCGTGCGCGCTATCTCGGTGCGCACATGGCGGCGCAGCGCGCGGACGTCGTCCGCCCCGGGCGGGTCGGCGGGCAGCCAGCCGGCGGTGAGGCGGCCGGCGCCCAGCGGCAGCGACACGGCCGTGTCGGGCTCCTCGTCCAGGCCGTAGGCGATCTCCAGGGAGCCGCCGCCGATGTCGATCACGAGCAGCTTCCCGGCCGACCAGCCGTACCAGCGGCGCGCGGCGAGGAAGGTGAGCCGGGCCTCCTCGGCGCCGCTGAGCACCTGGAGTTCGACCCCGGTCTCCTCACGCACCCGCGCGAGCACCTCGTCGGCGTTGTCCGCCTCGCGCACCGCGGACGTCGCGAACGGCAGCAGTTCCTCGACGCCCTTGTCCTCGGCGGCCCGCAGCGCCTCGTGGACGACCCCGATCAGCCTGTCCAGCCCGCCGGCGCCGATCGCCCCGCCGTCGTCGAGGAGCTGGGCGAGGCGCAGCTCCGTCTTGTGCGAGTGCGCGGGCAGCGGACACGCGCCGGGGTGCGCGTCCACCACGAGCAAGTGCACCGTGTTCGAACCCACGTCGAGGACACCGAGTCTCATGTACGGAACGCTACTGCGCGCAGCGCGGCGTGTTGGCCGGTCCGCGGCGGCCGGGCCCGTCCCGGACCCGAGCCCGGGCGACTTACCCTGGACGGGTGCCAAAGACGAAAAAGACGAAGGACGAAAAGACGGACAAGAAGGCCAAGAAGGAAAAACTGGCCGGACTGTCCGGGGGTTCTTCGCGGACGACCGCGCCTCGGACGCCTGCGGCGGCACCGCCGGTGGACGACGAGAAGGGCCTCGACTTCGCCCGCGCGTGGGTGGAATTTCCTGATCCGGCGGACGACGAGCAGGTCTTCCGCTGCGATCTGACATGGCTGACCTCTCGCTGGAACTGCATCTTCGGCAGCGGCTGCCAGGGCATCCAGGCGGGCCGCGCGGACGACGGGTGCTGCACTCTGGGTGCCCATTTCTCGGACGAGGACGACGAGAAGCGTGTCGCCGGGCATGTGGCGCGGCTCACGCCGGACATCTGGCAGCACCACGCCGAGGGCACGCGCGACGGCTGGATCTCCGAGGACGAGGACGGCGACCGTCAGACCCGGCCGTTCCAGGGCTCGTGCATCTTCCAGAACCGGCCGGGGTTCGCGGGCGGCGCGGGCTGCTCGCTGCACATCCTGGCCCTCAGGGAGGGCCGCGAGCCGCTGGAGACCAAGCCGGACGTGTGCTGGCAGCTGCCGGTGCGGCGGACCTACGACTGGATCGACCGGCCGGACGACACACGTGTGCTTCAGGTGTCGATCGGTGAGTACGACCGGCGCGGCTGGGGCCCGGGCGGTCACGACCTGCACTGGTGGTGCACCTCGGCCACCTCGGCGCACGGCGCCGGGGACCCGGTGTACGTCTCCTACCGCGCGGAGCTGACCGAGCTGATGGGCAAGGCGGGCTACGACCGTCTGGTCGAGCTGTGCGAGGAGCGGCTGGCGTCGCAGCTTCCCCTGCTGGCGGCCCATCCGGCGGACCCCGCCTGACGGTCGGCGTTACGGGGTGACCGGGCTCGGGTCGCCGCCTGCGGCGGGCGGCGAGGCGTCGCCGGGGCCGGCCGGCCCCGGGTCGCCCGGTACCGGCGCGGTCGGTGTCGGGCCGGTGGGGGTGGGACCGCCGGTGGTGGGCTCCGGGGCGGGCGAGGTCGGCGGGTCGCTCGGGGCGGGCTCCGAGGGCGCTGGTGTGGTGGGCGTCGGCTCCGGGGCGGGCGACGACGCGGGGGGCTCGCTCGGGGTGCCGGGGTGCGCGGTCCCCGGCCCGCCCGGGTGGCCGGAGGGCGAGCCGCCGCCGGGGGCGGTGCCGTAGCCGTCGATGGTCACCACCGAACCGGCCGGGGAGACCGCCACGGTCGCGCTCCAGTGGCCGGACGGCTCGCGCAGCTGGTCCACGTACACCCGGACGGTCACGGACTCGCCGGGCGCGAGCGTTCCCGAGGACTGGCTCAGATACAGCCAGGACGCTCCCGTCGAGGCCGACCAGCGGACCCGTTCGGAGCCCGTCGCGGTGAGGGTGATCAGGGTGGTGTCGCCGCGGTGCCCGGCCGTGACGGCCAGCGCGGCGGCGTCCTCGCCTCCCGCGCCGGCGACGCCGACGACCTCCACGGACACGTCCGGCTCACCGTCCTCGCCGAAGCGGGGGCCGGGCCGGGTGGTGGTGTTGCCGGTGTTCTCGTAGCCGGCGCCGGCCTCCGCGCCGTCGAGGTCGACGGCGCCGCCGTCCTCCCGCGCGGAGGTCGAACGGCCGTCCTGGGCCTCACCGACCGGCGTGCCGCGGTAGGCCGCCCACAGCGCCAGCACGGGCGCGGCGACGACGGTGGCGACGACGGTCGTCGTGACGGCACGCGCGCGCAGCCGGTCGCGGCGGGCGACACGGTCCTTGGGGTCCATGGGGAAGCCGCGCCGGTCGAAGCGGGGTGCGGCGCCCCGCGCGCGCGGGTGGTGCGCGAGGGCGGCGTGCAGGTCCGCGCCGGGTGCCGGCAGGAGGGGCAGCGCGTCCGGGGTGACGCTGGTGCCGGGCCAGCGGCCCGGGACGGCCCGCTCGGCGCTGCGGCGGCAGCGCGGGCAGTCGTCTACGTGCCGCACGAGTTCGCGGCGCAGCGTGGCGCTGAGCACGAGCGTCCGGTCGCCGGCGAGATGCGCCACACCGGGGCAGGTGCCGCTCTCCACGACGGCGAGCGCCGCGCGGGTGCGTTCCACCTCGCAGGCGGCGGTGGCGAGCAGCGCACGCGCGGCGGCCGGTTCCATGCCGAGCACGGAGGCGACCTCGTGCGCGGCGAGCTGGTGGCGCACGGCGAGTTCGAGCGCCTCGCGCTGCTCCGGGGTGGTGCCCGCGGCCTCCGGCCAGGCCAGCTCGGCCAGTTCACGGCGGCGCCGCTCGCGCACCTCCTCGGAGACGGCCGGAGCGGCGGTGGCGGCGCCCGCCGCGCGCCGGCGGCCGGTGCGGCTCACCGCGTGGGTGACCCGGCCCTTCTGCCTGGCCTCGGTCAGCTTGCGCAGACACGCCCAGCGGGCCAGCGCGTACAGCCAGGCCCTGCGGCTGCCGAGCTCGTCCGGGACGTGCCGGCCGCGGCGCTCGGCGAGCGCGAGGACGTCGGCCAGGGCGGCGGTCGCCGCGTCGTGGTCGCACAGCACGGACAGGCAGTAGGTGAACAGGCCGTCCAGGTGGGGTGCGTAGCGCGTGGCCGGCCGCTGCGCCAGGGTGCGCGCGGCCCCGCGGTCGCGCACTTCCCGGTGCGTCCGGCGGGTTCCGGTCGTACGGGGCGGGGTTTGCGGGCCGCTGCTCGTCATCCGGCGACCGTAGGCGGCCCGGGGCGGCCCCTTCCGGAGCCCTGCGCACTTTTAATCCGTACGGGTGAAACGATCCCTCAATCGGGGAGGGGAGCCTTTCGCCGGACGCCGGCGTCGGCCCCGTCCGGTGCGGCGCGGGGGGCTCACGGGGCGGTGGCGGGGCGGTGAGGGAGGGGCAGCGGGGCGGTGAGGGAGGGCGGGGCGGGCCCGTTGTCAGAGCGGGCCGTTACCTTTTGCGCATGGCTGCCCGTACCAAGACGTCCAAGGACCGACCGTCCTACCGCTGCACCGAGTGCGGCTGGCAGACGGCCAAATGGCTCGGCCGCTGCCCCGAGTGCCAGGCCTGGGGGACGGTCGAGGAATACGGCGCGCCCGCGATCCGTACGACGACGCCCGGGCGGGTCACCACCTCCGCCCTGCCCATCGGCCAGGTCGACGGCCGTCGGGCCACCGCCCGCTCCACCGGCGTGCCCGAGCTGGACCGGGTGCTCGGCGGCGGGCTGGTGCCGGGCGCGGTGGTGCTGGTCGCGGGTGAGCCGGGCGTGGGCAAGTCCACGCTGCTGCTGGACGTGGCGGCCAAGTCGGCGAGCGAGGAGCACCGCACGCTGTACGTCACCGGCGAGGAGTCGGCGAGCCAGGTCCGGCTGCGCGCCGACCGCATCCACGCCATCGACGACCACCTGTACCTGGCGGCCGAGACGGATCTGGCCGCCGTCCTCGGCCACTTGGACGCGGTGAAGCCGTCCCTGCTGATCATGGACTCGGTGCAGACGGTGGCGTCCCCGGAGATCGACGGCGCCCCGGGCGGCATGGCCCAGGTCCGCGAGGTGGCGGGCGCGCTGATCCGGGCCTCCAAGGAGCGCGGGATGTCCACGCTCCTCGTGGGCCATGTCACCAAGGACGGGGCGATCGCCGGACCGCGCCTGCTGGAGCACCTGGTGGACGTCGTCCTGCACTTCGAGGGCGACCGGCACGCGCGCCTGCGCCTGGTGCGCGGCGTCAAGAACCGTTACGGCACGACGGACGAGGTCGGCTGCTTCGAGCTGCACGACGAGGGCATCACGGGCCTGGCGGACCCCAGCGGACTCTTCCTGACCCGCCGGGACGAGCCGGTCCCGGGGACCTGTCTGACCGTCACCCTGGAGGGCCGCCGCCCCCTGGTCGCCGAAGTGCAGGCGCTCACGGTCGACTCGCAGATCCCCTCCCCCCGGCGCACCACGTCCGGCCTGGAGACCTCACGCGTGTCGATGATGCTGGCGGTCCTGGAACAGCGGGGCCGCATCAGCGCCTTGGGCAAACGGGACATCTACTCCGCGACGGTCGGCGGGGTGAAGCTGTCGGAACCGGCGGCGGACCTGGCCGTCGCGCTGGCGCTGGCGTCGGCCGCGAGCGACACCCCGCTGCCGAAGAACCTGGTCGCGATCGGCGAGGTCGGCCTGGCCGGCGAGGTGAGGCGGGTCACGGGCGTCCAGCGCAGGCTCGCCGAGGCCCACCGCCTGGGCTTCACGCACGCCCTGGTACCGGGCGATCCGGGCAGGGTCCCGCCGGGCATGAAGGTGCAGGAAGTGGCCGACATAGGGGACGCCCTGCGTGTGCTTCCGCGCTCCCGTCGCCGAGAGGCCCCACGGGAGACGGAGGACCGCCGGTAGACTTTGCCCAGGTCTCGCCCGTCCGTACGAACCGAGTGCGGTCAGGGTCTCCGTTCGGATCAGCCCCGCTCCCTGTCCGGCCTGATGCGAACGAGACGTCCTGAACGGGGGCGCCCAGAACCTGCGACCTGAGGAGTGCAGTGGCAGCCAACGACCGGGCAGCAGCTCCCGGAAAGTCCGGTGGGAGTGCCGGTTCCGAGGGCCTGATGCGCGCCTCACTGAGCGCCGTGGCACCCGGCACCAGCCTGCGCGACGGCCTGGAGCGCGTGCTCCGCGGCAACACCGGCGGTCTCATCGTGCTCGGTTCCGACAAGACCGTCGAGACGCTGTGCAGCGGCGGCTTCGTGCTGGACGTCGAGTTCACCGCGACCCGGCTGCGCGAACTGTGCAAGCTGGACGGCGGCATCGTGCTGTCGTCCGACCTGTCCAAGATCCTCCGGGCCGGAGTCCAGCTCGTACCGGACCCCACCATCCCCACCGAGGAGACCGGCACCCGGCACCGCACCGCCGACCGCGTCTCCAAGCAGGTCGGCTTCCCGGTCGTCTCGGTGTCGCAGTCGATGCGCCTGATCGCGCTGTACGTCGACGGCCACCGCCGGGTCCTGGAGGACTCCGCGGCGATCCTCTCCCGCGCCAACCAGGCGCTCGCCACTCTGGAGCGCTACAAGCTCCGCCTCGACGAGGTCGCCGGCACGCTGTCGGCGCTGGAGATCGAGGACCTCGTCACCGTCCGGGACGTCTCCGCGGTCGCGCAGCGGCTGGAGATGGTGCGCCGCATCGCCACCGAAATCGCCGAATACGTGGTCGAACTGGGCACCGACGGGCGTCTCCTCGCCCTCCAGCTCGACGAGTTGATCGCGGGCGTGGAGCCGGAGCGCGAACTGATCGTGCGGGACTACGTGCCCGAGCCCACCGCGAAGCGCTCCCGCACGGTCGACGAGGCCCTGCACGAACTGGACGCGCTCCCCCAGGCGGAACTGCTGGAACTGTCGACGGTGGCCCGCGCCCTGGGCTACACGGGCTCTCCCGAGACGCTGGACTCGGCGGTGTCACCGCGCGGCTTCCGGCTACTGGCGAAGGTGCCGAGGCTCCCCAGGGCGATCATCGACCGGCTGGTGGAGCACTTCGGCGGGCTGCAGAAGCTGCTCGCGGCCAGCGTGGACGATCTGCAGACGGTGGACGGCGTGGGCGAGGCGCGGGCGCGGAGCGTGCGCGAGGGGCTGTCGCGGCTGGCGGAGAGCTCCATCCTCGAGCGGTACGTGTAGGGCGCCGACCGCGGGGAGTCATGCCTCCCTCAGCCCTTCAGGGACCCCGGGGGGAGCCTCCGGCGGCGGGGGACGCACCCCGCCGGGCCGCTCAGGCCGCCTCCAGCACGAACGACGTCCGCACCTTCTCGAATCCCGGTGCCTGCGCCTCCACCAGGTAGGTCCCCGCACCGGCGGTACCGGCCTCCGGCGTGGCGCACTCCGGGGCGCTCGCCTTGCGGTCCCACTTCACGGTGTAGGTGATGCCGTCCTTCGCCGGCACCCGGAACACCAGGCTCCGCGCCCCCTTCGGGCAGTCGTCCGAGGCCCAGAACGTGTCGTCACCGCTCGCCTGAGCCACCGTCAGCACGGCGCTGTCCGGCCCGAGGTCGATCTTGCAGTCGCTGCCGGAGGTGTTCCGCGCGGTGAGCAGGAAGGTGGGTGTCTGCTCGGGCTCGTAGGTGTTGCGGGCGCTGCGCAGAGTGAACTTCACCGCGCTCGCCGTGCAGTTGGGGAGCCCCGACCCGGACCCGGCCGGCAACGCGTCCCCCGCGCCGACCCCGGCCGACGTGCCGCCCTCGGAACCGCCACCCGCGCTGCCTCCCGCACCGCCGGCGCCACCGGAGTCCGCGGGATCGCCGTTGGCCCCGTCGTCACCCGCCCCGGACGACGACCCGCCGGAACCGCCGGAACCCCCGGAACCGCCGTCCCCCGACTCGTCGCGCCCACCGGGCGCCTGGCTGATCGCCGGCCCCGAACCCGACGGGCCCGGGGTGATGGACGGCGCGGGATTCTTGCCGTTGGCCCCGTTCTCACCGCCGCCTCCGCCCCCGCCGCCGGAGACCACGACCCAGGTGATCAACAGCGCCAACAGGGCCAGTAAAGACAGCAGTACGGCCCTCCGTCGCCAGTAGATGGAGGAGGGAAGTGGCCCGACCGGGTTGCGCAGAGATCCCACGGCGCAAACCATACGAGAGATCGGCGCGTTCGCCTGTCCCACCCGCCGCTCAGACCTACAACTTTTCCGGATCATCATCCCGGTAACGGCCGTGACACCCCTGACTTTCGTCGGGTACGGCACGCGACGATCGCAGGGTGTGACCGATCCGGCGTCTCACCTACCGTCCGTGACCATGGACTTCGTGGACAGCGGTCTCTACCTCGACATCACCGACTACGCCCGGGACACCCCGGCATGGGTGCGGCACACCGCCGAGATCGGAACGGAGGCCGGACTGCTGGTCTTTGTCGCGCTGTTCGCGGCCTGCTGGTGGCGGGCCAGACGCGCGAGCACCCGGGCGTTCACGATCGCGGCCCTTGCACCTCTGGCCACGGCCGTGGCGTACGTGTGCAGCGAGGTGCTCAAGTCCCTGGTGACGCAGGAGCGTCCGTGCCGGGCGGTCGCCGGCGCCGTGCCGTCTCTCGCGGAATGCCCGCCACACGGCGACTGGTCGTTCCCGAGCAACCACGCCACGATCGCGGGCGCTTCGGCACTCACGCTGGTCCTGGTCCGGCGTGCGCTCGTCTGGCTGACGGCGCCGCTGGCCCTGCTCATGGCGTTCTCCCGGGTGTTCGTCGGCGTCCACTACCCGCACGACGTAGTGGCGGGACTGCTGCTGGGCACGGTGGTCGCCTTCACCGTCGTACGACTCGCCTCGCGCCCGGCGCTCCGGCTCGCCGGGGCGATGCGGGACTCGTCGGCGCCCGCCGCGCGGTGGCTCACCGGGCCCGGCCCCCGGTCCACCGCCCGCGCGGTGCCGCCGTACGCCACGCACCGGCGCCGCTGAGCGGGTTCAGGACGCCACCAGGCCCGCCTCATGGGCGACGATCGCCGCCTGTACGCGGTTGCGTACGCCGAGCCGGTCCAGGACCGCGCTGACGTACGCCTTCACCGTGCCCTCCACCAGATGCAGCCGCGCGGCGATCTCCGGGTTGGACAGCCCCGCCCCGACCAGGCCCAGCACCTCGCGCTCACGCGGGCTGAGCACCGCCACACGCGCGTGCGCCTCGGCTTCCCGCGCGAGGCGGCCCGCGCCGTCGGCGCCGCCCAGGCCCTCGATGACGTACCGGGCCACCTTGGGCGAGAGGAAGGCCGCGCCGCCCGCCACCGCCCGTACGCCCGCGATGAGTTCGTACGGGTCGCCGGATTTCAGCAGGAAACCGGTGACGCCGCCGCCGAGGGCGCGGGCCACGTAGGCGCGTTCGGAGAACGTGGTGAGCATGGCGACGGCCGTGCCGGGGACGGTGCGGACGATCTCCCCGGCCGCCGCGAGACCGTCCAGGCGGGGCATGCGGATGTCGAGCAGCGCCACGTCGGGGCGGTGCGCGCGGGCCAGTTCGACGGCCTCGTGCCCGTCGCCCGCCTCGGCGACGACCTCCGTCTCCCCGCTGCTCCCCAGGATGGCGCGCACCCCGGCACGGACCATCGCCTCGTCGTCGGCCAGCAGGACCCTGATCACGGGGTGAACTCCTTCTCTCCGCCCGTGCCTTGGCCGGGCGGGCCGACGCGCGGGATCACGTGCTTGGCGGCCAGGCGGCCCCGGTCGTCGAAGCAGAGCCGGAAGTGGTCGACGGAGACGAAGAGTTCTCCGCTCGCGCGGTAGTAGCGGCAGTCGGTGCCCTCGGGCGGCTCGGGCGCGCGCTCCGAGGGCGGGTCCTGGATGTGCCGGTCCGGCAACAGCGGCGCGAGGTCCGCGACGGGGGTGCCCAGGCTCAGTCCGGCGTACGCGGCGGGTTCCAGCACCGAGTGCGTCTCGGTGTACGCGTACCAGCCGATGCCCGAAGCGACCAGCACGACGCCCGCGCCGGCGGCGACACCGAGACCGGCGGCGACCCGGCGCCGGGCGCGGGTGAAGGGCGCGGACGGCGGACGCGGCGGCCGGACGTGCGTGGCCGTCTGCGCCGGTACGTACGCCCTGACCCGGTACCCGTCGCCGTACGGGCCCGCTTCGAGGGTGCCGCCGACCGCGGTGACGGCGGCCCGCAGCCCGGGCAGGCCCGAACCACCGCCGGCCACCGGGGAACTCTCGCCCGCCGGCCGTCCGTTGGTGACGGTGACGGTCGCTCCTCGTGTCCCGTCCCCCGTCAGTGCCACGACGACGGGAGCGCCCGGCGCGTGCCGTGCCGCGTTGGTCAGCGCCTCCCTGGTCACGCGGTGCAGCAGTCGCCCGGCGACCCCGCCGGGTGCCACGGCCGTGCCCCGGGAGCCGGCCGCCCAGCGCACCGGGAGCCCGGACTCGGCGGCTCGGTCCACGAGTTGCCCGACGCTCTCACCGGCCGGGCTCAGCGGCACGGGCTCGTCGTCGTCCTCCCGCAGGACGCCGATGATGCGGTGCAGCCGGTCCGTGGCGTCCGCGGCCGCCGCGCGCAGGTCGCCGGCGGCGGCGCGGTGGTGGCCGGGCAGGTCGGCGGCGACCTGGAGGGCGCCCGCGCGCAGCGCGATCAGACTCAGCTCGTGGCCGAGCGAGTCGTGCATGTCCTGGGCGATCCTGGCCCGCTCGCGCAGACGGGCGCGTTCCCCGGTGAGCCGCTGCTCCTCCTCCAGCCGGGCCGCCCGCAGCCATCCCGCGGCGGTGAGCTCCCGGCTCTGCCTCCAGTACCGCCCGCCGAGCCAGGGGAAGACACAGCCGAAGAGGAGGGTGCCGGTCAGGACGAGCCACTGGGGTACCGGGTCGAGACCCGCCCACGCGATCTTGGCGGTGCCGGCGCAGCCCACGGCGGCGAAGCAGAGCGCGGCGGGAGCGGTACGGGACGCCCGCAGGCCGAGCAGCAGGGCGAACACGGAGAGCGCGGGACCGTGGGAGAGGCTGAACAGCGCCGGGGCGGAGGCGAGGCCGAGCGCGGCCGTCAGCCCGAAGGCGAGGAGGGGCCGGCGCCGGGCCACCACGGTGGCGGCGGCGAGTACGGCCGGTCCGGCGAGCCGCTGCGGGAGCGGGAGCGGCTCGTGCAGCCCGAGCAGGTCGGCGGAGACCGCCGGCAGGGCGAGGGCTGCCCAGAGCAGGAAGCCCCTGCCGAGCGCGAGGAGACGGGCACGGTCCATGCCTCGACGCTACAAGCGGACGTGGGGGCGCCACTGCTGCCGATCGTCAGGTGTGCGGTCCGCCTCGGGACGGGTCGCGCGGACGCGCGTGCGGGCCGGTGCCCGCGGGTGTGAGGGGAGCTCACGGCGTCGAACGGGGCGGCTCTCGGGCGAGCGCTGTCCGCGGAGGCGGGCCCCCGCTCACCGAGGCGACCGGCGCCCTCGGGGTCGGCCGGCGCGTGCCGAGGCGAACGGCTCCCTCCCGTGCGACCGGCGCTCCCGCGGGTGGCCCGCGCCCGCCGGTCCGTGGCGCTCCCCCCGGAGGCGGGGCCCGGCGTGGCAGGATCGGTCGGGTCATGACTGCTCCAACGAAGCCCCCGCACGGCGGCACCGCCGATTCCGCGTCCGAGCGCGCTCCTGGTGAGCCGCTGCACTCCCCCGTCATCGACTGGTTCGACGAGCACGCCCGGGACCTGCCGTGGCGGCGCCCGGAGGCCGGTGCGTGGGGGGTGATGGTCAGCGAGTTCATGCTCCAGCAGACCCCGGTGAACCGGGTCCTGCCCGTCTACGAGCAATGGCTGGCCCGTTGGCCCCGCCCCGCCGACCTCGCCGCGGAGGCGCCCGGTGAGGCCGTCCGCGCCTGGGGCCGGCTCGGTTACCCGCGGCGCGCGCTCCGGCTGCACGGTGCGGCCGTCGCCATAACGGAACGGCACGGCGGCGACGTGCCGGCCGACCACGCCCAGTTGCTGGCCCTGCCCGGCATCGGGGAGTACACCGCGGCGGCCGTGGCGTCGTTCGCCTACGGGCAGCGGCACGCGGTGCTGGACACCAATGTGCGCCGGGTGTTCGCCCGCGCGGTCACCGGTGCGCAGTACCCGCCGAACGCGACCACCGCCGCCGAGCGCCGGCTCGCCCGGACCCTGCTGCCCGAGGACGCCGCCACCGCCGCGCGGTGGGCCGCCGCCTCGATGGAACTGGGCGCACTGGTGTGCACGGCGAAGAACGAGTCGTGCCAGCGCTGCCCGATCGCCGCGCAGTGCGCCTGGCGGCTGGCCGGCAAGCCGGCCCACGACGGCCCGCCGCGCCGGGGCCAGACCTACGCCGGCACCGACCGCCAGGTCCGCGGCCGGTTGCTGGCCGTGCTGCGGGAGGCGCACGGACCCGTGCCGCAGGCGGTGCTGGACCGGGTGTGGCACGAACCGGTGCAGCGTGCCCGCGCGCTGGACGGGCTGGTCGCCGACGGGCTGGTGGAACCGCTGCCGGGCGGCCTGTACCGGCTTCCGATGACCTGACCCGGCCGGACCCGGCCGGGCTTCCGTGTCCGGGTCCCAGCGGTTGGTCACACCCGTCACCTCCGTCACCTCCGTCGCCTCCGTCACCTCCGTCACGACGCCACCCGCCCGGCGGCCGGTCATACCACCCTGTAACCGCATCAATCGGCCGACCGCTTTGCCCCGTTTCTGCTTCCGTTACACAACCGACGGACAGTCGAGGGCTGCCCGCAAGCTGCCTCGGACAGTGCCGTGACAACGCCTCCGTACCTTCGATCATGTGCTCGGCAAGGGCACGACGACCAAGGAACACAGGCGGTACCACCGGCTCGCGCGAGCGGGCCGGAACGGGGAGCGGAAGGCGGTTCACCATGGCGCAGGGCGAGGTGCTCGAGTTCGAGGAGTACGTGCGCACCCGGCAGGACGCGCTGCTGCGCAGCGCCCGCCGCCTGGTCCCGGACCCCGTGGACGCGCAGGACCTGCTGCAGACCGCGCTGGCCCGGACGTACGGCCGCTGGGAGACCATCGAGGACAAGCGGCTGGCCGACGCCTACCTGCGCCGGGTGATGATCAACACGCGCACGGAGTGGTGGCGGGCCCGCAAGCTGGAGGAGGTGCCCACCGAGCAGCTCCCGGAGTCCCGGGTGGACGACGCCACCGAGCAGCACGCGGACCGCGCCCTGCTGATGGACGTACTGAAGGTGCTCGCCCCGAAGCAGCGCAGTGTCGTGGTCCTGCGACACTGGGAGCAGATGTCCACGGACGAGACGGCCGCCGCACTCGGCATGTCGGCCGGAACGGTCAAGAGCACGCTGCACCGGGCGCTCGCCCGGCTCCGCGAGGAGCTGGAGGCGCGCGATCTGGACGCACGCGCGCTGGAGCGTGAGGAGCGGGAGCGTTGCGCGGCCTGACCGGCGCGGGGCCCACGCGGTCCCGGACCACCGCCAGGGCGGCGACCGCGGCGACGGCCGTGCTCGCCGCCGCCGTGCTGTTCACCGGCTGCGGTACGGGCGGCACGGGGGCCCGGGACGAGGGCCCGGCGCGCGCGGACTCGGTGGCGAGCGTCGCCGCGCCGTCGGTGTCGCCCTCGCGGACCCCGGACCGGGTGGACGCGGTCCGGCTGATCAAGGCGGACCCGGCGGTCTCGGCGGAGGTGAAGCGGGATCTCGAACCGTGCGTCGCCGACGAGTACCCCGTCGACGTGAGCTACGGCAACCTCACCGCGGGAACCGTCGACGACATCGTCATCAACGTGCTGACCTGCGGGGACGCGGTCGGTATCGGCTCGTACGTGTACCGCGAGCAGAACGGTTCGTACGTCAACGTGTTCACCGCCGAGGAGCCTCCGGTGTACGCGGAGATCGACCGCGGGGACCTGGTGGTGACCAAACAGGTGTACGACCCCGGGGACCCGGTGTCGAGCCCGTCCGGCGAGAACGTGATCACCTACCGGTGGGCGTCGGGCGGCTTCGGCGAGGAGTACCGCACGCACAACGACTACGGGCAGGTGGCCGGTCAGGAGCCGACACCGGTGCCCGACGGCTGAGACATGGCTCACGGTGTGAACCGGCGGAGCCGTCCCGGCCGATGAAGGGGATGAACCCTCCGCGCGGCTCACGCGTCCGTGGGGTGGGGACGGGGAAACGCCCCCGGCGGGACGGGAAGAGCGCGTCCGCACCGCGACCGAGACCACACGAGGACTGAGAACACCGGGATGGCAGACCAGACCCACGTCCTGTTCGTCGAGGACGACGACGTCATCCGCGAGGCCACCCAGCTCGCCCTGGAGCGGGACGGCTTCGCGGTCACGGCGAAGCCCGACGGGCTGTCGGGCCTGGAGGCGTTCCGCGCCGACCGGCCGGACATCGCGCTCCTCGACGTCATGGTGCCGGGGCTCGACGGGGTCAGCCTGTGCCGGCGCATCCGGGACGAGTCGATGGTGCCGGTGATCATGCTGTCGGCGCGGGCCGACGCCATCGACGTGGTGCTGGGCCTGGAGGCCGGCGCCGACGACTACGTGACCAAGCCGTTCGACGGCGCCGTACTGCTGGCCCGCATCCGCGCGGTGCTGCGCCGCTTCGGACGGGCGGCGGAGCTCGGCGGCCGGGGGCGGGCCGCCGCGGACGCCGGGGGCACGCTGTCCTTCGGGGAGCTGGAGATCGACACGGAGGGCATGGAGGTGCGCAGGGCCGGGCGGCCGGTGGCGCTGACGCCGACCGAGATGCGGCTGCTGCTGGAGTTCTCCGCCGCGCCGGGCACCGTGCTCTCCCGCGACAAGCTGCTCGAGCGGGTGTGGGAGTACGGCTGGGGCGGCGACACCCGGGTCGTCGACGTCCATGTGCAGCGGCTGCGTACGAAGATCGGCCAGGACCGTATCGAGACGGTCCGCGGCTTCGGCTACAAGTTGAAGGCCTGAGCGAACGGATGCGGAGGTATGTGCGGCGCCTGGTGACGGCGTGCGTCGACCGGGCGGGTATCGGTGCGGGGCTGCGGTGGAAGCTCAGTGCGGCCATCGCCGTGGTGGGGGCGCTGGTCGCCATCGTGCTGAGCCTGGTGGTGCACAACGCGGCACGGGTGTCGATGCTGGACAACGCGCGCGATCTGGCGGACGAGCGCATCATGATCGCCCAGCGCAACTACGAGCTGTCCGGGCGGCTGAACTTCCCCAACACCAAGATCGACGACCCGCTGCTGCCGAAGGAGCTGCGGGAGAAGGTCGAGGCGGGGCGGCGGGCGACCTATGTGACCGACCGCAGCGGGGCGCCGGACATCTGGGCGGCCGTGCCGCTGAAGAACGGGCATGTGATGTCCCTGCACTCCGGTTTCACCGACCGCAGCTCCGACATCCTCAAGGACCTCGACCAGGCCCTGGTGATCGGCTCCATCGCGGTGGTCCTGGGCGGCAGCGCGCTCGGCGTCCTCGTGGGCGGGCATCTGTCGCGGCGGCTGCGGAAGGCGGCCCACGCCGCCAACCGGGTCGCCAAGGGCGAGACGGACGTCCGGGTGCGGGAGGCCATCGGCGGGGTGGTCCGGGACGAGACCGACGACCTGGCCAGCGCGGTGGACGCCATGGCGGACGCGCTGCGGCAGCGGCTGGACGCCGAACGCCGGGTCACCGCCGACATCGCGCACGAGCTGCGCACACCGGTGACCGGCCTGCTGACGGCGGCCGAGCTGCTGCCGCCCGGCCGGCCGACGGAGCTGGTGCTGGACCGGGCCAAGGCAATGCGCACCCTCGTGGAGGACGTCCTGGAGGTGGCCCGGCTGGACAGCGCCTCGGAACGGGCCGAGCTCCAGGACATCCTGCTCGGCGAGTTCGTCGCCCGGCGGGTCGCGGCGAAGGACCCGGACGTCACCGTCCGCGTGGTGCACGAGTCGGAGGTCACCACCGATCCCCGGCGTCTGGAGCGGGTGCTGTTCAACCTGCTCGCCAACGCCGCCCGGCACGGCAGGCCGCCCATCGAGGTCACCGTCGAGGGCCGGGTCATCCGGGTCCGCGACCACGGGCCGGGCTTCCCGGAGAACCTGCTCGCCGAAGGGCCGAGCCGCTTCCGCACCGGCAGCGCGGACCGGGCGGGCCGCGGGCACGGCCTGGGCCTGACCATCGCGGCCGGCCAGGCCCGGGTGCTGGGCGCGCGGCTGACCTTCCGCAACGTACGGCCGGCGGGCGCGCCGGACGGGGTGCCGGCCGAGGGCGCGGTCGCCGTGCTCTGGCTGCCGGAGCACGCGCCGACGAACACCGGGAGCTACCCGCTGCTGACGAAGTAGGGGCGGCGCCTCAGCAGGACCACTCCTTGTCCATGTCAAGGCCGCCCTCACGGCTCTGGGTGAAGGAGAACCAGTTCCCCGAGTCGTCGCGGAACAGCGCCTCGATACCGTACGGGCGCTCCTGCGGCTCCTGGATGAACTCGACCCCGCGCTCCTTGAGCCGGGCGTAGTCGCCATGGATGTCGTCGGTGGTCAGCACACCGGCGCCGAGCACGCCCTTGGCGACCAGCTTCTTGATCATCTCGGCGGACTCCGGGTCCATGCCCGCGCCGGGCACCATCAGGGTGAGCTCGACGCCGGGCTGCTCGGGCGAGCCGACGGTCAGCCAGCGCATGCCGCCCTTGCCCAGGGTCATGTCGGTGCGGACCTCCAGGCCCAGCTTCTCGGTGTAGAACTCCTTCGCCCGGTCCTGGTCGAGAACCCAGACGGTGGAGATGGCGAGACCCTTGATCATGAGGTGAGCTCCTGTTCGCGGCCGTTCCTGCACTGCCCTGTCACCGTAGGCAGCGGCGTCGTCAGCGCGCTTCTCCGGAATTGCGCCGTGCCGCCGTCGCCCCGCCCGGGCCCGGTCTGTGTCCGCCGAGCCAGTGCAGGGCGTAGCAGCCCGGGATCAGGGCGGCGCCGCGGCCCACGTGCCGGGTGCGGTACTCGCTCGGGGTGAGGCCGGTCCAGGTCTTGAACCGGGCCGAGAACGTGCCCAGGCTGCTGAAGCCGACCAGGTGGCAGATCTCGGTGACTGACAGGTTGGCGGTGCGCAGCAGGTCCTCGGCGCGCTCGATGCGGCGGTGGGTGAGGTACTGGCCCGGCGTCTCGCCGTAGGTCTCCTTGAAGGCGCGCAGGAAATGGAAGCGCGAGTAGCCCGCGTGGGCCGCGACCGCCGCCAGGTCGAGGTCCGGGTCCGCCCAGTCCCGGTCCATCGCGTCCTTGGCCAGCCTCATCCGGCGCGCCTTCTCCACGCGACCGATGGTGGCACGGGGGTCTGACATCGGCCCGGGTACACGAGCGACCCCGGGGGCGGTGTGGGCCGCTCCCGGGGTCGCTCGGGTGGGGTGTGTGTGCGCCGGGTCAGAGGTTGACGCCGTTGGCGCGCAGGAAGGTCGCCGGGTTGATGGCGGAGCCGTAGTTGGGGGTGGTGCGGATCTCGAAGTGGAGGTGGG
>NZ_JBVIFC010000031.1:0-30743 GCF_055571535.1 Streptomyces sp. NPDC030893 | reverse complement strand
ACAACAAAAAAGACCCCCCCCCCCCCGCCCCCCCCCCCCCCCCCCCCCCCTCCCCCCCCCCCCCCCCCCCCCCCTCCCCCCCCTCTCCCCCCCCCCCCTCCCCCCCCCCCCCCCCCCCCCGCCGCACTTCTCGTCGCATCGGGTCGATGTGGGTTGTCGGCGGCGTCACGTAGGCTCGCAGGTACGAGACAGGAGTGATCCGCGTCGAGGGAGGGGGCCCCGTGCTCATCGACACCTACGGCCGAGTGGCCACCGATCTGAGGGTCTCGCTGACCGACCGGTGCAATCTGCGCTGCACCTACTGCATGCCCGAGGAGGGCCTGCAGTGGCTGGCCAAGCCCGATCTGCTCACCGACGACGAGATCGTCCGGCTCATCGGCATCGCCGTCACCTCCCTCGGCATCGAAGAGGTCCGCTTCACCGGCGGCGAGCCGCTGCTCCGCCCCGGTCTCGTCGGCATCGTCGAGCGGGTCGCCGCCCTGGAACCCCGCCCGCAGATGTCCCTCACCACCAACGGCATCGGACTGCGGCGCACCGCGACCGCCCTGAAGGCCGCGGGCCTGGACCGGGTCAACGTCTCCCTCGACACCCTCCGGCCCGACGTCTTCAAGACCCTCACCCGCCGCGACCGCCACCAGGACGTCCTCGACGGTCTGTACGCGGCCCGCGAGGCCGGCCTGACCCCCGTCAAGGTCAACTCGGTCCTGATGCCGGGGCTCAACGACGACGAGGCCCCCGACCTCCTCGCCTGGGCCGTGGAGCACGACTACGAGCTGCGCTTCATCGAGCAGATGCCGCTGGACGCCCAGCACGGCTGGAAGCGCGACGGCATGATCACCGCCGGGGACATCCTCACCTCGCTGCGCACCCGCTTCGAGCTGACCCCCGAGGGCGAGGAGGCGCGCGGATCGGCTCCCGCCGAGCGCTGGCTGGTCGACGGCGGCCCGCACCGCGTCGGCGTCATCGCCTCCGTCACCCGCCCCTTCTGCGCCGCCTGCGACCGCACCCGCCTCACCGCCGACGGCCAGGTCCGCACGTGCCTCTTCGCCACCGAGGAGACCGACCTGCGCGCGGCCCTGCGCTCCGACGCCGGCGACGAGGAGATCGCCCGCCTCTGGAAGCAGGCGATGTGGGGCAAGAAGACCGGCGCGGGCCTCGACGACCCGAGCTTCGTCCAGCCGGACCGCCCGATGTCCGCGATCGGGGGCTGAGAGCAGCACACCCGGGGCCATTGGCGCTCAGACTTCGCGGGCTTCCCACTCCTCCAGAGGAACAACCTCCTTCAGGAAACCCCTGACCCCCAGGAACTGCGACAGATGCTCCCGGTGCTCCTCGCAGGCGAGCCACGTCTTGCGCCGCTCGGGCGTGTGAACCTTCGAGTTGTTCCACGCGAGCACCCACACCGCAGCCGCACGGCAGCCCTTCGCGGAACAGATCGGCGTCTCGGGATCATCAGGGACCATCACACGCCCGACCCTAACCCGGCGGGAAAAGGCGACGCCGAGCAGCCACGGGGGGAGCTGCCCGGCGTCGGTCCGTCGCTCCGACGGGGGATGCGGAGCGCGTACGAAGTATGTCACGGGTCACCCCGCCCCCGGCACCGGAAGCACAGGATTGATCTGAGCTTTTCTTGAGCTTGGCGGGGAAGTGTCTTCCGCCGGACACCCCTTCCCCTCACGCCAAGATCTTCACGACCGCCCGGGCCGCTCCGTCCGTGCGCCCGGCACCGTCCCCGACGCCGCGTCTTCCGCATCGGGTTCCGCCGGTCCGTCATCCGTCCGCGACGGCTCGATCATCGGCTTCAGCGGTGTCGTCACGAAGGTCGACGGCAGTGACGGCGCGTTCTCGCGCCCAGCGTTGGCGATCACCACCGCGACGTACGGCAGGACCGCCCCGAGCACCAGCGCCACGATCGCGACATGCCGCTCCACGTTCCACAGCGTCGCCGCGAGGATGACCGAGATCGTACGGACGGCCATCGAGATCACGTACCGCCGCTGGCGGGCGCGTACGTCCTCCTGGAGGCCCGTCCGGGCACCGGTGATCCGGAACACCTGGGCGCTGCCGCCGCCATGCTGCTTCCGCATCACATTCCACCATCCGCCCGCAAGAGGACTCGCCCCGCCCTCACCGCCCATGACCGGTCGGGGAACGCAGGCCCGAACAGGTCCACGTTACGCCGCCTCCGCGCGCGCCACGATCCCGGGTCGGTCCACCGCCCCGGCCGTCCGGCCTGCGCCGTAGCGCGTACGCGCCGTCCGACATGCGGCGTACCCCGTCCCGTCCGACACTGGTCAGCAATGCTCGCGTCAAGCCGTACGAGGAGGCATCCATGGGCTGGTTGTGGGCGATCATCGTGGGATTCGTGCTCGGTCTGATCGCCAAGGCCGTGATCCCCGGCAAGCAGCACATCCCGCTGTGGCTGGCCACCATCTGCGGCATGATCGGCGCCATCGCGGGCAACGCCATAGCGCGGGGCTTCGGCGTGGAGGCGACGCGTGGCATCGACTGGAGCCGGCACATCTTCCAGCTGATCGCGGCGATCGTGATCGTCTTCTTCGTGGACATGCTGTACACCACGATGAAGCGCAACAAACAGCAGAGCCAGCGGACCTGACCCGCTGACCCGCTGACCCGCCGGACGGCGACGAGGGGGGCGGTGTCCCCGGCGCACGCCGGAAGCCGCCCCCCTCGCGAGCCGTCGGCTCAGCCGGCCGTGACCTCCACCGCCGCCAGGTTCTTCTTGCCCCGGCGCAGCACCAGCCAGCGCCCGTGCAGCAGGTCCTCCTCGGCGGGGACCGCGTCCTCGGCGGTGACCTTGACGTTGTTCACGTAGGCGCCGCCCTCCTTCACCGTGCGCCGCGCGGCCGACTTGCTGGGCACCAGACCGACCTGCGCGAACAGGTCGGTCACCTGGGCGAGCTCGGCCACCTTGACGTGCGGCACCTCGGAGAGCGCCGCCGCCAGCGTACGGTCGTCCAGTTCGGCCAGCTCGCCCTGGCCGAACAGGGCCTTCGACGCGGCGATCACGGCGGCCGTCTGGTCCGCGCCGTGCACCAGCGTGGTCAGCTCCTCCGCCAGCGCACGCTGCGCGGCGCGCGCCTGCGGACGCTCCTCCGTCTGGCGCTCCAGCTCCTCCAGCTCCTCGCGGGACCTGAAGGACAGGATCCGCATGTAGCCGGAGATGTCCCGGTCGTCCACGTTCAGCCAGAACTGGTAGAACGCGTACGGCGTCGTCATCTCCGGGTCCAGCCAGACGGCGCCGCTCTCGGTCTTGCCGAACTTGGTGCCGTCCGCCTTGGTCATCAGCGGCGTGGCGTAGGCGTGGACGGCGGCCTCCGGCTCCAGCCGGTGGATCAGGTCCAGGCCCGCTGTGAGGTTGCCCCACTGGTCGCTGCCGCCCTGCTGGAGCGTGCAGCCGTACCTCCGGTACAGCTGGAGGAAGTCCATCGCCTGGAGGAGCTGGTAGCTGAACTCCGTGTAGCTGATGCCCTCGGAGGACTCCAGGCGTCGGGCGACCGAGTCCTTCGTCAGCATCTTGTTGACGCGGAAGTGCTTGCCGATGTCCCGCAGGAACTCGATCGCGGAGAGGTTCTGCGTCCAGTCGAGGTTGTTGACCATCGTGGCCGCGTTCTCGCCCTCGAAGGTCAGGAACGGCTCGATCTGGCCGCGCAGCCGCTCGACCCAGCCCGCGACGGTCTCCGGCGAGTTCAGCGTGCGCTCCGCGGTCGGGCGCGGGTCGCCGATCTGGCCCGTCGCCCCGCCGACCAGCGCCAGCGGCCGGTGACCGGCCCGCTGGAGCCGCCGCAGGGTGAGCACCTGCACCAGATGCCCCACGTGCAGGGACGGCGCGGTCGGGTCGAAACCGCAATAGAACGTGACGGGACCGTCCGCGAGCGCCTTGCGCAAAGCGTCCTCGTCAGTGGACTGGGCGAACAGCCCGCGCCACTTCAGCTCGTCGACGATGTCCGTCACGGTTCTCGTGTCTCCTCGGTGATCTTCTTCGGCCGTTCGGGTGACGGCCGCTTGCGAACGCCTACGAGGTTATACGCCCTGGCTGACAGAGCTCATATTGAAATCGGGGACGCGCAGCGCCGGCATGGCGGCCCGGGTGAACCAGTCGCTCCACTCCCGGGGCAGCGTCTTCTCCGTACGGCCCGCCTCGGCCGCCCGGCCCAGCAGGTCCACCGGCGACTCGTTGAACCGGAAGTTGTTGACCTCGCCGGTGACCTCGCCGTTCTCGACCAGGTAGACGCCGTCCCGGGTCAGCCCCGTGAGCAGCAGCGTCGCCGGGTCCACCTCGCGGATGTACCACAGACAGGTCAGCAGCAGCCCCCGCTCGGTGGCCGCGACCATCTCCTCCAGCGAGCGGTCCCCGCCCCCGTCCAGGATCAGGTTGTCGATCCCCGGCGCGGTCGGCAGCCCGGTCAGGCCGGCGCTGTGCCTGCTGGTCGTCAGCCGGTTCAGCTCGCCCGCGCGCACCCACTCCGTGGGCGCCAGCGGCAGCCCGTTGTCGAACACCGACTGGTCGCCGCCCGAGGAGTGCGCGATCACGAACGGCGCCGACTCCAGACCCGGCTCGTTCGGGTCGCTGCGCAGCGTCAGCGGCAGCTCGGTCAGCCGCTCGCCGACCCGGGTGCCGCCACCCGGCCGGGAGAACACCGTGCGCCCCTCGACCGCGTCCCGCCCGGAGGCCGACCACAGCTGGTAGATCAGCAGATCGGCCACCGCGGACGGCGGCAGCAGCGTCTCGTACCGGCCCGCGGGCAGCTCGAGCCGCCGCTCGGCCCAGCCCAGCCGCACGGCCAGCTCGGCGTCGAGCGCCGTGGGGTCGACGTCCTTGAAGTCCCGCGTGGAACGCCCCGCCCACGCCGACCGCGTACGGTCCGGCGACTTGGCGTTCAGCTCCAGCGTGCCGTTGGGCTGGTCGTGCCGCAGCCGCAGCCCCGCCGACGTGCCGACATAGCTGGAGACCAGCTCGTGGTTGGCGAAGCCGTACAGCTCCCGGCCACCGGCACGCGCGCGTGCGAACGCCTCGCCCAGCGCCGGGGCGAAATCGGCGAACACGGCGGAGGACGTCTCCGCGGGCGCCTCGGTGAACTCGGGGGACGGGGCCACCCCCGTGACCAGCGGCTGCGCGTCCTCGGCCGGCCCCGCGCCCCGCGCGGCGGCCTCGGCGGCCCGCACCAGCGGCTCCAGCTCGTCGACGGTGACCGCCGACCGGGACACCACCCCGGAGGCCGTGCCCTCGGCGCCGTCCACCGTGGCGATCACGGTGAGCGTGCGCCCGCGCGTGACACCGTTCGTGGTGAGCGCGTTGCCCGCCCAGCGCAGATTGGCGGTCGACTCCTCGTCGGCGATCACGACACAGCCATCGGCCCGGGACAGCTCGAGCGCCCGCTCGACGATCTCGTACGGCTTGCTGGTGCGCGCGCTCATCGCCCGGCCTCCTGCGTGGTGTTGAGGCTGTGCTGTCCCGGGGGACGACCCCCGGACCCCCAGCCGGTCCCGGTGCTGACGCTCATCGCCCCGCCTCCTGCGTGGTGTTCAGAATGTTGACTCCCTTGAACAGGGCGGACGGGCAGCCGTGCGAGACCGCCGCGACCTGCCCCGGCTGGGCCTTGCCGCAGTTGAAGGCACCCCCCAGGACATACGTCTGCGGCCCGCCGACCGCCGCCATGGAACCCCAGAAGTCCGTCGTCGTGGCCTGATAGGCGACGTCCCGCAGCTGCCCCGCCAGCCGCCCGTTCTCGATCCGGTAGAACCGCTGTCCGGTGAACTGGAAGTTGTACCGCTGCATGTCGATCGACCACGACCGGTCCCCGACGACGTAGATGCCCCGGTCCACGCCCCCGATCAGATCCTCCGTCGACATCCCCGCCGGATCCGGCCGGAGCGACACATTCGCCATCCGCTGCACCGGCACACGCCCGGGCGAGTCCGCGAACGCGCACCCGTTCGACCGCTCGAACCCCCCGGTCAGCTTCGCGATCCGCCGGTCCAGCTGGTAGCCGACCAGCGTGCCGTCCCTCACCAGGTCCCAGGACTGCGCCTCGACCCCCTCGTCGTCGTAGCCGACGGTGGCGAGCCCGTGCTCGGCGGTGCGGTCACCGGTGACGTTCATCAGCTCGGAGCCGTACTTCAGCTTGCCCAGCAGATCGAAGGTGGCGAACGAGGTCCCGGCGTACGCCGCCTCGTAGCCGAGCGCCCGGTCCAGCTCGGTCGCGTGCCCGATCGACTCGTGGATGGTCAGCCACAGGTTGGACGGGTCCACCACCAGGTCGTACAGCCCCGCCTCGACACTCGGCGCCCGCATCTTCTCGGCGAGCAGCTCCGGGATCCGCGCCAGCTCGTCGTCCCAGTCCCAGCCGGTGCCCGTCAGATACTCCCAGCCACGCCCGACCGGCGGCGCGAGGGTCCGCATCGAGTCGAACTCACCACTGGAGTCGTCCACGGACACGGCCGTCAGCACCGGATGCAGCCGCACCCGCTGCTGCGTCGTCACGGTCCCGGCGGTGTCCGCGTAGAACTTGTTCTCGTGCACGGTCAGCAACGAGGCGTCCACATGGTCCACCCCGCTCGCCGCCAGCAGCCGCGCGCTCCACTCGCCCAGCAGCCCGGCCTTCTCGGTATCGGGCACGGCGAACGGATCGATCTCGTACGACGACACCCAGACCTTCTCGGGGTGCACCGGCTCGTCGGCCAGCTCCACCCGCTCGTCCGACCCGGCCGCCCGGATCACCTGCGCGGACAGCTTCGCCATCGCCACGGCCTGCGAGGCGACCTTGGCGGCGGCGTCGAGGGTCAGATCCACCCCGGAGGCGAACCCCCAGGTCCCGCCGTGCACCACGCGCACCGCGTATCCGAGGTCGGTGGTGTCCGACGACCCGGCGGGCCTGGCGTCCCTCAACCGCCAGGACGCGCTGCGCACCCGCTCCAGACGGAAGTCCGCATGCTCCGCCCCGAGCGCCCGCGCGCGGGCGAGCGCGGCGTCGGCGAGGGCCCTCAGCGGCAGTGCCAGAAACGACTGATCGACTTCATGAGGCACGAACGGTTTCCCTTCGCTCCGGCCGGTTACTGCGTCCCGCTTGCGCGGCTCCTAACGCAAGACCGAAGTGAAGCACGTCCCCGCCGGCGGCAGAGACCGAAATACGCCACGGCAGGCGCGTACTCAGTCGTTCGGCGACGCCCCTGCCGCGGGACGCGATTCACGTGGCGAGCGCCCTCTCCCCGCGGGACGAGCTGACCGCCCTGGTGACCTACGACCGCGGGATGCTCGAGACCGCTCGCGCCGAAGGGCTGCGCGCTCACGCGCCTGGTGCGGCGGACCGACCGAGGAGTCCGACTGTAGGAACCCGACAGGAGGCCACGAGAGCCACTGTCGATGCCCGAATGCCTCGCGGTCGACCGGGACCGATAGGTTTTCGGGTGAGCCGCCTGCCGTCGCCGCCCGTCGTCGGGGCGTTCGGGCGGGGAAGAACCGCTATCGAAAGGGTGATCCGTTGAGCCGCTCGGTTCTCGTCACCGGAGGCAACCGGGGCATCGGCCTCGCCATCGCCCGCGCGTTCGCCGACGCCGGCGACAAGGTCGCCATCACATACCGCTCGGGTGAGCCGCCGGCCGCCCTGACGGACCTGGGCTGCCTGGCCGTCAAGTGCGACATCACCGACACCGAGCAGGTGGAGCAGGCCTACAAGGAGATCGAGGAGGCCCACGGCCCCGTCGAGGTCCTGGTCGCCAACGCCGGCATCAACAAGGACCAGCTCCTGATGCGGATGTCCGAGGAGGACTTCACCTCGGTCGTGGAGACCAACCTCACCGGCACCTTCCGGGTCGTCAAGCGGGCCAACCGCGCCATGCTGCGCGCCAAGAAGGGCCGCGTCGTCCTGATCTCCTCGGTGGTCGGACTGCTCGGCTCCGCGGGGCAGGCGAACTACGCCGCCTCCAAGTCCGCGATGGTCGGATTCGCGCGCTCCCTCGCCCGTGAGCTGGGTTCGCGCAACATCACCTTCAACGTCGTCGCCCCCGGCTTCGTCGACACCGACATGACCAGGGAGCTCTCCGAGGAGCAGCAGACGAAGGTCCTGGCGCAGGTGCCGCTCGCCCGGTACGCGCAGCCGGAGGAGATCGCCGCGGCCGTGCGGTTCCTCGCCTCGGACGACGCCTCGTACATCACTGGAGCCGTCATTCCCGTTGACGGCGGACTGGGAATGGGTCACTGAATCACCATGAGCGGAATTCTCGAGGGCAAGCGCGTCCTGATCACCGGTGTGCTGACGGAGGCGTCCATCGCCTTCCACACCGCCAAGCTGGCCCAGGAGCAGGGCGCCGAGGTCATCCTGACCGCGTTCCCGCGGCCCACCCTGACCGAGCGCATCGCCAAGAAGCTGCCCAAGCCGGCCAAGGTGATCGAGCTCGACGTCACCAATGACGAACACCTGGGCCGGCTGGCCGACGTGGTCGGCGAGGAGCTCGGCGGCCTCGACGGCGTCGTGCACTCCATCGGCTTCGCACCGCAGGACGCGCTCGGCGGCAACTTCCTCAACACACCGTTCGAGTCGGTCGCCACGGCCATGCACGTCTCGGCGTTCTCCCTGAAGTCGCTGACCATGGCCTGCCTGCCGCTGATGCAGAACGGCGGATCGGTCGTCGGTCTCACCTTCGACGCGCAGTTCGCCTGGCCGCAGTACGACTGGATGGGCCCGGCCAAGGCCGCCCTGGAGGCGACCAACCGCTACATGGCGCGCGACCTGGGCAAGCAGAACATCCGCTGCAACCTGATCTCCGCGGGCCCGCTCGGCTCCATGGCCGCCAAGTCCATCCCGGGCTTCGGCGAGCTGGCCTCCGTGTGGGACACCCGTTCCCCGCTGGAGTGGGACCTGAAGGACCCGGAGCCGGCCGGACGGGGTGTCGTCGCCCTGCTGAGCGACTGGTTCCCGAAGACCACGGGTGAGATCGTCCACGTCGACGGCGGTCTGCACGCCATCGGCGCCTGACCCGTCGCCCCACCAGGGCCCGCGTCCCGTTCGAGGGGCGCGGGCCCTTCGCGTGGGCGTGGATCAGCCACCGGCCGGCGGACCGAACCGGCCCGGACGGCACACGAACGGATAGGCGGCGGCCTCCTCGGCCGCCGTCGCCGCGTCACCCGCGCGGATCGCGTCCACCAGCCGCCCGTGGTCCATGTGCGCGTGGGGGGACATGTCGGGGCCCATGTCGTCGCGCAGCCAGTCCCGCAGTACCTCGCTCAGATCCGCGTACATCGCGGTCATCACGTCGTTGTGCGAGGCGGCCACGACGGCCAGGTGGAACGTGGCGTCCGCCGCCACGAACGCCTCCGCGTCCCCCGACTCCCACGCCTCCTCCCGGCGCAGCAGCAGGGTGTCGATCTGCTTGAGGTCCTTCTCCGAGCGCCGCACGGCGGCCAGCCGCGCGGCGGACGACTCCAGGGTGGAACGCAGCTCGGCGATATGCCGCGGATCGGCGCCGGCGAAGCGGCGGTGCATCACGCCGGCCAGCTCGCTCGTGGCGACGACGTACGTGCCCGAGCCCTGGCGGATGTCCAGCAACCCGTTGTGCGCCAGCGCGCGGACCGCCTCGCGGACCGTGTTGCGGGCCACTCCCAGCTGCTCGACCAGCTCCGGCTCGGTGGGGATGCGCGCGCCGACCGGCCACTCGCCCGAGGTGATCTGCGCCCGGAGAGCGGCGATGACCTGCTCGGACAGCGCCGAGCGGCGCGGATGGCTCAGAGGCATGACACACCTTCGCACGACCGGGGCGCCGTACGGTGCCCTTTCCGCCATGGACAACCAATCATCCCATGATTCTATGATGGGTCTCATGGCTCGCGAGGAAACCCGGACGCTCACGTCCACGACAGCACCCGCACCGGGCACGTCCGCCGCGTCCGGAACCCGGCAGGCCCCCGGGGACGGCACGGCACACGTGTGGCGTACGCGGCTGCTCGTCGTCGGCATCGTGCTGGCCGCGCTGAACCTCCGCCCCGCCATCACCAGCCTGGGCGCGCTGCTCGAGGAGGTCCGCGACGGCCTCGGCATGAGCGGCAGCGTCGCCGGACTGCTCACCTCCGTGCCCCCGCTGTGCTTCGCCGTCTTCGGCGTCACCGCGCCCCGCCTGGCCCGCCGCTTCGGGCCCGGCGCGGTGGTCTGCGCCGGCATGGCCGCCATCGGCGCCGGCCTGCTGATCCGCCCGTACGTGGGAGGCACGGCTGCCTTCCTGGCCACCACCGCCCTCGCGCTCATGGGCATCGCCGTCAGCAACGTCCTCATGCCGGTCATCGTCAAGCGCTGGTTCCCCGACCGGGTCGGCTCCATGACCGGCCTGTACTCCATGGCCCTCGCCATGGGCACCGCCACGGCGGCCGCGGTGACCGTGCCGATGACCGACGCACTGGGCGGCGACTGGCAGTCCGGCCTCGCCGTGTGGGCGGGCCTGGCGGCCGCCGCCGTACTGCCGTGGCTGGCCTTCGTACGGGGACGCGACGCGGCTCCGGCCGAGCGCGCACCCGCGCGGGAGGCGGAGAAGCCGGCGCTGCGCATCACCCGCAGCCGCACCGCGTGGGCGCTGGCCGTCTTCTTCGGTCTCCAGGCCACCGCCGCCTACATCACCATGGGCTGGATGGCGCAGATCTACCGGGACGCGGGCGTCCCCGCGGGCACCGCCGGGCTGCTCCTCGCCGTCACCATGGTGATGGGCGTACCGCTGGCCTTCGTCATACCGCGCGTCGCCACCCGGCTGCCCCACCAGGGACCGATCGTGCTCGTACTGGGCGTGAGCGGGCTCATCGGATACGCGGGCCTGTACCTCGCGCCGGCCGCCGGCGCCTGGGCCTGGGCCGTGCTGCTGGGCGTCGCCAACTGTGCCTTTCCGCTGGCGCTCACCATGGTCGGGATGCGGGCCAGGACCAGCGGGGGAGTGGCCCAGCTGTCCGCCTTCGCACAGAGCACCGGCTACCTGCTCTCCATCCCCGGCCCGCTCCTGGTGGGCGTCCTCTACCAGCACAGCGGCGGCTGGGGGCTGCCGACCGCCCTGATGGCCGGCCTGATGATCCCGCAGACCATCGTCGGCATCCTGGCCGGCCGCGACCGCACGGTGGAGGACGAGGCGACGCCCTGACACAGGGACGCAGCACCCTGACACAGGGACGCGGGAAGTATCCAGGGGCGCGGGAAGTGTCCAGGGGCGCGGGGAACTGCGCGTGGGGGGTCTGGGGGCGCAGCCCCCCAGGGACGGGACGGGAAGGGGCGGCGGGGGCGAGAGAAAGGGCGAGCACCAGCCCCCTCACGCCAGCCACCCATGCCACCCACGCCACGCCACACCACGGCACCCCGAAGACCTCCGCAGGCGCCCAGGATGCGACACTTGCCCCATGCCAGTCCTCGACCCGAACCCCCAGAATGGCCAGCGCAAGCTGCTCCTCGTCTTCGGCGCCTTCTTCGCCATCTTCATCGTCATCGGCGTGATCGCGACCATCCTCGCGCCGTGACGCCCCCGGCCGCCCCGCCCGCCGGCGGCGATGGTGGGGCTGGCACCCCTATCCCCTAGGGGGCCAGGCTCAGGGTCAAGTAGGTGGATCACCGGATGGGTTGAGACCCATCCGACCCGTACCTTCGAGATGTGGCCGCGAACCGCGGGCCACGGGCACACGAAGAGCGGAGGCCACCATGTCGGCGCGCACGCACACCCGGCCTCACCCGGCCCCCCGGGGCGGCGCCGACACCAGGCTGCCGTGGTGGGCCCTGGCCCTGCCCACCCTCGCCTTCGTGGCGCTGCTCAGCCTGATCCTCAACCCCGCCGACGCCCACGCCGCCGCCGGTGAGCACACCATCGCCCACCTCGTCGAGCGCGCGCAGCAGTTCATAGCCCGCTGAACACCCCAGGAAGCGCCGGTCAACTCCCTGCGCCCCGTGGCCTGTTTCGTGCGAAGCTGGGCTACATGAGCGTCGCAGAACCCCGCAGGATTGTCCTTTTCCGGCATGCGAAAGCCGACTGGCCCCCGGTGTCCGACCATGAGCGACCCCTCGCGGAGCGAGGCCGCACCGATGCCGCAGTCGCCGGACGCAAGCTCGCCGACACCGGCATCGCCTTCGATCTGGCCCTGTGCTCCACCTCGGTCCGGACCCGGGAAACCTGGAAACTCGCGGTCCACGAGTTCCCGCAGCGGCCGAAGACCGTCTACGAGGAGCGGATCTACGAGGCATCGCCCGGCGAGCTGATCGCCCTGCTCAACGAAACCCCCGACGACGCGCAGAACGTCCTGCTGGTCGGCCACAACCCGGGCATCCAGGGACTGGCCGACATCCTGGCCGGCGAGTCCGAGGGCGACGCCCGTGAACGCATGAGCCGCCTCGGCTACCCGGCCGCCGCCTTCGCCGTCCTGTCCTTCACCGGCTCCTGGAAGTCCCTCGAGCCCGGCACCGCCACCCTGGTCGACTACTGGGCGCCCACCGAGTGACACCCGGCGCGACAGGGCCCGGCACCGGCGTCCGCCGGTGGCCGGGCCCCTGCCGTGCGACTCAGCCCAGGTCGAGCGTGTCCGCGGCCTCCACCTCTTCGCGCGTGACACCCAGCAGATAGAGGACCGTGTCCAGGAAGGGGACGTTCACCGCCGTGTGGGCGGCCTCCCGCACCACCGGCTTGGCGTTGAACGCGACACCGAGCCCCGCCGCGTTCAGCATGTCCAGGTCGTTCGCCCCGTCACCGATCGCCACCGTCTGCGACAGCGGCACCCCCGCCTCGGCGGCGAACCGGCGCAGCAGCCGCGCCTTGCCCGCCCGGTCCACGATCTCGCCGGTCACCCGGCCCGTCAGCTTCCCGTCGACGATCTCCAGGGTGTTGGCCTGGGCGAAGTCCAGCGCCAGCCGCTCCTTCAGATCATCCGTGACCTGGGTGAACCCGCCGGACACCACGCCCACTTGATAGCCGAGGCGCTTCAGCGTACGGATCAGGGTGCGGGCGCCCGGCGTCAGCCGCACCTCGCTGCGCACCTTGTCCACCACGGAGGCGTCCAGCCCTTCCAGCAGCGCCACGCGCGCGTGCAGCGACTGCTCGAAGTCCAGCTCCCCGCGCATCGCGGCCGCCGTCACCTCGGCGACTTTGTCCTCGCAGCCGGCGTGCGCGGCGAAGAGCTCGATCACCTCGTCCTGGATCAGCGTGGAGTCCACGTCCATGACGACCAGGCGCTGCGCCCGCCGGTACAGTCCCGCGCCGACCACGGCGACGTCGACGCCGAGCCTGGCGGCGTCGGTCACCAGAGCCGTGCGCAGTGGTTCCGTCTCCACACCGGACACCGCGAACTCCACCGCGGTCACCGGGTACTTGGCCAGCCGGAAGATACGGTCGATGTTGCCGCCGGCGTGCGTGATCCGCGCGGCGATCGCCGCCGTCGCCTCCGAGGTGAGGGGGTGGCCCAGCACCGTGACGAGGGAACGGCCGAGCCCGCGCGGACGGTTGTCGCCCCGGCCGGAGATGATCTCCGCCTGCATCTTCATCGACTCCGCCCAGCTGTGGACGGTCGCCCGCAGATCGCCCTCCAGGCCCGCGGGCGGCTGGCTCACGAGCGCGCAGAGCACGATGCGGCCACGGGTGACGACCTGCTCGATGTCGACCACGTCGACCGAGTAGGCGGCGAGTGTGTCGAAGAGGCCGGCGGTGATGCCGGGCCTGTCCTTGCCGAAGATCTTGACCAGGAGGGTGGGAACGTCGGAGGTCTGCGATGCGCTCATGGTGCCTCCACCGTATCCGGCACCCAGTGCCCCCCGCCTCCCTGGTCCGCCACCCGGACAGTCCGCCCCCCGCCGCACCACCAGAGCCGAATCGCCCCCGCCGCCCCTTCCCGTCCCGTCCCCGGGGGCTGCGCCCCCGGACCCCCCTTTCGGCCCTGAACGGGCCTCGTCCTCAAACGCCGGACGGGCTGAATCAGCCCCTCTGGGGGCGTTTGAGGAGCGGGGTCTGGGGCGGAGCCCCAGGTTCGGGACGGGAAAGGGCGGCGGGGGCGAAGAAACGGTCCGCTCACGGCGGCCTACGCGGCCCCCGCGGCGCCCCCTCATCCGGCCACACCGGCGACCGCTCCCGCGGAACCGGCCCGATCACGGTAGGCGCGCCCGAGACATCGGCCGAGGCACCACCAGGGCCGCCCGGCGGCACCCGCAGATAAGGATTGGTGTCCGCATTCGGCGGCCGGAACGGCACCCCCGGCGCGTACGGCCCCGCCTCCCCCCTGTCACCCCGTGCCAGGACCGCCAGGACCGCCACCCGCACCCCCGCCACCCCGCACCCCCACGCCAGCAGCGCTCCCACGGCCCCCGCCCCCACCCCCCACACCGCCCCCAGCAGCAGCGCCACCCCGAGATGCCCGCGCAACTCGATACCGGCGTCGAAGGCGTCGAAGCCCAGCACGGACAGTGAGGCATCTGCGGACACCTCCGTGAGCCGGACCAGCAGCGGCAGCGCCACCGCCGCGGCGACCCCCAGCCGCAGCGCGCACCGCCCCACGAAGCCGCCCGCCGACCCCTGCGACCCCGCCGCCCCCTGCGACCCCGCAGGCACCGGCGTCCGTACCGCGCACAGCACCCCCGCCAGCAGCATCATCAGCGCGGCGGCCACCCCGAGCAGCCACACCCGCCCGTCGAGCCCGGCCAGCCGCGCCAGGGTGACGGGCTGTTCGGAGCCCGCCCGCAGAAGGCCGTCCACGGGGTGCGGCAGCGCCCCGAGCAGCGCCCCGCTCGCCCGCCCCTCCCACGGCACGAACAGACCGACCACTATCCCCAGCCACACCCCGTTCGGCGCGCCCAGCAGCGCCGCCCCCGCGATCCGCCGCGGGTGGTCGTCGCCGACCGCCGCGTACCCCGCCGCGGCGAGCCCGGCCGCCACCGCCACGAGCAGCACCGTGACCACGGCGGACACCGTCGGCCGTACCACCCGGTGCACGGCGTCCCAGCCGCGCGGCAGGGGCGTACGGCGCGACGCCAGCAGCGCGACCAGCAGCACACCGGCCGACCAGCCGAGCCCGCCGAGCAGCGTCGGCACCGTGTCGACGGTGAACCCGACCGCCGCCCGGGCGTCGACGAGGTCCCCGACCCGGTCCGGCAGCAGCCCCCCGACGTCCCCGAGCCCCGGGACCTCGACCCCGCCGCCACCCGTGCCCGGCAGATCGTCCAGCCCCAGCGAGGCCCCGTCGACGGTGACGACGTCGTGCCCGGCCTGGACCAGCCCGCCCGCCAGCGCGACGAACAGCGCGACCACCGCGCCCGCGCGGGCGAGGAGTTCGGCGGCTGAGACCTCGACTCCCGCCGCCCGCAGGGAACGCAGGAAGAAGTACGACAGCAGCAGCGCTCCCACGAGACTCACGCCCAGTGGCGTGATGTCGACGGCCGTATCGGCCTCGGCGCCCGACAGGCCGTAGACGGACACATCGCCCGACGGCGTGACCGAACCACCCGCCCCCAGCGCCACCACGGCGGCCGTCATCGGCCCCAGCGAACCGGCAGCGTCGGCGTCCAGCAGACGCAGCCCGAGCGCCGCCGTCGCCGCCATCCCGATCAGCGCCCAGCTCACCGAGGCGACCGCGGAGACCACCACGTCGACCCACGGCACGCGCGCGCCGGTCGCCCCCGCGGCGCCGGCGCCCGTCGCAGCACTCATGGCAGACCCCCGATCCGCGGCGCGGCATGAGGGCCGCGCATGTCCCCCTCGCGTGGTTTACCACTCTCCGGGCCGATTTCAACCCCGCGGACGCACCCCGTGGATGCGTTGGTGCGCGCTCGTGACAAGGCCCGGCTTTCGGTCAGAGGGCCGAGCCTGAAATAGTTCCCCCCGATGTTCGACATCCCTAGACTCCCTGCGATGGGGGAAACTCGGGGGACAACTCAGTGGGGCATGGAGTGCCGGAACTCGTACTGGAATCAAACGGACGGACCTGGACGCTCGATCCGTCCAGGGCTTACACCCTCGGACGCGATCCGCAGGGGGACGTCGTGCTGGACGACGCCAGGGTCTCCTGGCGTCACGCCACCATCAGCTTCAACGGGCGCAGTTGGGTCATCGAGGACCACGGCAGCACCAACGGCACGTTCGTGCAGGGGCAACGGATCCACCATCTGGAGTTCGCCTCCGACACGGTCCTGAACCTGGGCAACGCGACCGACGGGCCGCGCGTGACCCTGTCCGGAGCCGGAGCGGCCGCCGCGCCGCAGGCCCAGCCGCAGCAGCCGTACGCCGCCCAGGGCGCGAACGCCGGCTGGGCGCCGAAGGCGCCGCAACAGCAGCAGCCGCCCGCCCAGCAACCCGGCTGGCAGCAGCAGCCGCAGCAGCCCGCACCGCACATCCCGCAGCAGCAGGGCCCCGGTGGTGGCGCGGGGGCGCCGCCGGTCTACGGCGACCGCAGCCCCACCACGTTCCACCAGTTCTCCCTCGGGCGCGTGATGCGCATCGGCCGTGCGCTGGAGAACGACCTGGTCGTCTCCGACCTCCAGGTCTCCCGCAACCACGCCGAGTTCCACTCGACGCCCGACGGCCGCATGGAGATCCGCGACCTCGGCTCGCACAACGGCACGTACGTCAACGGTCTGCCGATCGCCAAGGGCGGCTCGCAACTGCTCGGCCCCACCGACATCGTGGGCGTCGGCCACTCGACGTTCCGCATCGTCGGCGACCGGCTCGAGGAGTTCGTCGACACCGGTGAGGTGTCCTTCTCCGCACGCCACCTGACCGTCACGGTCGACGGCGGCAAGCAGATCCTCAAGGACGTCTCCTTCGGCGTTCCCGAGAAGTCGCTGATCGCGGTCATCGGCCCGTCCGGTTCCGGCAAGTCGACCCTGCTCAAGGCGCTCACCGGCTACCGCCCCGCCAACCAGGGCGAGGTCCTCTACGACAACCGGAACCTCTACAAGCAGTTCGCCGAGCTGCGCCAGCGCATCGGTCTGGTCCCGCAGGACGACATCCTGCACAAGGAGCTGACCGTCAAGAAGGCCCTCAAGTACGCGGCCAAGCTCCGCTTCCCCGCCGACACCACGGCCGCCGAGCGCGAGTCCCGCATCGACGAGGTGCTGCGCGAGCTCAAGCTGGACATCCACAAGGACAAGAAGGTCACCTCCCTGTCCGGCGGCCAGCGCAAGCGCGTCTCCGTGGCGCTGGAACTGCTCACCAAGCCGTCGCTGATCTTCCTGGACGAGCCGACGTCCGGCCTCGACCCGGGCATGGACCGCGACGTCATGCAGCTGCTGCGCGGGCTGGCCGACGACGGCCGTACCGTTCTCGTCGTCACCCACTCGGTGGCCGAGCTGGCGATCTGCGACAAGCTCCTGGTGATGGCGCCCGGCGGCTCCGTCGCCTACTTCGGCCCGCCCGAGGAGGCGCTGAACTTCTTCGGCTACGACACCTGGGCCGACGTCTTCTCCGCCTTCGAGAACTACCGCGACTACGACTGGGCGGGCCGCTGGAAGGGCTCGCAGCACTACCAGATGTACGCCGCGGACATCGACGCGGTCGCGCCGCAGTCCGTACAGGTGCCGCCGATGCAGGCGATGCGGCCACCGAAGCCGCAGGGCTGGATGTCACAGTTCGTGACCCTGGTGCGCCGCTACGTCTCGGTGATCGTCTCTGACAAGGGCTTCCTCGCCCTGATGGTGATCCTGCCGGCCGTCCTCGGCGCGGTCAGCCTGCTCATCGACGCGGACAAGGGCCTGCTGCCCAACCCGCCCAACGCGGCGGGCCGGATCCGCCCGAACGGCACGGCGACCACGGTCCTGCTGATCCTCGCCGTGGGCGCCTGCTTCGCGGGCGCCGCGAACTCCGTACGTGAGCTGATCAAGGAACGGGTCATCTACGAGCGGGAGCGCGCCACCGGCCTGTCCCGCTCGGCGTACCTGATGTCCAAGGTGTTCGTGCTCGGCATGATCACCGTGCTGCAGGGCCTGCTGGTCGGTGTGATCGGCTTCTCCAGCCGGGAGATCCCGGAGGAGGGCCTGATCTTCGGCGGCTTCACGCTGCTGGAGCTCTCCGTGCCGATCATGGCGCTCGGCTTCACCTCGATGATGTTCGGCCTGATCATCTCCGCGCTGGTGAAGACCGCCGAGAAGACCATGCCGCTGCTGGTGATGTTCGCGATCATCCAGGTCGTCTTCACCGGCTGCCTGTTCGCCCTGCACGGCTCGATCGGCGTCAACCAGTTCTCGTTCCTGATGCCGTCGCGCTGGGCGGTCGCCGCCTCGGGCGCCACGCTCGACTTCAACAGGATCAGCCCGCCGGAGACGCCGGGGGACCCCGACCCGCTGTGGGAGCACACGGTAGGGGCCTGGGCGATGGACATGGGCGCGCTGATCGTCCTCGGCGTGATCTGCGGCTTCTTCGTGGCCCGCTTCCTGCGCCGCCACGAGCCCGAGGTCATGCGCAACTAGTCCGCGCCGTACGGCCCCGAAGGGCGGCACCCCGTCAGGAGGGTGCCGCCCTTCGGCGTCCTGTTCGCGAAAAGAGGTCCGCGCCGACCTCAGTACGCGCTGTCGACGTTGTCCATGGTGCCGTACTTGTCGGCCGCGTAGTTGCAGGCGGCGGTGATGTTGGCCACCGGGTCGTAGATGTTCTTCGACGTGCCCGGGACGTGGTACGCCTCGAACGTCGGCGGGATCACCTGCAGCAGGCCCTTGGAGGGGATGCCGTTCTGGGCGTTGATGTCCCAGAGGTTGATCGCCTGCGGGTTGCCGGAGGACTCACGCATGATGTTGCGGTGGATGCCCTCGTAGGAGCCCGGGATGCCGTGCTTCTTCATGATGGCCAGGGACTCGCGGATCCAGCCGTCCAGGGTGTTGCTGTAGGTCTTGGGCGCGGACCTGTTCACCTCGGCGCGCTCGGCGGCGCGGCTCGCGGCCTCCTTGGCCTGGCGGGCCCGCTCGGCCTTGGCCTTCGCGGCGGCAGCGGCGGCCTTCTTCTCGGCGGCGGCCTCGGCCGCGGCCTCCTTCTTCGCCGCGATCTGCTCGACCTTGACGCTGGCGCCGGCGAGCTGGTCGGTGACGTCGGCCTTGACGCCCTGGATCGGCTCGGTGCTGTACGTGACCGGCGCCGCGGGCGCGGAGGCAGCCTCGTTCGTGGTGGTCGTGGACGCGTTGCTCGGCACCGCCGAGAAGCCGATCGCGGCGGCACCGAGCGCGGCGACACCCGCGACGGCGAGCTTGTGGTGACGGGTCAGGGCACGACTATGACCACGGGTGAGGATGTTCTTCGACATGCGGGAAGGACCTCTTCGAATAGCGCGGAGGTCGCTCGACGTCCGGTGGGGACTTGGTGCTTCCGGCACAAACGCCGCGGATCGAAAACCCACGGCGCTGAGCGACGCAGTCATTCTTAGCGGCCGCAAAATCGCCGGGCAAAGGTGTGACGTACGAAGACGGGTAGTGGATCAGGAACGCTCAATCCAGACAAAGCGGGTGGTACGTCCCGCTCGCGCGGGAGGTATGTCTCTCCTACTCCGCTTCGTACGTGATGTGCGCCCTATGCCCGTCCTCACATCCCACCCCCTCCACTCTCACGCCCGGTTGCTGGAGCAATGCGCTGGGTGAGGTGGTCCCGGTCACCGCGGGAGAACCAGGTGCACATCCCCGAACTCGTGCCACAGATAGCGCCCGCGCAGCGCCTCCCCGTACCCCCGGTCGACCGCCTCCCGCCCCGCGACCGCCTCCAGCATCAGCAGGTGCGAGGCCTCCGGTTCGTGCAGCCCGGTCAGCAGCCCGTCCACCACCCGCACCCCCCGCTCCGGCGTCACCACCAGGTCCGTCCACCCCGCGCGGGCGCGCACCGCACCGTCCGCACCGGCCGCCGACTCCACCGCCCGTACGGCCGTCGTCCCCACCGCGATCACCCGGCCACCCCCCGCCCGCACCGCGCCGATCAGCCGCGCCGACACCTCCGGCACCGCGTACCGCTCCGGGTACGGCGGCTCGTGCGCCTCCGCCGACGCCACCCCCGTGTGCAGCGTCACCGGGGCGAACTGCACCCCGCGGCTCACCAGCTCCGTCACCATCCGCGCGGTGAACGGACGTCCCGCACTCGGCATCTCCGCACTCCCCGCCCCGTCCGGCGACGGCAGAGCGAACACCGTCTGGTACGCCGACAGCGGCTGGTCCCGCTCCGTGTACGCGTACCGGATGGCCCGCCCGTGCTCCCGCAGCACCCCGAGCACGTCCCGCGACACCCGCGCCCACCGCAGCCGCTCGCCCCGGGAGCTCAGCGGCTCCTCCAGCACCAGTCGCGCACCCCCGGCCAGCCGCACCTCATCACCCGCGTGCGCGCCCGCGCGCGCACGCGTGGTGCCCCGCCCGTCGGGTTCCCGCAGCTCCACCGCCCAGCGGCCGTCGTCACCGCGCGTGGAGAAGTGCACCACCACGCGCGCGTGCCCGAGCCGCCCGTCGACGGCCGCCGCCAGCGTGGGCGAGGTGTTCACCACCAGCAGGTCCCCGGCCCGCAGCAGCCGGGGCAGTTCCACGAAGGCGTGATGCGACACCTCCGTACCCCGCGACACCAGCAGCCGCACCGAGTCCCGGTCGAGCCCCGGCCCGCGCCGCTCCACCGGCACCCGCGCGGACAGCTCCTCGGGCACCCGGACGGTCAGCGTCACCGCCGCCCCTCCAGCAGCGCCGGAGCGGCGTAGCGCCCGCTCGCCGGCCGCTCGTCCAGCAGCCGCAGGAAGGCGGGCGCCACGGCGGACGGCTCGGGCCGCGGACCGTCGTCGTCCGGTACGGCCGCCGCGTACAGGTCCGTCGCCATGTCACCCGGGTCGACCGCCCACACCCGCAACCCCGGCTCCTCCGCCGCCAGCACCGCCGCGAGCTGGTCCAGACCCGCCTTGGCCGCCCCGTACCCGCCCCAGGTCGGATACGCCTCGGCGGCGGCGTCCGAGCTCATCACGAGCACCGCGCCCGCAGGCGCCGCCCGCAGCGACGGCAACGCCTCCCGCACCAGCCCCAGCGCCGCCACCAGATTCACCTCCAGCGCCCGCCGCAACCCCTCCAGGGGCAGCTCCGCCAGCCGCACCAGCGGCTCGGCGCCCAGCGCACTGGCGTTGTGCACCAGCAGATCCACCCCGCCCAGCCGCCGCGCCGCCGCCACCAGCTCCGCGCGGTGCCCGGCGTCCGTGACGTCCCCGGGCAGTGCGGTCACACGCGTGCCGTACGCCGACACCAGCCCCGCCGTCTCGGCCAGCGGAACCGGCCCCCGCGCGTCCAGCACCAGATCCCAGCCCCGCTCCGCCAGCGCCCGCGCGAGCGCCGCCCCGAGCCCCTTCGAAGCCCCCGTGATGATCGCAACCGGCATGGCAACCGTCCCCTCGTCCTCGACGCCGCGTGATCGGCGTCACCTCAACGTAGGGACCGGCGCACCGCCGCCGCCTCGGCCCCGGGACGCAGAAGCCCGGGTCCGTTCGCCCTACACCGCCGTCCCCGGACCCCTGGCCCTACACCACCGGCGCCGCCCGCGCGGGACCGCGGACCTAGGACCAACGCCCCGCCCGCGGCCACCGCCCGCCCGATCCGCGCCGTCCCGGCCCGCCGGTACCGTGAGGAACATGAGCCACGGCCCCCGGTCCGGCCTCGCCGCGGTGAGTTCCGCGTTGCTGGCCATGAGCAGGCACCTCGAGGTGCGCGACGTCCTCAAGACGATCGTCGCCTCCGCCCGCGAACTCCTCGACGCCCAGTACGCCGCCCTCGGCGTCCCCGACGACCACGGCGGGTTCGCCCAGTTCGTGGTCGACGGCGTCAGCGACGACCAGTGGAAGGCCATCGGCCCCCTCCCGCGCCAGCACGGCATCCTCGCCGCGATGCTGAACGAGGCCACACCGCAGCGCCTCGCCGACGTACGCGTCGACCCGCGCTTCGGCGGCTGGCCCAGCGCCCACCCCGACCTGGTCGACTTCCTGGGCCTGCCCATCCGCGACGGCGACGAGGTCATCGGCGCCCTGTTCCTGGCCAACAAGAGGTGCCCCAAACCCGCGGGCACCTGCGGTTTCACCGAGGACGACGAGGAACTGCTCGGCATCCTCGCCCAGCACGCGGCGATCGCCCTCACCAACGCCCGGCTCTACGAACGCAGCCGCGAACTGACCATCGCCGAGGAACGCTCCCGCCTCGCCCACGAGCTCCACGACGCCGTCAGCCAGAAACTCTTCTCCCTGCGGCTCACCGCCCAGGCCGCCGCCCGCCTCGTCGACCGCGACCCCTCCCGCGCCAAGGGCGAACTCCAGCAGGTGGCCACCCTCGCCGCCGAGGCCGTCGACGAGCTGCGCGCGGCCGTCATCGAGCTGCGCCCCGCGGCCCTCGACGAGGACGGCCTGGTCGCCACGCTCCGCACCCAGATCCAGGTCCTGGACCGCGCCCACACCGCACGCGTCACCTTCACCGGCCACGGCGTACGCGCCCTGCCCGCGGCCCAGGAGGAGGCGCTGCTGCGCGTCGCCCAGGAGGCGCTCCACAACGCCCTGCGGCACTCCGGCGGCGACCACGTCGACGTCACCCTGGAGCGCAGGGGCGGCGGTGCGGTCCTGCGGGTCAGCGACGACGGCAGCGGGTTCGACCCGGGGATCGTGCGCAGCGCGGGCCGTCATCTGGGCCTGGTCTCCATGCGGGACCGGGCGAGCGGGGTCGGCGGCAGGCTGACCGTGGAATCGGCGCCCGGCAAGGGCACCACGATCGAGATGGAGGTGCCCGGTGGCTGAGGCGATCAAGGTGCTGCTGGTCGACGACCACCAGGTGGTACGCCGGGGCCTGCGCACCTTCCTCGAGGTGCAGGGCGACATCGAGGTCGTCGGCGAGGCCGCTGACGGCGCCGAAGGAGTCGCCCTCGCGGGAGAGCTGCACCCCGACGTCATCCTCATGGACGTCAAGATGCCGGGCATGGACGGCGTCGACGCGCTGCGCCGGCTCCGCGAACTGGACCATCCCGCGCGGGTGCTGATCGTCACGAGCTTCACCGAACAGCGCACGGTGGTCCCCGCCCTCCGCGCGGGCGCCGCCGGCTACGTCTACAAGGACGTCGACCCCGACGCGCTCGCCGGCGCCATCCGCTCCGTGCACGCCGGGCATGTGCTGCTCCAGGCCGAGGTGGCCGGCGCGCTGCTGTCCCAGGAGGAGAGCGGCTCCGGCCCCGGACGCGCGGGCTCCCTCACCGAACGGGAGCGCGAAGTGCTCGGGCTGATCGCGGACGGCCGCGCCAACCGGGAGATCGCCCGCGCCCTGGTGCTCTCGGAGAAGACCGTGAAGACCCACGTCTCGAACATCCTGATGAAGCTAGACCTGGCGGACCGCACCCAGGCGGCCCTCTGGGCCGTGCGCCACGGCCTCAGCGGCTGACCCGGGACGCGTCCGGCCGGGTGGAAGGTTCCCCTCCGGTCCGAGATTCATACCGTAGGGGGAATGTCACCCGGACGGCCGTATCCAACGGCGGCTCCGGCCGTTCTCCAGTGCACGCCGCGGCGCCTGCCGCGGTCATCGCAAGGAGGGCTCGGAAAGTGAAGAACCTGAAGAAGGCAGCGGCCGTGACGATGGTGGCCGGAGGCCTGCTCGCCGCCGGTACCGGAATGGCCTCCGCCACCGAGGGCAGCCACGCGCACGGCGAGGCCGTGGGCTCCCCGGGCGTCGTCTCCGGCAACCTCATCCAGGTCCCGGTCGACGTCCCGGTCAACATCTCCGGCAACAGCGTCAACGTCATCGGCCTCCTGAACCCGGCCTTCGGCAACACCGCCGTCAACCACTGACGCACCCCCGGCCCCGGCCGCCCGCCCCCACCGAGCGCCGGGGCCCACCCACCCCCAAAACCCCACTCCCGCGCTCCGCGATCCCAGCTCCCGCGCTCCGCCATCCGCGGGCAGTCGTGCCTCCCCCAGAGGGGGTACCCCCAGGGCGGCACGGGTGGGCGCGACGGCACCCCGCAAACGCCGGGCCGCGCAACAACCCCCCGCCCAGCCCAACACCGGCACCCAGCAAACCCCCGGCGAGCCCCAACCCCGGCCCCCCACCCCAACAAACTCACCCCACCCCCCGCTCCTCCACAACGGAGTTGTACGCAGCGACCCGCGCCCGCCGAGCCGTCCGCTCCACCGGCCGCAACGCCCCCGCCCGCGCCGACATCTCCGACGCGCTCACCGCACCCCCGTGCCCGCCACCCCCCGCCAGCGACACCAACGCCCCCACCCGCTCCGCCAGCTCCAGCACCCGCACCGCCCGGGGCGGATACCCCGGGGCCAGCACATCCCGCCCCCGCGAGGCCATCGCCCGCGCCCGGTACGCGTCGATCGCCGCCTCCGCCACCGGCCCCGACCCGGCCACATCCAGCCGCGTCAGCACCTCCGTCGCCTCCCGCAACGCCTCCGCCAGCTCCCGCTCCGCCTCCCCGAGCGACGGCACATCAGCCGGCGGAGCCTCCCGCACCGGCAGGCAGTGCCAGACCACCTCGACATGCACATCACCCGACGGCCCGGCCTCGTACACCTCCGGCACCAGCCCCAGCGCGGCCCCGGAACAGACCACCGCCTCCTCCGCCTCCAGCGCACGCGCGTTGAACTCCGCCGGCCCGCTCAGTCCCAGCGGATGCCCCGCCACCGGCAACGCCACCCGCAGCCCGCCCACCCCGAGCGCCCGCAGCCGCCCCAGCGCCAGCGTGAGCCCCACCGGCGCGGCCTCGCCCGGCAGCCCTTCCACCCGGTGCACCGCGTCCTCCCCGACGATCGCGAGCACGGCGTCATCCGGCGAGACAAGTCCGGCAAGCAGGGCATTTCCCCAAGCGGCAAGACGTCCAGAGCGTGGTTCCGAAAGCATGCGTACACCCTAGACAGAGCCCGAGAACCGGACCGGAGGAATGTCCGGGTCGACCAGTGGCGTAGATTTCATGATGGGCTGCGCCCACGGGTGCGGCGGACCGACCCACAAGGCGTACGCGACAGCCGAGACCGGCCACACTGCAAGGGGAGACAACGCGCTCATGAGCGATGTTCTGGAGCTTCAGGACGTATCCGTGGTCCGTGAGGGCCGGGCTCTGGTGGACCAGGTCTCCTGGTCGGTCAAGGAGGGCGAGCGCTGGGTCATCCTCGGCCCCAACGGCGCCGGCAAGACCACCCTCCTCAACCTCGCCTCGAGCTACCTCTACCCCAGCAAGGGCGCCGCCACCATCCTCGGCGAGACCCTCGGCAAGCCCGGCACCGACGTCTTCGAGCTGCGCCCCCGCATCGGCATGGCCGGCATCGCCATGGCCGACAAGCTGCCCAAGAAGCAGACGGTCCTGCAGACCGTGCTCACCGCCGCGTACGGCATGACCGCCGGCTGGCAGGAGGAGTACGAGGAGGTCGACGAGCAGCGCGCCCGTGCCTTCCTCGACCGCCTCGGCATGTCCGAGTACCTGGACCGCAAGTTCGGCACCCTCTCCGAGGGCGAGCGCAAGCGCACCCTCATCGCCCGTGCCCTGATGACCGACCCCGAGCTGCTGCTCCTCGACGAGCCCGCCGCCGGCCTCGACCTCGGCGGCCGCGAGGACCTCGTACGCCGCCTCGGCCGGCTCGCCCGCGACCCCATCGCCCCCTCCATGATCATGGTCACGCACCATGTGGAGGAGATCGCCCCGGGCTTCACCCACGTCCTGATGATCCGTCAGGGCAAGGTCCTCGCCGCCGGCCCGCTGGAGCTCGAGCTCACCTCCCGCAACCTCTCCCTCTGCTTCGGCCTCCCGCTCGTCGTCGAACAGGTCGGCGACCGCTGGACCGCCCAGGGCCTCCCGATGGCCTGAACCACACCCAGGACGCAAAACCCGGAGCCGCACGGCGCGTTCGACTGATCGCGCCCTGTCGGCGACCGGGTGTGCGGTCCTACCATGGCCGGGTGGACATCGACGCATGGCTGTGGTGGCTGATCGGCGCGGCGGCACTCGGCATCGGGCTCGTGATCACCGCGATGCCCGAACTCGGCATGCTCGCGGTGGGCGCCGTCACCGCGGCAGTGGTCTCGGGCGTCTTCGGCGGCGGCGCCGTCGCCCAGGTCGTGGTCTTCGCCGTCGTCTCGACGGCGCTCATCGCCGTCGTACGCCCCATCGCGAGGAGACACCGTGCCCAGCGGCCCGAACTCGCCACGGGCGTCGACGCGCTGAAGGGCAAACAGGCCGTCGTGCTGGAACGGGTCGACGGAACCGGCGGCCGGATCAAGCTGGCCGGCGAGGTCTGGTCGGCACGCGCCCTCGACACCGCCCGCGCCTACGAGGTAGGCCAGGAAGTGGACGTCGTGGACATCGAGGGAGCCACGGCGATCATCATGTGAGCCCCCAGGACACAACTGGGGCGAACAATCCCCCAGTTGCACCGATGGTCTGTCAGACTCGACCAGCAAGATCTTCAACAGCGAGATCTCCGCAGGCAGAACAGCTGCCCTAGGCGCCGAGGCTAAGAAGGGTTCGGGGAACCGACGATGCAACCGATCATCATCGTCCTGATCATCCTGGTGGTGTTGGTCTTCATCGCCCTGATCAAGACGATCCAAGTCATCCCGCAGGCCAGCGCCGCCATCGTCGAGCGCTTCGGCCGCTACACGCGGACACTCAACGCGGGCCTGAACATCGTCGTCCCGTTCATCGACACCATCCGCAACCGCATCGACCTGCGCGAACAGGTCGTCCCCTTCCCGCCCCAGCCGGTCATCACCCAGGACAACCTGGTCGTCAACATCGACACCGTCATCTACTACCAGGTGACCGACGCCCGCGCCGCGACCTACGAGGTCGCCAGCTACATCCAGGCCATCGAGCAGCTCACCGTCACCACACTGCGGAACATCATCGGCGGCATGGACCTGGAGCGCACCCTCACCTCCCGCGAGGAGATCAACGCGGCCCTGCGCGGCGTCCTCGACGAGGCCACCGGCAAGTGGGGCATCCGCGTCAACCGCGTCGAACTCAAGGCCATCGAACCGCCCACCTCCATCCAGGACTCGATGGAGAAGCAGATGCGCGCCGACCGCGACAAGCGCGCCGCCATCCTCCAGGCCGAAGGCGTCCGGCAGTCCGAGATCCTGCGCGCCGAGGGCGAGAAGCAGTCCCAGATCCTGCGCGCCGAGGGCGAGGCCAAGGCAGCGGCCCTGCGCGCCGAGGGCGAGGCCCAGGCCGTCCGTACGGTCTTCGAGGCCATCCACGCCGGCGACCCGGACCAGAAACTGCTCTCCTACCAGTACCTCCAGATGCTCCCGAAGATCGCCGAGGGCGACGCCAACAAGCTCTGGATCGTCCCCAGCGAAATCGGCGACGCCCTCAAGGGCCTCTCCGGAGCCATGGGCAACTTCGGCGGACTGGGCGGCAACGGCGGCACCTCCACCCCGGCCAACGTCCCCGCCCAGGAACGCCGCGAGAAGCCCTCCATCGACTAGCGACGGCCCAGGGGCGACGTGCGCCCGCACCCGTTCCCCGCACCCCGCCCAGGGGCGCGGGGAACTGCACGACGAGCCACGACGCACACCCCACGGTGAAGCCGTCTACGCCGCATCCAGCGTCAACCACTCGGGCAACGCCTCGAAATCCTCCGCGCCCAGCGCCAACAACATCGCATCGGCCGGCGTGGGCTCGAACGGCCGCCGCAGCAACGGCATACCCGCCTGCTCCGGCGTCCGGTTCGCCTTCCGGTGGTTGTCCTCCGCGCACGACGCCACCGTGTTCAGCCACGTGTCCCGGCCACCGTGCGACCGCGGCACCACGTGGTCCACGGTCGTCGCCCGCCGGCCGCAGTACGCGCACCTGTGCCGGTCCCGTACCAGCACACCCCGCCGCGACCACGGCGCTTGTCTTCGGAACGGCACCCTCACGTACTGGCAGAGCCTGATCACCCGGGGCGCCGGTATGTCGACCGCGGCTCCGCGCATCCGCAGTTCGGGGTGGGCCTGCTCGACGACGGCCTTGTCCTGAAGCACCAGAACGACGGCTCGGTTCAACGTCACCGTCGACAACGGCTCGAAGCTCGCGTTCAGTACCAGCGTGTCCCGCATACCAGCCCACCTCCCGTGTGCACCGGCCCACCCCTCGGCGGGCTGGGATCAACTCTGGCCGGGCACGCCGAGATGGACAACGCAATATCCGCTGCTCGTACGCGAGATGACCCCGCGTCCCCCAGCGACAAAAATGCCCGCCCCTGATCAATTCCAAGACCAGGGGCGGGCAAACGTTCCATGAACGCTCGGGGCCGTGCGGAACGGCTCAGGACTCCGCGGGCACCTCGTACTCACCGATCAGCTGGGCACGGGCAATCGTGTGGAACCGCAGGTTGAAGCCCACGACGGCAGGAGAGGCGTCCGCGTCCGGACCGAGCTTCTCCTGGTCCACGGCGTACACCGTGAACACATACCGGTGCGGCCCGTCCCCGGGCGGCGGCGCGGCACCACCGAAGTCCCGGCTGCCGTAGTCGTTGCGCACCTGTACGGCGCCCTCCGGCAACCCCTCGAACGAACCGCTGCCCGCACCCGCCGGCAACTCCGTCACCGAGGCCGGGATGTCGAACACCACCCAGTGCCAGAACCCGCTGCCCGTCGGGGCGTCCGGGTCGTAGCACGTCACGGCGAAGCTCTCGGCCTCCGACGGGAAGCCCTCCCAGCGCAGGTGCGGTGAGGTGTTGCCGGCCGCGTGAACCTGAGCGTCCTTGAGCGTGGCCCCTTCCTTCACATCGTCACTGGTCACCGTGAACGACGGCACCGGCGGATGGAAGTCGTGGGGGAGCGGCCGCCGCTTGAGCTCGGTCACCTCGGTACCTCCTGATCGTCTGCGTTCAGTCGGAACCGAGCCTAGAACCAGTTGCGCTTGCTGCCGACCTCCGACAGCCACTGGTTGAGGTACGCCGCCCAGTCGGTGCCCTGGTAGTCGTTCAGCCCCACCTTGAAGGAACGGAAGGTGTCACTGCCCTCGCTGAACAGACCCGGCTTCTTGTCCATCTCCAGCACGACGTCCATGGCCTGCTCGTCGGCCACGAAGCTCAGCTCCACCTGGTTCAGCCCCCGGTACTGCTGCGGCGGGAAGAACTCGATCTCCTGGTAGAACGGCAGCTTCTGCCGGGTCCCACGGATGTGACCGCGCTCCATGTCGGCGTTCTTGAACCGGAAGCCCAGCTGGATGAACGCGTCCAGGATCGCCTTCTGCGCCGGCAGCGGGTGCACGTTCACCGGGTCGAGGTCGCCCGAGTCCACGGCCCGCGCGATCGCCAGCTCCGTGGTCACCCCGATGTTCATGCCGCGCAGCGCCTGCCCGTCGATCATCGTGATGGGCGTCTCCCACGGAATCTCCAGCCCGAACTGCACGGCGTGCACCGCACCCGCCTGGAGCTCGAAGGCACCGCCCAGCGACGACTTCGTGAACTCGATGTCCTGCTTGTACTCCTGGTCGCCGCTCTCCACCTCGACCTTGGCCTGCAGCCCGACCGAGAGACCCTCGATCTGCTGGTTCACGGACCCGCCCTGGATCCGCACCTCGCCCTGGACGACCCCGCCCGGAACGACGTTGACCTCGTGCAACACCGTCTCGACCGAGGCCCCGCCGGCTCCCAGACTCGCCAGCAGCTTCTTGAACGCCATGTCTCTCCCCTTTGTCGTCCTGCCATCGCTTCTGTGCAAGGACCGCTGATCCCTAACAACGCGATCCGGCCGTGGCCGGTTCCGCCCGCCCTCACCCTGGCAAGGGCGGCGCCCGGTGACCACCCCGTGGCACCTGCCGTCTCCAGTACCCTCGGACGGCATGATCGCGAGCCCCGACCGTACGCCCCTGCCCAGGAACTTCTTCGACCGCCCCGTCCTCGAGGTCGCCCCCGACCTCCTCGGCCGCATCCTGGTCCGCACTACCCCGGACGGCCCGATCGCCCTCCGTCTGACCGAGGTGGAGGCCTACGACGGCCCGAACGACCCGGGCTCGCACGCCTACCGCGGCCGCACGCCCCGCAACGACGTGATGTTCGGTGAGCCCGGCCACGTGTACGTCTACTTCACCTATGGCATGTGGTTCTGCATGAACCTGGTCTGCGGCCCCGAGGGAAGAGCGAGCGCGGTGCTCCTGCGGGCCGGGGAGGTCGTCGAGGGCGCCGAGCTGGCCCGCACCCGTCGACTCTCGGCCCGTAACGACAAGGAACTGGCCAAAGGGCCGGCCCGCCTGGCCACGGCGCTCGGCGTCGACCGCGCCCTCAACGGCACGGACGCCTGCGCCACCGGTGACACCCCGCTCCGCATCCTCACCGGCACGCGTGCCCCCTCCGACCAGGTACGCAACGGACCGCGAACCGGAGTCTCCGGCGAGGGAGCCGTGCACCCCTGGCGCTACTGGATCGACAACGACCCGACGGTGAGCCCCTACCGGGCCCATGTACCGCGACGCCGGCGAAGTTGACTCGGGACAGGAAGATGCGTAACGTAGCCCGAGCCGCTTGACCCGGGTACGGCATTCGCCTGCAGCCGGAAGCGGCCAACCCACTACCTACGATCACCCCTCAGCGGGGTCGAATTCGTCATGTTCGCATGCCTGAATTCGATAACCGCAGCGCCCGATTATGAATCGAGCGAGGGAATCGGCTAACGTAGTGAATGTCGAAAGGCCGACAGGCGAAAGCCACCGGCTCGACGGCAAAACCCGCCGACCGGGAATCAGGGCCGAAAGGATCTGATAGAGTCGGAAACACCGAAGGGAAGCGCCCGGAGGAAAGCCCGAGAGGGTGAGTACGAAGGAAGCGTCCGTTCCTTGAGAACTCAACA
>NZ_JBVIFC010000030.1:0-34879 GCF_055571535.1 Streptomyces sp. NPDC030893 | reverse complement strand
AGCTCGGTGATGACCGGGGTGCGGGCGATCTCCGGCAACCTGGGCCTGGTGCGGGCGCTGCACTTCCCGCGGGCCTCGCTGCCGATCTCCTTCGCCCTCCAGCAGCTCCAGCAGCTGCTGTTCTCCATGATCGTCCTCGTCGCCGTCATGGTGGCCTGCGGGAGCCTTCCCGCCCTGTCCTGGCTGCTGGTCGTGCCCGCGCTGCTGCTGCAGTTCGTGTTCAACACCGGGCTGGCCCTGATCTTCGCGCGGATGGGCAGCAGGACGCCGGACCTGGCCCAGCTGATGCCGTTCGTGATGCGCACGTGGATGTACGCCTCGGGCGTGATGTTCAGCATCCCCGCGATGCTGCACGACAAGGACGTCCCCGTCTGGCTCAGCGACGTGCTCCAGTGGAATCCGGCCGCCGTCTACATGGACCTGATCCGCTTCGCGCTGATCGACGGCTACGACTCCTCGTACCTGCCCCCGCACGTGTGGGCGTTCGCACTGGGCTGGGCGCTGCTGACCGGCGTGCTCGGCTTCGTCTACTTCTGGAAGTCCGAGGAGAGGTACGGCCGTGGCTGACAGCACCGCCGAGAAGGTCCCCACCGTCATCGCCGACGGCGTCGACATCGTCTACCGGGTCAACGGAACCGGCGCCGGGCGCGGCTCCGCCACCGCCGCCCTCAACCGCATCCTGCGCCGCAAGCAGGCCGAGAAGGCCTCCGGCATGCGCCGGGTGCACGCCGTGCGGAACGTGTCCTTCGTCGCCCACCGGGGCGAGGCCATCGGCCTGATCGGCACCAACGGCTCCGGCAAGTCGACCCTGCTCAAGGCCGTCGCCGGGCTGCTCCCGGTGGAGAACGGCCGGATCTACACCGACGGCCAGCCCTCCCTCCTCGGCGTCAACGCGGCCCTGATGAGCGACCTGACCGGCGAGCGCAACGTCCACCTCGGCGGGCTCGCCATGGGCATGTCCCGTGACGAGATCAGGGCCCGCTACCAGGAGATCGTCGACTTCTCCGGCATCAACGAGAAGGGCGACTTCATCACCCTGCCGATGCGCACCTACTCCTCCGGCATGGCGGCCCGGCTGCGGTTCTCCATCGCCGCCGCCAAGGACCACGACGTCCTCCTCGTCGACGAGGCGCTCGCCACCGGCGACCGCACCTTCCAGAAGCGCTCCGAGGCCCGGATCCGGGAGCTGCGCAAGCACGCCGGGACGGTGTTCCTGGTCAGCCACAGCAACAAGTCGATCCGCGACACCTGCGACCGCGTGCTGTGGCTGGAGCGCGGTGAGCTGCGCATGGACGGGCCGACCGACGAGGTGCTCAAGGAGTACGAGGCGTTCACCGGGGACCGGGCCCCCAAGCCGAAGCCCAAGTCCAGGCCGAAGGCGGCGGCACCCGAGACCGTCGCGGCCGCGCAGCCGGAGGGGTCGAAGGTCCCGCTTCCCTCGTGAGGCGAGGGGCCCGATCGTGAGGCCGCTCCCACCCCGCGCGTCCCCGCACCCACTTCGTCGTATTGGTGTCAATATGACCGGAGAGGACTGTCCGGAGCGACGAGCCGCCGAAGGAGCCCCGTGATGCCCGAGCTCAGCGTCATCGTCCACGGGCCGAACACCCAGGACCACCTGACCGGCCTCCTCGACTCACTCACCGCCCACCCCCTGCCCGACACCGAGGTCGTCGTCGCCGCCGTCGGCGACTGGGCCCGCGAGACGGCGGAGCGGTACGCCGCCCACCTCCAGGTGCTGCCGCTGCCCGCCGGCACGTCCGACGCGGCGGCCCGGGCGGCGGGGGCCGAACGGGCCACCGGCCGCTGGCTGCACTTCGTCCGCGCCAAGGACGGGCTGCCGCCCGGCAGCCCGCGCACGGTCGCCGAACGGGCCGCCGAACTCCCCGACACCGTCGACGTACTGCTCGTGGACCACCTGCGCAGCACCTGGCGCAGCTCCGGCCTGCCCTCCGCGGACGGCCCCCTGCTCACCCGCGCGGGCCGCACCGAACTCACCCTCGACGCCGGCGGCTACCTGCTGCGGCTGACCCCGCTGCTCGGCACACGCGTGCTGCGCGCCGGCTTCTGGCGGACACACCGGGAACAGCTCACCACCGACGACGAACCGCGGGCCGCCCTCGCCGCCCTGCTGCTCGCCGGCCGTGTCGCCTGTCTGCCGCACATCGCCCACGAGGACCGCAGGCTGCGTCCGGCGAGCCTCCCCCCGGTCACCGCCGAGCAGCACTTCGCGCTCGTCGACCGCTACGAGAGCCTCCTCGACCTCGCCCGGGAACGGCCCGCCGTCTACACCGTGCTCTACGAGATCATGGTCCGGGACTGTCTGCGCGCCTTCGCCCGCGGCGGCATGCCCGACGACGTCGCGGAGGAGTTCTTCCACCGCGCCTCCCTCGCCGCCCTGCGCCGCCGTCCCGAGGGGCACCGGCGCCCCGCCGGCCTCGAAGGCATCCGCCGCTCCCTGCTCGAAGAGGGCGCCTACAGCCGGTACCGCGCCTTCCAGACCGCCAACCGGGCCCGCCGCGCGGTGCGCTCCACCGTGCGCGCGGGACGGCGCCAGGCCGGTGCGCGCGTCCGCGACCACCAGTACCGCGCGGCCCTGCGCCGCCCCGTCGACCCTCACCTCGCGGTGTTCGCCGCCTACTGGAACCGCGGTGTCGCCTGCAACCCGGCCGCGATCGCCGCGAAGCTCGCCGAACTCGCCCCGCACGTCCGCCCCGTGTGGGTGGTGACCGAGCGCAACGCGGCCCTGCTCCCGCCCGGCACCGACCACGTCGTCCCCGGCACCCGCCGCTACTGGGAGACGCTCGCCACCGCGAAGTACCTCGTCAACAACGTCAACTTCCCGAACGCGGTCGTCAAACGGCCCGACGCGGTCCACGTCCAGACCCACCACGGCACCCCCCTCAAACGCATGGGCCTGGACCAGCTGCCCTTCCCCGCCGCCGCGCAGGGCCTGGACTTCGACGCGCTGCTGGAACGCGTCGACAAGTGGGACTACAGCGTCTCCGCCAACAGCCACACCACCCGCATGTGGGAGAGGGCCTACCCGGCCCGGTTCGTCTCGCTCGACCACGGCTATCCGCGCAACGACGTCTACTACACGGCCGGCGCCGCCGACGTCCGCGCGGTCCGCGAGCGCCTCGGCATCCCGCCCGGCCGCCGGGCCGTCCTGTACGCGCCCACGCACCGCGACTACGAGGCCGGCTGGACCCCGCGCCTGGACCTCGCCGCGCTCGCCGAACGGCTCGGCGAGGACACCGTGCTGCTGGTGCGCGGCCACTACTTCTACGACGCCGGCGTCCCCCCGCTGACCGGCCTGCGCCGCTCCGGCCGCGTCATCGACGTCTCGTCCTACGACCCCGTCGAGGAGCTGTGCCTGGCCGCGGACGCCCTCGTCACCGACTACTCGTCGATCATGTTCGACTACGCCAACCTGGACCGCCCGATCGTCATCCACGCGGACGACTGGGAGACGTACCGCACCACGCGCGGTGTCTACTTCGACCTGATGGCCGAGGCACCCGGCCCGGTCGCCCGCACCCAGGACGAACTCACCGGGATCCTCACCACCGACGCCTGGCGCGACGAGAGCGCGGCGAAGGCACGGGCCGCCTTCCGGCGCCGGTTCTGCGAGTACGACGACGGCCGCGCCGCCGAACGCGTCGTCCGCCGGGTCTTCCTCGGCCAGGACGAGGCGTCGCTGCCGCCGGTGCTGCCGGTCGCAGAACGCACCCCGGCACCCACCCCCGAGGAGGCGAACGCGTCATGAGCACCCACCCCGCCCCCGACGTCACCGTGACGGTCATCGCGTTCAACGACGCCGAGCGCCTCCCCCGCGCGGTGCAGTCCGTACGCCGCCAGACCCACCGCGACCTGGAGATCGTCATCAGCGACGACCACTCCACGGACGACACGCCCCGCGTCGCGCGCGAACTGGCCGCCGCCGACCCGCGCATCCGGTACCTGCGGCTGCCGGAGAACAGCGGCGGGTGCAGCGCGCCGCGCAACCGCGCCCTGGAGATCGCGCGGGCGCCGTATCTGATGTTCCTCGACTCCGACGACGAACTCCCGCCGGGCGCGGTCGCCTCACTGCTCGCCGCGCACCGCACACGTGAGATCGACTTCGCGATGGGCGCGGTACGGCGGATCCGGGTGGACACCGGTCGCCGCTCCACCTGGATGCCGCACCTGGTGGCCGAACACCGCACCCTGGACGGGATCGAGGACGACCCGCGGCTGTTCTTCGAACACCTGTCGACCAGCAAGATGTACGCCCGCGCCTTCCTCGACCGGCACGACCTGCGCTTCCCCGAGGGCATCCACTACGAGGACCAGCTGTTCTCCGCTCAGGCGTACTGCCTGGCGAAACGGTTCACCATCGTCCCCGAGCCGGTGTACCACTGGTACATCGCCCCGTACGCGGACTCCGGGGCGGCGTCCATCTCCAACCAGCGGCACCTGCTCACCAATGTCGCCGACCGGATCCATGTGCAGCGGCTGATCGACGCCTTCCTGGTGGAGAGCGGACACGAGGCGCTGCGCGAGGACAAGGACCACAAGTTCCTCAAGCACGACTTCCGGATGTACGCGGGCGACCTGCCCCACCGGGACGAGGAGTGGCTGGCCTCCTTCGCGGACCTGGTCGACCCGTACCTGGAGACCCTGTCCCCGGGCGCCTGCGCCCGCCTGCCCCGCTCCGAGCGGGTGGTGCTCCAGCTGATCCGCGACCGGCGCCTGCCCGAGGCCCGGCTCGCCGCCCGGGGCCTGGGCCACTCCGTCGCGCCCCGGCGGCTGACCACCGACACGGACGGGCGCACCTACTGGGGCGACCGCGTCCCCGAAACCGTCGAGGCCCGGCGCGAACTGGACCTCACCGACCTGGAGCTCGACACCCGCCCGTTCTTCGGCGCCCAGTTCCGGCACGAGATCACGGAGGTCAGCGGCGGCCCCGGCGCATCCGTCGACCTGGCCGTACGGACGTACGACCCGGCGCTGCGCCTCCCGGTCGGCCCCCAGCGCGCGAGCCTCGTCATCTCCCCCGGGCGGCGCCGCCTCACCGTCCCCTTCCGTCTCTCCCCGGTCCGGCCCGGCGTCTACGAGGGGCGGGTCCGGCTCGACCCGGCGGCGGCACGCCTCCCGCTGAGCGGATTCGCGGGAGTACGTCACCCGCAGATCCGCCTCACCCTCGGCGGCCGGAGCAACCGCGGCCTGCTGCTGGCCCCGCTCGACTTCCCGCCCCTGACCGCCCGCATCCCCTACCACTCCGGCGCGACCCCGCACCGCGTCACCACCGAGCCCGAGGGCCACGGCCCCGGCCGCCTCCAACTCCACTGGCACCCCATCGGCGTCACAGCCACCATCCGCCGCCTGGCCCGCCTCCTGAAAAACGCCCTGCACCACTAGCCCGTCCGGGCCCCACCAGCCCGTCCGGACCCCACCAGCCCGTCCGGCGTTTGAGGACGAGGCCCGAAGGGCCGAAAGGGGGGTCTGGGGCACAGCCCCAGGGACGGGACGGGAAGGGGCGGCGGGGGCGAACCGAACAAGGCCCACCCCACCCCACCCTCACCGCACCGCGTACAACACCTGCCCCTCCGGCCCCCGAGCCACCACCCGCAACCCGCCGTCATCCAGCCTCCCCGCCCGATCCACCACCCACCGCACCCCGAACTCCCGCTCGATCCCCCGCCGCACCCCCGCCGCCGTCCCCTCCGCGAAGTACACCTCCGTCACCGCCACCCGCCGCCCCTCGTCCGGCAGGAAGAAGTCCGGATAACCCGGCGCGACCGTATACGCCCCGTACGCCGGAACCTGCCGCGCCACCCGCCCCTCCGCCATCACCACGTCGCCGTACCCCACCCACGGCGTGATCCAGTGGTATCCCGCCCACGGCTCCCGGTACCGCTCCGCCACCGCCTCCCCCACCACCCCCGGCAGCGCATCCCGCGGAACCACGTACCCCAGCACCCCCGCCTGCGCCCACGCCCCGACCAGCAGCCCCCCGGCGAGCAGCGCCGCCCAGCCGGCCCGCACCCACCGCCGCCCCGCCGAGAAGACCGCCAGCGCCGCCGCGAGCTGCGCCGGGATCACCACCGCCGGCAGGGCCCGCCCCCACGAGTAGTGCCCGCTCACCCACCCCGCCCCGACGATCAGCGCACCGACCGCGAAGAAGACCACCAGCGGATCCCTGCGGTCCCGCCGCCACCGCGCGGCCAGCGCGGCCACCCCCACCAACACCAGCCCGTACCGGGCGACCGGATGCGCGTACAGCACCCGGTGCACGGGCTCCAGCCCGCCGCCCGCGCCGAACAGCGCGAAGAAGTCGTAGTACGGCCAGGCCCACAGCACCACCACCCCGGCGAGCAGCGCGACGGCCACCCGCGGCCACACCGCCCGTACGGCCCGCCCCGCGACCACCGTGGCGACCGCGCCGGCCGAGGCCACGACCCCCGAGAACTGATGGCACAGCAGGATCACCGCCCACAGCACCCCCAGCCCGAGCCACGCCCCCCAGCCGGCCGGCCCGCGCGACGCCCGCGCCAGCCAGGCCCAGAAGTGGAAGGCGAGCCCGAGGGTGAAGGTGCTGGGGTACGCCATCGTCAGCGCGAGCGAGTGCAGCCCCAGGAAGCCGCTCCACGGGAACGGGGTCGTCCCCCACAGCAGCAGCAGGCTCAGGAAAGCGAGCGCGGGCGCCGCCCGGTGTGCGCTCAGCGTCCGTACGTACCGCCAGACGCCCGTCACCAGCAGCGCCAGCCCGGCCGCGGCGGCCAGCCGCAGCACCACGAACACGCCGAGGCCCGTCACCCGGGCGAGCCCGCCGAGCAGCAGCATCCAGGGCGAGTAGTACGGGCTCGGGGTGTCCGCGTCGACCAGCGGGTTGCCCGGGTTCAGTGGGTCGTGTCGCAGCCGTTGCAGGGTCGCCGCGTGCATGCCCAGGTCGCCGACCCAGGGCAGGCGCACGGCGACCAGGACCAGCAGCACGAGGACGAGCCCGGCGACGACCGGCGCTGCGCTCCGGCCGACGGCCGCCGGGCGGGACACGGCGCGGGACGCACCGGCCCTCTCCCCCGACGCATCGGACGACGAAAATCGCACAGTCACACTGGAGCCATTGCCCATAACGACTCGTACCCACCGATTCGCCCCTGATGCCCACCTAAGGCACCACAACAACGAGGGGCGCCCCGGACCTCACGGTCCGTGACACCCCTCGCCGACGCCCTACGGCGTGCGACCCGCGTGCGCCGCCTACGAGTGCGACCGCAGCAGCGTCCGCATCGTCCGCATCGCCACCGACAGGTTGGCGAGATCGAACGCGTCGGAGCCGTGGATCTCCTCCAGCGTGGTACGGGCCCGGCTCAGCAGCGCCGCGTTCTTCCGCTCCCACACCTCGAAGCGCTGCTGCGGCGTCGACGAGCCGTTGCCCACCGCCAGCACGTCCGAGGTCACCGCCGCGTGCGCCGCGTACAGGTCCTCGCGGATCGCCGCGCGGGCCATGGACTGCCAGCGGTCGGCGCGCGGCAGCTCGATGATGCGGTCCATCAGCTGGGTGATGCGCAGCCGGTCACCGAGGTCGTAGTACACCTCGGCGACGTCCAGCGGCTCCTTGCCCACCCGGTCGGCCACCGACACGATGTCGAGCGTCGGGAAGGCGGACGAGAACCCGGCGACCCGCGTGGCGAGCTCGTCCGGGACACCGGCGCCGCTCAGCTCGTCGTAGATCTTCTGGTACCAGTCGAGGTCCGCGCCGCGCAGCAGCTTCGGCAGCTGCGCCCAGACCTGCTCGACGCGCTCGGCGAAGAACTCCACCGTCTCCGCCAGCTCCAGCGGCTGCGGCCGGTTGTTGAGCAGCCAGCGCGTACCGCGCTCCACCAGCCGGCGCGAGTGCAGCCGGATCCGGGTCTGGATCTCCGCGTCGACCTTGTTGTCCAGCGCCTCGACGCCGTCCCACACCACCGAGGAGCGGAAGATCGCGCGGGCCGCGGTCTGCGCCCGGACGATCTCCTCCAGCGACGCGCCGGTCTCCTCGCGCATCCGGTGCAGATACGTCGTACCGCCCGTGTTGACCGTGTCGTTGACCAGCACCGTGGTGGTGATCTCACGGCGCAGCGGGTGGCTGTCGATGTGCTCGACGAACCGCTCGCGCAGCGCGCTCGGGAAGTAGGCGTGCAGCAGCACCTTCAGATACGGGTCGTCCGGCAGCGAGGTGTGCAGCAGCTCCTCGGCGACCGTGATCTTCGTGTACGCCAGCAGCACGGCCGTCTCCGGACCGGTCAGGCCCTGCCCGGCGGCGAGCCGCTCGCGGATCTGACGGTCGGTGGGCAGGAACTCCAGCGCCCGGTCCAGATGCCCCTCGCGCACCAGGTACTTCAGGAAGCGCTGCTGCGCGTGCATCATGTCCTTGGACTGGGCCAGCGCGTTGGCGATGGCGGTGTTCTGCGCGTAGTTGGTGCGCAGCACCATGGCCCCGACCTCGTCGGTCATCTCGGCCAGCAGCTTGTTGCGCTGCTTGACGGTCATGTCGCCGTCCTTGACCAGACCGTTCAGCAGGATCTTGATGTTCACCTCGTGGTCGGAGGTGTCCACACCGGCGCTGTTGTCGATCGCGTCGGTGTTGAGCCGGCCGCCGTGCAGCGCGAACTCGATCCGGCCGAGCTGGGTCATGCCCAGGTTGCCGCCCTCGCCGACGACGGCGGCCCGCAGGTCCTTGCCGTCGACGCGGATGGGGTCGTTGCCCTTGTCGCCGACGTCGGCGTTGGACTCCGTGGACGCCTTGACGTACGTGCCGATGCCGCCGTTCCACAGCAGGTCCACCGGCGCCGTGAGGATCGCCTTCATCAGGTCGGCCGGGGTCATCTTGGTGACGCCCGGGTCGATGCCGAGGGCCTCGCGGATCTGCGCGTTGACCGGGACGGACTTGGCGGTGCGCGGGAAGACCCCGCCGCCGGCCGACAGCAGGTCGGTGTCGTAGTCGGCCCAGGAGCTGCGCGGCAGCTCGAACAGGCGGCGGCGCTCGGCGTAGGAGACGGCCGCCTCGGGGCTGGGGTCGATGAAGATGTGCCGGTGGTCGAAGGCCGCGACCAGACGGATGTGCTCACTGAGCAGCATGCCGTTGCCGAACACGTCACCGGACATGTCGCCGATGCCGACGACCGTGAAGTCCTGGGTCTGGGTGTCCGTGCCCAGCTCCCGGAAGTGCCGCTTGACGGACTCCCAGGCGCCGCGGGCGGTGATGCCCATGCCCTTGTGGTCGTAACCGGCCGAGCCGCCGGAGGCGAAGGCGTCCCCGAGCCAGAAGTTGTAGGACTCGGCGACCTCGTTGGCGATGTCCGAGAACTTCGCGGTGCCCTTGTCGGCGGCGACGACGAGATAGGTGTCGTCCTCGTCGTGCCGGACGACGTCCGCCGGGTGCACGACCTCGCCGGCCACCATGTTGTCGGTGATGTCGAGCAGCGCCGAGATGAACGTGCGGTAGCTGGCGACGCCCTCCGCCATCCACGCGTCGCGGTCGGCGTTCGGGTCGGGCAGCTGCTTGGCGACGAAGCCGCCCTTGGCGCCGACCGGCACGATGACCGTGTTCTTCACCATCTGCGCCTTGACCAGGCCGAGGATCTCCGTACGGAAGTCCTCACGGCGGTCCGACCAGCGCAGGCCGCCGCGCGCGACCTTGCCGAAGCGCAGGTGCACGCCCTCGACGCGCGGCGAGTACACCCAGATCTCGAACGCCGGGCGCGGCGCGGGCAGGTCCGGGATGGCCGTCGGGTCGAACTTCATGGAGACGTAGTCGTGCGGCACGCCGCCGCTCGCCTCCTGGAAGAAGTTGGTGCGCAGCGTCGCCTTGATGACGGTGAGGAAGGACCGCAGGATGCGGTCCTCGTCCAGCGAGGCCACGTGGTCGAGGGCGGCGTCGACCTCCTCCAGCAGGGCGTCCACCAGCTCGTACCCGGCGCGCTGCCGGTCCGGCGACATCCGCGCCTCGAACAGGGAGACGAGCAGCCGGGTGGTGTGGACGTTGTGGCGGAGGGTGTCCTCCATGTAGTCCTGGCTGAAGGTGGAACCCGCCTGCCGCAGGTACTTGGCGTACGCCCGCAGCACCATGGCCTGCCGCCAGGTCAGCCCGGCGCTCAGCACCAGGGCGTTGAACCCGTCGTTCTCCGCCTTGCCGGTCCAGGTCGCCGCGAAGGTGTCCTGGAACCGCTCACGGGCGTCGTCGCCGAGGTACTCCAGGCCGCCGCCGGGTGCCTTGGGCATGCGCAGGCCGAAGTCGTAGATCCAGGCCACGCTCCGGTCGGCGCAGCGCAGCTCGTACGGCCGCTCGTCGACGACCTCGACGCCGAGCCGCTGGAGCACGGGCAGCACCGCGGACAGGGAGACGGCCTCGCCCTTGCGGTAGATCTTGAAGCGGCGCTCCTCGGGGGCGGCGCCGACCGGCTCGTACAGGCTGAGTTCGAAGTCCCGCTGCTCGTCGAGCAGTTCGATGCGGGCCAGGTCGGCGACCGCGTTGCGCGGGGAGTGGTCGGCCTTGTAGCCCTCGGTGAACGCGCCGGAGTAGCGGCGCAGCAGCTCGGCGGCGCGCTCCTCGCCGAACTCGGCGTTCAGCGCCTCGGCGAAACCGTCGGCCCAGGAGCGGGCGGCCTCGACCAGCCGGGCCTCGATGCGGGCCTTCTCGGCGTCGGACAGCTGCGGCAGTTCGGTGCCCTGCGGGACGCGGACCACGAAGTGCAGCCGGGAGAGGACCGACTCGGTGTTCCAGGCGGTGAAGTCGACGCTGATGCCGCCGAGCTCCTCCTTGAGGATGTCGATGATCCGCAGGCGCACACCGGTGGTGTAGCGGTCGCGCGGCAGGTAGACGAGGGCCGAGTAGTAGCGCCCGTACTCGTCCTGGCGCAGGTAGAGCCGCAGCCGGCGGCGCTCCTGGAGGTAGAGCACCGAGGTGACGATGGACTGGAGCTCGGCGGCCGGCGTCTGGAACAGCTCGTCGCGCGGGTAGGTCTCCAGGATCTGGAGCAGGTCGCGCCCGTCGTGGCTGTGCGGCGAGAAACCGGCCCGCTCCAGGACCTCCTCGACCTTGCGGCGGATCACCGGCACCCGGCGCACCGACTCGGTGTAGGCGGCGGACGAGAACAGCCCGAGGAAGCGCCGCTCACCGACGACGTTGCCGTCCGCGTCGAACTTCTTGACGCCGATGTAGTCCAGGTACGACGGCCGGTGCACGGTGGCCCGGCTGTTGGCCTTGGTCAGCACCAGCACCTTGTGCTCGCGCGCCTTGGCGCGGGCGTCGGCGGGCAGCCGCTCGAAGGACGGGCTGACCGGGTGGCCCTCCTCGCCGGCGTGGTGCGGGTCGGAGCGCAGGATGCCGAGGCCGGTGCCGGGGACGGCGGCCAGCGAGTCGTCCTCGCGCAGCTCGTACTCCCGGTAGCCGAGGAAGGTGAAGTGGTCGTCGGCGAGCCAGCGCAGCAGCTCGCGGGCCTCCTCCACCTGCGGCGCGGGCACGTCGGCGGGGACGGGCTCGCCGGGCAGCGCCTCGGCCAGCGCGGTCGCGGCCTGGCGCATCTTGCCCCAGTCCTCGACGGCCTCGCGGACGTCGGACAGGACGCGCAGCAGGTCGGCGGTGATCTGCTTGAGGTCGCCGCGGTCGGTCTCGCGGTCGATCTCCACGTGGATCCACGACTCGACGTGCGCGTCGTGCGGCAGGTCGCGCGCGTCCTGGGGGAGGTCGCCGCCGGCCGGGGTGGTGAGCACCTCGATCAGCTTGCCGGTCACATCACGGCGGACCACGATCTGCGGGTGGATGACGACGTGGATGCCGCGGCCCTGACGGGTCAGCTCGTTGGTGACGGAGTCGACGAGGAAGGGCATGTCGTCGGTGACCACCTCGACGACGGAGTGGCTGCACGTCCAGCCGTTCTCCTCGACGGTCGGGGTGTGGACCCGGACGTTGGCCGTGCCCTGGGGGCGGCTCTCGGCGAGCCGGAAGTGCGAGACAGCGGCTCCGAAGAGGTCGACCGGGTCGCGGTCGGTCAGGTCCTCGGGGGCGGTGTGCAGGTAGTAGCGCTGGAGGAACTCGAGCACGGTGTCCCGGTCGGGCATGCCCTTGTCCGTCGTCCCAGTCGGCAGTTTCCCCCCGGCCGGGCTGTTCTCAGCTACCCGGGCGGCCCTGTCGAGCAGCTCGGCCTTGGCTTCGTCCAGCTTGGTCTGCATGGTCCTCTGGCTCCTGTCGCGCGCCGTTGCGTGACGTAGAAGGAAGTACGGTCTCCGACCTCGTGGTGCGGTGGTACGACACGGGGTGTCCGGTCTGTTCCGACGCTATGCCGCGAGGTGAGAGGAGCGGGGGTTTCTCGGCCGAATTCGATGCGCTCGGCGTGTGTGACTCTGCTCTCGGTGACACCCGCACCGCTGGGGTGCGCCGCGTCCCGAGCCTCCCGCGAAGACCAGCGACTGCCACCCGGTCACGGTTGTCGTCCGTGCTCGCCGGGCGCACGGCAGGGACGTCGAGGCCCCCGCGAGCTATCGCGCTGATCACGCCACCAAGGCTATCGCTCCTTACAGGTCCCCCGTCATGAGCCGTATGTGTACAAAACACGGCCCCAAACTTTGACGTTCTGCACAGTGCCCTTTCCGGGAAGATCCGGGCCGGAATCCCGGACGTCGGCGAACCGCCAGGGGGTTCGAGAAGCCCTCCGGCCCCCGGATGCCGGCAGCCGTCCGGCCACCCGGGTTCGCCGGGGAGCAACGGGCTGCCGAAAGCCGCGCATGTGCGAGTCGGGATGCCGGCGAGGCACGGGGGTCTGGAGTCGCCAGCGTTCGGGCCGCGGGCGGTGGATGCCGGTGCGCGGGCACCTCACCCCCGGAGACCTCCCCGCGTCAGGCCGCCGCCGCCAGGCGTTCCGCCTCCGTCACTGCCTCGCGCAGGGTGTCCACCACCGGCACCCCCGCCGCCTCCAGGCTCGCGCGCCCGTGGGAGCCGCCGGTGTACAGCACGGCGCGTGCTCCCGCGTGCCGTGCGGCCAGCGCGTCGTCGGCCGCGTCGCCGATCACCACCGTGCGCGCCGGGTCGACCCCGGTGAGCGCGCCGAGGTGACGCACCATGTGCTCCGCCTTGCTGCCCCCGGACGGCCCGGTCCGCCCGTCGACCCGTATGAAGTGCGGCTCGATCCCGAAGCCCCGCACCAGCGGAACCAGGTCATCATGCCCGTACATGCTGAGGATCGACTGGCTGCGGCCGGCCCCCGTCCACCCCGCGAGCAGCTCCACCACACCCTCGGCGAGCCCGCACCGCACCCGGTGCTCCGTGTAGTGGCGGTGGAAGGTGCCGTCCATCAGCTCCCACTCCGCCTCCGTCGGCAGCCGCCCCATGAGCCGCTCGTAGAACTTCGGCACCGGCACGCAGTACAGCTCCCGGTACCGCTCCAGCGTGAGCGGCTCCAGGCCCAGCTCGGCGAAGGCCGCGTTCGTCGCCCCGATGACCGCGTCGACGTCGTGGAACAGCGTGCCGTTCCAGTCCCAGACGATGTGCGCGTCCGTGTGCATCCCCATGCCGAGAAAAGTACCCGCCACCACTGACATTCGGCAGACCCGCAGGTCAGCGAGTCAGTGAGCCATCGAGCCAGTGAGTCAGCCCACGAGGTTGGGGATCTCCTGGGTGGCGTACCAGAGCAGCTCGTGGTCGTCCGCCCCCTCCACGACGTGCTGCGCCTCCTCGTCACCGCCGTCCGCCGCGGCCAGCGCCCGCGCCGCGGACGCCACATCCGCCTCCGCGTCCGCCGCGTCCACATGCACCGCGGCCGCCTTCGCCAGCCGTACGGTCCCGGCGACCCGCACCTCACCGGGCGCGGCCGGGTCGGGACCGGGCCGGGCCGCGTCGTCGGACACGTCCACCGCGACCACGACCCGGCGCCGCGGCGCGCCGTCGTCCGCCGCCAGCAGCCGCAGGGACGCCAGCGCGGCACGGCTCAGCGCGGCGTACTCCAGTTCCTCGAGGTCGTCGGAGGCGTACCACTCGCGCAGTGCGGGCGTCACCGCGCAGGCGGGGAACGGCCCGTCACCCAGCTGCCCCGTCCTGTACGCCTCGGCGAGCCCGGGGAGGGTCAGGGGGACGTAGACACGCATGGTCGGCCGCTTTCGTGTGATCGAGGCTCCGGAAGGTCCTTCAGGATACGTCCCGGTGTCCCCGATCGAGTTCCTGCCCATACCCCCGAAGACGTCAACTCCCGTCCCGGAAGTCACCCGGTACCCCTGCTCAAGCACGGGCCCGGCGAGCCCGCGATCACCCGGACAAGTGAACTTCCCCGCCGCTCCGACCCGCTCCACGCCTCCTTGCCATCGCCCTCCCCACCCCGTACAAGGTCCCCAAGCACTAAGTTACTGCCCGGTATCCCCGGCTCCCCCTGCCGGCCCGGGCGGCCCATCGAACGGGGTCCCATGAACAAGGTCATGACCAGACACCGCCGCCCCATCACCCCCCTTCCGCCCGCCGGAGACCGGCAGGGCCCGTCCTCCGCCACCGCCGGGCCGCCGCACCCGCCCGCGGCAAGCGCCACACGCGCCCCCTCCGCCGCGGGAACCCCGCCGTTGCCCACCGGAACCGCCCCACCCCGCACCCCCACCGTCGCGACCGCCCTCGCCCCCTCCCCCGGCGGACGCAGGCCGGGCGCTGCCGGACTGTCCCGCCGCCCGGCCGACAACCGTCCGGCGGGCCGCGCGGCCCGCGGGCGGGGGCCCGCCTCCCCGGCCGGCACGAGCCGGAGCACCCGCACCTCCCCGGCGGCCGGCCTCGCCCAGGTCGTCGTCCCGCGCCTCACCGACCCGCGCGTCACCGATCCACGCCTCGCCGACCGCCGCCCCCGCCGGCCCGTCCCTCCGCCCCTGCCCACCGACCGCTTCGCCGAACTGCTCCTCGCCGTCCTCAGCGGCCAGCGCCCCGTGCACGCGATGCTGCGGCACACCGCGGGCCAGGCCTACGACGAACTCGTCCGCCTCGCCGAGCGCGGACCGCTGCGCACCCGGGGCGCCCGCCCCGTCGTACGCGACATCGGCTGGTTCGAACCCCGCGAGGGCGCCATCGAGGCGTTCGCCCGGATCGGCGCCGGGGACAGACTGCGCGCCATGGCCTTCCGCCTGGAACAGGGCCGCGACCTGCGCTGGCGCTGCACCGCCGTGGAACTGGGCGGCCCCCGCCCGCGGCACACGGGCGCCCGCTGATCACCCGCACCACGCCCGAGGGCCGGGCACCCTGGGGTACCCGGCCCTCGGCCTGCTCACCGCCGCTCCGTCACCCGGAGCGGCACCGGCACTCGTCACTTCTTGCGGCGACGCCCGCCCCGCGCCTGCTTGCGGCGCTCCGCGCGCGTGAGACCGTCGGCCTCCGAGCGCACCGGCTCGTCGTCGGTGGCGAAGTCGCCCTCGACGGTGCCCCCCTCGCCGTCCACCGTCGGCGCCGAGAAGTGCATCTTCCGCCGCTGCGGGGCGTCGAGGCCCTTGGCGCGGATCTCCGGGCGGGGCCCGGCCTGCGCGGGCACCGCGTCCTGCTTCTCCAGGTCGGCCACCGGCTTGGCGTCCTCGACCGGGACCTCCTCGACCTGCTGCTCCACCTGGACCTCCAGGTTGAACAGATAGCCGACGGACTCCTCCTTGATGCCGTCCATCATCGCGGTGAACATGTCGAAGCCCTCGCGCTGGTACTCGACCAGCGGGTCCTTCTGCGCCATCGCGCGCAGACCGATGCCCTCCTGGAGGTAGTCCATCTCGTAGAGGTGCTCGCGCCACTTGCGGTCCAGGACCGACAGCACGACCCGGCGCTCCAGCTCACGCATGATCTCGGAGCCCAGCTGCGCCTCCCGGGCCTCGTACTGGGCGCGGACGTCGTCCTTGATGGACTCGGAGATGAACTCCGCCGTCAGCCCGGCCCGGTCGCCGGCCTCCTCCTCCAGCTCGTCGACGGTGATGCTCACCGGGTAGAGCTGCTTGAACGCGCCCCACAGCCGGTCCAGGTCCCAGTCCTCGGGGAAGCCCTCGGCGGTCTCCGCCTGGACGTAGGCGTCGATGGTGTCGTCCATGAAGTGCTGGATCTGCTCGTGCAGATCCTCGCCCTCCAGCACGCGGCGCCGCTCGCCGTAGATGACCTCGCGCTGGCGGTTCATGACCTCGTCGTACTTCAGGACGTTCTTACGCGTCTCGAAGTTCTGCGTCTCCACCTGCGACTGGGCGGACGCGATCGCACGCGTCACCATCTTGTTCTCGATCGGCACGTCGTCCGGCACGTTCGCCATGGACATCACGCGCTCGACCATCTGGGCCTTGAACAGCCGCATCAGGTCGTCGCCGAGCGAGAGGTAGAAGCGGGACTCACCGGGGTCGCCCTGACGGCCGGAACGGCCGCGCAGCTGGTTGTCGATCCGCCGCGACTCGTGCCGCTCGGTGCCGAGCACGTACAGGCCGCCGCTCTTCTCGACCTCGTCCTTCTCGGCCTTGACCGCCTCCTCGGCGCGCGCGATCGCCTCGGGCAGGGCCTGCGCCCACTCCTCGATGTGCTCCTCGGGGTCGAGGCCGCGCTGGCGCAGCTCCGCCTCGGCGAGGTCCTCGGGGTTGCCGCCGAGCTTGATGTCCGTACCACGGCCGGCCATGTTGGTGGCCACGGTGACGCTGCCCCTGCGGCCGGCCTGGGCGACGATCGACGCCTCGCGCTCGTGGTGCTTGGCGTTCAGCACCTCGTGCTGGATGCCGCGCTTGCTGAGCTGCTGGGAGAGGTACTCGGACTTCTCCACCGACGTCGTGCCGACGAGGATCGGCTGGCCCTTGCGGTGCTTCTCCTCGATGTCGTCGACGACCGCCTCGAACTTGGCGACCTCGGTGCGGTAGATGAGGTCGGACTGGTCCTTGCGGACCATCGGCCGGTTGGTCGGGATGGGCACCACGCCGAGCTTGTAGATCTGGTGGAACTCGGCGGCCTCGGTCATCGCCGTACCGGTCATGCCGGACAGGCCCGGGACTTCCTTGCCGTTGTGGTCGTGGCGCTTGTAGAGGCGGAAGAAGTTCTGCAGCGTGATCGTGGCGAGCGTCTGGTTCTCGTCCTTGATCGGCACCGCTTCCTTGGCCTCGATGGCCTGGTGCATGCCCTCGTTGTAACGGCGGCCGGCGAGGATACGGCCGGTGTGCTCGTCCACGATCATGACTTCGTCATCCATGATGACGTAGTCCTTGTCCTTCTTGAAGAGCTCCTTGGCCTTGATGGCGTTGTTCAGGTAGCCCACCAGCGGGGTGTTCACCGACTCGTACAGGTTATCGATGCCCAGCCAGTCCTCGACCTTGGCCACACCGGACTCGTGGATCGCGACCGTGCGCTTCTTCTCGTCGACCTCGTAGTCGCCGGTCTCCTCGATGCCCTTGAGCGGGTTGCCGGGCTCACCGCGCTTGAGGCGCTTGACCAGCTTGGCGAAGTCGCCGTACCACTTGGTGGCCTGGTCGGCCGGGCCGGAGATGATCAGCGGCGTACGGGCCTCGTCGATCAGGATCGAGTCGACCTCGTCGACGATGGCGAAGTTGTGGCCGCGCTGGACGAGCTCGTCCTTGGACCACGCCATGTTGTCGCGCAGGTAGTCGAAGCCGAACTCGTTGTTCGTGCCGTAGGTGATGTCGCACGCGTACTGCTCGCGGCGCTGGGCCGGCGTCATGTTGGCGAGGATGCAGCCGACGGTCAGACCCAGGAACTTGTGGACGCGGCCCATCATCTCGGAGTCGCGCTCGGCCAGGTAGTCGTTGACCGTGATGATGTGGACGCCGTCGCCGGACAGGGCGTTCAGATACGCGGGCAGGGTGCCGACGAGGGTCTTGCCCTCACCGGTCTTCATCTCGGCCACATAGCCCATGTGGAGCGCGGCACCGCCCATGATCTGGACGTCGTAGTGCCGCTGGCCCAGCACGCGCTTGGCGGCCTCGCGGACGGTGGCGAAGGCCTCGGGCAGCAGGTCGTCCAGGCTCTCACCGTCGGCGTAACGCTGCTTGTACTCATCGGTGAGGGCCCGCAGCTCGGCGTCGGAGAGGCCTTCGAAGTCCTCTTCGATGGAGTTGACCTGGTCCGCGATGCGGTGCAGCTTGCGCAGGATTTTGCCTTCGCCTGCACGCATGATCTTCGAGAGGACGGACACGGGGGTTGGTCTCCTTGCCGGTCGGGCCTGGGACGGTCGGTTTCCATTTCCCTGACTGAGCAACGGCCATCGTATGCGAGGACCCCGCCACGCCGGGAGGCCTGCCGTGGGGGTGACCGTCGGCTGGTTCCTATCCGTTTCACGGCCGCTTCAAAAAGGACAACGTCCGGGGCCGCCCGATGGTGCCGCACCGGCCGGGCGAATTGTGCGAAGGGTGATCATCACCTCACGCACGGCGAAAGCGATGGCGCGCCGCACCGCCGCGTGCGCAGAATCGGCCGATGGAACCCGTCACGCTCACCACCGACCGTCTCCGGCTGCGCACGGTCGGCCCGCAGGAGACCGACGCCGTGTACGCGATCTGCCAGGACCCGGACATCCAGCGCTGGACCACGATCCCCTCCCCGTACCTTCCCGAGCACGCGCGGGGGTTCACCGAGTCGATGGCACCCGACGGCTGGGCGAACGGTTCGATGTTCACCTGGGGCGTCTTCCTGCCCAGCGGGGAACTGACGGGCATGCTCAGCATCACCATGCGGTCGCTCGGCACGGGCGAGATCGGATTCTGGGGGGCGAAGGAGTACCGCGGCAACGGCTACGTCACCGAGGCCGCCGTGGCCGCCTCCCGCTGGGCCTTCACCCGGATGTCGGTCGACCGGGTGGAGTGGCGCGCGGAGGTCGGCAACGTCGCCTCCCGCGCGGTGGCGGAGCGCGCCGGCTTCACCGTCGAGGGCGTCCTGCGTTCCTCGATCAACAACAAGGGAGTGCTGCGCGACTGCTGGGTGGGCTCCCTGCTCCCGTCCGACCTGGGGCTCGCGTCCACGGCGCCCTATGTGCCGGCGCGGGGCTGACGTCCGGCCCCCGCCGTTGTCAGTGGCGCCCTCTATCGTGCGGACGTATGACGACCCTTCCGCGTCCGACCACGGAACTCTCGGCCGACGAGGCCCGCCGCATCGCCCTGCGCGCCCAGGGCTTCCTCGGCGCCCCCGACCGCCGCTCCGGCGTGCGGGGGGTCCTCCGCCACCTGGGCGCGGTGCAGCTCGACACCATCTCCGTCCTCGCCCGGTCGCACGAGCTCATCCCCTACGCCCGGCTGGGCGCGGTGGGGCGCCGGACCGTCGAGGAGGCCTACTGGAAACAGGGCTCGCAGCCGGCGCACGCGTTCGAGTACTGGTCGCACGCCGCGTGCGTGCTCCCCGTCGAGGAGTGGCCGCACTTCGCCTTCCGCCGCCGCGCCTACCGCTCCCGCCCGCACTGGAACCACGAGCTGCCCGACGGCTCCTACGACCAGGTGATCAAGCAGCTCCGCGTGGAAGGACCGCTGACCGCCACGGAGCTGGGCGGTGCCAAACGCACCAGTGAGTGGTGGGACTGGTCGGCCACCAAGGTCGCCGTCGAGCGCGCGCTGATGTACGGGGAGGTGGTGTGCGTCGAGCGCCGCGGCTGGAAGCGGGTCTACGACCTCGCCGAGCGGGCGATCCCCCCGGAGCTGCTGCGCGACGAGCCGGCCGACGCGGAGTGCCTGCGCCGCCTGGTCGGGCTGGCCGGCCGCTCCCTCGGGGTCGGCACGCGCGCGGACATCGCCGACTACCACCGCCTCAAGGGCGAACAGGTCGACGCGGTGATCGCCGACTCGGGCCTGGTCCCGGTGACGGTGGCGGGCTGGTCCAAGCCGGCCTGGGCCGACCCGGCCGCCCTGGCGACGCCGCCGCGCGGCCGGCACCGTACGACACTGCTGTCGCCGTTCGACTCCCTGGTGTGGGAGCGGGCGCGCACGGAGCGGCTCTTCGGTTTCACCCACCGCCTGGAGGCCTACGTCCCCAAGCCCAAGCGGGTGCACGGCTACTTCGCGATGCCCGTCCTGGCGGGCGGCCGGCTGATCGGCCGGGTCGATCCGGCCCGCGAGGGGCGCACACTGGTCGCCAAGCAGGTCACGCTGGACGGCCGCAAGGCGGTCCCCGCGGTGGCCCAGGCCCTGGTGGAGGCGGCGGGCTGGGTGGACTGCACCGACGTCCGTGTGGAGCGGGTGGACGCACCCGGGCTGCGCGAGGCCCTCACCGTGGAGCTCGCCCGGGCACTCGCCTGATCTCCCGCGATCAGCGGATCTCGAGGATCTTCTCCCGCATCGCGTAGACCACCGCCTCCATCCTGGAGTGCAGCTGGAGCTTCTCCAGGATGTTGCGCACGTGGTTCTTCACGGTGTTCTCGGAGATGAACAGTTCCTTGGCGATGTCCCGGTTGTTCATCCCCGTGGCCACGAGTTTGAGGACTTCCAGTTCACGGTCGGTCAGCCGGGGAGCGGGCACCAGCCGGCGCTCGTCGGTCCGCTGGATCATCGACTTGAACTCGGTGAGCAGTTTCGACGCCATGGACGGGCTGATCTGCGACTGCCCGTCGGCGACCGCGCGAATGGCGGTGGCCACCTCGTCCGTGGAGATCTCCTTGAGGAGATAGCCGGTCGCGCCCGCCTTGATGGCGTCGTAGAGATCGGCTTCCTCGTCGCTGATCGTCAGCATGATGATCTTCGCGCTGGGGGCGACCTCCTTGATCGAGGTGCACGCCTCGATCCCGCCGCGCTTGGGCATCCGCACGTCCATCAGGATGATGTCCGGCAGCAGGTCGGCCGCCTTCTCCACGGCTTCGGCGCCGTCCCCGGCCTCGCCGACGACCTGGATGTCCTCCTCGGCCGCGAGCACGATCTCCAGTCCGCGGCGGAACAGCGCGTGGTCGTCCACCACAAGGACTCTGATCGGCTCCTTGCGTGGAGTGTCCGTGTCCGGGCCCGTGCCGACGACGCCGTCGGCATCCTCGTCCCGCACCGGTCCGAAGCTGTCCGCCATCGTTCCTCCCCCTGAAGGCTGTGGCCTGTGGTCCTGACCATCGCCAACCCAAGGCAACGGCCCACCGGTTGGGCCGCTGCCGCCATGATTCCATGCCCGGCCGACACCGGGGTGCCGGTGTGTGCGTGAAGTGGGCGCACACCGGTGCCCCTGGGGGCGCACACGCGCGCACCAGGGGCACCGGTGGTGCTGTCACCCGGCAGGTCAGCCGCCGAGCGTTCCGCCCGCCTCGGGGGAGCCGGTCTCGGTGACCATCGTGTCGGTGCTGAGGTGGATCACGCCGTAGTCGTAGGCGTGGCGCCGGTAGACGACGCTGGGTTCCTTGCTCTCGGAGTCGACGAACAGATAGAAGTCGTGCCCGACCAGCTCCATCTCGTAGAGCGCCTGGTCGAGGGTCATGGGTGCGGCCACATGGGTCTTCTCGCGGACGATGAGGGGGCCGTCACCCTGCACCTCCAGCGAGCCGATCTTCTTGGTGGGGACGGCTTCGGGCTCTTCCCGTGCCACGCTCGCGCCCGCTCCGTTGAGCGTCGCCACGCCCGGGACGTGGTCGGGGACCTCGGCGGCCGAGATCCTGCGCGCACCGCGCCGCGAGAAGCGCTTGTCGTGCTGCTTGCGCAGCCGGGCGTCCAGCTTCTCCGCTGCCAGGTCGAGCGCCGCGTACGGGTCGCTCGCCGCCGCCTCCGCCCGGATCACCGGACCGCGGGAGCGGAGCGTGATCTCCACTCGGTCACAGCGGTCGGCCTGTCGGGGGTTGGGCTCCTTGGACACCTCGACGTCGAGGCTGATCACCTTGCCATCGAGCTTCTGGATCTTCTCCAGGTTCAGCTTCTCGGCCACGTGCTTCCGGAACCGCTCGGGCACCTCGGTCTTGCGGCCCTTGACGACGATGTCCACGCAGAACTCCGTTCCCGGATCACTCCGCCTCGGTGCGGAGCGTCTCCCTTTTGCACCAGGCCCCGGTGACGTCCGGAGCCTCGGACTCGGTGACGTCCACCTCCTCCCCCATGAGCGAGATCTCCAGTCCACCGGTGCGGGTGATACGAAAAAACCCGCAGCACGGCAATCGGATTCGAGAGGTCTGGCCTGCGGCTTTCCCTCACAACCGAACATATCTCGCCCGGACGGATGGCGTCACCCTCTACCGCGCCGTACCTCCATTCAGGTGAATTACCCCTCTCATAACCTGCAACGACGCACGTTCTCAATCAGTTCCGGTGTATTTCGAAAGCATCCGGCGACGCCGCGACAACCGCGGCGCACACCATGTCGACGGCTGCGCCGGCATCATCCGCGACCGCCGTTCCCGACGGCCGGCGAGGCCGCCGGCGCCTCCCGTGCCGATCCGCTCCGTTCCGCTGTTCTCCTCTCCTTTCCCATGTCTCACCCTGGTACACGAACGCGGGCCCCGAAATGCTCGATCCGCCGTCCGGTCCGGTCCGCACCGCCCGCACCGCGCGGGCCGCCTCGGCCAGCGACGCCCCCGTCGTCATCAGGTCGTCGACCAGGACGACCCGGCCCCCGCGCAGCAGCCGTCCACAGCCCGGGGCGACGGTCAGGGCCCCCGCGAGATTGGCCAGCCGCTGCCGGGAGCCGAGGCCCGACTGGTCGGCCACGGCCCGCCGTTGACGCAGCGCGGAAAGCACCCGGGCGGGTACCCCCGCCCGCCGCAGCTCACCCGCCGCCGCGTAGGCGATCCGCCGGGCGGGATCGTGCCCGCGCGCCCGCACGGCGCGCCGCGCCGACGGCACGGGAACGAGCAGCACCGGCCCGCCGGGACCGCCACAGCCGCCGTACGGCGCCGGGGCGCCCGCCGTCTCCGGGTCCCCCCGGGTATCCGCCCGGGCCACGCGCAGTCCGGACCGGACCGCTCCCGCCAGCGCGGCGCCGAGCGGCCGGGAAAGGGCCAGGGCGCCCCGTTCCTTGTGGGCCAGCAGCGCCGCGCGCACCTCGTCCTCGTACCGCGCCGCCGCGTGCACCGGCGGCAGCCCGGCCGGTTCCGGCGCCGGCCGCACCCTGCGCGGCGGCGCCCCGCTCAACGCCGTACGGCACGCGGCGCACAACACCGTACGAGGCCTGCCGCAGCCGCCGCACTCGGCCGGGAGCACCAGGTCGGTGAGGTCCTGCCACCAGTCCCGCATGGGTCCACTGTGCAGGCCGCCGCCCCGACCGGCCACCCCTGTGGAAAACTCCCGCACCGGCTCTGTACGGGCACGGGTCACCCCGGATAGACGGGCGCCGTTCCCTCCGTCACCTTCTGCCACTGGGCGCCCGAGGGCAGCCGTACGATCCCGTCCACGGAGTACGCGACCAGCGGTGCCAGCTCGTCCCCGGAGGCGGTGACGGCCTTGACGCCGGTCAGGGCGGCGGGCGGCGTCACATCCGGCGTGGAGCCGTCGACCTCGACGAACTTCATCTGCTCCACGCCCCCTTCCTCGCGTCCGACCACCACGAGCCGGCTGTCCCCGGCCCAGGACATGGCCGTGACCTGCTCCAGCTCGGGCGTCGCCGAGCGCAGCTCCAGCACGGTGACCACGGGACGCTCACCCGTGCGGTCGTCCGCGGTGCTCCGTTCGATCCGCCCGACCAGCAGGGAACGCCGGTCGCCGTCCTCCACCACGAGCGCGATCCGCACGCCGTCGGCGGCCACCCGGACCGCCCGCACCCGGCCCTCCAGCCCCGGGGTGCGCACCTCCAGCGGCTCGCCGCCGCCCTTCTCCAGCAGGTACAGCCGCGGGTTGCCGGGGTCGCGGTCGGCCACCCACAGGCCGCCCTGCGCGTCCCAGCTGGGCGTGGTCAGCCGGTCGTCCTCGGTCTTGCCCCGGCTGCCCAGCACGGGCTCGCCGAGGGAACTGCCCGACACCAGCGAGGTGACGTACAGCGACTTGCCGTCGAGGGAGACCCCGGCCGCACTGCGCTCGTCCCGTGCGACCGCCACCGACCGCAGCGCCTTCGCGCCCTCGCCCAGAGCACCCGGCACCGGGTCCGGGTCGGTGTCGCCGGTGCCCGCCGCGATCCGCGCGAGCCGGCGCTCCCCGTCGACGAAATACAGATAGTCGGGCTGGTGCAGCGCGCCCCGGGTGGCCACGGTCTCGGCGCCCTCCCGGGTGAGCGAGCACAGCTGCCCGCCCTCGGCCCGCAGCTCCACCTCTTCCACCGCGGGGCTCAGGCCGCGCAGCGTGAACAGCAGTTGGGCGGCCATCTCCTCGCACCGGCCGGCGCCGACCGCGGCGGCGATGTCGTTGAGCGGCACGGTGAGACGGCCCCGCTCGTCCGGTGTCAGCGGGTCGCCCTTCCGCAGCGCCGTCCCGGTGGGAAAACTCGACCGGACGACGGGTTCCAGCCAGGTCGTGGGTCCGTCGATGAGGGAGCGCACCATCCTGGTCGTGGGATCCACGTGCCTGCGCACGTACACGGGATCGGCGACCGCCATCGGCAGCGCCGTGCCGGAGGTCGCCGTGTTGTTGGAGGCAAAGTAGTACTTGTTGACGGACATGTAGTTGCGCTGGAAGTCCGACTTGCCCATGACCACGCCCTGCGGCACCGCGTCGATGCGCCACTGGCCGCTCTTCGCGTCCTTGGTGAGGTGCACGATCTTGTCGTAGGACCCGGCGGCGGGCGCGTACGACTGCTGCGCGTCGACGGTCGCGACCTTGGTGCCGGTCAGCGTGTAGGACAGCGCACCGCTGTCCTCCTCGACCGGACGCTCGGCCCGGGCACCCGGCCCGTTCGACAGCACGGTGGTGGACAGCTCCGGCTGCCAGGTCTTCGCCGCCTCGGGCGTCAGATACTGGCGGGCGGTCTTGTAGTACGGATCGTCGCTGGTCAGCGCCTCCAGGAAGCCCTGGACGATCTGGGTCGGGGTGGCGTCCTCACTCGGCGGCATGGCGAACACCCGCACCTGGGCGTCCTGCCGGGGTGTGGACTCCACACCCCGCAGATCGCCGCTGTCGGGCATCGAGGCGCACCCGGCCAGCAGGACGACCCCGCCGGTCGCGTACGCCACCGTCCGCACCGCTGTGCCCCGGCCGCGTCCACCGCGCTCAACGCCCACGCGAAGCCTCCCCGTCCCTCTGCGCGTCCGGCTCCCCGGCGCCCTCCGCCGGCCGCCGCGCGGCCACGTCGTCGTCCCCGCCGTGCGGCGCGCCGCCCTCGGCCGGCGCCCCGGGCGTCATCCGCGTGCTCCCCGTCCGTGCCACCACACGCGCGCCGTTGCCGGGCAGCGCCGTGGGGTCGGCCGTGGCGGTCACGGCCGTGGGCGGCAGCGCGAACGGCTCCCTGGAGGGCCCGTCGGCGCCGGGCTGCCGCACCGGCACCGTCGCGCTCTTCCCGCCGTCCCCGCCGCCGTGCGGCAGCCCGGCGCCGTCCAGCCCGCGGTTGCGCCGCGAGTCCTTGGGCTCCAGGGGTATCGGAGACCCCCTCAGCGGCTCGTCCGCGGTCCTGGGCAGCGTCAGCCGGAATTGCGAGCCACCGCCCGCCTCGCCCCACGCCTGGAGCCAGCCGCCGTGCAGCCGCGCGTCCTCCAGGGCGATGGACAGCCCCAGCCCCGTACCGCCGGTGGTCCGCGCGCGGGCCGGATCGGCCCGCCAGAAGCGGCTGAAGACCCGGGTCGCCTCACCGGGCTTGAGCCCCACACCGTAGTCGCGCACCGCCACCGCCACCGCACCGCCGGCCGCGGCCAGCCTGACCACGACGTCCCTGCCCTCGCCGTGCTCCACCGCGTTGACGACCAGGTTGCGCAGCACGCGCTCCACGCGCCGCGCGTCGGCCTCGGCGACGACGGGCTGCTGGTCTCCGACGATCCTGATCCGGGTGCCCTTGCGATCCGCGAGCGGCTCCGCCCCGCTGACCACGCGGCGTACCACCTCGCGCAGGTCTATCGGCTCCGCCTCCAGCGCCGCCGCCCCCGCGTCGAAGCGGCTGATCTCGAGCAGGTCGGCGAGCAGCGACTCGAACCGGTCCAGCTGGTCGGCGAGCAGCTCGGCCGACCGCGCGGTCACCGGATCGAAGTCCTCGCGCGCCTCGTGGATGACGTCCGCCGCCATGCGCACGGTCGTCAGCGGCGTCCGCAGCTCGTGGGACACGTCCGACACGAAGCGGCGCTGCATCCGCGACAGGTCCTCGAGCTGGCTGATCTTCAGCTGAAGGTTCTGCGCCATCTTGTTGAAGGCCTCGCCGAGCCGCGCGATGTCGTCCTCGCCGGTGACCTTCATCCGTTCCTGGAGCCGCCCGGCCGACAGCCGCTCGGCGATCCCGGCCGCCATCCGCACCGGGGTGACGACCTGGCGCACGACGAGCCAGGCGATCGCCCCGAGCAGTACGACGACGAACAGCCCGGCGGTCGCCAGGGTGCCCTTGACCAGGCTCAGCGACTTCTCCTCCTGCGTGAGCGGGAAGAGGTAGTACAGCTGGTACGGGTCGCCGTTGGGGTCGTTGACCTGCTTGCCGATGACCAGGCCGGGCTGGGACTCCTTGCCGCCGGCGTCGTAGACGATGCGGGTGTAGCTCTGAGCCGCCGACGTGTTCTCGTCGATCCGCTCCCGCAGCTCCGCGGGCACACTGGCCGTCGGATTGACCTCGCCGGAGGCGCGCGGTCCGCGCCCGCTGCCACTGTCATTGCCCGCGGGCAGGGTCACCACGTCGAAGGCGCCCTGGCCACCGCTGGAGAGGGACTCCACGAGGTCGCTCATCCACTGGATGACGCTCTGTGAGGGCCGGCCGTCCGTCGCGGTCTGCTCGTCGCCCGTGACGCTCACGGCCTCCTCGGCCTGCTGTTTGGCCACCGCGAAACCGCCGGTGGCCTGACTCTGGGAGGCCTTCACCTTGGCGTCCAGCAGGCCGTTGCGCACCTGGCCGATGACGACGAAACCCAGCAGCAGCACCACGCCCAGCGACATCAGCAGCGTCGTGACGACGACCTTGAGCTGGATGTTGCGCCGCCACAGCCGTATGACGGGCAGCAGCGGCCGACGCACCCAGCGCATGAGCAGCCGGATGACCGGACTGCCCTGGACCCCGCCCTGCAGCAGCCCGCCCTCGAACAGGCGTCCCCAGCGGGAGCCCGTCGACTTCCGGCCGACAGGCCGCCCCGGACGGCCCCCGGACCGGCCGGGCGCCGAAGCGGCACTGTCACCGGACATGTCAGCTCGGTCCTGCCTTGTACCCGACACCACGGACGGTCACCACGATCTCCGGCTTCTCCGGGTCCTTCTCGACCTTGGAGCGCAGCCGCTGCACATGCACGTTCACCAGCCGGGTGTCCGCCGCGTGACGGTAGCCCCAGACCTGCTCGAGGAGCACCTCACGCGTGAACACCTGCCACGGCTTGCGGGCGAGCGCGACCAGCAGGTCGAACTCCAGCGGCGTCAGCGCGATGGACTGCCCGTCCCGCTTCACGGAGTGCCCGGCCACGTCGATCACCAGATCGCCGATGGCGAGCTGCTCCGGTGCCGGCTCCTCCGACCTGCGCAGCCGCGCCCGGATCCGGGCCACCAGCTCCTTCGGCTTGAACGGCTTGACGATGTAGTCGTCGGCCCCGGACTCCAGGCCCACCACCACATCGACGGTGTCGCTCTTCGCCGTGAGCATCACGATCGGCACCCCCGACTCCGCCCTGATCAGGCGGCACACCTCGATGCCGTCCCGGCCGGGCAGCATCAGGTCGAGGAGCACGAGATCGGGTTTGGTCTCGCGAAAAGCGGCCAGCGCCTTGTCGCCGTCGGCTACGAAAGACGGCTCAAAACCTTCACCGCGCAGCACGATGCCGAGCATCTCGGCCAGTGCGCTGTCGTCGTCGACGACAAGGACTCGTCCCTTCATAAACGACATCATCCCATTAGCTAATCGTTACCTGGCGTGACCTGGCACACAGCTCGGCCAGAGCCTCGGTTGTCACGGGCGAAACAGCACCTTCCTCGGTGACGATCGCGGTCACCAGCTCCGGCGGCGTCACGTCGAACGCCGGGTTGTACGCCTGGGTCCCCAGGGGCGCCACCGGAATCCCCCCTCCCGCTTCCGTCCCGGCCACCGGCACCTGCGGTGCCACGACCTCCGTCACCTCATGCCCGGGGCGCTGCTCCACCTCGATGGACGCCCCGTCCGGTGTCGCCGGATCCACCGTCGTCACCGGCGCCACCACGATGAACGGCACATGGTGGTACCGCGCGAGCACCGCGAGCGGATAGCTCCCCACCTTGTTCGCCACCGAACCGTCGGCCGCGATGCGGTCCGCCCCGACGAGCACCGCGTCCACCTCGCCCCCCGCGAACAGCGATCCCGCCGCGTTGTCGGTGAGCAGCGTGTACGCCATGCCGCTGCGGGCCGCCTCGTACGCCGTCAGGCGAGCACCTTGCAGCAACGGACGCGTTTCGTCCACCCACAGCCGCCTGAGCCGCCCCGCGCGGTGCGCCGCCAGTGCCACCGCGAACGCCGTGCCCTCGCCGCCCGACACCAGCGAACCGGTGTTGCAGTGCGTGAGGATCCGGTGCCCGCCGCCGGGCAGCAGCTCGTCGAGGAGCGCCAGCCCGTGCCCGGCCATCCGGGCGCTGGCCTCGGCGTCCTCCCCGTGCAGCTGTCGCGCCGCGGCCAGCGCGGCCCCGGCCGCCTGCCGGGTGTCGCCGCCGCGGGCGAGCACCGCCCGGTGGGCGGAGTGCGCCCGCCCTACCCCGACGGCGAGGTTCACCGCGGTGGGCCGGGCGCCCTCCAGCGCCGCCGCCGCGTCGTCCACGTCGAAGCCCCGTACGGCCGCGAGCGCGACGCCGTAGGCGCCCGCGATGCCCAGCAGAGGGGCACCGCGCACGGCGAGCGAGCGGATCGCCTCCACCAGCGCCGGCGCGTCCGTGCAGACGAGCTCGACCTCCTCGGCCGGCAGCCTCGTCTGGTCGAGCAGGACCAGGACGGGACCTTCGGGCGGCTCCTCCCAGCGCAGTGCCGGGATCTCGGTCGGCCGCTTGTTGTCGCCGCTGTGCGCGTACTGATCAGCCATGCGGCCAGTCTGCCCCCTGTCGGCCCGACAATTGAAGGTACACAGCCCCCACCTCGGCAGGTCCGCCGATGACCACCCCATGGCACGATGGCAGCCAAGCTGCCGCCGCGACCGCGGTCGGGCACCGTGAAGGAGCGACGATGAACGACACTCCGGGCTGGGCCTCGCCCGGATCCGCCCCGTCCGGCGATCAGGAGCCGGGCACGTCCGGACCTGCCGGGCCCACCGGCCGCCCGGACCCCGAGCAGCCCGCCGACCCGCACCCGCAGCCCGGCCAGGCCCCGCAGGAACCGCAGGACACGGGCGTGAAGTGGTCCAAGGACCAGCCGCCGGCCGGCCAGTGGTCCGCGCCCACCGGCCGCCCCGGCCCCACCGACTCGGGCCAGGCCCCTCCTCCCCCGCCCGGCCCCGGCTGGGGAACCCCGCCCCCCGGCGGCTACGACGGCGGACCGGGCGGTCACGGCGGCTGGGGAGGCGGCGGCTGGGGCAGCGGCTGGGGAGGCCCCCCGCCCGCGGCCAAGCCCGGCGTCATCCCGCTCCGCCCGCTCGGCGTCGGCGAGATCCTCGACGGCGCCGTCTCCACCATGCGCACCTACTGGCGCACGGTCCTCGGCATCTCGCTGACCGTCGCCGTCCTCACCGAGGTCGTCGTCGTCCTGCTCCAGGGCCTGGTCCTGGACAACGCGAACACCGAGGCCCTCGACGACCCCAGCGCCACCCTCGACGAACTGACCGACGCCATGGGCGAGGCCCTGCTCAACTCCGGCGTGGTCTTCCTGGTCACCCTGGTCGGCACCGTCGCCGCCACCGCCCTGCTCACCACCGTCACCAGCCGCGCGGTGCTCGGCAGGTCCGTCACCACGGGCGAGGCCTGGCGCGACGCCCGCCCCCAGGTCGTCAAACTGTTCGGCCTGATCTGTCTGCTGCTGCTCATCACCGCCGGCGTCATCACCGTGGGCGCCCTGCCCGGGTTCCTCGTGTCCCTGGCGGCCGGCAGCGCGGTGGGCGTCGGCCTCACCGTCCTCGGCCTGATCGGCGCCGGCGTGATCGCCCTCTGGCTGATGATCCGCTTCTCCCTGGCCTCGCCCATCCTGATGCTGGAGAAGCAGGGCATCGTGAGGGCGATGTCCCGCTCCGCCAAACTGGTCCGCGGCTCCTGGTGGCGGGTCTTCGGCATCCAGCTCCTCGCGACGATCATCGCGAACGTCGTCGCGTCGATCATCGTCATCCCCTTCACCTTCCTCGCCTCGGCCCTCAGCGGGGACGGCCTCACCGGCTTCCTCAACAGCGCCGGCGGCGACATCGGCTGGACGTTCCTCATCGTCAGCGGCATCGGCTCGGTCATCGGCGCCATGATCACCTTCCCGATCACCGCCGGCGTCACCGTGCTCCTCTACGTCGACCAGCGCATCCGCCGCGAGGCCCTCGACCTCGAACTGGCCCGCGCCGCGGGTGTCCGGGACCACGCTCCCGGCTCCACACCGGGGAGCTGATGCGGTGACCGCCACGGGGGGAGTTCTCACATCCGTACCGGCGCTGCCCACGGCCGCCGACTCCGCCGTACGCCTGCTGCTGCGCGGTGACGACGAGCCGCCCGTCACCGTCCCGCGCGACCCCGCGCGGGAGGCGGCCCGGCGCGAACTGTCGAAACCCATGTACCACGAGAACGACCCCAGCTGGTTCCAGCGGGCCCTCGACGCCTTCTGGGACTGGGTCGGCGAACTCTTCGCCGCCGCCTCCACCGCGACCCCCGGCGGCACACTCGGCCTGATCGTCATCATCGCCGCGGTGATCGCCGTCCTGGCCGCCCTGTGGTGGCGCCTGGGCACCCCGCGCCGCCGCCCGGCCTCCGCACCCGCCCTGTTCGACGACCGCCCCCGCAGCGCCGCCGAACACCGCGCGGCCGCCGAGGCGCACGCCGCCCAGGGCCACTGGAACCAGGCCGTGCGGGAACGCATGCGGGCCCTCGTCCGCGCCCTGGAGGAACGCGCCCTGCTCGACGTCCACCCCGGCCGCACCGCCGACGAGGCCGCCGCGGAAGCCGGCCGCGCCCTGCCCGCCCACACCGACCGCCTGCACACCGCCGCCCGCGCCTTCGACGACGTCACGTACGGCGGCAGGACCGCGACACAGCAGGCGTACCGGCAGATCGCCGAACTCGACCGCGACCTGGAACGCACCACGCCACAGCCGGCGAGCGGCGGCAGCACCCGGAGCACGGACACCGACACCCGCCAGGGAGCCGCCGGATGACGACCGAGGTCACGCGCCCGTCCACCTCGGCCTCGCCCACCGCCCGCCAGGTGTGGACCCGCACGCGCGGCATCGCCCTCGCGCTGGTGCTGCTGCTCACGGCGGCCGTCGCGATCGCCGTGATCCGCTCCGACGCCCGCCACGGCGAACTCGACCCGCGCTCGGCGGACCCCTACGGCAGCCGCGCCGTCGCCGAACTCCTGGCCGACCGCGGCGTGGACACCCGCGTCGTCAGCACCCTCGGCGAGGCCGCCGACGCGGCCGGCCCCGACACCACCCTCCTGGTCGCCGTGCCCGACCTGCTGACCCCCAGCCAGCAGACACGGCTGCACGCCGCCTTCGTCCAGGCGGGCGGCCGCACCGTGCTGGTCGCCGCGGGCAGCGCCTCCGTGGAGCGCCTCGCCCCCGGCGTCACCGCCGACCCCGCCACCAGCCTGGACTCCACCCTCGCCCCCGACTGTCAACTGCCCGCCGCCCGCCGCGCGGGCACCGCCGACACCGGCGGCATCCGCTACACCACCACCCACCTCCACGCCGACGAGTGCTACCCCAGCCAGCGCCTGTCCACCCTGCTGCGCCTCCCGGCGCCCTCCGGAGACGGTGACACCGTCGTCCTCGGCGCGCCCGACATCCTCCTCAACGACCGCCTGGACCAGCACGGCAACGCCTCGCTCGCCCTCCAGCTCCTCGGCTCCCGCCCTCATCTGGTCTGGTACCTCCCCTCGCTCGCCGACTCCTCCGCCGCCCCCGAACAGGGCGAGCGCGGCTTCTTCGACCTGCTGCCCTCCGGCTGGCTCTGGGGCACCCTGCAACTCTTCGTCGCGGCAGCCCTGGCCGCCCTGTGGCGGGCACGCCGGCTCGGCCCCCTGGTCCCCGAGAAACTCCCCGTGGCGATCCGCGCCTCCGAAACCGTCGAAGGCCGCGCCCGCCTCTACCGCAAGGCGAACGCCCGCGACCGCGCCGCCACGGCTCTTCGCTCCACCACCCGCACCCGCCTCGCCCCCCTCGTAGGCATCCCCGCCACCCAGGCACACGCGCCCGAGGCCCTGCTCCCCGCGCTCTCCGCCCACCTCAAGGGCGGCGACACACAGTCCCTGCACCCACTCCTCTTCGGCCCGCCCCCGGGCGACGACACCGCACTCGTCCGGCTCGCCGACCAACTCGACGCCCTCGAAAGAGAGGTACGCCGTCCATGATGGACCCGACCACTGACAACGCCGCGCACACCGGGGACCCGGCCGCCGCCCGGGCCTCCCTGGAGGCCCTGCGTGCCGAGATCGCCAAGGCCGTGGTCGGCCAGGACCCCGCGGTGACCGGCCTCGTCGTCGCCCTGCTCTGCCGCGGCCACGTCCTGCTCGAAGGCGTTCCGGGCGTCGCCAAGACCCTCCTCGTCCGGGCCCTCGCCGCCACCCTGGAACTCGACACCAAGCGCGTCCAGTTCACCCCCGACCTGATGCCGAGCGACGTCACCGGCTCCCTGGTCTACGACGCCCGCACCGCCGAGTTCTCCTTCCAGCCCGGCCCGGTCTTCACCAACCTGCTCCTCGCGGACGAGATCAACCGCACGCCCCCGAAGACCCAGTCGTCCCTCCTGGAGGCCATGGAGGAGCGCCAGGTCACGGTCGACGGCACCCCCCGGCCCCTCCCCGACCCCTTCCTGGTCGCCGCGACCCAGAACCCCGTCGAGTACGAGGGCACCTACCCCCTGCCCGAGGCCCAGCTCGACCGGTTCCTCCTCAAGCTCACCATCCCCCTGCCCTCCCGCCAGGACGAGATCGACGTCCTCACCCGCCACTCCGAGGGGTTCGACCCACGCGACCTGCGCGCCGCCGGCGTACGCCCCGTCGCGAACGCGGCCGACCTGGCGGCCGCCCGCCGCGCGGTAGCCGAGACGACGGTCTCCCCCGAGATCACCGCCTACGTCGTCGACATCTGCCGCGCCACCCGCGAGTCGCCGTCCCTCACCCTCGGGGTCTCTCCGCGCGGGGCCACCGCGCTGCTGGCCACCGCCCGCGCGTGGGCCTGGCTGACCGGACGCGACTACGTCATCCCCGACGACGTGAAGGCCCTCGCCCTGCCCACGCTCCGCCACCGCGTGCAGCTGCGCCCGGAGGCCGAGATGGAGGGCGTCACGGCCGACTCGGTCATCAACGCGATCCTCGCCCACGTCCCCGTCCCCCGCTGATGGCCCCCACCGGACGCGCCGCCCTCCTGGCGGCTCTCGGCTCCCTCCCCGTCGGCATCTGGGAACCCGGCTGGACGGGCATCCTCGCCGTCAACGCCCCCCTCGCGGTGGCCTGCGCCTGCGACTACGCCCTGGCCGCCCCCGTACGCCGCCTCGGCCTGCCCCGCTCCGGCGACACGTCCGTCCGTCTGGGCGACACCGCGGACGTCACCCTCACGCTCACCAATCCGTCCCGCCGTCCGCTGCGCGCCCGCATCCGCGACGCCTGGCCTCCCAGCAGCTGGCAGCCCGGCACGGAGGTGACGGCGTCCCGTCACCGACTGGTGATCCCCCCGGGCGAACGCCGGCGCGTCATCACCCGTCTGCGCCCCACCCGCCGCGGCGACCGCCAGGCCGACCGTGTCACCGTCCGCTCCTACGGTCCGCTCGGCCTCTTCGCCCGCCAGGGCACACACAAGGTGCCGTGGACCGTACGCGTCCTGCCGCCCTTCACCAGCCGCAAGCACCTGCCGTCCAAGCTGGCCCGGCTGCGCGAACTCGACGGCCGCACCAGCGTGCTGACCCGTGGCGAGGGGACCGAGTTCGACAGCCTGCGCGACTACGTCCCCGGCGACGACACCCGCTCCATCGACTGGCGCGCCACGGCCCGCCAGTCCGCGGTCGCGGTACGCACCTGGCGTCCGGAACGCGACCGGCACATCCTCCTGGTCCTCGACACCGGCCGCACCTCCGCGGGCCGGGTCGGCGACGCACCCCGCCTGGACGCCTCCATGGACGCGGCCCTGCTCCTCGCGGCCCTCGCCTCCCGCGCCGGCGACCGCGTCGACCTTCTCGCCTACGACCGCCGCCTGCGCGCCCTCGTCCAGGGCCGCACGGCGGGCGATGTGCTTCCGTCACTGGTCAACGCCATGGCCACGCTCGAACCCGAGCTCGTCGAAACCGACTCCCGGGGGCTGACCGCCACGGCGCTTCGTACGGCTCCCCGACGCTCGCTGATCGTGCTGCTCACGACGCTCGACGCCGCCCCCATCGAGGAGGGTCTGCTGCCGGTCCTGGCCCAGTTGACCCAGCGTCACACCGTCCTCCTGGCCTCCGTGGCGGATCCGCACGTCGCCAGGATGGCCACGGCTCGTGGGAACGCCGACGCCGTCTACGAGGCAGCGGCGGCGGCCCAGGCCCACGCGGAGCGGGACCGTACCGCGGAACAGCTCCGCCGACACGGTGTCACGGTCGTGGACGCGATCCCCGAGGAACTGGCACCGGCACTGGCGGACGCGTATCTGGCCTTGAAGTCGGCGGGACGTCTGTAACTCACGAAGAGGAGCCACGAAAAAGGGGGCAGGGAATCGGCGTGCGCCGGCACGCGGCCCTGTGGGCGGACGCAGAACGCAGAAAGCCCCCGTGCCGAATGGCACGGGGGCTTTCTCACTATTTGTTCGGCGGCGTCCTACTCTCCCACAGGGTCCCCCCTGCAGTACCA
>NZ_JBVIFC010000029.1:0-39821 GCF_055571535.1 Streptomyces sp. NPDC030893 | reverse complement strand
GAGCCGATGGCCCAGGGGACGCCGACGTCGTCGGGGCCGGCGTTCAGGGTGTTGTTGGGGCCTTTGCGGTGGGTGGTGCCGATGGGGTGGATGGGCGGGAGGTAGACGACGTCGAAGCCCATCGCGGCGATCGCGGGCAGGCGGCGGGCGGCGGTGTCGAAGGTGCCGTGCGGCTGCTGCGGTGTGCCCTCGGAGCGGGGGAAGAACTCGTACCAGGATCCGTAAAGGGCCCGCTCGCGTTCCACCAGGAGCGGCAGGGGGTCGCTGCTGGTGACCAGTTCCCGCAGCGGATGCCGGGCGAGGACCGCCGTCACCTCCGGCGTCAACGCCGCCGCCAGCCGGGTGGCACAGGGCAGGGAGTCGTCGCGCAGGGTCCGAGCCGCGGCCAGGACCAGGTCCTGTCCCTCTCCCCGCGGCACCCCGGCCGCCGCACGCTCGTGGAGGTCGGCGCCCTCCTCCAGGACCAGCCCGGTGTCGATGCCCGCCGGGACCTTGATGCCGGCGGTCCTGCGCCAGGTGGTCACGGGGTCGCCCCAGGCCTCGACCCGGTAGGTCCACCGGCCCGGGCCGTCCGCGGCCACCTCGGCGCCCCACCGGTCCGTGCCCGGCGCGAGTTCCCGCATCGGGGTGAACGGGCCCGGGCGCCCCTCGGGATCCTTCAGGACCACATTGGCGGCCACCGCGTCGTGGCCTTCCCGGAAGAGGGTGGCCGTGACCTCGAACGCCTCACCCACCACGGCCTTCGCCGGCCGCCTGCCGCAGTCGACGGACGGCCGGACGTCCCGTACCGGGACACGACCGATGCTCCGGGTCGTCTTCATGGGGCTGTGCACCTCCGCCGTGCTCGACGCCCGGGCCGGCGCCCGGGCGTGGGACCGAATAGCGGCGGGAAGGTCATTGCCTTCCCGCCGGGGAGCGCCGCTCGACGACCGGCGGGCCCCGCCGGGCCGTGGCGGCCGGGCGGGGCCTGTCGTCCTGTTCCTGCAAGTAGGTGACGAGGGTGGTGCGCAGATACCGTTCGGCGGCGTCGGCCGCCTCCCGCGCGCAGCGCTTCCCCATCAGCACGCAGAGGGTGTAGCCGGAGTCCTCGAAGGTGGCCCGCGCCGTGTGGTCGGTGGGGGCCGCCAGCATCACGCGTTCCCAGGCCCGGTATCGGCGCAACTGCCGGGCGACTTCGGCTTTGGCGGGTAGCAGCATGCGCCGTTCACCTTTCCGGGGCTCGATCCCAGGCGCGTCGTCCCGACGGTCGGGCGGGGCCGTGCGCACCGATGCACGGACCCGTAACGGCGATCGAGGTCTTCACACATGGTGCACGGGTGATGACGCAACGTCTTGTTGGAAATTCAACAACCTTGGCGGGTCCTCCTCCGTTCACCCCGCACCCGGTTTCCGCCCCTTTCGCGCCCGGTTTCCGCACCCGTGCGCCTCACCCGTGTGCTCCCGTCGCTCGTGTTGCACGAATGGACCAACCCCCTCACCCTGAAGGTGACTCAGAAGCGATACCCGCTCACGTTCCGTGTTCGGGGGCTCGTCCCGCGGGGACGAGGAGGAGCGAGAGCTTCGCGGTGAGGAGCCGACGACGATGAAGACCGCAGTGCCCTGCTACTACCACCTCGACGTGGAAGTCAGCCCCGAGAAGGTGGGACAGGTCAGCCGCATACTGGCCGCTCACCTCCGGTTCTGGGACCTGGAGAACCTGATGGAACCCGTCTGCGGCGGCGCCGAGATGCTGCTGCGCGCCATCGACGAGCACGCCACCGACAAGAACACGTCGATCGAGATGTGGTGGAACGGCCAGCACCTCATCACGGCCATCGGGGACAACAACCGCGCCCTGCGCCCGGATCAGGAATTGCGCGGCTGCCTGCAGCACATCGCCGCCAGCAGCGACGGCTGGGGCTGCTGCGCCACCGAGAGCGGCAGCAAGGTCATCTGGTTCTCCCAGCGCGCCCGTGCCGGCGAACGCGTCCCCCTCGTGCCCACCACACCCGACCCGCGCGAGAGCGAGGGCCTGGACCTGCCCCGCGAGCCGAGCGTCACCACGCTCACCGGCCGCCTGCGAACGCCCGGCGGCCTCCTGGAGGAGGTCCGGTGACCCGGCGTCAGACCCGGAAAGGGGCGCCCGCGTGGAGCGGGCGCCCCTACCCGCTGGGTGCGACCTACGACGGCGAGGGCACCAACTTCGCCCTCTTCAGCGAGGTCGCGGAACGCGTCGAACTGGTCCTGGTGGACGACGACGGCCGGTCCAGGACCGTACGGCTCACCGAGGCGGACGGGTTCGTCTGGCACGGCTACCTCCCGGGCATCGGTCCCGGACAGCGCTACGGATACCGGGTGCACGGACCGTGGGCCCCGTCGGCCGGCCACCGCTGCAACCCGGCGAAACTCCTCCTCGACCCCTACGCCACCGCGGTGGACGGGCAGATCGACAACCACCCCTCGCTGTACGAGCGCGACCCGCACGGCCCCGACCCGGCCGACAGCGCCGGTCACACCATGCTCGGCGTGGTGACCGACCCGTCCTTCGACTGGGGCGACGACACCCGGCCCTGCCGCCCCTACTCCGACACGGTGATCTACGAAGCCCACGTCAAGGGCATGACCCGCACCCATCCGGACGTACCCGAGGAACTGAGGGGTACGTACGCCGGACTGGCGCACCCCGCCGTGGTCGGGCACCTCACCTCGCTGGGCGTCACCGCCGTCGAACTGATGCCGGTGCACCAGTTCGTCCAGGACGGTGTGCTGCAGGGCCGTGACCTGGCCAACTACTGGGGCTACAACACCATCGGCTTCTTTGCCCCGCACAACGCCTACGCCGCCCGGGGCACCCGCGGCCGGCAGGTCACCGAGTTCAAGGACATGGTGAAGACGCTGCACGCGGCCGGGCTCGAGGTGATCCTCGACGTCGTCTACAACCACACCGCCGAGGGCAACGAGAAGGGCCCCACGCTCTCCTTCCGCGGCATCGACAACTCCTCGTACTACCGGCTGGTGGACGGCGACTGGCGCCACTACTACGACACCACCGGCACCGGCAACAGCCTGCTCATGCGCCACCCCTACGTACTCCAGCTGATCATGGACTCGCTCCGGTACTGGGTGACCGAGATGCACGTCGACGGCTTCCGCTTCGACCTCGCGGCCACCCTGGCCCGGCAGTTCCACGAGGTGGACCGGCTGTCGGCGTTCTTCGACCTGATCCAGCAGGACCCGGTGATCAGCCGCGTCAAACTGATCGCCGAACCCTGGGACGTGGGCGAGGGCGGCTACCAGGTGGGCAACTTCCCGCCCCTGTGGTCGGAGTGGAACGGCCTGTACCGGGACGCCGTACGCGACTTCTGGCGCGGCGAGGAGCACACGCTCGGCGAGTTCGCCTCCCGGCTGACCGGCTCCTCCGACCTGTACGCCCACAACCGCCGCCGGCCCCGCGCCAGCGTCAACTTCGTCACCGCGCACGACGGTTTCACCCTGCGCGACCTCGTCTCCTACAACGACAAGCACAACGAGGCCAACGGCGAGGGCAACCGGGACGGCGAGAGCAGCAACCGGTCCTGGAACTGCGGCGCCGAGGGCCCCACCCGCGACCCGGCCGTGCTGGAGCTGCGCGCCCGCCAGCAACGCAACTTCCTCGCCACGCTGCTGCTGTCCCAGGGCATCCCGATGCTCTCCCACGGCGACGAACTCGGCCGCACCCAGCGCGGCAACAACAACGCCTACTGCCAGGACAACGAGACCAGCTGGATCGACTGGCGGCTCACCGGCGAACAGCGCGGCCTGCTGGAGTTCACGCGCACGCTCATCTCCCTGCGCGTCACCCATCCGGTGCTGCGCCGCCGCCGCTTCTTCCGGGGCGAGACGGTGCGCCACGCCGACCAGCCGCTCCCCGACCTGGTGTGGCTGCTGCCCAACGCGCACGAGATGACCGACGACGACTGGCAGCGCTCGGACGCCCACTCCGTCGGGGTGTTCCTCAATGGCGACGCCATCGCCGAACCCGGCCCGCGCGGCCGGCGCCTGGTCGACGACTCGTTCCTGCTCCTCCTCAACAGCCACTGGGAGCCGGTCGACTTCCGGCTGCCGGACGCCTCCTACGGCGAACGCTGGACGGCCCTGATCGACACCGCCGACCCGGACGGCACCCCCGACGAGTCGGAACGCAAGGCCGGCACCACCCTCACCGTCGACGCCCGCAGCCTGGTGCTGCTGTCCCGCCCGTCCCGCACGCCGGCCTGACCGGCGCGGGACCCGGGGAGGTCAGCGCTCGCGGCGCGAGGTCACCGTGAACTGGGCGCCCTCGTTGTCGCGGAGCACGGCCTCCCCGGCGTCCTCGGACAGCACACTGCCGCCGTGCCGCTCTGCGGCGCGGGCGCAGGCCGCCACGTCCTTCACCGCGAAGTGGACCTGCCAGCGGGGCCTGATGGTCGGGTCGGGCGCCGATCCCAGCGCCCCCGACTCGATGCGGGCCACGACCTCCCCGCCGCTGCGCAGCACCACTTCCTCGCCCTCGTAGTCGACCTCGCAGTAGCCGGGCTCGGCGGACGCCCAGTCGAAGACCTCGCCGTAGAAGATCGCGGCGTCGAAGGCGTCCCGGGTGTGCAGCCGGATGAACGCGGGCTGCGCCCGCTGCCAGGCGGGCCAGTCGCTGAACAGCTCGCCCTCCCACACGCCGAACGTCGCCCCGTCCCGGTCGGCCAGCAGAGCCGCGCGCCCGGGGGGCAGCGAAAGGGGGCCCACCGCCGCCGTACCGCCGCGCTCCTGCACCCGTGCCGCGGCCTGGTCGGCGCTGCGCACCGCGAAGTAGGGCGTCCACGCCACCGCCATCTGCCACATCCCGGCGACGGCGGCGATCCCGGCCACCGGCCGGCCGTCGGCCAGGGCGACACGGAACCGGTCCCCGAGGCGCATCGGGCGCCACTGCCAGTCCAGCACCGCCCCGTAGAACTCCTCGGTCGTCCGCAGATCGCGGCTGGTCAGGCTCACCCAGCAGGGCGCACCGAAGACGGAGTGCGTCGAGAAGACTTCCGTCGCGGCGGAGGAGGGCATGTCGTGGTTCATCGCAGTCGCGTCCTGATCTCGTCGGCCCGGCAGCCACCCGGATGGCACCAGTGTCAGCCGGGTACCGGCCCGGGCGCCTGCCGAGTACCCCGGCGGCGGCCCCGAAACGGTGACCCCGCACGCCCCCCGGACCACCCCGGTGGCACAGGGCGGCCCCAGTGGCGACGATGGATGGATCGGACACTGCGTGAAGGCACTCAAGCACCATGCGAAGGCACCACGTAAGCGGCACACCGGACCCGGAGGTGACCATGCCCACGGACGGGGGCGCGGACCGGATTCTCCAGCTGGAGGAAGAGGTACAGCAGCTGAAGGACGCGGTCGTCTCGCACGCGGTGGTGGACCAGGCGATCGGCATGATCGTCGCACTGGGGCGGGTCTCGCCCGACCAGGGCTGGAGCGTGCTCAAGGAGGTCTCCCAGCGCACGAACATCAAACTCCGCAACGTCGCCGACATGATCCTCGTCTGGGGACGCACCGGCCTGCTGCCGGCGGAGGTGCGCACGGTGCTGGAGGAGGTACTGGACCGGCTCGGCCCCACCCGGCTCCCCGGCGCGCCGCCGGAAGCCTGACCACCCGCGCGGCCCTGGCCACCGGCCGCCGGCCGGCGGGCCCTGGCCACCGGCCGCCGGCCGGCGGGGATCCGCTCAGCCGCTCTCCGGCCGCAGTTCCTCGCGCAGCCGGTCGAAACAGCCGCTGAGCAGCCGGGAGACATGCATCTGCGAGATGCCGAGCTGCTCGGCGATCCCGCTCTGCGTCATCCCCTTGAAGAAGCGCAGATAGAGGATGAGCCGCTCGCGCTCCGGCAGCGCCTCCAGGCAGGGCCGCACCGCCACCCGGTCGACCACCGTGTCGTAGGCCGGGTCCGGGCCGCCGATCGCGTCCCCGAGGGCGTAGCCGTCGGTGCCCGGCATCTCCGCCTCCAGCGACAGCGCGGAGAAGCACTCCAGCGCCTCCGTCCCGGTGCGCACCTCCTCCTCGGTCAGCCGGGCGTACGCGGCGATCTCGGCGACGGTGGGGGCCCGGCCCGGGGTCGTCTGGGCCAGCTCCGTCGTCGCGTGCCGCACGCGGTTGCGCAGGTCCTGGACCCGGCGCGGTACGTGCAGGGTCCACATGTGGTCACGGAAGTGCCGTTTGATCTCACCGGTGATGGTCGGCACGGCGTACGCCTCGAAGGCGTTGCCGCGCGCCGGGTCGTAGTGGTCGACGGCCTTCACCAGACCGAGGGCCGCCACCTGGTACAGATCCTCCAGGGCCTCACCGCGCCCCCGGAACCGGACGGCGATCCGCTCCGCCATGGGCAGCCAGACGGTGACCAGCCGGTCGCGCAGCGCCCGGCGCTCGGGCCCTTCGGGCAGCCCGGCCAGACGCGCGAAGTCCCCGGCCGTGTCGGGGGCGTCGTCGTGGGAGTGCGGCTTCCTGGGACTGACGGTACGCATCAGGCGCACCTCCCTGAGCGGGGTGCCGGATGGACGGACCCCGTGGGAAACGGCGACTCGGACCGGGCGGGCCCGGGGCCGGCGAGCCGGATCCCACGGACGTGCCTCCTGTCCGAAGCACTGAGCATTCCATTCCCCGTGCGCCGTCATTTCAAAACGGCTCCCGGAATTCACGAGGTCGTTCACGGGGTCCGCATTCCCCGAGGAGTACGTTCTGGATTCGAAGGAATTCACTGCGTGAAATTCGGGCCGGTGCGGCGGGCGCCCGGGTCCGGCCCGCGCCCGGCGGTGCGGACCCCTCCCGCCGTGCGCCGGTGATCACGGCGGCGGACGTGATGTGCGGCACGCCGCGGCGGCCGGTCCGGCCGGCCCGCCGGGGGATTCCTCCAGCGCAGCGCTTGATCACTGATCGGAAGGGGCGAACTGCCTGACCACAGCGCATTCCGCTCATTTGACAGTGCGCTGAGCCCACGGATAGGAAACAGCGGACAGAAGTCGAGAGGTGCACTGTGTACGAGCCGAACGTGGTCGGGGACTGGCAGGAGTACGACGAGCATGCCGGTCTGCGGGTCCGCGTCCACCGTCTTCAGCCGGGCGAACCGCCCCGGGGGCGGGACGACGCCGCCGACGGGCTGACGTACTTCAGTGTCCGCGTGACCGTCGAGAACCGCGGGGACCGGCCTTTCTGCATTCATCTCGAAGACGGCCAGATCGATGTGCGGACCGGCCCCGACGGCGAGAGCGCGTTCATCGACTGGCGCAACTCGCAGTTCATCGAGGGATTCGACGTCTACCCGCTGCGCCGTGCCACCGCCGTGCTCTACGCGGCCGGACCCGAGGCGTCCCTGACGCAGGTCGACGTCCAGGTGCAGCTGCGCGCCGACGAGGAGTGGGCGGGCCGCCGGCTGTGGACGGGCGGCGTCGGAGTGCGGGAGGGCTCCGCGGGCACACCCGTCGGCGCGGCGTCCCGGGACAGCCTCGCCCAGCAGGTGAGCGTCTTCCTCCAGGAGCAGGCGGAGGAAGGAACCTCCTGACCCGCGGTCAGTGCGGGATGCCGTCGATGATCTCGCGGGCTCCCTGACGCAGCAGCTCCACGGCGACCGAGGTGCCCAGGGTGGCCGGATCCAGCCGGCCCGCCCACTGGTGGGCGTTCAGCCGCGTCTTGCCGTCCGGGGTGAAGACACAGGCGCGCAGGGAGAGTTCACCGCCGCGGTCCACCCGCGCGTACCCGGCGATCGGGCTGTTGCAGTGGCCCTGCAGCACATGCAGGAACATGCGCTCGGCGGCGGCCTCGCGGTGGGTGTCCGGGTGGCCCAGGACACCGACCGCCTCGATGAGGGCGCTGTCGCCCTCGCGGCACTGCAGGGCGAGGATGCCCGCGCCGATGGGCGGCATCATCGTCTCGGGGGAGAGGACCTCGCTGATCACGTCGGTGCGGCCGATGCGTTCCAGCCCGGAGACCGCGAGCAGCAGGGCGTCCGCCTCGCCGTCCGCGAGCTTGGCCAGCCGCCGGTTGGCGTTGCCCCGCATCGGTACGCACCGCAGCCGCGGGTGGGTGGCGGCCAGCTGGGCGGCGCGGCGCACCGAGGAGGTGCCGATGCGGGTCCCGGGCGCGAGCTCGTCCAGGGTGAGCCCCCCGGGGTGCACCAGCGCGTCGCGGACGTCGTCCCGCTTCAGGAACGCGGCGAACACCGTGCCGGCCGGCAGCGGACGGTCGGCGGGCACGTCCTTGACGCAGTGCACGGCGACATCCGCCTCGCCCGCCAGCAGCGCGGCGTCCACCTCCTTGGTGAACGCGCCCTTGCCGTCCACCTGCGAGAGATCGCCCAGCCATGTGTCGCCGGTCGTCCTGACCGGTACGACCTCGGTGCGCACACCGGGAAGGACGGCGGCCAGTTCCTCACGCACCCGGTCCACCTGGGCGAGAGCCATGGGCGAGTCACGGGAGACGACGCGGATCGTTCCGGGTACGGACATGGCGACACGATAGACCCTCGCAAGCGCCGTCGGACCCGGAACGGCGTACGGCGTTCCGGGCGTCAACGGGCCCGCGGCGCTCAGCCGTTGGGGTCGAAGGGGATACCCGGGGGTTTGGCCGCCGCGAGATGGGACGCGAAGCCGGAGTCCTTCAGGCCGAAGTGGGCGCTGCCGAAGTCGTGGGCGGCGAGCCTGTCGCGCAGCCCCGGCGGATAGCCGTTCCAGCCGACCAGGGGCGGATACTGCCAGTCGCCCCGGTGGTTCTCCGGCGGTTCGTCGCCCGCGCCCGCCAGGCGGAAGCAGTGGGTGCCGATGCCGTCCTTGTGGTACACGATCTTCGGGTGGGTGCCGTCGAAGCGCACCGCCGACCGCGTGTGGACCGAGAACGAGCCGTGGGCGGACGTCGCGACGTAGTGGGCGGTGCCGTCCCGCACCCACACCACGACGTGCTCCCAGTCGTGGCGGTGGCCCCCGAGGCCGATGCCCGGCAGGGCCTGGTCCTTCTCGAAGTACAGGGCGTATACGACGGCGCACCAGGCATTGTTGCACCTGGAGCGGGCGTAGGGCCTGTCTGACGATTCCCGCCTGCCCCGCGACGCCATGCACGCACTCTCGCCGCACCGGGCGCAGAGCCAAGTACATCCAGTACGAGGCTCTACGCCCGGCACTCCCCCAGCCTTCGGCCGGGGGGACCCCCAGAGCACGCACCTGACGCCGCGGGGCCGCCCTCCGGGCGACGGCGGGAATCGTCAGACAGGCCCTAGCCGTTGGTGGCGGCCAGGTCCGAGGCGTCGCGGCAGTTGCCGTCGAGGGCGCCGGTCGGCCTGAGGCCGGGGTTGACGGTGCCGTCCGGGCCGATCGCCGCCGTGGGGTAGCAGCCGTCGGTGTCGTAGTCGTAGGCGGGCTGGAAGGTCTGCTCCAGGGCGTCGGCACGGGCGGGCAGGGCGGGCGGGGGCGCGGCGAAGGCGGTGGCGGGGAAGGCGATGACCAGCGCGGCCGCGCCGGCCGGGCCGGTCAGCCATCTCCTGCGGTGCGTGCGGAACGTCCTCGACGACACTGCGTCCTCCTCGTGGTCCGGGCGCAGCCCAACGGCTGTGGGGGATGGGGGAGTTCAGCATCTCGACTGGACGCATACATGCCAAGAGGGTGCGGGTGCGCGGCGGGTGGAGCGCGGCGCGGCACTCGCGGCGCCGGGCCGCGGATCACACCATGTCGTCGGGAACGTCGGCCGCCGCCTCCTCGGGGGCGAGGTCCGGCCGCAGCCGCAGCCAGGACGGCTGGCGCAGCATTCCGTCCCGGGTGCGGGTGCTGTAGCGCACCTCGCCGACCAGCCGGGGCACCACCCAGCGCGCGCCCGGCACGGCCGGCACCGGGTCGAAGGGGCAGACGTCGGTCGCCGCGGCCCGCAGCAGCGCGGCGAGTTCGCTCCGCTCGGCCTCGCTCCAGCCGGTGCCCACCCCGCCGACGTACCGCAGCCGGCCCCCCGCCCGCTGTCCGGCCAGGACCGCGCCCGGCAGCCCGCTCAGCCGCCCCTTGCCGGGGAGCCAGCCGCCGACCAGGACGTCCTCGCTGCGCATGTTGCGGATCTTGATCCAGGCGCGGGAGCGCACCCCCGGCTCGTACACCGAGTCCAGCCGTTTGCAGACCAGGCCCTCCAGCCCGTGCTCGAGGGTGGCCCGCAACGCCTGCCGGCCGTGGCCGACGATCGCCGCCGGGGTGGACCAGGCCGGCCCGTCGAGAGCCAGATCCAGCAGCGTCTCGCGGCGCCGGGCGTAGGGCAGGCGCAGCAGCGGCCGCCCGTCCAGATGCATCACGTCGAACAGCACCAGATGGACCGGGACCGCCGCGGCCCGCCGGGCCGCCCTGCCGGGGGCGTGCGCCAGGCCCATCCGGGACTGCAGCAGCTGGAAGCTCGCGCGGCCGTCCTCGTCGAGGGCGAGCACCTCGCCGTCCAGGACCGCGGGCGTGGCGCCGAGGGCGCCGGCCAGCGGATGGAGCTCCGGATACGCGCCCGTGATCTCCTGGCCGGACCGGGCGCGCAGGACCAGGGTGCCGTCCCCGGGGAGGTAGACCACCGCCCGCTGTCCGTCCTGCTTGGTCTCGTAGGCCCAGCGGGAGTCCGCCGCCGGGGGCGGCAGCGCGCCGGAGGTGGCGAGCATGGGCGGGATCAGCGGCAGGGTCGTCACGGGGGAGGTGTGAACGCCCGCGCCGGCTGCCACGCTCGCCCCGCGGGCGTTTCGCCCGAACGGCCGCCGCCCGGGTCGATTGATTGAGTTACGCAATGAGATGGTAAAGTGCGGGTATGGCCGTACCCCCGCTTTCCGACGCCCCCGCCACCCCGGAAGTGGCCGAGATCGAGCGTGCGCTGCACCGCATCACGTATCTGAGCTCGCGGGCCCGCCGGCACGAGCGGCTGACCGCGCTGGCGGGGGTGCCGCTGGACCGGGCCGCGGTCGCGCTGCTGCGGAAGATGGCCGACGCGGAGCCGATGCGGCCGGGGGAGCTGGCCGCGCAGCTGGGGGTGGAGGCCTCGCACGTCACCCGTACGGTGCAGCAGCTGGAGAAATCCGGACACGCCACCCGGGTCCCGGACCCCGACGACCGGCGCGCACAGCGCATCGAGCTGACCGACGCCGGGCGGCAGGCCGTCGCGCGGCTCCGCGAGACCGGTGTCCGCGGCATGCAGGCCGCCCTGGCCCACTGGGAGCCCGACGACCTGCGGCAGCTCGCCACGCTCTTCCACCGCATGGTCGACGACTTCCTCGCCCACGCCGCCGACGAGGACGCGGAACCCGGGTCCACCGGCTGACCCCCGGCGCCGCCGGCCGGCCGGCGGCCGACCGGTTCCTACCGTCGGGTAATATCGCGCGGCAGGCCACCGGAGGAGGAACCGTGTCACGGTCCGAACGCTCGCCCCTGCTGCTCGCCGGCCTGCTGGCCGCCGCGGGTACCGCCCACTTCGCCGCCCCGCGGCAGTTCGACCACATCGTGCCGCGCTCCCTGCCCGGCTCGCCCCGGACCTGGACCTACGCCAGCGGCGCCGTGGAGCTCGCGCTGGCCGCCGGTGTGGCGCTGCCCCGCACCCGCAAGGCCGCCGCCCTGGCCTCCGCGGCGTTCTTCGTCGGCGTGTTCCCCGCCAATGTGAAGATGGCCGTCGACTGGCGGCACCGCCCCACCCCGCAGAAGGCCGCGGCCCTCGGCCGGCTGCCGCTGCAACTGCCCCTCGTCCTCTGGGCGCGCGGCGTCGCCAGGAACGCCGGGGGCCGGCCGTGAGCGGACGCCCGGAGAAGGGCGACACGGTCGAGGACTTCGCGCTCCCGGACGAGACCGGGACCACCCGCCGGCTCTCGGAGCTGCTCGCCGAGGGACCCGTGGTCCTCTTCTTCTACCCGGCCGCCCTCAGCCCCGGCTGCACCGCCCAGGCCTGTCACTTCCGTGACCTGGCCGCGGAGTTCGCCGCCGTCGGCGCCCGGCCGGTCGGCATCAGCGGGGACCCGGTCGAGCGGCAGGCGGAGTTCGCCGGCCGGCACACCCTCGGCATGCCCCTGCTGTCCGACCCGGACGGCACCGTCCGCGAGCGGTTCGGGGTCAAGCGGGGCATCGCCCTGGCGCCCACCAAACGGGCCACCTTCGTCATCGGGCGGGACCGCACCGTCCTGGAGGCCGTCCGCAGCGAACTGCGGATGAACACGCACGCCGACCGGGCGCTCGCCGCGCTGCGCGACCACCGCGGTTGAGAGCCGGCGGCCGTGGCCTGATGCTGGACCAATGGAACAGGCCGCCGCCGCGGTGGTCGTGGATGCCCGCGGCATCGTGACGGGGTGGAGCGAGGGAGCCCGGGAACTGACCGGGTTCCCCGCCGGCGAGGCCGTGGGCCGACCCGTACGGGACCTGCTCGCCCGGACCGCCCCGCCCGGCACCGGGCCCGTCCCCTCGGGCCCGGTCACCACACGCCACCGCGAAGGCCACGAGGTGCGCCTCCACGTGACGGTCTGCCCCCTCGCCGGCGCGGACGCCGCTCCCGGCGGCCACGTCATCACGGCCGAACCCACCGGGCCGGCCGGTGCCGCCGGGTGCCGTGGGCCGGCCGAGGGGACCCTGGCCGGGCAGGTGTTCCAGCAGGCGTCGCTGGCGCTGTCCGTCGTCGACGCCGAGCGGCGTTTCGTACGGCTCAACCGAGCGGCCTGCGAGGTGCTGGGCGGGTCCGAGGACGGGCTGATCGGGCGGACGTTCCTCGACACGGTGGGGCGGGACGAGGCCACCCGCGCCGTCGACCGGTATCTGCGCCGCGTCGTCGAGACCGGCGAGCCGCTGCGCCACGAGAGCTACGGCCGGGCACCCTCCGGCGCTCGGGGCCACGCCTGGCACGTCGAGATGTGGCCGGTCCGCGACAGCGCCGGCGAGCCGGTCGGCGCCGTCATGGCGGGCCTGGACAGCACCGAACACCACAAGGCCCGCCACCGGCTGGCGCTGGTGACCGAGGCCGCCACCGCCATCGGCACCACCCTGGACGTCGTACGCACCGCCGAGGAGTTCGTGGGACTCCTGGTGCCGGCGTTCGCCGACTACGCCGCCGTCGACCTGTTCGACTGGGCCCTCGGCATCGACGAGCCCCCCGGCCGGCCGGACACCGGCGTCGTGCTGCGCCGTGTGGCGCACGCGTCCGCCAGTGAGGGCGCCGCCGAGGACACCGTGCGGCTCGGCCAGGCGGACGTGTATCCCGGCTTCTCCCCGCCCGCACGGGCGCTGCGGGAGGGCAGGGCGGTGCTCGCCGGTGCCGGTGAGCGGGACTTCGACCGGTGGATGGCCGAGCACGGCGCGCGGGACGCCGCCGTCCGCGCACACCTCGCGGGCGTCCACTCCCAGCTGTCCGTGCCGCTGCGCGCCCGCGGCACCACGCTCGGGGTCGCGGTCGCCGTCCGCAAGGGCGTCCCCGACGGGTTCACCGCCGACGACGCCGCACTCGCCGAGGAGATCGCCAGCCGGGCCGCCGTCTGCATCGACAACGCCCGCCGTTTCGTCCGCGAGCGCACCACCGCGCTGGCCCTCCAGAACAGCCTGCTGCCCAAGGGGCTGCCCGGCCAGGCGGCCGTCGAGGTCGCCCACCGCTATCTGCCCTCCCGGTCGGCGGCCGGCATCGGCGGCGACTGGTTCGACGTCATCCCGCTGGCCGGCAGCCGGGTCGGCCTGGTGGTGGGCGACGTCGTCGGCCACGGCATCCCCTCCACGGCGGCCATGGGACGGCTGTTCACGGCCGTGCGCACCCTCGCCGACGTGGACCTCCCGCCCGACGAACTCCTCACCCACCTCGACGACCTGGTCATCCATCTCGCCGGCGAGGGCGGCCACGACGAGGTCGCCGAACTCGGCGCCACCTGCCTCTACGCCGTCTACGACCCCGTCTCCCGCCTGCTGACCGCGGCGGCCGCCGGACACCCGGCGCCCGCGGTCAGACTGCCCGACGGCACCACCCGGATCGTCCCCGTGAACCCCGGCCCGCCGCTGGGCGTCGGCGGGCTGCCGTTCGAGGCGACCGGGCTCCGGCTGCCCGAGGGCTCCGTCCTCGCCCTCTACACCGACGGCCTGATCGAGGACCGCGACCGCGACCTCGACCACGCCACCGGCGAACTGTGCCGCGCCCTGGCGGCGCCCGCGGACTCCCTGGACGCCCTGTGCGACGGTGTGCTGAAGGCCGTACTGCCCGAGGAGCCCTGCGACGACGTGGCCCTGCTGCTGGCCCGCACCCGGGCCCTCGGCGCCGACCGGGTCGCCACGCGGGACGTGCGGCCCGACCCCGCGGAGGTGGCCGCCACCCGCCAGTGGGCCACCGACACGCTGAGCGCATGGGGCCTGGACGAGATCGCCTTCGTCACCGAACTCGTGGTCAGCGAACTCGTCACCAACGCCCTCCGGTACGGCGTGCCGCCCGTCCGGCTGCGGCTGATCCGCGACCGCACCCTCATCTGCGAGGTCTCCGACACCAGCTCCACCTCACCCCATCTGCGCCGCGCCCACGCCGACGACGAGGGCGGCCGCGGGCTGCTGCTGGTGGCCCAGCTCACCCAGCGCTGGGGCAGCAGGCAGACCGACCGCGGCAAGACCATCTGGGCGGAACAGCCGCTGCCGCAACACTGATCCGCCGGCCGCCGCTCAGGCCCCGTCGTCCTCCGCGGCGACCTGCGCGAGGGTACGGCCGGACCGCGCCGACCGCGCCCGCCGCGGATCGGGGGCACCGCGCCCCCCGGAGCCCCCGCGGGCCGCCCGGACCAGAAGCCACGCCTCCTCGCCGCCGTCCCCGCCGCGGAAGCGGGTGAGGGCGTACTCACCGTGCAGTTTCGAGCCGTGCAGGCGGAACGTGGCGTGCCCGCGCTCCAGCGACTCCCCGAAACCCACGGGCCTGCCCCGGCGGTCGTGGCCGAGCGGCTCGTAGGTGCCGCGGTCCCAGACGATCACCGTGCCGCCGCCGTACTCGCCCCGCGGAATCACGCCCTCGAACTCCTCGTACTCCAGCGGATGGTCCTCCGTGGGCACGGCGAGCCGCTTGTCCTTCGGGTCCGCGGACGGCCCCTTCGGGACCGACCAAGACTTCAGCACGTCGCCCACCTGGAGCCGGAAGTCGAAGTGCATCGTGCTCGCGTCGTGGATCTGCACCACGAAACGGGGCTCCGGACCCGGCCCGGCGCCGCTTCCCCGGGGCTCACCGGTCCGCTCGAAGTCCCGCTTGCCGCGGTAGTCCCGCAGCCGGTCCCGTCCGCCCACCGCGCCGCTCCTTCCCGTACGTCCGTCCCGCACGCGGGGCGCCGGGTACCCGCTCAGAACTCCTCGTGCACCTCCGGGTCCCCGCCGATCCGCCGGTGGGCGCGCTCGGCGATCGTCCGCATCTGGGCGGCGTCCAGTTCACAACCGAACACGTCGAGGTTGGCGCGCTGCCGTGCGGGGTCGGACGACTTGGGGACGGGCAGCACACCGAGCTGGATGTGCCAGCGCAGGACCGCCTGGGCCGGGGTGATCCCGTGCGCCTCGGCGACGGCGGCGACGGCCAGGTCCTCCAGGAGCAGTGAGCCACGGCCCAGCGGGCTCCAGCTCTCGACGAGCACGCCCTTGTCCGCGTGGTAGGAACGCAGCTCCTCCTGCGGGAAGAAGGGGTGCAGCTCGATCTGGTTGACCGAGGGCAGCACCCCGGTCTCCTTCTCCAGGCGCTCGATGTGGGCGGGCGTGAAGTTGGAGACGCCGACCGACCGGACCAGGCCGTCCTCGCGCAGCTTGACCATGGCCCTCCAGGAGTCGACGTACCTGTCGACGCGGGGGAGCGGCCAGTGGATCAGGTACAGGTCGACGTACTCCAGGCCGAGCCGGGCCCGGGACTCCTCGAAGGAGGCGAGGGTCTCCTCGTAGCCGTGGTGCCGGCCGGGGAGCTTCGTCGTCACGACGATCTCCTCGCGGGGCACACCGGAGGCGGCCACGGCACGGCCTACGCCGGTCTCGTTGCGGTAGTTCGCCGCCGTGTCGACCAGGCGGTAGCCCGTCTCCAGGGCCGTGCCCACCGCCCGCTCGGCCTCGGCGTCGTCCATCGGCCAGGTGCCCAGACCCAGGGCCGGGACAGTGGTGCCGTCGTTGAGGGTGTGGCTCGGAATGCTGATCACGACAGGGCCTTCCCCTTGGCAGTGTGGTCCCTCCAGCGTCGGGGACGGCGGGGGAGTGATCAACCGGGCGCCGGTGCCCGTGAGGGGAGGCCCTGTCGCGGGCCGGCGGAGAGGGGAAGCACGACGACGGACCGGGGCGGCGCGGCGGACGGCGAGCGGACCGGGGCCGTGGAGTCGAACCCCGATGCCGCGTGCGCCGGACTCTCCGCGCCGCCGCGGGAGTTCGCCGGCCGGCTGCGCGCCGGGCACCGGCCGGGCCGCTGCCGGTCCCGTCCCGGCGGCGACGCCTGTCCGCTCCGTCCGATGGACCGGCAGACCGCCTCCGGGCGTGGCGTTCCGGGACAACCGGGCCACCGTCCGCCCGGCGCCGGGCGACACGGCCGGCCCCGCGCTCACTCGAACCGCGTGACGTCGCCCGCCCCCCGCCGCACGATCTCCGCCTCGCCGCCCGAGAAGTCGATCACCGTGGTCGGTTCGGTACCGCAGTCGCCGGAGTCGAGCACCGCGTCCACCTGGTGGTCGAGCCGGTCCTTGATCTCCCAGCCCTGGGTCATCGGCTCGTCCTCACCCGGCAGCAGCAGGGTGCTGGACAGCAGCGGCTCACCGAGCTCCGCCAGCAGTGCCTGGGTGACCACGTGGTCGGGGATGCGCACGCCGACGGTCTTCTTCCTGGGGTGCTGGAGCATGCGCGGCACCTCCCTCGTCGCGGGCAGGATGAAGGTGTAGCTGCCCGGGGTCGACGCCTTGACCGCGCGGAACACGTCGTTGTCGATCCGTACGAACTGCCCCAGCTGCGCGAAGTCCCGGCACACCAGCGTGAAGTGGTGCCGGTCGTCCAGCTTGCGGATGGTGCGGATCCGGTCGATGCCGTCCCGGCTGCCCAGCCGGCAGCCGAGTGCATAGCAGGAGTCCGTGGGGTACGCGACCAGAGCGCCCGCGCGGATGCTGTCGGCGATCTGGCCGATGGTGCGCGGCTGGGGGTTGTCGGGGTGCACGTCGAAGTACTTCGCCATTCACCGAGCTTATGCCGCCCGCGCGGAAGCACCGCGCACACGGGCCCGCGGGGCCCGATGGGCACGGCGGGCCGCCGCGCCGGGATGAGCCGCGCGTACGGGTGGGGTAACGTCCCCGACCTGGGCCGAAGCGGCGAGGAGACGAGAGGGACACCGAGGTGGCAGGCCGTAGGGACGGGATCCGGCGGACGCCGGAAGCAGCGGCCGGGGAGCACCCGGGGTGGGCGCGGGAACTGCTCGCGCACCTGCGGCCGGCCGGGCGGGACGTCCGCAGGGTCGTCGACTGGCTGGCGGCGACCGCGGGGGCGGAGGCCGCCCTCCAGGACGCCGCCGGCGTCCTCCTCGCCGGGACCGGGCTGCGGCTGGAGGAGTCCCTCGTCGCCGACCTCCGCTCCGGCAGGATCGCCTCCGCCGCCTGGGAGGGGGAGGGGCGTCACCAGCGTCTGGTGCGGATCGGCCACCCCTCGGGCACCTGTGTGCTGGCCGTCTCCCGCGAGACCCCCTTCGACCGGCACACCGCCGACGTCGTCACCCACACCGCCCAGGTCGTCGAACTGCTGCTGGCCGCCCACGAGACCACCACGGCCGGGCTGCGGCTCCAGCGGGCCACGGCCGATCTGCGGCTGGCGATCCTGCAACTGCTGATGGTCGAGGACACCGTGGCGGCCCGCCGGGTCGCGGCCGGGCTCTGGCCGGGCCTGCTGGACGCCGACACGGCGTGCGTCTACGTCGTCGAGTCCGCGCCCGAGCGGCGCGAACGGCTCGTGGCGGAGTGCCTGGACACCACGCGGGAGGAGGCGCTGGTCGTGCGGTGCCCCGCGATGGACGGGCATGTGATCGTCGTCAGCCCCCGCGAGACCACCGCGTCGGAACTGCGCTCGCTGGTCGGGCGGCACCCCGGCACGTTCCTCGGCGGCAGCGTGTGGCAGAGCCTCGCCCGTACCGCCACCGCCTACGGACAGGCCGTCAGCGCGCTGGCGGTGGCGCACTTCCGGTCGGACAAGACAGCCGTGTACGCCGAGCGCACCCACCCGGAGCGGCTGATGGACCCGGCCGCCCTGCGCGCCTGGACGGGCCGTGTGCTGCGTCCGCTGGACGCGCTGGCCCACCACACGCGCGCCGAACTCCTCGCCACCACCCGGCTCGGCCTGGAGTTCACCGCCGTCAACACCGCCAAGATCCTCGGCGTCAGCCGCAACACCGTGCGGGCCCGCATGGAACGCGTCGAGTCGATGCTCGGCGTCGACTTCGACGACATCACCGCCCGCGCCGCCGTGCACCTGGCGCTCCACACCCAGATCAACCTCCTGGACGGACAGACCGGCCGCCCCGACCGGGGCGGGCACGGCGCGGACCTCTCCGCCCTGCTGGCCGGCCCCGCCGTCGGCGCCTGGGCACGGGAACTGCTGGGACGGCTGGACCACGACACCCGCAATGTCCGCCGCACCCTGCGGACCTGGATCGACGCCGGGGGAAACGCCGAACGGGCCGCGCAGAGCCTGGGCGTCCACGCCCAGACCGTGCGCGAGCACGTGCGCAGCGCCGAACCCGTCCTGGAGCGCCAGCTGCTGGCCGCCGGGACGGACCTCTACGAGGTGGTGCTGGCCCATCTGGCCGTGGGCGATCTGGAACAGCCGGTGCTCGCGGCGGGGTGAACCGGGACGTTTCGGACTCAGTTGTGCACGGTTGAGCCCTCCGTCGGCCGCAGCGGGCATGGGTGCGGTACACGGGCGCGGCCCGGTCCGATTAGTTTCGGTCCCGGCGGGGGTACGACCGGAACGGGGGACCGGTCGCGCCCCCGCCCCCTTCGCCCGCGCTCCTCTCCTTCGTCGCCGCGCCCCGTCCTTCTCCGCTGTGTGCCCGCACTGCGGGCGGGTACCCGGCCACGGCTGTGAAGCCCGCCCCTTCCCCGGCACCACGGACCGGGCGGGCGGTGACCGAGCACCGCGAAGAGGAGACCCGATGACCAGCGAGAGCGAGACCGGCGGCGCCACCGGCACGCAGGACAAGGACTACAACCTGATCTGGTACGTCGAGGCGTGCCTGAGCAACGCCCTGCGCCTGGAGGGGTACATCCAGGACGCCGAGCGGGCCAAGGACACCGAGGTCGCCGACCTGTTCCGCAAGGCCCAGGCGGACAGCCGCAAGGGCGCGGAACTGGGCAAGGGGCTGCTGCGCGCACGCCTCGACGGCGGCTGAGCACACCGCCTCACCGGGTCCGGTCACCGTGCACGGCACGGTGACCGGACCCACGCCGTGCTCCGGCCGGCCCGTCTCCCCGTCGGCCGGATGGCGTACGGCCGGTCGTCGGCGCCGGCGGCGCGATGTCCGACGCGGCACCGTCCGCACGGTCCGCCGGCGGCGTCCGCCGTGGCCTTCGAGTCGCAGCCCGCCGTGATGCGCGGCAGCATGACCCCCGTACGCACGCGACCGGGGGGACGAACGAGCAGCGCAAGGAGCCCACCGAACATGACGGACGTTTCGAGCCAGGGACCCGCTCCGGGCGACGACCGCAAGGTACTCACCAACCGCCAGGGCCATCCGGTCTACGACAACCAGAACCAGCGCACGGTCGGCGCCCGGGGCCCCGCCACGCTGGAGAACTACCAGTTCCTGGAGAAGATCAGCCACTTCGACCGGGAACGCATCCCCGAGCGCGTCGTGCACGCCCGCGGCGTCACCGCCTACGGGTACTTCGAGGCCTACGGGAAGTGGGGCGACGAGCCCGTCTCCCGCTACACCCGGGCCAAGCTCTTCCAGGAGCAGGGCAAGCGCACCGACGTGGCCGTCCGCTTCTCCACCGTCATCGGCGGACGCGACTCCTCCGAGGCCGCCCGCGACCCGCGCGGCTTCGCCGTGAAGTTCTACACCGAGGACGGCAACTGGGACCTCGTCGGCAACAACCTGGGCATCTTCTTCATCCGGGACGCCATCAAGTTCCCCGACGTCATCCACGCCCTCAAGCCGGACCCGGTCACCTTCGAGCAGCAGCCGGGCCGCATCTTCGACTTCATGTCGCAGACCCCCGAGGCCATGCACATGCTGGTCAACCTGTTCAGCCCGCGCGGCATCCCCGCGGACTACCGCCACATGCAGGGCTTCGGCGTGAACACCTACAAGTGGGTCAACGAGACCGGCGAGACCAAGCTGGTCAAGTACCACTGGATGCCCAAGCAGGGCGTGCGCTCCATGACCGAGGAGGACGCGGCGAACGTCCAGGCGGACTCCCTCGGCCACGCCACCAAGGACCTGTACGAGGCGGTCGCGCGCGGCGACCACCCCGAGTGGGAACTGCTCGTCCAGATGATGGACGACCACGACCACCCGGAGCTCGACTTCGACCCGCTGGACGACACCAAGACCTGGCCCGAGCAGGACTTCCCGCCCAAGGCGGTGGGCCGGATGGTGCTCGACCGGATGCCGGACAACTACTTCGCCGAGAACGAGCAGATCTCCTTCGGCACCGGCGTCCTCGTCGACGGCCTGGACTTCTCCGACGACAAGATGCTCGTCGGCCGGACCTTCTCCTACAGCGACACCCAGCGTCACCGGGTCGGCCCGAACTACCTGCAACTCCCCGTCAACCAGGCCAAGCACGCCGAGGTGCACACCAACCAGCGCGACGGCCAGATGACGTACGTCGTCGACGACAGCGGGGAGAACCCGCAGGTCAACTACGAGCCGTCGATCACCGGCGGACTGCGCGAGGGCCAGTACCCCACGCACGACGAGCAGGGCCCGGAGATCCGGGGCCGGCTCACCCGGATGCGCATCCCCCGCACCAACGACTACCTCCAGGCGGGCCAGCGCTACTGCCTGATGGAGGACTGGGAGCGCGACGACCTGGTGAAGAACTTCACCACCCTCTTCGCCCAGTGCGACCGCGCGGTGCAGGAACGCATGGTGTGGCACTGCCTCCTGGCCGAGAACGACCTCGGCCGCCGGGTCGGCGAGGGCCTCGGCATCACCCCCGAGGACGTCGCCCACCTGGAGCCGCTCGCGAGCCAGACCCTGACGGACGAGGACCGCAAGCGGCTGGCCAGCCTCGGCGACAACCCGCCGCGCGACGTGGAGGGGCTCACCATGACCCACTGCGTCCCCGACGAACGGCATGTGGTGAGCCGCTGACCGCCCGCCCGGCGGCCGCCCGGGCCACCCCGAGCGCCCGCTCGGCGCAGCCCGGCCGAACAGCACGGCGTGCACCAGCATCGGAAGAAGCTGGTGCACGCCGACGCGTGCGTCCCACCCGCCGGCAGCGGAAGCGGGCGAGCCTCGCGAGGCCGGCCTCCCGGCCGGCCCGTGCCCCGGTGCACGACCAGCCGTCCCGCCCGCGTGGTGACCTTCCGCCCCGGAGGGGCGTGCGCGCGGCTCCGCACGTACGCGGACGCGGTGGCGCCCGGCGGACGGGCCCGACCGCCGCCGAAAGCTCACGCGGGACGGTGAACTCCCGGTGCACGCCGATCGAACGGAGCCGCGACGGGGGAGCACTGGGACCATGACAAGTGCATCGTTCCAGCGCACCCTCACCCTGCCCGCCTCACTCTGCGAGAACGCCGCACAGCACCTGGAGCAGGCCGCCAGGCGGACGGTCGACGGAGCCGGAATCCCGCTCAAGGCGTTCCGCGCGGCAGCCGACAGCGACTACACCCTCCCGGTCTCCGTGGTCGAGCAGGCGGCCGGCTGTCTGCTCGTCCTGGCCACGGAGACCGCGCAGACCGTGCGCCCGTCGGTCCTGCGCACCACCATCGGCGTCGCCCTGCGCCTGCGCGACGCCGCCGAGGCGGTCCACCAGCCCGCGCTCACCACCCGGTTCTGGTGACGGCACGCCGATTGCCCCCCGCTCCCGGGGGGAACCCGGCGCGCCTTCGCACCACCGACACTCCCAGGAGTAGCCCATGAGTCTGTTGCGTGTCCTCGGCCGGCCGATGCTGGCGTCGATGTTCGTCGCGGGCGGGCTGGATTCCGTCCGCAACCCGCAGAACGTCGCAGGCGTCGCGGAGCCCGTCGTACGCCCCGTCACCGACCGGGTCCCGATGCTGCCCGACAGCATCGAGGACTGCGTACGCCTCAGCGGCGCCGTGCAGGTCGTCGGCGGGCTGCTGCTGGCCACGGGACGCATGTCACGCCCGGCCGCGCTCGCGATCGCCGTCACCCTGGTGCCCACGACCCTGGCCGCGCACCGCTTCTGGGAGGAGGAGGATCCCGACCGGAAGGCCCAGCAGCGCATCCACTTCCTGAAGAACCTCTCCATGCTCGGCGGTCTGCTGATCGCCGCCGACGACACCGGTTCCGCGCCCTCGCTGCTGTGGCGCGGCCGGCACGCCGCCCACGATCTGCGCCGAGACGCCCGCCTCGTACGCCACTCCGTCCGGGCCGGTGCCGCACCCGCCGCGATGACCGGACGGGTCCGGGCCAAGCTGTCCCGCTGACCCGCGCGCCGCGTTAGCACCCCGGCGGCGGGGGGACCCGGGGGCGGAGTGGGCCCGGCCGGGCGCCACCGCGAACCGGAGGTGGAGAACATGGGACACGGAGGCAACGTCATCGACGAACTGGTGACCGACCACCGGGAAGTCGAGGAGATCTTCGGCAAGATCGAGGCACTGCCGCCCGGCCACAAGGACCGCAAGGTGTACGCAGACCAGGCCACGATCGAGCTGGTCCGGCACTCCGTCGCCGAGGAGGCCTACCTCTACCCGGCGGTGCGCGAGCACGTGCCGGGCGGGGACGCCCTGGCCGACCAGGAGCTCGAGGACCACGCCACGGCCGAGCAGACCATGAAGGACCTGGAGGGCTGCGACGCGGGCGACGCCGAGTTCGACCGGCTGATCGGCTCGCTGATGAGCGAGATCCGGGAGCACGTCGCCGACGAGGAGCAGAACCTCTTCCCGAAGCTGCGCGCCGCCTGTTCCCCGGAGCAGCTCGACCAGCTCGGTGACAAGGTCCGGCAGGCGAAGAAGACCGCGCCGACCCGGCCGCACCCCTCCGCCCCGGACAAGCCCCCGGCGAACAAGCTGCTGGCACCGGGCGCCGGCATGGTCGACCGGCTCCGCGACGCGCTGAGCGGACGCGGCAAGCTCGGCTGAACCCGCAGGTGAGGGCCCGTCGCCGCGGCGACGGGCCCTCCCGCGTGCCCGCCCCCTGTGAGCAACCACACTCCCCACCCCAACTCCCCGAGACCGCACCGCTTTTGCCGCATGCGGCACGGTGACGTCCGGGCTTTCCGGAACCGACTCGGCGTTCCCTTCTGCCACGATGGTCCGCGCCCAGTCCGGGCGACGGGAACCGCCGTGCAGCGCAGCCGGCGTTCCGCTTCCCGCGCCCCTCCCGCCGAGCCCTCCGGCTCGTCCATCCGAGTAGCGCACCTGTGTCTTCCCCGCCTTCCCCCGCCCAGCCCGGCTCCCGCTCGCCGTGGCGGTCCCTGCGGCACCGCAGCATGCGCTGGTGGTCCGTCGCGAACTTCGTGTCCAACGCCGGTACGTGGATGCAGCTCACGGTGCAGAACCTGCTGGTGCTGCAGATCACCGGGTCCGCCGCGGCCACCGGCCTGTCCATGTCCGTGCAGGCCGCTCCGGCCCTGCTCATGAGCGTCCTCGGCGGTGCGGCGGTCGACCGCTGGCCGCGGAAGCTGACGGCCGCCGTCAGCCAGGCCCTGCTGTCGGCGATCGCGTTCACCACGGCCGTCCTGGTGGCGCTCGACCGGCTCGACATGACCTCCCTGATGGTGCTGGCCGCCGTCACCGGCATGGTCGCCACCGTCGACAACCCGGCCTGCGCCCTGCTGGGCAACGATCTCGTGCCGGCCGAGGACGTGCCCTCCGCGATCGGGGTGGGCGCGCTGGTCTTCAACGCCGGCCGGCTCGCGGGCGCCGCGCTCGCCGGAGTGACGGTCGGGTTCCTCGGCACCGCCGCCGCCTACTTCGCCAACGGGTTCTCGTTCCTCTTCGTGACCGCGGTCATCCCGTTCCTGCGCCCGGCGGCGGGGGCGGTCCGGCACGTCGTGGAGAAGAAGGGGGAGCGCCCGCGGGCCGCCCTGACCGTCCGTGAAGGGCTCGCCTTCTTCGTCCGCCGGCCCCGGCTGATGGCGCTCGCCGGGGTCACCGGCGTCAGCGCGGTCTTCGGACGCAACTACGGGCTGACGCTCGCCGTCCTGGTCACCGGGCCGCTCGCGGGCGGCGCGGGTGCCTTCGGCACGGTGTCCACGGTGCTCGCCGTCGGCGGAATCCTCGGCGCGGTGCTCGGCGCGCGGCTGCGCAGGCCGTCCGTGCGGCTGGTCGGCGCCCTCGCGGCGACGGGCGCGCTGCTGCAGGTGGTGGCGGGGATGTCACCGTCGCTGGCGATGCTGCTGGTGCTGGTCCTGCCGATGGCGGTGGTCGAGTCCGTCTCCGACACCGCCGGAACGGCCGTGCTGCAGACCGACCCGCCCGCCCATCTGCGCGGACGCGTCCTCGGCGTCTGGGGCAGCGTCGGCACCGTATGGGGCCTGGGCGGTCCGCCCGCCCTCGGCCTCCTCATGGAACTGGCCGGCCCCCGAGGCGCCCTGATCACCGGCGGCCTGATCATCGCCGGCTCCATAGCGACAGGCCACCTCCTCACCCGCCAACGCACCCCCACCCCCCTGACCCCCACCCACCCCGCCCTGACCACAGCAGCCTGACCCCTCCCACCCGCCCCCTCCCCGCCGACCACCTCTCCCCGCCACCCACCCCTCCTCGCACCCGCTCCTTTCCGCCGACCACCCCTCCTCGCCACCCACGCCTTTCCGCCGACCACCCCCTTCCTGCCCGCCCCCCTCCGCGTCTGGCCCCTTCCCGCCCTGCCGCCCCTTCCCATCCGCAGCCCCCTGCCTGCCAGCCGCCCCCTTCCGCCTGCCCGCCACCCCCTTCCGCCTGCGCCCTTCCGCCTGCCCCCTCCCTGCCCGCTTCCCTTCCCGCCAGCCGCCGCCTACCGCCTGCCATCCCCTCCCTGCCCGCCGCCCCTTCCCCGCCCGCCCGGCGCCCCCTCAGCCATCAGCCCCTCCGGCGTTTGAGGAGCGGGGGTCCGGGGGCAGCGCCCCCGGGGACGGGACGGGAAGGGGCGGCGGGGGCGAAAAACCAGCAGCCACCCCCACCCACCGGCACCCCCGACTCACCCCTCCGCCGCCCGCACGGCGACCGCCGCCGCATCCGCAGCCCGCCGCGCCAGCAACGTCGTCGACCGCCCGTCCAGGTACGGCAGTACCACCGCCTGCCCACCCCACCCCCGCAACACCTCCGCCTCCGGCAGCCCCTGCACGGAGTAGTCCCCGCCCTTCACCCACACATCCGGCCGCAGCCGTTCCAGCACCGCCGCCGGCGTGTCCTCCTCGAACACCACCACCGCGTCCACACTCCCCAGCGCCGCCAGCACCCGCGCCCGGTCCGCCGCCGGATTCAGCGGCCGCCCCGCACCCTTGCGCCGGGTGACGGACGCGTCGGAGTTCAGGCACACGATCAGACAGTCACCGATCCGCCGCGCGCTCTCCAGCAGCCCGACGTGCCCGGCGTGCACCAGGTCGAAGCAGCCGCCCGTGGCGACGACCGTCCCCCCGCGTGCCCGCACACTCTCGGCCAGCCCGAACGCGTCGACCGCGTCGGCCGCGGGACCGGGCCCCGACCCCGCCCCCGACCCCACCCCGGACCCCGGCCCCGGAACGGCCGGCGTCCGCCACAGGTCAGGATTCCCCGCCCCGCCCGCCGCGACGAACGCGGCCGCCGCGGCGACCGCCCGCTGCAGCGCCTCCTCCGGCAACAGCCCGTCGGCCAGCGCCGCGACGGTCGCGGCGGCGAAACAGTCGCCCGCCCCGCAGGGGTCCCCGTCGGCCTGGAAGGGCGCCGGAATCAGCATCGGCGTACCCCCGCCCGGCCGGGTGAGCAGCACCCCGCGGTCGCCGAGCGTCACGGCGACACCCGCCACCCGCCAGCGCTCCGCGAGCTCCGCCCCCCGCTCGGCGAAGGCACCGAGCGACGCGTCCGACGCATCCGACCCACCGGACCCACCGGACCCACCGGACGGCCCCGCAGCCCCCGCCGCACCCGCCGCCCCCGCCACCCCCACCGCCCCGGCGCACAGCGCCACCGCCTCCGCCGCGTTGGGCGTGACGATCCGCGCCCCCGGCACCGGCGGCTCGCCCCGGGGATGCGGATCCCACACCAGCGGCGTACGGCGGGCCACGTCCGCCAGATGCGCGCGCACCGCTCCCGCCGTGTGCCGCCCGTAGTCCGCGACGAGCACCGCGTGCGCGCCCGCGAGCGCCTCGCACACCGCGTCGTCCGGCTCCCCGGGTGTCCCGCCGCCCCGGTCGAGGCGCACCACGGGCCGCCCGCCCGCCAGCACCCTCGTCTTCACCGGCAGCGTGCCGTGCAGCGGCAGCTCCAGCAGCCGGACCCGGCCGCTGAGCCCCCGGCGGACGTCCTCGCTGGCGGGGTCGTCGCCGAGGGCGGTCACCAGGACGACGTCCCGGCCGCCCCGGGCGGCGAGCGCGGCGGCCAGTCCGGCCCCGCCCGGATGCCTGCGGTCACCGGTGACGTCGACGACCGGTGCGGGGGCGTCCGGGGCGAGCCGCGTGGCGACTCCCTCGATGTCCTCGTCCAGCAGCACGTCCCCCACCACCACGAGCGGCTTGAGAGCGGTCATGACATCCTCCCGGGGACGGCCGCCGCACGCCGCGCGAGGGGCGTGGACACGACGGCGTCGAACGACTCGCAGAGCAGGTGCACGGCGACGAGATGCGTCTCCTGGACGGTCGCGGTGCTGCCCGCCTCCACGCACAGCGCCTCGTGGGCGGCCTCCGCCAGCGGGTTGGGGCCGGGCCCGGTGAGCGCCCAGACCCGCAGCCCGGCCCGCCGGGCCGCCACGGCCGCCGCGATCAGGTTGGCGCTGCGCCCCGAGGTGGACAGCAGCATGAGGACGTCGTCCGGACGCCCGTGGGCGATCACCTGGCGGGCGTACACATGGTCGAAGCCGTAGTCGTTGCCGATGGCGGTGACGCTGGAGGTCTCCGCGTGCAGGGCGAGCGCCGAATAGGCGCGCCGCTCCTGGCGGTACCGTCCGACGAGTTCGGCGGTCAGATGCTGGGCCTGGGCGGCGCTGCCGCCGTTGCCGGCGGCCAGCAGCCGTCCGCCGTCGGTGAGGACGGAGGCGAGGCGTGAGCCCCAGTCGGCGATCCGGGGCAGGCCGGTCAGGCGGAGGCCGTCGAGGGCCTCCTGGAGCGACCGGCAGTGCAGGTGTGCGGCGTCGAGCGCGGGGTGTTCGGTCATCCTGTTCGGGCGCACCGCCTCGGGGGGATGGCGGTGGGACCCGCACCTCCTTCCAGCTTTCGGGGCGTCGGCGGTCGTCCGGGCGGGTCACCCGGCCCGGGGCGCGGCGTGCTCGGCGTCGAGGACCTCGCAGTACGCGGCCTCGGTGGCGGCGGCGATCCGCGGCCAGCCGTAGCGGCTGAGGACCCGGCGGCGGCCGGCCGCACCGCATGCCGCGCGGGCCGCCGGATCGGCGAGCAGCGCGGCCACGGCACGGGCCAGCGCCCCCGGGTCACCGGGCGGCACCAGCCGTCCCGTGCCGGGATCCGCGACCGTGTCGAGCTGGCCGCCGACGGCGCTGGCCACCACCGGACGGCCGCAGGCCATGGCCTCCAGGGGGACGATCCCGAACGGCTCGTAGTCGGCGGGGCACAGCACCACGTCGGCGGAGCGCAGCAGCGCCGGCACCCGGGAGGGGCTCACCCCACCGGTGAACCGGACCCGGTCGGCCACCCCGGCGTCCCGGGCCAGAGCGCGCAGCCTGCGCACCTCCGGGTCGTCGTCGAGACGGTCCCGCGGGGGCCCGCCGACCACGACGAGTTCGGTCCCCGGCAGCCGGGCCAGCGCCGCCACCGAGACCCCGGCGCCCTTGCGCGGCACCAGCCGGCCCAGCTGCAGCAGCCGGTACCGGTACGGGCCGCGGGGCGCGACGGGTCCCAGTGGCGTGAACCGGTCCGTGTCCACCCCGCACGGCACGACGCCGACCCGGTCCTCCGGCACGCCCATCCGGAGCAGTTCGGCGACCTCGTCCCGGCAGGTGGCCACGACCCGGTCGCAGCCGAGGCCGACCTCCGTCTCGCAGCCGATACGCTCCGGCGGACTGGTGTCGGCGAGCTTCTGGTGGCGCCGCTTCACCGTGCCCAGCGCGTGATACGTGTGCAGCAGCGGCAGCCCCAGCTCCCGGGCCGCCCACAGCGAGGCCAGCCCCGACATCCAGTAGTGCGAGTGCGCCACGTCCGGGGTGCGCGCCCGCCACGCCCGGGCCAGGTGCTGCCCGAACTCCTCCATGTACGGCAGCAGCCGGTCCTTGGGGACCGCTTCCGCCGGACCGGCCGGCACATGGTGCACCTCGACGCCGTCGCGCAGGGGCACCCGGTCGGGCAGGCCCGGATCGTCGCGGCGGGTGTGCACGGTGACGCGGTGGCCGCGGTCGGCGAGCGCCCCGGCCAGGGCGGCGACATGGACGTTCTGCCCGCCGGCGTCCACCCCGCCGAGCGTGGCGAGGGGGCTCGCGTGCTCCGAGACCAGCGCGATGGACAGCACGCCCGGGGCGAGGCCGTCGCCGGCGGACGGGCCGCCCGGGAGGGGGCCGAGGGGCGGGGTCATGAGCACACCTCCGTGATCAGGCGTTCCCAGTCGTCCAGGAACCGCTTGAGCCCGTACCGTTCGAGCGCGGCCTGCCGGGCCCGCGCCCCGTCGGCGGCGGCCGCCTGCGGATCCGCGAGATAGCGGCGGGCGGCCCGGGCGAGGACGTCGGGGCGGTTGGACACGGTGCCCGAGCCGGACGGCACCGCCTCGACCGCCTCGGTGGTGGCCAGCGCCAGGACGGGCATGCCGAGGTGCATCGCCTCCAGCAGGGACAGCCCGAGGGAGGTCCAGCGCACCGGGTGCAGGTACATCCGGCGCTCGGCCATGGCCGCGTGCAGGTCGCGCTGCGGCAGATCGGCGGTGCGGCACCGCTCCGGGGGCAGGCCCAGATGCCCGGCGAGCCCCTCGGTGCGCATGCCGAACACGTCCAGCGGCACCGCCGCGGCGAGCGCGGGCAGCAGGTCCGTACCGGTGTACCGGCCGCGCCGCAGCGGTTCGTTGACGACGACCGCGGCACGCTCCACCCGGCCCGTGTAGCGGTGGCCCGGGTCGACGATGCCGTGCTCGATCACCTCGGTGCGGGTGCCGCCGCAGTCCCAGAACAGCCGGTTGAAGTGGGTGACGTGCACGATGCTCAGATCGGCGCGGTCGGCGAACGGGTGCCGGGTGTCCGGCACGTCGCCGTCCGGGGCGTTGTGCTCCAGGTACACGGCCGGCACGTCCCGTCCGGGGCGGCGGCCGCCGAGCCAGCGCGCGGCGAGTTCGAGTTCGTGCGGCCGCTGCAGGACGACCAGGTCGAACGGGGTCTCCCGCAGCTGTTCCGGCGTGGCCTCGCGCACCGACGACGGCCAGGTGAAGGTCCGGGCACGGCCGAGCCCGTCCGGACCGCGGTCCGGGGTGACGGGGACGACGTAGGTGTGCGGGCCCTGGACGAACGCCGTCGTCCAGGAACCGTGTACGTGCCACAGCAGGATGTTCATACGGCGGCTCCTCGCGCTCCTCGGTCCGTACGCTCTCCCCGGTCCGGCGGTGGGCGGGTCATGACGGCAGCCGTTCGCCGGCCGGCGGCGGGTACGCGTGCGCGGGGTCCCCGGACCGTCCGGGACGGGGTGGTGCCGTGCGGTGGCGGAGGTGGCCGCGCAGCCGGTGGAGGACCGCCGCCGGGGGGATGAGCACGCTGGTGAGGACCATGGTGACGATCTCCTCCCGGGTGCGCGGACCCGGCAGGATCCGGGCCAGGGCGAACTCGGCGGTGCCGGCCAGCCAGCCGCCGAGGCAGACCGCCGAGGCCCGCGGCCGGCCGGACAGCGCGCACACCACGGCCGCCAGACCCGCCGCGGTCACCGCCAGATGCCCGGGCAGGCGCCCCCGTGGCGCGTCCGCCCGCTGCCGCCAGTCACGGCCGTGCAGCCGGGACATCAGCACGTCGTCGGCGTTGCCCGCCTGGGCCCGTACCGAGATCCAGCGCCCGGCCTCCCGTACCGGATGGGTGGTCAGACGGCGGCCCTCGGCGAGGGTCCAGCCGGCGTCGAGGACCCGCAGCGCCAGATCCGCGTCCTCGCGGAACGCCCTGGGGAACCGTTCGTCGAACCCGCCGGTGCTCTCCAGCGTCCGGCGGCGGTACGCCATGTCGGCGGTGATCCAGCGGGCGGTGGCGAGGCCCGCGGTGGTGCGCTCCCAGTCGGTGGGCCGGCGGTGGGCCGGCAGGGGCACGTCGATACGGGCGGTGATCCCGGCGGTCGCGACGTTCGCTCCCGCGAGGTCGAGGGCCAGGTCGTCGGCCCAGGTGGCGCCCGGGACCACGTCGTCGTCGAGGAAGACGACCCACGGCACGTCCCCGGCCGCCCGCCACCCGGTGTTGCGGGCGGCGGCCGGTCCCCGCGCCCCGCCGGGCACGACGAGGGTGCGCGCGCGCAGCGACGGCGGAACGGCGGCGGTCAGCGGCGCGGCCGAGGGGTCCGGGCGGTCGTCGACCACCACGACCCGGGCCGGGCCGGGGCCGTCCGCCTCGGCCAGCGCCCGCAGACACCGGCCCAGGCAGGGCCGGCCGAGGGTCGGCACCACCACGGCGTACTCGCCGCCCGGAGCGGGGGATCCGGTCATCGCAGGACCTCGCCTTCGCCGGCGGAGCGGAAGACGTCACCGCGCCGGATCGCGTACGGGCCGATGGCCAGCAGGTCGACGGGGGAGGAGCCGAAGCACTCCAGGGCGTCGCGCGGGTCGTCCACCATGGGCCGGCCCGCCGTGTTGAGGCTGGTGTTGACGACCACGGGCAGCCCGGTCAGCCGCTCGAACTCGCCGAGCATCCCCGCCACCAGGGGCTCGCGCGCCGGGTCGACGGTCTGGATGCGGGCGGTGCCGTCGACGTGCACCACGGCGGGGATGCGCTCCCGCCAGGCGGGGGCCACGTCGTGCACGAAGAGCATGTAGGGGCTGGGCAGCGGCCCGTCGAAGATCTCGGCGGCCCGGTCGGCGAGCACCATCGGCGCGACCGGACGGAACTGCTCGCGTCCCTTGACGTCGTTGAGCCGCTCCAGGTTGCCCGCGTGGCCGGGGTGGGCCAGCAGCGAGCGGTGGCCGAGCGCCCGGGGGCCGTACTCGCTGCGGCCCTGGAACCAGGCGACGATGCCGTTGCCGGCCAGCGCCCGGGCCACGGTGGCGGCGATGTCGGCCGGCCGCTCGAAGGGGACGGCGGCGGTCTTCAGCCAGGCGCCCAGCTCCGCGTCCGACCAGTCCCGGCCGAGGTCGGCGCCGGGCATGGGCTCCGGCCCGTCACCGGCCCCGGCGGACAGCAGCAGGGCGCCGCCCAGCGCGGTGCCCGCGTCCCCGGCCGCCGGCTGCACCCACACCCGGGAGAACGGGCCCTCCCGGGCGATGCGGGAGTTGGCGACGCAGTTCAGGGCGACGCCCCCGGCGAGGGTGAGGACGCGGTCGTGGGTACGGCCGTGCAGCCAGCGCACCAGGTCCAGCAGGGTCTCCTCCAGCACGGCCTGCGCACTGGCCGCCACGTCGGCGTGGTCCCGGGTCCACGGTTCGTCGGGGCCGCGCGGCGCGCAGAGTTCGTGCCAGGGCACGCCCGAGGCGTGGAAGCCGCCGTCACCGGTCGGGTACACGTACCGGCGCAGTTCGGGCAGCATGCGCGGGGTGCCGTGGGAGGCGAGGGCCATCACCTTGAACTCGTCGGAGGAGCGCAGGAAGCCGAGGTGCTCGGTGAGTTCCTCGTAGACCAGGCCGAGCGAGTGCGGGAGGTCCTGGGCGCGCAGGGGTTCGAGCCGGTCGCCCACGCGGCGGGCGGCGAGGTGCGAGGCGCGTTCGCCGCGGCCGTCCAGCACCAGGACCGAGCAGTCCCCGCCGCCGGGTGCGGCGAAGGCGCCGGAGGCGGCGTGCGCCATGTGGTGCGGTACGAAGCGGACGGTGCCGGGGTCCAGCCCGGGCAGCGCGGTCCGCAGGAAGCCGGGGGCCTCCCGCGCGTAGGTGAGCCGCAGGTGGTCCCACGGGTCGTCCAGGCCCATCGCGTCGGCGGGACGGGCGAGCGCCGGGTCGAAGGAGTAGGCGACCGCGTCGAGGTCCTGGGGCCGCAGCCCGGCGTGCTTCAGGCACCAGGCGGCGGCCTTCTCGGGCAGTTCCCAGGCGGAGAACGGCAGCGGCCGCTTGCCGTGCTTGCGCCGGGAGAACCTCTCCTCCTCCGCGGCGGCGACGGTCCGTCCGTCGATCACCAGGGCGGCGGCGGGGTCGTGGAAGAGGGCGTTGATTCCGAGGATGCGCATGGCGGACGGCCTTTCGCGGATCGGGGCGGCCTGCGCGGCCGCGGGTCCAGGGCGGGGACGGCCGCGCTCAGTGACCGGCCTCGGCGCGGAACCAGGCGATCGTGCGGCGCAGGCCCTCCTCGGCGTCCACCCGGGGCTCCCAGCCGAGCTTGTCGCGGGCCAGGGTGATGTCGGGGCAGCGCACGGCCGGGTCGTCCACCGGGCGTTCGATGTAGCGGATGTCGGACGCCGAACCGGCGAGGCGGACCACGAGGCGGGCCAGGTCCAGCATGGTGATCTCGCCGGGGTTGCCGAGGTTGACGGGGCCGCGCATGCCGTGGGCGGCCGCCGCGAGGATCCCGGCCACCGTGTCGTCGACGTAGCACAGCGAACGGGTCTGACGGCCGTCACCGGTCACGGTGAGCGGCTCGCCGGCCAGGGCCTGCCGGACGAAGGTCGGCACGGCCCGCCCGTCGTGGCCGCGCATCCGCGGGCCGTAGGTGTTGAACAGCCGCACGATGCAGGCGTCGGTGCCGTGGGTGTCGGCGTGGGCGGTGGTGAGCGCCTCGCCGAACCGTTTGGCCTCGTCGTAGACGCTGCGCGGGCCGACGGGGTTGACGTTGCCCCAGTAGCGCTCGTCCTGGGGGTTCTGCAGCGGGTCCCCGTACACCTCCGAGGTGGAGGCGAGGACCAGCCGGGCCTCGGACTCCTGGGCGAGCCGCAGGGCGTTGCGGGTGCCGAGGCTGCCTGCCTCCATGGTGTGCAGCGGCAGCCGCAGGTAGTCCGCGGGGGAGGCGGGCGAGGCGAAGTGGAGGACGAGGTCGGGCCGCCGGTCCACGGGCAGTTCCTCGGCCGCGTTGGCCCGTACGAGCGTGAATCCGGGCCTCTCGAGCAGCGGGGTGACGTTCTCCGGCCGGCCGGTGCTGAAGTCGTCCACACAGGTGACGGCGGCACCCGCGTCGAGCAGGGTGGTGCACAGGTGGGAGCCGACGAAGCCGGCGCCGCCGGTGACGACGACGTGCTCCCAGTTCCGGGATATGGCGGTGGTCATGTCGCTCAGCCCTCCGTCGGAGGCGTCGGTGTCCGGGCCGGCACGGTGCTTCCGGCACCCGGACCGGGGCCGTCGAGCCCTCGATCAGCGTGCGCCGCCGCCACCCCCGCGGCACGGTCGCCTACTGCAATCCGGTGAGTGACGGAACGTGAACACAGCGCGGCGCTCCACGTTTACGCAGGTCACAGCGGTGCCGGACGGGAAGGGTGGGGCGCCCCGGGGCGCAGCCGGAGCCGGAGTGTGGTTTGGGGCCCCGGGACGGCTTCCGCGGGGTCAGGCGACGAGGGTGGTGTCCGGTCCGAGGCGGGCGAGGAGGGAGCCGTGGTGGAGGGCGGCCACCGGGGAGAGCAGGTCGGGGTGGCGCAGCAGGGCCGCGGAACGGCGGTCGGCCTCGTCCGGGGCGAGCAGCCGGCGGAACTCGGCCGGGGTGTCCCCGCCGAGGGAGCCGACCGCGAGACGGGCCAGTTCCGGGTCGGCGAGCAGACAGGCGGCCCAGCTCGCCACGACCTCGTCGACCCAGGTGCGCCAGGCGTACCCGTCGCCCTCCCCGCCGGTGTCCGCGCCGGTGACCCAGTCGAGCCGCGCGGAACCGCCCGGGCCCGCCAGGTGGACCAGGGCGGCGTCCATCGCGGAGGGGTACCGGAGCCGGGCCGCGACCGTCACCGCCTGCCGTGCCTGCACCTCGCACAGCGCCGAGGCCAGCGCCCCGCCGGACGCGGGGAAGGAACGCGTCAGCCACTGCGCGGTGGCCGCGATGACCGGGGAGAGATCTGCTTGCACTGCCGGGCCGTCCGAACCGTCGGGGTGGGGAAACCGCACCGACGGTAGCCGCCGCTCGGCCCGTCCCGGCGTGATCCGCGCCTCCTTCGCCGCGTGGTCTCGGCCACACCCGTACGGGTGCCCTGCCGCCGCCGGGCGTGTCCGGGGAGGGCCGGCGGGCACCCGGCGGCCATGGACGTACTCAGCCGCCCGATGATCGACCGCACCCTGCCCCTGCTGGCCGAGGGCTACGCCTGGCTGCCCAACCGGATGCGCGACGCCCCCGGCCCGGTGGTCCGCACCCGGATCCTGGGCCGTCCCGCGCTCGCGCTGCGGGGCCCCGAGGCCGTGCGGTTCTTCTACGACGAGCGCAATGTGCACCGGCACCGCGCCCTCCCCGAACCCGTGCTCGCCACCCTCTTCGGCCACGGGGCCGTGCACACCCTCGACGGTCCCGCCCACCGCGCCCGCAAGTCCCTGTTCCTGCCCCTGCTCGAACCCGGCCGGATCGCCGGCCTCGTCGACCAGGTGACCGAGGCCTGGGACGAGGCCGTACCCGAGTGGGGCCGGCGCGGATCCGTCGTGCTGTTCGACGAGGCGAGCACGGTGCTCGCCACCGGGGTCCACCGGTGGGCCGGCATACCGCTGGGGGACGACGGGGCCGTGGCGACGGCCCGCGACATGATCGCGATGGTCGACGGTTTCGCCACCGCCGGGCCGCGTCATCTGCGGGCCCGGCGCGCCCGCGCCCGCCAGGAGGAGCGGCTGGGCCGGCTCGTGCGGGACGTGCGCTCCGGCGACGTCACCGCGCGGGGCGACTCGGTGCTCGACCTGGTGTGCCGGCACCGTGACGCCGACGGGCGGCCGCTCGACGAGAAGACGGCCGCGGTGGAACTGCTCAACGTGGTCCGCCCGACGACCGCGGTCGCCTGGTTCGTGGCCTTCACGGCGCACGCCCTGCACCGCGGGCCCGGGCACCGGGCGCCCCTGGCCGGCGGCGACCTCGCGTTCACCGCGGCGTTCGCGCACGAGGTGCGCCGCTTCTACCCGTTCGTGCCGTTCCTCGGCGGTCTCGCCGCACGCGACCTGTACTGGCGGGGGGAGTGGGTCCCGGCCGGAGGACTGGTGGTGCTCGACGTGTACGGGCAGAACCACGACGAGTCCCTGTGGGGCGATCCGTACGCCTTCCGCCCGCAGCGCTTCCTCGAACGGCCCGTGCAACGCGACGAAGCGATCCCGCAGGGCGGCGGCGACCCGGCCGAGGGTCACCGCTGTCCCGGTGAGGGCGTGACCGTCGGCCTGCTGGAGGCGCTCGCCGGACGGCTCGCCCGAACGGAGTACACGGTGCCGGAGCAGAACCTGGCCATCCCGCTCAACCGTGTCCCCACCCGCCCGCACAGCGGCGTACTCCTGTCCGGTGTGCGTCCGCCCGCCGACTCCGCCTGACGCCTGCTCCCGTTGAAGAAGTGACGAAAAGCAAGTCCGGGAAAAGTGGCGTGAATTGTCCGATATGGGTGAGTCTGGAGGGGAAGGTACTCGCTTCACCTCAGGGAGATGGTGTCATGCGTCCCGACGAGAAGGTCATCGAGGAACTCACCGGAATCCAGAGCACCGACATCGAGGCGGCACTCGACCCGGCCGAGACCGACGGTGTGTACCGCGACAGCCGTGAGTGCGCCGGGCTGGCCGTAGCGGGCGGCGGAGGGTTCGTTCTGCTGTCGCCCCCGACCCCGCGTCCGAAGAAGGGCTGAACGGGATCGACGGGAGCACGAGATATGGAGCAGTCAGGCACTTCGACCCGCTTGCAGGCCGCGGTGCAGGACCTCGCTTCCGGTGTGGTCTCCGCCCTTCACGGCGGGGACCACACCCACGCGGTCCTCTCCGCGGGGACCGGTGGGGAAGCGGGAGACCTCGCGCTCGCCGCCGTACGCGTACTCGGCGCCGACGCGATGCTGCCGGGCCTTCTGCCGGGCACCCCGCCCGACCCCGCCGAAGTGGCCGTGTTTCGCAAGGCGGTCGAGGCGTATCCGCCCCGCGCGGATGCCGCGCCCACCGTCCGCTGGAGCCACTGGGGCATGGCACGCACCCTGCGGCGGATCGACCCCTCCGGCTCCTCCGGGGCCGCGGACGAGCCGGGCACCGGCTGGCTCGACGAGGCGGGCTGGCAGTCCCTCACCCATCAACTCGCCGTACTGGCCCCGCTCGCGCTGCCGGGTGAGGACTGCGCGGTGAGCCGCGCGGCCGTGCGCCGCCCCGTCGACGTGGCCCGCGGATTCGTCCGGGCGGTGCGCCGCAGGGACTGGCGGCAGGCCGCCGGAGCCGGCCGCTGGCTGACCCTGCTGCCCGGTGTGCCGGACACCCTCGGCCTCGAATCGGGCCTGGACTTCGTGAAGTTGATGAGCGGACAGGACCCGCTCGTCGCGCTCCAGGTGCGCACGGCCCGGCTGATCCGGACCGGAGTACTCGTGTGACCGCCCCCGGCCCCCCGGACGTCCGGCAGCTCGCCGAGGACGCCCTCGCCTGGGTGACCGCACACCGGGACCGCTTCGCCCTCGGCGAGGAGGCGCTGGCGTCCGACGGCAGGGTCGACGGCACCTGGAAGCCGCTCGGCGAACTGACCAGGGTCTGCGCGACCGTGACCCACCGCACCGCCCCCGCCGACCCGCTGCACGCCCGGGCGGGCGCGCTGCTGGACTTCGCCTGGCAACAGACGCGCCACGGCGAACTGTTCACCCGGCTGCAACGCCTGGAGCCGTTCGCCACCTACCCGTTGGAGGTCTACGCGGCCTTCGCCTCGGCCGGGCTGCGCCACCCCGCCTACGAGGAGGCCGCCGCCGTGACCGCCCGCACCAGGGGCTGGCGGCTCACCGAGCAGGACCCGACCCGGCGGCTCGGTGTGCTGAAGGCCGAGGAGAGCTGCGGCATCCGCCGGCCCGGAACGGTCCCGGCCCTGCTGCCGCGCACCTGGCTCGGCGGACTGCCCGAACCCTGGACCTTCGAACGCGCCGCCGGATACGCCCTCACCCACGTCGTCTTCCACCTCACCGACTGGGGACGCGCCGACGACGCGCTGCCGCCCGACCTCGCCGGCTACCTGGCCGACTGGCTGCCGGCCTGGCTGGACACCTGCCTGGACGCCGGGATGTGGGACCTGGCCGGCGAGCTGCTGGCCGTGGCCGCGACCCTGCCCCGCCCCCTCGACGACGTCGTCCCGCCGGACGCCTGGCAGCGCCTGAGGGCGGCGCAGGACCCCTCGGGCGCGATCCCGGAAGAGGGCCGCGGCGCCGGCGACGGCGAAACCGCCGACCCGGGGCGGTACTTCGCCCTCCACTACCACTCCACCCTCCTGGCCGCCTTCGCGGCCGTCCTCACCACCGCGCACCCGGCCGGCGCCGGAACGCGGCCCGGCCGACAAGGAGCGCCGGCATGACCGACACCCGCCTGATCCACGCCGTCGGCGCCGGCGCCCTGGAATGGCTCTGGACCCACCGCGACGGCTTCCGGCTGGAGCCCGACGCGGACCCGGAGGTGGGCTTCCTGGAACGCTTCAAACCCGTCGGTGAACTCGCCCTGATCTGCACCGTGCTGTTCCGCGAGGGCGTCGCCGGCTCCCGCCAGGCCGAACTGGCCCGCCGGCTGATCGACCACGCCTGGCGCGACACCCTGGACGGCGGCACCATGCTGGTGCGCGCACAGCGCACCGAACCGATCTCCCCGGTCCCGTTCGAGGTCTACCTGCCGTTCCGCGAACTCGGCTACAGCCAGCCCGAGCTGGAACGCGCGGTCGAACTCAACCACCGCCTCGCCGGCTGGGAGGCGTTCGAGATGCCCCCCACCCGGAGGCTCGCGCTCTCCGCGTTCCAGCGCCGCTACGGACTCACCCCCCGGCCCCCGGAGCCGGAGGTCCTGCGCACCACCTGGCTGGCCCGTGCCCCCGAACCCTGGACCGTCGAGGGCCGCATCGCCTACGCCGTCACGCACTGCGTGTTCCACCTGACCGACTGGGGCGAGAACCCCGGCGCGCTGCCCCCGGACATCGCCGACTACCTGACCACATGGCTGCCGGCCTGGATCGACGACTGGCTGGACCTCGAACGCTGGGACCTGCTCGGCGAACTCCTGGTCGTCGACGCCTGTCTGCCCCGGCCCACGCTGGACGAGCCGGCCTGGAAGGCGTTCGCCGCCGCCCAGCAGCCGGACGGCGCCATGCCGGCCGTCCGGACGATGCCCGAGGGCGACGAGGAAGCGGTCTTCGACATCGTCTACCACTCCACGCTGGTCGCCGCCTTCGCCTCCGTCCTGGCCACCTCCCGCGCCCTCACCGAACTGGCCCGCGCCTCATGACGACGACGTACCGCACCCCCTGGCCCGGCCTCCCGTCCGACGACGACGCCCCCGCCCACCGGCCGGAGTCCCGCGCCGACGAGCGCCTGTACGAGCGGCTCGGCGACGCCGTCGCCGCGGCCGACGCGCCCCACGCCGTCTTCGCCGTGTCCCGGCACGGCCGCCGCACCGTACGCACCGGCGGCACCGCACCGCCCCCACCGCGTCCGCGCGACACCCTCCGCTACGAGATCGGCTCGGCCACCAAGACGTTCACCGGACTGCTGCTGGCCGCCCTCGTGGACAGCGGCCGGCTGACCGGCGGCGAACCCGCCCGCCCTCTCCTGGACGGCGGCCGGCCCGCCGGCCCGGCGCCCGCGACCCTCGTCCACCTGACGACCCACACCGCGGGACTGCCCCGCCTCCCCGCCGACTTCTACGTCCGGGCCCTGCCCGCCCGGCGCACCAACCCCTACGCCCGCTACCCCGACGCGCGCGTCGTCGACGCCTTCCTGCGCCACCGCCCCCGCCACCGGCCCGGCACCCGCTGGCGCTACTCCAACTTCGGTGTCGCCGTGCTCGGCCACGCCCTGGCCGTCGCCACCGGCACACCGTGGCCGGAGCTGATCACCGGCCGGCTGCTGGAACCCCTCGGCCTCGGCGACACGGCGCTCCGGGCGGGCGCCGGCGGGCCCGACGCCCCCGGCCACGGCAAGGACGGCCGCACCCCCGTGCCCGCCTTCGACGCCGGCGGTTTCCAGGCGGCCGGCGCCGTCCGGGCCACCCCGCACGACCTGCTCACCTTCCTCGAGGCCCACCTCGACCCCGACCGGTGCCCCCCGCTGACCGGCGCGCTGCGCGCCGTACGCACCCCGGTGCTCCGCCGCGGACTCGGGCACCGGCAGGTGCACACCGCCGCCTGGTTCCGGCACCCCGCCGGCGACGGCCACCTGTACTTCCACTCCGGAGCCACCCTCGGCCAGCAGGCCTTCCTCGCGTTCCGGCCCGACACGGGCACCGCCCTGGCCGCCGTGTGCAGCCGGCGCTACCGCGCCCACGACCCGTTCCAGGAGCGGGCGTACGCCCTGCTCGCCGAGGAGTGACCGGTGGGGGGGGGGGGGGGGGGGGGGGGGGGGGGGGGGGGTGGGGGGAGGGGGGGGGAGGGGGGGGGGGGGGGGGGTGGGAGGGGAA
>NZ_JBVIFC010000028.1:0-50246 GCF_055571535.1 Streptomyces sp. NPDC030893 | reverse complement strand
CCCCGGTTTGGGGGGAGTTGGTCTGGGGGTGGCCTGCCCCCCTGTTCTTTTTGGAGTCCCCCCCCCCGCCGGGGTGGGCGGGGGTGGGTTTTGCTTGCCCGCGCTTGCGGGGTGCCGCTGCGCCCACCCGTGCCGCCCCAGCGGCACGACTGCCCGCAGCTGGGGCGCGGTGAGGTGGCTGCCTGCGGGTGGGGGGGGGACAGCACGACTGCCCGCAGTTGGGGCGCGGTGAGATGGCTGCCTGCGGGTGGGGTGGGGCGGCACGACTGCCCGCAGGTGGCTGCCTGCCGGTCCCGCGGCTGGGGTCGTGGGGGTGGTTAGGGGAGGTGTTTGGCGGCGAAGTCGAGTTCCAGGTGGATTTGTTTGATGCGTTCGTCGACGACCAGGGAGCCGTGGCCGGCGTCGTAGCGGTAGACCTCGTGGACCGCGTGGCGGGACTCCAGGCGCTTGACGTAGTTCTCGATCTGCTGGATGGGGCAGCGGGGGTCGTTGACGCCGGCCGAGATGTAGACCGGGGCCCTCACCTGATCGACGTAGGTGATGGGGGACGACGCCTCGAAGCGGTCGGGGACCTCCTCCGGTGTGCCGCCGAGCAGGGTGCGGTCCATCGCCTTCAGCGCTTCCATCTCGTCGTGGTACGCCGTGACGTAGTCGGCGACCGGGACCGCCGCGATGCCCAGCGCCCACGCCTCCGGCTGCGTACCGAGGCCGAGCAGCGTGAGGTAGCCGCCCCAGGAGCCGCCGGTGAGGATCAGCCGGGCGGGGTCCGCCAGGCCGGAGCCGACCGCCCACTCGCGGACCGCCGCGATGTCCTCCAGCTCGATCAGGCCCACCCGGTGCTTCAGCGCGTCGGTCCAGGCCCGCCCGTACCCCGTGGAGCCCCGGTAGTTGACGCGGACCACCGCGTAGCCGTGGTCGACCCAGGCCGCCGGGCCCGCGGCGAAGGAGTCGCTGTCGTGCCAGGTGGGGCCGCCGTGGATGTCGAAGACCGTGGGGAGCGGGCCGGTCGCGCCGGCCGGCTTCTGCACGAGCGCGTGGATACGGCCGCCGGGCCCCTCCACCCACACGTCCTCCACCGGCACCGACCCGGGCGACTTCATCCCGGGCGGGTCGAGGACCACCCCGCCCGCCGTGGAACGCACCGCCGGCGGTTCGGCCGCCGACGACCACAGGTACTCCACGCTGCCGTCGGGGCGGACCGTCGCGCCCGAGACGGCGCCGCGCGGGGTGGGGATCTCCACCAGCCGGCGCTCGGCGAGGTCGTAGCGGAACAGTTCGCCGCGCGCCTCGAAGCCGTGCGCGATGAGCAGCCCCGTGCCGTCCGGGTACCACTCGGCGCTGACGTCGCCGGGCAGTTCCAGCGCGAGGTCGCTCTCCTCCCCCGTCGCCACGTCCCACACCAGCGGCTCCCAGCGTCCGCGCCGCTGGTGACCGATGAGCAGCCGGGTGTCGCCCTGCACCGGCGCGAAGCCCAGCACTTCAAGGCCCAGCTCCCGCGTGCCGCCCTCGGTGTCGTCGAGCTCGGCCACCGTCGTACCGTCGGGGCGCATCACCCGCAGCGCGGAGTGCATCGCGTCGCCGTGCTCGGTGTGCTCGACGGCGATCAGCGAACCGTCGTAGGAGAGGTCGCCGACGCCCGCCGACTCACGGTGCCGGTACAGCTCCACCGGCGGCTCACCGGTGCGGACCAGGTGGATCGTCGTACCGTCCTCGTCGGTGGAACGGCCCACGACCGCCGTACGGCCGTTCCTGCCCAGCGCGAGACCCGCGGGGTAGGAGGGGTCCAGACCCGGGGCCGCGAGCTCGTCCTCGCCGCCCGTGAACCGCTGCCGGCGCCAGACGCCGAACTCGTCGCCGTCCTTGTCGTCGAACCACCAGATCCACTCGCCGTCCGGCGAGAGCACGCCGTCCGTCGTGCCGTTGGGCCGGTGCGTCACCTGACGCTGGTCGTCCGTCGACCGGTCCCACGCGTACAGCTCGTAGGTCCCCGTCGCGTTCGACACGAACAGGGAGCGGTCGGGGGCGTCCTCGGCCCAGTCGGGCAGGGACACCCGGGGCGCGCGGAAGCGCTTCTCCCAGTCGGGCATGCCCGCGCCCTGTTCCACTCGCTCGGTCTGGTGGTCCGCCCGGCCCGGCGCGTCGGACCCGTTGCTCTCAGTCATGACCCCATCTTGCCCGCCCGGCGGGCATTCCACCGACACAGTCCCCAGCCCTGTGGACAACCTCCACCGGATCCGTCACGGCCGTCGTGTCCACAGGCGCCGGCTGCCTCGCGCCGCAGGTCGGGGGCGTGGGGCCGGGCGGCCGGGCGGGATTGTCAGTGGCGGGGTGCACACTGCACGGCATGACCGATCTGCGCGAGAACGTCGAGCGTTTCTGGAAGGCCGCCGAGACCCGTGACTGGACCGCGTTCGCCGCCACACTGGCGGAGGACGTCGTCTATGCGCTGCCCCAGACCGGGGAGCAGGTCAGCGGCCGGGAGCGGTACGTGCGGTTCAACCGCGAGTACCCGGGCGACTGGCACCTGCGCCTGGAGCGTGTCGTCGCCGAGCCGGGCCAGGTGGTCACGTGGGCCCGGTTCACGGTCGGGGAGGAGACGATGGACGGCCTCTCCTTCTTCACCGCGGACGCCTCCGGGCGCATAGCGACGATCACCGATTTCTGGCCCGAGCCGTACGAGCCCCCGGCGGGACGCGAACATCTGGTCGAGCGGTGACGGGAGAGCCGTCCGCGGCGCCGGTGTGACCGCGTCCGCGCCGACCCCGCGGGCCGGGAACCGCCCGCGGCCCCGTACCGTTGGGGGCGTGTACCGGTTTCTGCTGACACCCCGCTGGTGGGGGATCAACGTCTTCCTGTTGCTGTCCATCCCCTTCTGCGTCTTCATGGGGTCCTGGCAGCTGGGCCGGTTCGAGGACCGGGTGGACAATCACCGCGCCGCCGAGGAGCGGGTCGTCTCGGACCAGCGGGAGGAGGCCCGGCCGCTGGACGGCCTGCTGCCCGTGACCAAGGCCACCTCCGGAAAGCAGACCACCGCGAGCGGCCGGTACGACACCCAGCTGCTCGTGCCCGACCGCAAGCTGGACGACGAGGACGGCTACTACGTCCTCACCCTGCTGCGCACCGACACCGGCCGCGCCCTGCCCGTCGTACGGGGCTGGCTGCCCGGCGAACCCGACCCGGCGAAGGTGCCCGCGCCGCCCTCCGGCGAGGTGACCGTCACCGGAGCGCTCCAGGCGTCCGAGACGCCTGGCAGCAACGGCGTCAGCGCCCGCGGCGGCCTGCCGGAGGGCCAGGCGGGGGCGATCAGCTCCGCCTCGCTGGTGAACCTGGTGCCGTACGACGTGTACGACGCCTGGGTCACGCTCAACCGCGGGGACTCGGGGATGAAGGCGGTACCGGCGTCCGCGCCGGGCGGTACCGGGCTGGACCTGAAGGCGTTCCAGAACCTCGGCTACACCGCCGAGTGGTTCGCCTTCATCGGCTTCGTGATCTTCATGTGGTTCCGTCTGCTCCGCCGTGAGCTGGAGCTCGCCCGCGACGCGGAGCTGGGTCTCGCGGAGGGCGGGGACGAGGACGCGGCCGGCGGTGAGGACGGGGACGCTGCCCGTCAGCCGGCGGGCGTCAGCAGCCCCGTCCAGTAGACCGTCCCGGCGCACGCGTTGGCCACCGTCGTGGTGGCCGAGCCTGCGCCCGTCGACGCCGTGTACGACACCGCCACGCTGCCCTCGGTCCCGCCGTCCTCCCGGACCAGCTGGGTGGCCGTGCCGCTGTCGGTGCCCGTCGACGCGCCGGTCGTCGTGGTCGGGTCGTCGCTGGGTGACGGGTCCGGCGAGGGCCCGCCGGTGCTGCCGCCCGGCGTGCCGCCGGGGGTGGGGCACGTCTCGGAGGGCACCCACGCGAACTGCACCTCGTAGGCGGCACCCGGCTCGAGGACCAGCGAGCGCGCCTCCAGGGAGGGGTCGGGCAGTCCGGCCGCGGCGTCGCCCGCCACGTGCCGTGCCGTGCCCACCTTGGCCGCGGAGGCGGCGCCCTGCGGAGTGACGCCCACCTCGCCGGCGCCGTCGACCGTGCAGCCGGCGGTGGAGACGTTGGTGACCCGGAAGGAGCCGTAGACCGCGCCGGTCGAGTCGGGGGCGGCGCTGCTCGCGGCCGCCGGGCCCAGCTGGGCGGGGGTGCAGGCGGGCGCCGCGGCGGTGGCGTCGGCCGAGGGGCCGGCCCCGTCGGTGGCTCCCGTGTCGGAACCGGTGCTGGTGCCGCCCTTGTCCTCGTCCTTCTTCTCGCCCTTGCCTCCGGCGTCGAGCCGGTCCGAGGAGCCGCCGGCGGTGCTCTCGCCGCCGCTGGGGTCCTTGCCCTCCCCGGTGCCGCCCTGCGTCTGCGAGGCGTGGCCGACGGCCGACGGGTTGGCGTCGGAGCCGCCGGTGTTCGTGACGTGCACGAGGGCGGGGACGGCCGTGCCGACGAAGAGGGCGGCGGCGGCCATGCCGACGAGGGCCTGGCGCTTGCGTGCCCGGCGGGCGGGGACGGCCCGGCGCAGATAGTCCAGGGTGCCGTCGCCCGGCTCCACCTCGCGCACCGCCTGGTGCAGCAGGGTGCGCAGTTCCAGCTCGTCCGAGTCGAGCCCCTCGGGGCCTCGGTCGTCCAGGCCGTGGTTCACAGTTCCGTTCCCAGCGTGCGTGTGCTTCGGCTGTTGCCCGTGCGGCGTCAGAAGCCCGCGCAACCGCGCCGGCCCGTCCCCGGTCTCCCCCACGCCTCCGTGCTCCCGCCCGGCACCGGCACCCCGGCCGGCGTCGGCATCCCGGCCGGCGTCGGCATCCCGCACGCCCACAGCCTCCCGGCCGGCGTCAGCATCCCGTACACCCTCGGACTCCCGCCCGGCAACGGCCTCCCGACCGCCCGCGGAACCCGGTCCACTCGCGGAATCCGGCCCGGCGTCAACATCCCCACCGGCGTCGGCATCCCGACTACCCGCGGAATCCGGTCCGGTGTCGGCATCCCCACCGGCGGCTGCGTCCCGTACGTCTCCGGTCGCTCGGGCGGTGTCGGTGGTCGGTGTGTCCGCCGGCTGTTGTTCCGTGTCCGGCGTGGGTGGGCCCTGGGGTTCGCGCTCCTCGTGGTGCGCGTTCCTGCCGTCGCTCATGCCGACGCCCCCATGGCCAGCCGCAGCGCCGCGATACCGCGTGAGCCGTACGCCTTCACCGAACCCAGTGAGATGCCGAGCGTCTCGGCGACCTGGGCCTCGGTCATGTCCGCGAAGTAGCGCAGCACCAGCACCTCGCGCTGGCGGCGCTGGAGGTTCTTCATCGCCTTGATGAGGGAGTCCCGCTCCAGCTGGTCGTAGGCGCCCTCCTCCGCGCTCGCCATGTCCGGCATGGGCTTGGAGAGCAGCTTCAGGCCGAGGATGCGGCGGCGCAGCGCGGACCGGGACAGGTTGACGACGGTCTGGCGCAGATAGGCCAGGGTCTTCTCCGGGTCCCGGACCCGTTTGCGGGCGGAGTGGACACGGATGAACGCCTCCTGGACGACGTCCTCGCAGGAGGCGGTGTCGTCGAGGAGCAGCGCCGCGAGGCCCAGCAGCGAGCGGTAGTGCGCGCGGTAGGTCTCGGTGAGGTGGTCGACGGTGGTACCGGCCGCCACGACGTCGTCGGCGCCGTCACGCTGACCGGGTATGCGGGCGGGGCGCGCTGCGGGCATGGGGGCGATCACCGGCATGCCGCCGCCGGACGCGCCGGGCATGCGGGGTCGGAGAGCCTTGCGGGGCGGCCGGAGGGCCGTGCCGCGCGGCGCTGTGAAGTCGAGTACCTCAGCCACGCAAGTTGGACACGCTTCCCCCCGCGAGGGTTGTACGCGCCGGGCGTCACTTTTCCGGCGGCCGGTGCCGCCGGCCACCCGCCCGCGTCAGGCAGCACCACCGACAGCACATCAAATGCCCTCATGCGACCCGCTCTTCCCCTGTATTCCATATGAACGGACGTCCCCACGTCCGGCTCCAGACGTCCCCACGCCTGAAAGGCAGCGTCCCCGTGCCCCGGAAAGGGCGACCGCAAAGACGCTCCCCGCCGTCCGCTCGGTTGCGGAAGACGGGGAGGTGAATCCTCGTGCAATCCTCGGTTGCCGTATCCGCGGTGACAAGTGGTCCAGACCGAGAACCCGGGCTGCGGGACTTACACAGATCCTACAAACGATTCCTCAGTGATCCAGAACTTTTCACTGTTCAACCACCAACCGTCACCAGTTCGGCGATCTGTACGGCGTTGAGCGCCGATCCCTTGCGCAGGTTGTCCCCGCACACGAAGAGCTCCAGTGCCGTGGGGTCGTCCAGGGCCCGCCGTACCCGCCCGACCCAGGTCGGATCGGTGCCGACGACGTCGGCGGGGGTGGGGAACTCCCCCGCGGCCGGGTTGTCGAACAGCACGACGCCGGGTGCGGTGGCGAGGATCTCGCGCGCCTTGTCGACAGTGACCTCGCCCTCGAAGCGGGCGTGCACGGTGAGGGAGTGGGTGGTGATCACCGGGACGCGGACGCAGGTGACCGCGACGGGGAGCGTGGGCAGGCCCAGGATCTTGCGGGACTCGTCCCGGACCTTCATCTCCTCCGAGGACCAGCCGTCCTCGCGCAGCGACCCGGCCCACGGTACGACGTTCAGCGCGACCGGTTCCGCGAACGGACCGGTGTTGTCGCCCACGGCCCGCCGTACGTCGCCGGGGCTGGTCCCCAGTTCCGTACCGGCCACGAGGGAGAGCTGTTCGCGCAGGGTGCGCACGCCCGCGTGCCCGGCGCCGCTGACCGCCTGGTACGAGGAGGCGACCAGTTCGCGCAGGCCGAACTCGGCGTGCAGCGCGCCCAGCGCGACGATCATCGACAGGGTGGTGCAGTTCGGGTTGGCGACGATCCCGCGCGGGCGCCTGCGTACGGCGTGCGGGTTGACCTCGGGCACGACGAGCGGCACGTCCGGGTCCATGCGGAAGGCGCCGGAGTTGTCGACGACCACCGCGCCACGGGCGGCGGCGATGGGCGCCCACCGTGCGGCGACCTCGTCGGGTACGTCGAACATCGCGACGTCGACCCCGTCGAAGGCCTCCTCGGTGAGCACCACGACCTCGACCTCCTCACCGCGCACGGCCAGCTTGCGGCCGGCCGAGCGGGGGGAGGCGACGAGCCGGATCTCGCCCCAGACGTCCGCCCGCTGGGACAGGATCTGGAGCATGACCGTGCCCACGGCCCCGGTCGCTCCCACGACCGCGAGCGTCGGCCGCCCGGAACGTCCGGTACCTTCGGGGCCGGCCATCAGCGGCCGGTGCCTCCGTAGACCACGGCCTCGTCGCTGTCGGAGTCCAGTCCGAAGGCGGAGTGCACGGCGCGGACGGCCTCGGGCACGTCGTCCTTGCGGGTGACGACCGAGATGCGGATCTCGGAGGTCGAGATCAGCTCGATGTTCACGCCCGCGTCGCTGAGCGCCGTGAAGAAGTCGGCCGTGACGCCCGGGTTGGTCTTCATACCCGCGCCGACCAGGGAGATCTTGCCGATCTGGTCGTCGTAGCGCAGGGAGTCGAAGCCGATGGCGCCCTTGTTCTTCTCCAGGGCGTCGATGGCCTTGCGGCCCTCGGTCTTCGGGAGGGTGAAGGAGATGTCCGTCAGGCCCGTGGAGGCGGCGGACACGTTCTGCACGACCATGTCGATGTTGATCTCGGCATTGGCGATCGTACGGAAGATCGAAGCCGCCTCGCCGGGCTTGTCCGGCACACCGACGACCGTGACCTTGGCCTCGGAGGTGTCGTGCGCGACGCCGGAGATGAGAGCCTGCTCCACCTGCATTTCCCCTTGCTGCTGTGTCTTGCGAACCAGCGGCTCGCTGCTGACCCACGTGCCCCGCAGTCCGCTGAAGGACGAGCGGACGTGGATCGGGATGTTGTACCGGCGGGCGTACTCCACACAGCGGTGGAGCAGCACCTTGGAACCGGAGGCCGCCAGTTCGAGCATGTCCTCGAAGGAGATCCAGTCGATCTTCCTGGCCTTCGCCACCACGCGGGGGTCGGCGGTGAACACGCCGTCGACGTCCGTGTAGATCTCGCAGACCTCGGCGTCGAGCGCGGCGGCGAGGGCCACGGCGGTGGTGTCGGAGCCGCCGCGGCCGAGCGTGGTGATGTCCTTGGAGTCCTGGCTGACGCCCTGGAAGCCGGCCACGATGGCGATGTTGCCCTCGTCCACCGAGGTCTTGATCCGGCCCGGCGTGACATCGATGATGCGGGCTTTGTTGTGGACCGAGTCGGTGATGACACCTGCCTGGCTGCCGGTGAAGCTCTGGGCGTTGTGGCCCAGGTTTTTGATCGCCATGGCCAGCAGGGCCATGGAGATCCGCTCTCCGGCGGTCAGCAGCATGTCGAGCTCGCGCCCGGCAGGGATCGGGGAAACCTGCTCGGCGAGATCGATCAGCTCGTCCGTCGTGTCGCCCATCGCGGAAACCACGGCGACCACCTGGTGGCCGTTCTTCTTGGCTTCCACGATCCTCTTGGCGACGCGCTTGATGCCTTCGGCATCGGCTACGGAGGAGCCTCCGTACTTCTGCACGACAAGGCCCACGTGCGCTCCTCGCTCAATCCGTCGTTTTTCCACAGTCCGCACACACATGTGTGCGTCGCGGTCGGCTCAGTCTATCGAGCGTCCGAAAAACCCCTCCGCGATATCGCATCGTGAGACTTCCGGCGCCCGTGCAGGGGGGCTCATGCCCATCCCGGCGCGGACCACTCGGAAAAGTGCCCCGCGTCACACACGCGCCGTCGTGAAGGTCACGTGACCGGGCGGACGCGGACGCCCAGAGGGACGCCGATCTCCTCGGCCATGACCTGGCCCGCCTCGAATTCCAGGGTGTCGTCGCCCATGCCCTGGTCGGTGTCGAGGCCGTCGAGTTCGGCGAGGGGCTGGTTCAGGCGGACGTGGGCGACCACCGACTGGAGGGCGCGCAGGGTGGCGGAGGCCGTGGAGCCCCAGTTGGAGAAGTAGGAGAACTGCCACCACCACAGCGCCTCCGTGGTGCGGCCGGCGCGGTAGTGGGCCATGCCGTGGCGGAGGTCGGTGATGACGTCGGTGAGGTCGTCGGAGATGCGGGCGGGGACGGGCGCCTTGCGGGGCTCGTAGGGGTCGAAGACCTCGGAGTAGACGTCGACCGGTTCGAGGAGACGGGCCAGGTTCTCGCGGAGCTGGTCCACGTCGGGCTCGGGGCCCGGGTCGGGCTCGTAGCGCTCGTCGGGGACGATGTCCTCGTGGGCGCCCAGGCGGCCGCCGGCCAGGAGGAGCTGGGAGACCTCCAGGAGGAGGAAGGGGACCGCCGAGTCCGGCTCGTCGCCCTTCGCGACCTCCGTGACGGCGACCAGGAAGCTCTCGATCTGGTCCGCGACCTGGACCGCGAAGTCGTCCGGGTTCCGGTCGGTCGCGTGCAGCGTGGCGTCAGACATCTAGGAGTCGTCTCCCCTCGAAGGCGCGGCCGAGGGTCACCTCGTCCGCGTATTCCAGGTCGCCGCCCACCGGGAGGCCGCTGGCCAGGCGGGTGACCTTCAGGCCCATGGGCTTGATCATCCGGGCGAGGTACGTCGCCGTGGCCTCGCCTTCGAGATTCGGGTCCGTGGCCAGGATGAGCTCCGTGACCGTACCGTCGGCGAGACGGGCCAGGAGTTCCCGAATGCGCAGATCGTCGGGGCCCACCCCGTCGATGGGGCTGATCGCGCCGCCGAGGACGTGGTAGCGGCCGCGGAACTCACGGGTGCGCTCGATGGCGACCACGTCCTTGGGCTCCTCCACCACACAGATCACCGCGGGATCGCGGCGGGCGTCACGGCAGATGGCGCAGTGCTCCTCCTGCGCCACGTTGCCGCAGGTCGCGCAGAAGCGGACCTTCGCCTTGACCTCCATCAGCGCGTGCGCGAGGCGCCGCACGTCCGTCGGTTCCGCCTGCAGGACGTGGAAGGCGATCCGCTGCGCGCTCTTGGGACCGACGCCGGGCAGCCGCCCCAGCTCGTCGATGAGGTCCTGGACCACGCCTTCGTACAACGGACTGCCGTCCCTTCCTGGTGTTCGCTCTGTACGTACGGTAGAGGCCCGCGGGCCGTCTTAGAAGGGGAGACCGGGGATGCCGCCGCCGCCCAGGCCCTGGGCGAGCGGGCCGAGCTTCTGCTGCTGGAGGGTCTGGGCGTTCTCGTTGGCCGCCTGGACCGCCGCGACGACCAGGTCCGCGAGGGTCTCGGTGTCCTCCGGGTCCACCGCCTTCGGGTCGATCTTCAGCGCGCGCAGTTCGCCGGAGCCGGTGACGGTGGCCTTCACCAGTCCGCCGCCCGCCTGTCCGTCGACCTCCGTACGCGCCAGTTCCTCCTGCGCCCTGGCCAGGTCCTGCTGCATCTTCTGGGCCTGCTGGAGCAGCTGCTGCATGTTGGGCTGGCCACCACCGGGGATCACGATTCAGCTCCTTGGTCGTCCGTCGGCCGTCGGTCCGCGGTCCGTCCGTACTCGGTCCGTCCGTCCTCGGTCCGCCGGTCCGTTCTCACGGTTCTCACGGTTTTGCCGTTCGGCACGAGCCTACGTGGTCGGGACAGCCGTCGCCGCAGCACTCTTTCGAGTGAGTCCCGCCGAGGGCCCTATACCTGATCACGGCCTCCTTCCGGGGGAAAGAGCGCCCGAACCCCCGACGCCGCCACCCGTTGGGAGGTAGGAAGGGTCAGCCGCGTGAGCACAGGGCAGGGTCGGTGCAGTAGGGAGATACCGGGTGGGTCAGCCGGAGATGCAGCCCGAGGGTCGGTCTCAGGACCGGCGGGGCGAGGGGGCGGCCGGGCCATGGCCGGACGACCCGGCCGGGCGGGAGTTCCCGCTCGGGGACTGGGGCGACCCGGCGGCCCGCCTGGACGAGCTGTACCGGTGGGTGGAGCGCGGGGCGCTGGACACCGCCGCCTGGTATCTCGCGGACCGCGCGTGGAAGCGGCGGTGCGCGTGGTCGCTGCGCGCCGGGACCGCGGCGGGCGCGCTGACCGGGGCGGCGCTGCCCCTGCTCGATCTGACCGGGGTGGCCGACGGGGGCGCGCCCTGGGGGTATCTGGCGCTGCTGCTCGCGGTGGCGTGTGTCGCCGGGGACCGGTTCTTCGGGATGACGTCCGGCTGGATGCGGGACGTGGCGACGGCGCAGGCCCTGCAGCGGCGGCTGCAGACGTTCCAGTTCGACTGGGCGTCGGAGTGCATCCGTGAGGTGCTGGGCCCGGCGGAGGGCACGGCGAGCGAGGCGGCCGAGCGGTGCCTGACCGTGCTCAGGCGGTTCTCGGAGGACGTGACGGAGCTGGTCAGGGTCGAGACGGCCGACTGGATGGTGGAGTTCCGCAGCGGGGGTGCCCCACTGGGCGTGCAGACGGCGCTGGCGGGCGCAGGACGCCCGGAGGGACCCCTCCCGCACGGCCGCTTCCCCACGCCGCCGGGACCGGCCCGCCCCAACATGCCGAGGCAGCGCCCACCGGAGCCGCGCTGAACCCGACCGCCACGGTGAGCGCCGCGCCGCCCGGCCGTCACGGTGAGTGCCGCGCCGCCCGGCCGCCACGGTGAGCGCCGCACGGACCGACCGCCACGGCGAGCACCGTGCCGCCCGACCGCCAGCGCCACCCGACCGCCACGGTGAGCCCTACACGGACCGGCCGTCACGGTGAGCGCCGCACGGACCGACCGCCACGGCGAGCGCCGCACGGACCGACCGTCACGGTGTGCGCCATGCCGCCCGGCCGTCACGGTGTGCGCCGTGCGCACAGTTGCGTTCGCTCCGGCGTCCAGCACGGCAGGTGCCCGTGCGTGCGGATCACGTCCTGGCCGTTGCCCCGCGTGAGGTGGTTCACCGGCGTTCGCCGGACGTTCAACCACCCGCGTCCGGCGCCGACTTGGGGCGCTGGTCAATCCCGGGTGTAAGTGAGCTGCTCGCCGCTGCCGGTGTTGACCCGCTGGAGGGAGCCGTCGGGGAGCAGGGTGACCCGGCTGGCGGCGCCCGGGGTGCAGGTGCTGCGCGGGCCGACCGTCACGGAGGACGGGCCGAGGTCCAGCCGGCCGCCGGAACTGCCGGTGAGCCGGGCCTCGAAGACGCAGTGGTAGCTGCCGTTGCCGGTGGGTCCGTCGGCGACGAGGGACATCACCGTGTCCCCGATCTCGCCCTGCTGGACGGTGAGCCGGCGGCTGTGCTGCCCGCTCGCGTTGTCGATGGTGGTGGACCAGTTGCCGAGGAACTCCGCCGGGACCGTCCCGTCCGCGGGCGCGGAGCTGCTCGGCGGGCCGGTGCCGGCCGTCGGCCGGTCGTCCGGTGTGGCCGGCCCCGTGGACTGAGGCGCGCTGCTCGACGCGGCGGGCGTCGACGGGTCGCCGGAGGCGCGGTCGTCGTCGGCGCCGCCGCTCATCAGCGCGTACACGCTGCCGCCCGCGGCGAGCGCGACGACCAGCGCGATCACGACGAGCAGCGCGGTGGAGCGGCCGTCCCGGCGCGGCTCGGCCACCGGCCCGTGGGGCGGGATCATCCCGGGGGGCGGCGGGCCGTACGGCGGGGTCTGCCCGGCGCCGTGGCCGTTGCCGTACGGATAGCCGTACGCGGGGGGCTGCGGGTGCTGCTGGGCCTGGCCGTACGCGCCGGCCGGGGCCGGGCCGGGGGCCGGGGGCGGGGCGTTCGGTCCGTCCTGGCCCGCGACCAGGGTGGGGAGCTGGTTCACCCCCGGCTGCCCCGGCGGGGGCGGGGCGGGCGTGGCGGGGGGTGCCGGCGTGGTGGAGTCGTCGGCGGCGCGGGCGTGTTCGGGGGCCTCGCCGGCGGGCTCCGCCGGCGGGTCCGGTGAGACCGCGGTCGGCGGGTGCTGCCGCGGTGCCTCGGGGTCCTCCGTGTCCAGCAGCCGTACCGCGTGGCGGCCGAGCTGGGCGACCAGGGCGCTCGGCAGCCAGGGGTCGCGGGACCGGCCGCCGACGACGGTGTCCTCGGCGCCGGTGCGTTCCAGGACCTGGTCGAGCGTGGGCCGCGCGGCCGGGTCCTTGTGCAGACAGTCGCGTACGAGCCCGGCCAGGCCCTCGGGCACCCGCTCCAGGTCGGGCTCCTCCTGGGCGATGCGGAACATCAGGGCGTGCACACCGCTGTTGGCGGTGCCGAAGGGCAGCTCTCCGGTCGCGGCGTAGGCGAGCACGGAGCCGAGGCAGAACACGTCGCAGGCGGGCGTGATGCGGTCGCCGCGCACCTGCTCGGGCGCCATGAACCCGGGCGAGCCGACGAGCGCGCCGGTGCGGGTGAGCCCGCCGTCGGTCACCGTCTCCAGCGCCCGCGCGATCCCGAAGTCGATGACGCGCGGGCCGTCGATCGTGACGAGCACGTTGGACGGCTTGAGGTCGCGGTGGATGATCCCGGCGGCGTGGATGTCCTTCAGGGCGTGCGCGAGACCGGCGGCGAGGATCCTCACCGAACGCTCGGGCAGCGCCCCGTGGTCGTGCCCGACCACCTGCTGGAGGCTGGGACCGGCGACGTACCCGGTGGCGACCCAGGGCACGGGCGCCTCGGTGTCCGCGTCCAGCACCGGCGCCGTCCAGTAGCCGCCGACCTGCCGCGCCGCCCGCACCTCCTGGCGGAACCGCGCCCGGAACTCCTCCTCCCGGGCCAGTTCCTCGCGGACCAGCTTCACGGCGACGGTGCGTCCCCGGTCGGAGCGGGCGAGGTAGACGTGTCCCATCCCGCCGGCCCCGAGCCGCGCCAGCAGCCGGTACGCCCCGATGCTCCGCGGATCCCCCGCCCCGAGCTTCTCCATCGCTGCGCCGCCTTCCCCCTGCAGTGGGCAACGGATCGAGGATAGTGCGGGGCCGGCACGGGGGGAGCCGGGCGAGGTCTACGGTTCCGTAACAGGCCGGCCGAGGGTGTCGAGCACCCGGGACAGCCGTTCCAGCGCCTGTACCGCCTGGTCGAGGCCCTCCTCGCCGTACTCCTCCCCGTACGCCCGTGCCAGCCGCTCGGCGAAGGCCGCGTGACCGGGGTCGATGCGGCCGATCGCGGCCCGGCCCGCGTCGGTCGGGGCGAGGAGCTTGGCGCGGCGGTGGGCCGGGTTGGGCCGGTACTCGGCCAGTCCGCGCTCCACCAGCAGATCGGCGATGCGCTGCACGCTCTGCCGGGTGATGCCCATGGTCCTGGCGATCCCGGAGACCGGCAGCGGCTCGCCGAGGACCGCGCCGAGCACCTGCCACCAGGCGGCGGTGATGCCGGCGGGCCGGGCCAGTTCCTCGGCGACCGCGAGGAACTGGCCGTTCAGCCGGAAGCTGCCGAGCGCGCCCCGGCTGAGCAGGTCCTGCTGCTGTCGGCTCACCGGCTCAGCGCCTCCTCGTAGGCGGCGTACGCCTCCGGGTCGGAGTCGTGGAACAGCCGGTACCAGGCGTCGGTCACCCGGTCGTCGTAGGCGCCGAGCAGCCGGAAGATCTCGCGGGCGAAGGCGACGGGTTCGGTCGGGCCCGCGGTGACGAGGAGGCCGTCGGTGACCGCGTCGGCCTCGACGTACCGCCCGGCGCCCGCGTATCCGGTCAGGGCGAGGTAGGGGGCGGCGCCGCTGGTGTGCGCCCGGTCGTCGAGCAGCCCCTCCCGGGCGAGCCCGGCGGTGGCCCCGCAGATCGCGGCGACGGGCACACCGGCGTCGAGGAAGGCGCGGGCGGCGCGGGCGAAGGGGGCCAGGTCGTCGCCCTCGTCCCAGCGGGCGGCGCCGGGGAGGATCAGCAGCGAGCTGTCCTCGGGGCGCAGCCGGTCGAGGGCGAGGTCGGGCAGCACGCGCAGTCCGCCCATGCTGGTGACCGGTTCCCCGGCCGGGCCGACGGTGCGCACCCGGTGGCCGGCGCCCGCGAGATGGGCGGTGGCGTGACCGGTCTCCCAGTCGGCGTAGGTGTCGTAGACGGCGAGGTGCACGGGCTTGCGGGTCATGACCGCTCCCTTGTCCGATGGTGAACACGCTCCCTTATGACAGAACCCTGTCACTATGACAGTAGACTGTCAACACTCCCCCGGCTCCCCGTTCGACAACCTGTCGCGGAAAGCCCCCGACCGCAGACAGGCCGCCGATGTCGCGGACCCGCCCGCCCCGCCTACCCTCTGCGGCATGACCCCTCAGCCGAACCCCGAGGCCCGGGCCGCCGTCAAGGCCGCCGACCGTGCGCATGTGTTCCACTCCTGGTCCGCGCAGGAGCTCATCGACCCGCTCGCCGTCGCCGGGGCGCAGGGGTCGTACTTCTGGGACTACGACGGCCGCCGCTATCTCGACTTCGCCAGCGGGCTCGTCTACACGAACATCGGCTACCAGCACCCGAAGGTCGTCGCCGCGATCCAGGAGCAGGCGGCGACGATGACGACGTTCGCGCCCGCGTTCGCCGTCGAGGCACGCTCGGAGGCGGCGCGCCTGATCGCCGAGCGGACCCCCGGCGACCTGGACAGGATCTTCTTCACCAACGGCGGCGCCGACGCCGTCGAGCACGCCCTGCGCATGGCGCGGCTGCACACCGGGCGCCCCAAGGTGCTCTCCGCCTACCGCTCGTACCACGGCGGCACCCAGCAGGCCGTGAACGTCACCGGTGACCCGCGCCGCTGGGCCTCCGACAGCGGCACCGCCGGGGTCGTGCGCTTCTGGGCGCCGTTCCTGTACCGCTCGCGCTTCTACGCCGAGACGGAGGAGCAGGAGTGCGCGCGGGCGCTGGAGCACCTGGAGACGACGATCGCCTTCGAGGGGCCGTCGACGATCGCCGCGGTCATCCTGGAGACCGTCCCCGGCACGGCCGGCATCATGCTGCCGCCCGCCGGCTACCTGGCCGGTGTCCGCGAACTGTGCGACAAGTACGGCATCGTCCTCGTCCTCGACGAGGTCATGGCCGGGTTCGGGCGGACCGGGACGTGGTTCGCGGCCGACCTGTACGACGTCGTCCCGGACCTGATGACCTTCGCCAAGGGGGTGAACTCCGGCTATGTGCCGCTGGGCGGGGTCGCCATCTCGGGGGCGATCGCGGAGACCTTCGCCAGGCGGCCGTACCCGGGCGGTCTGACCTACTCGGGGCATCCGCTGGCCTGCGCCGCCGCCGTCGCCACGATCAACGTGATGGAGGAGGAGGACGTCGTCGGCAACGCGGCGAGGCTCGGCGCGTCCGTCGTGGAGCCGGGGCTGCGGGAGCTGGCCGAGCGGCACCCCTGTGTGGGCGAGGTCCGCGGTGTGGGCATGTTCTGGGCGCTGGAGCTGGTGCGCGACCGGGAGACCCGCGAGCCGCTGGTGCCGTACAACGCGGCCGGTGAGGCGAACGCCCCGATGGCGGCGTTCGCGGCCGCCGCGAAGGAGGGCGGCATCTGGCCGTTCGTGAACATGAACCGGACGCACGTGGTGCCGCCGTGCAACGCGAGCGAGGCGGAGCTGAAGGAGGGTCTCGCGGCGCTGGACGCGGCCCTGACCGTGGCGGACGGCTACGTGGCGTAACCGGGAGGGCGGGCCGGTGCGACCCTCGCCGGAGCGGGCGCGAGGCGGCTTCCGTCCCGCGCCCGTTCGAACACTCCACGCCTCACCCGACGGCGTAAGGTGGCGTGCCCGTGCCGCTGTGCGCGCACGCCACTCGAACGCGACGAGGGAGACGCCCGACCATGCCCGGCATCACCGGCAACGGCACTGTGACCCGCAGCACCCTGCGGCAGCAGATCGCCGACGCGCTCCGTGACGAGGTGCTGGCCGGGCGGCTCCAGCCGGGGCAGGCGTTCACCGTCAAGGAGATCGCCGAGCAGTACGGCGTGTCCGCGACCCCCGTCCGCGAGGCGCTGGTCGACCTGTCGGCGCAGGGGCTGCTCGACGCCGACCAGCACCGGGGCTTCCGGGTGCGCGAGTACTCCGCCGACGACTTCCGCGGCATGATCGAGGCCCGCAGTCTCGTCATCGACGGGATGTTCCACGCGCTGGCCACCGGCCGGCTGACGCATCTGCGGCCGGAGGAGCCCCGGATCGCGGCCGCCCTCGCCGGGGTGCGCCGACGCGGCGAGGAGGCCCAGCGCGCGGCCCTCGCCGGCGACCTCACCGTCCTCATCGGCTACGACCTGCGCTTCTGGCGCGAACTCACGTCCGTGTTCGGCAACCCGTACCTCACCGACTTCCTGCACCGGCTCCGCGTCCAGGGATGGGTGTACGCGGTGCAGCGGCTGCGGCGGCTGCCCGACCTCCGCGGGCGGCTGTGGTCGCAGCACACACCTCTCGTCGACGCGCTGGCGCGCCGTGACACCGACACCGCCCGTGCGATCGTCGAGGCGTACAACGCGCACTCGCTGGCCCTCGTCGAGGGCTGACGGCCGGCGGGGCGGGTAAACGACCCGCACCACGGCCCGCACGGGGGGAGCCGCCCGCCCCGGGCGCGGATACGCTTCCCTGACCGGGACGACCACCCGCCGCCCCGACGACTTCCGACGCCCGCGCGATACGAGGAGCCCTCTTTGGCCTGTGACCTGTGGCTGGTACCGCTCGTCGACGTGTTGTGCCACACGCCCGACAATCCGTTCGCCGAGGAACTCGCGCAGTACAACGCGGTGCTGGCCGAGGCGGGCCTGCCACCGGTGCCGGTGTACCAGTACATGCCGGGACTGACCGGTGAGGTGGCCCCGGTCGCGGGGTTCGACTACGACGCGCTGCACTTCCTGCGGCGCGTGTACCTGCTCCAGGTGTGCGGGCTCCCCGTCACGCCGGTGGACGAACTGGGCGGCGACTACGAGCAGTTGCTGGAGATGTTCGAGGCGACGGCCCAGCAGTCGCACCTGGTCTGGCACTACGACCACGCGGGCGCGTACGTCCCCGTCGACTTCCCCGTCCCGCTCTCCAGCGACGAACTCCTCGCCGGGGGCGGCCCCTTGGGCTCCTCCCACGCGCTGCTGCGCGAACTGGAGCTCGTCGCCCCGTCGATCGGCATCGACCCGGCCAACCCCCCGGCGGCACCGGAACCCCCGCGCGGCCCGACCGAACTCGAGGAGCCGGCGGTCCCGGCCCCGTACGACCCCAGCCCCTTCGCCCGCGAACGCCACGTCTGGCTGGGCCTGCACGCGGCGGCGACCCGGAGCCTGGCCCAGGGATCGATGATCGTCTTCAGCTGAGCGTCAGCCCAGCCGGGAGAGCCCCTTCTGCAGATCCTCGGCGTTCATGATCGGGGTCACCTCGACACGGGCGTTCATCTCGGTGAAGAACGGCTCGCCGTCCGGAGGCAGTTCGGAGCTGTCCGCCATGTCGAAGACCAGCAGCGCCGTACGCTGCCCGTCCACGGGCCCGAAGTACGCCGCTTCCGGCTGGAGCCGGTCGAGCGCCTCCTTCATCACCTCGGGCATCTTCCCACTGCGGATGAGCTCGTTCGTCTTCTCCGTGTCCATGGTCGCCTTGAGCAGCACGCGCATCGCACTCACCTTCTTCTGGTCGACGCACGCGGCGGTACGGCTTCAGGCTATGCCCGTTCCCCGGCACCCGCGCGGGCACCGGGGAACACGACCGACCGGCCGCGGTAGCGATCAGGCGATGCTGCCGGCGGCCCGGTCGGCGTCGGAGAAAAGGAGGGTTGACTCGGCGAGGATGTCCCGCCCTGCCTCGCTCTTGTAGATCTCGTCGACGCTGCCGAAGCGTGCTTCGGAGTAGTCGAGGTCCAGCAGCGCGGCGGCCTGCCGGACCGATGCCTCGTCGGGCCCCTCGATCTCCAGGAAGGTGGCAAGGCCGGGCCAGGTGTCGAAGTCGAAGGCGACCTCGCCCAAGCGCCACTCCTCACGGTAGTTCTCCTGGTAGCGCACCTCGGTGAGACCGACCCGGCGCAGGATGTCGGCCGTCGCGTGCAGGTCGGACACCTCGGTCTCGATCTCCTTGGTGCCGTCGATCGTCGTGGCGTCGGTGACCTGCTTGAGCGTGAGCGTCGACCGGGTGCCCTCGTCGCGGAGACGGATCCAGGCCCCGTCGTCGAGGGCATAGCAGAGCTGGGCGTGCAGCACCTCGGCCTCGGCGGGGCTGAGGCGCAGCACCGTGTCCGTGTCGAAGATCCCGTCCCGGCGCAGCCAGAGATCGATGGCGATGGTTCCGTCGTCCTGTCGGCGGACGGGCTTGCTGGGGATGCGGTCCACCTGCACCCGCGTGTTCGGCGTCGCGCTCATCAGGCCGTCGCCCCCAGGGCCACGGCGGGGGTGCCGACCCGGTGGCCGTGAATGACCCACGGCCCGATGTCGATCCCTTCCAGGGCGAGGACGAGGGCTGCGCGGCGTTCGGCCTGCCGCTGCCGCCGTTCGTGGGCGAGGAGATAGGGGCGGACGAGAGGACCGGTGTCGTCGAGCGGGGCGGTGGTGTCGGGACGTTTCGCCGTGCGGGATTTCGCCTTCGCCGGCAGCGCTTCACTCAGGGCGGGTACAGCGGCCCGCTGGACGAGCAGCCGCAGGCCGGAGAGGGTGCGCGGGGTCGCGTAGGCATGCCTCGGCCGGCCTTGCCGTCGGCGCCGACCCGTGGCGGGAAGGAGGTGGGTGAGGACCAGGGCGAGTGCCCGTTCGAGGGCATGCCGGATAGGCTTGGGCATGTTGACGCTCCTTTGCAGCGTTGACCTGCCCCGGGGTGGTCGCTCACCGCCGGGGCACTTCTGTGTGCTCGAAGTCCGCCCGACCGTCACGGAGTGACCATCGAGCACTACACACAGTACGCGCATGGTGATGTGTGAGACAACACGTTGCGCGAAGTCCGCGAAGTGGCATAGGCGAAAGGGCCAAGCCCGCAAGCACTACGACACGAAGCGGTCGAACTCACCCGCCTTGGCTCCTTGCAGGAAGGCCCGGAGCTTGCGGCGCGTCGTCCGCACCACCACGTCCGGGTCGTCTCCCTCCCGCAGGAAGATCCATCCGTCGTGTTCCGCTACCTCTATGCAACTCCCGGTGTCCGCCGAGAAGGACGACTTGCGCCAGTGAAGTTCCACCGGACCCCTGCCTCAGATCTCTTCCGCAACCTGCCGGATGAAGTTGAGCGACTCCCCTGCCTCCAGGGCGCGTTCACCCATCCGGTCGAGTACGGCACGGTAGTTCACCAAGTAGGTATCGGCATGCAGGAAGGCGACACCGGTGGGCACGTCGATCTGCACCGTGTCCAACTGCGGCACCGGGCCGCAGGCGTAGAGCGTCGAACTCCCCGCGTTGGCGAAGCCTCCGGCACCGAATGGCACCACACGCACGGCGACGTTGGGCCGTTCCGCCTGCTTGAGCAGGTGCTCGATCTGCCGTAGCAGGACGCCACGGTCCCCGAACCTCATCCGCAGCGCGGACTCGTGGACCAGGAACTCACAGGACGGCGGATCCGGGCGGTCGAGAATCTCCGCCCTTCTCAGCCGGAAGGCGACATGCTGCTCCAGGTCGGCGAGCGCCATGGCCGGGACCGCTTCCGCGAAGACGCCCCGCATGTAGTCGGGCAGTTGAAGCAGGCCCGGCATGTGCATGATCTGGGCGGAACGCAACGCCGCCGCGTGGTGCTCCATCTCCGCGATGTCCAACAGCCCGGCGGGCAGCAGGCCCCGGTACTCGTCCCACCAATGCGGCCCACGCTCCCGAGCCATCTCAGCAAGCGCATCGATGTATGCGGCGTCCGGACAGCGGTAGTTGGCGGCCCACACCCGGACCCGGTCGCTGCTCACCCCGGAACGGGCCGACTCCGTGTTGCTCACCGTCGTCCGGTCGGTACGGTGCACGGTGGCGGCCTCGTTGATCGTCATGCCGATGCGCTCACGCATGCTGCGCAATTCGGCTCCGAGGCGGCGCTGCCGTTCGGTGGACGGCTTTCTGACAGGCATGCGCCCCATCTTCCTACCTGACGGAGGAGGACGAGCCGGTCAGAGCAACTCGTCGAACTCACCGCCTTGTCCCAAGCAGGACGGCCGGGCGGATTCACCGCACCGGCCGTCCAGGAGATCTCCGGGTCCCCGGAGGGAGAACTCAGAGGAACGAGTTGATCTCGATCGTCTCGTCGCGGCCCGGGCCCACGCCGATCGCGGAGATCGGGGCGCCGGACATCTCCTCCAGGGCCTTGACGTACGCCTGGGCGTTCTTCGGGAGGTCGGAGAAGGACTTGGCGCCGGTGATGTCCTCGGACCAGCCGGGGAGCATCTCGTAGACGGGCTTCGCGTGGTGGAAGTCGGTCTGCGAGTACGGCAGCTCCTCGACGCGCTTGCCGTCGATCTCGTAGGCCACGCAGACCGGGATCTGCTCCCAGCCGGTGAGGACGTCGAGCTTGGTGAGGAAGAAGTCGGTGAGGCCGTTGACGCGGGTGGCGTAGCGGGCGATCACCGCGTCGAACCAGCCGCAGCGGCGGTCGCGGCCGGTGGTGACACCGCGTTCGCCGCCGATGCGGCGCAGCGCCTCGCCGTCCTCGTCGAACAGCTCCGTCGGGAACGGTCCGGCGCCGACACGGGTCGTGTACGCCTTGAGGATGCCGATGACGCGGCTGATCTTCGTCGGTCCCACACCCGCGCCCGTGCAGGCGCCGCCCGCGGTCGGGTTGGACGAGGTGACGAAGGGGTACGTGCCGTGGTCGATGTCGAGGAGCGTGCCCTGGCCGCCCTCGAAGAGGACCACCTTGTCGTCGTCGAGGGCCTGGTTCAGCACCAGCACCGTGTCGGTGACGTACGGGGCGAGCTTGTCCGCGTAGCCCAGCAGCTCCTCGACCACCTGGTCGACGGCGATCGCGCGCCGGTTGTAGAGCTTGGTGAGCATCTGGTTCTTGGCGTCGAGGGCCGCTTCGACCTTCTGGGTGAGGATCGACTCGTCGTACAGGTCCTGGACGCGGATGCCGACGCGGTTGATCTTGTCGGCGTAGGTCGGGCCGATGCCCCGGCCCGTGGTCCCGATCTTGCGCTTGCCGAGGAAGCGCTCGGTCACCTTGTCCACCGTCACGTTGTACGGCGTGATGATGTGAGCGTTTCCGCTGATCAGGAGCTTCGACGTGTCGACGCCGCGCTCGTTCAGACCGCTCAGCTCGGAGAGCAGGACCGACGGGTCGACGACGACGCCGTTGCCGATGACCGGCGTGCAGCCGGGGGACAGGATTCCCGAAGGGAGCAGGTGGAGGGCGTACTTCTGGTCGCCCACGACTACCGTGTGGCCGGCGTTGTTGCCGCCCTGGTAGCGCACCACATAGTCGACGGAGCCACCGAGCAGGTCCGTCGCCTTTCCCTTGCCTTCGTCACCCCACTGAGCACCGAGCAGCACAAGTGCGGGCACGCGCGTACACCCCTTCCGGGCGGGGCATGTCCAAGGTCAGGGGCGCACACGGAGGATCACCGCCGCGTGCACCGCGCGACCACCGTTGGCCGCCGACCGTCGGACCGGGTGCCCCGGAATAGACGAAGCCCCTGGCGCAACAGCGCAAGGGGCTCTTGCACAAAGATGCTACCCGAGGAAGCGAGGCAGGGCCGAGGTGGCGACTTCCAGGACCTTTTCCGCGACGTCCGATCAGCTCCTGGTAGTCGTCGATCCGGTCGCCCGGCGGGCGGACGGCGAGTCCGTGCGGATCGCGAAGGACGTGATCGGCGCGGGTGCGGCGGGCACGAAGGTGTGCCTGCCGAACGGACCGGAGGAGTTCGCGCGGGCGCTGGCCCGGCGCGGTGCGCGGCGGCCGGTGGTGGTGGGCGACGACCGGGCCCTGGTGCGGGCGGTGGAGCTGCTGCACCGGCAGCGGGAGCTGGCCGGATGCGCGCTGTCGCTGGTGCCGGTGGGGGGTGCGGTCGCCCTCGCCCGGTCGCTGGGCGTGCCGACGGGCACGGTGGCGGCCGCGCGGGCCGTGCTGGAGGGGGTGGAGCGGCGAATGGACCTGCTGGTGGACGACAGCGACGGGGTGGTGCTCGGCACGCTGCGGATCCCGCCGGCGGGGGGTGTGGCGAGGCTGCGGGAGGCGGACGGCGGGGTGGGCCGTCCGTGGCTGCGGACGTGCCGGTCGCTGGTACGGACCCTGGTGCCGGCGCTGCCGTCCGGGACCGTCTCCGCGCTCGAGTCGGGGCCAGCGCGGCTGCGGGTGGAGGTGGACGGGGAGACGCTCGTCGATCTGGGCCGGCCGGTGGAGGGCGTCTCCGTCGTACCCGGCGCCTCGGGGAGGGCCCGGGTCGAGGTACGTCCGGTGTCGGTGGGCGCGGAGGCGTCCCCGCTGCTGGCGGAGGGCCGGACCGTGACCGTGTCGGGCGCGCACTTCCGGTACCGGGCGGACGGGGCGGTCGCGGGGCCGGTACGGACGCGGACGTGGGTGGTACAGGAGGCGTCCCTGGGGCTGGTGCTGCCGGCGCGATAAGGGGTGGGCGTCAGGGGGCCTTGAACTCGGTGGTGTCCAGGACGCAGTCGAACGGCGCGGGGATCGACAGCTTCTCGCCGAAGGGCTTGGTGTCGCGGGACTCGTAGCCCTTGGCCGAAGGCATCGAGAAGACCGTGGCCTGTTCCTCCTGCATGTCGAGGAGCAGGTAGACGGGGACGCCCGCCTTTCCGTAGATCTCGACCTTGTCGGTCCGGTCCTCGTCCCGGGTGGAGGGCGAGGTCAACTCGGCGACAAAGGAGAGGGCTTCCCCATCCAGGTGATTGCTGGTACTCCGGCTCACCCTTCGATGCGCCGCGTGAATGTCGGGTCCGTAAGCGCGCTCGAGGCCTGGAAACAGGTAAAGGAAAGGACCGTAACTGATCCGGTGCCCCTCGGGGAGGTACGGCCGAAGCTGTTCACACACCAGCTCCATGACGTCGAGGTAGAACGCCTTCGACCACGGCGACACGACGATGTTCCCCCTGATGATCTCGGCCTGGAAGCCGTCGCGCAATTGCATGTCGTCGAGAAGGCCCAGCATCTCCTCGAAGCCGCCGAACTCGGTGCCGCTTATCGTCGGTCGCTCTGCCATGACTGTCATGATGCGCCCTCCCCGTGATGCGGACCAGCCACCACACAGCGTAGCGGACTGATCACTCCCTACCGAACCGCTCCTCCCGATACGTCCGCCAGCGCCCCATCATCGCCTCGACCTCCTTCTCCACGAACTCGAAGAAGGCCAGCGTCTCCGCCAGCCGCCGCCCCGCCGGGGTGTCCGGGCCCAGGTTGGCGACGCCTTCCCGGAGGCCGTCCTGCCAGCGGCGGATGACGGTCTCGCGGTTGGTGAGGGCCTCGTACCACTGGTCGCCGTGGACCCGGTACCGGTCGCGGCGGGAGCCGGGTTCGCGCTCGCGGGAGACCATGTGCTGCTGCGCGAGGTAGCGCACCGCGCCGGACACCGCGGCCGGTGAGATCCGGAGCCGTTCGCCCAGCTCGGCGGAGGTCAGGGCGCCCGTGTCGGAGGCGAGCAGGGCCGCGAAGACGCGGGCGGGCATGCGCGGGAGTCCGGCTTCCACCAGCTGTGCCGCGAAGTGCTCCACGAACCGCGAGACCGCCTCCGGATCCCGGGCCGTCCCGCTCGGTTCCGCCATGACCCGATCATCTCCCCTGCTCAGACGCCTTGGATCAAGTCTAGCCGTCGATTTATACGTTTCCTTAACTTCACAAATTTCTGAAACCAGCGTACGTTCCGGAGCATGACGAAGGCCATCACCGTGTCCGGTCTGCACAAGGCGTTCGGCCGGACCCGCGCACTGGACGGGCTCGACCTGAACGTCGAAACCGGCGAGGTCCACGGCTTCCTCGGCCCCAACGGCTCGGGGAAGTCCACCACCATCCGTGTCCTGCTCGGCCTGCTGCGCGCCGACTCGGGCGCCGCCCGGGTGCTCGGTCAGGACCCGTGGGCGGACGCCGTGGCACTCCACCGCCGTCTCGCCTACGTCCCCGGCGACGTGGAGCTCTGGCCGGGCCTCACCGGCGGCGAGGCCATCGACCTGCTGGCGCGGCTGCGCGGCGGCCTGGACAGGAAGCGGCGCGCCGAGCTCATCGAGCGCTTCGACCTGGATCCGACCAAGAAGGGCCGCGCCTACTCCAAGGGCAACCGGCAGAAGGTCGCCATCGTCGCCGCGCTCGCCTCCGACGCCGAACTGCTGCTCCTCGACGAGCCGACCGCGGGCCTCGACCCGCTGATGGAGGTCGTCTTCCAGGACGTCATCGGCGAGGCCAAGGCGGCGGGCCGGACCGTCCTGCTCTCCAGCCACATCCTGGCCCAGGTGGAGAAGCTCGCCGACCGCGTGAGCATCATCCGGCTGGGGCGCTGCGTGCAGTCCGGCACCCTCGGCGAACTGCGCCACCTGACGCGCACCACCATCGAGGTGGAGACCGAGCGGCCCGCGACCGGCCTGGACGCTCTGCCCGGCGTCCACGACCTGCGGACCGTCGACGAGGCCACCGGCAGGGTCCGTTTCGCCGTCGACGGCGGCCAGGTCGACGGCGCGGTCCGCAAGCTCACCGAGTTCGGCATCCGCAGCCTGATCAGCCATCCCCCGACGCTGGAGGAACTGATGCTGCGCCACTACGGCGACGAACTGGCCGCGAACGGGCACGCCACCGACGCCGACACCGACACCGGCACCGGCACCGGCACCGGGCAGGCCGCGGACGACGCGCACGCCACCGGCACCGCGCAGACCGCGGACGGAGAGCCGCGGTGACCGCCGCGACCGCCGCCCCCGGCACCCGGGCGCCCGCCCCACCGGTCGCCGGCGGCAACGCGCTGGCCGGGACCCGGACCCTGATCCGCTTCGCCCTGCGCCGCGACCGGGTCCGGCTCCCGGTGTGGATCCTGGCCCTGGCCCTCAGCACGCTCATGACGGCGAACAGCTTCACGACCCTGTACAAGGACCCGCAGGACCGGGCGAACGCGGTCGAGGGCGTGGACAGCCCGGCGGGCCTCGCCCTGTCCGGCCCCCGCCACTACCTCACCGACGACGGCTTCGGCTCCATCCTGAGCCACCAGATGCTCGGCTTCATGGCCGTCCTGGTCGGCCTCATGAGCGTACTGATCATCACCCGGCACACCCGCGCCGAGGAGGAGACCGGCCGCGCCGAGCTGGTGCGTTCGACCGTGGTGGGCCGCCACGCCCACCTCGCCGCCGCCCTGTCCGTCGCCGTCCTGGCCAACCTCGCCCTCGCCCTGCTGCTGGCCTTCGGCCTGGCCGGCCTCGGTGTGGAGGGCATGGACACGGCCGGCTCGCTGGTCTACGGCTTCGCCCACGCCGCCGCCGGTCTGGTCTTCGCCGCCGTCGCCGCGGTCACCGTCCAGGCCACCGCGCACACCCGTGGCGCCTCCGGCATGGCGCTCGCGGTCATCGGGGCCGCCTACGTGCTGCGCGCCGCCGGTGACAGCGGTGGGAGCGGCGCCCTGTCCTGGCTCTCCCCGATCGGCTGGGTGCAGCGCGCCTACCCGTACGTCGACAACCGCTGGTGGCCGCTGCTGCTGTGCCTGGTGTGCGCGGTGGCGTGCGCGGCGGCGGGTTTCCTGCTGTCCACCCGGCGGGACGTGGGCGCGGGCCTGCGTCCGGAGAAGCTGGGCAGCCCCACGGCCTCCGCCGTGCTCACCACCCCGGTCGGCTTCGCCCTGCGCCTGCACCGCGGCACGCTGGCCGGCTTCGGCGCGGGCCTGTTCCTGATGGGCGCGATGTACGGGTCGATCCTCGGCGACGCCGAGGAGATGCTGGAGGGCATCGACGAGGTCCAGGAGGCCCTGGAGCGCATCGGCGGGGCGGGCGTCGCCGAGTCCTTCGCCTCCATGGTGATGGTCGTCCTCGCCGTCGTCGCGGCGGTGTACGTCGTCATGGCGGCCCTGCGGCCCCGTTCCGAGGAGACGGCGGGCCGCGCCGAGCCGCTCCTCGCCACCGGCCTCTCGCGCACCCGCTGGGCCGGCGGCCACCTGGCCGTGGCCATGGGCGGCGGTACGGTCGTCCTGCTGCTGGCCGGGCTGGGGTTCGGCATCGCCGGCGCGGCCTCGACCGGGGACGGCTCGCTGCTCCCGAAGCTGGTGGGGGCGGCCCTCGCCCACGCGCCCGCCCTGTGGGTGACGGTCGGGGTGGCCGTGGTGCTCTTCGGCTGGTTCCCCCGGGCGAGCCAGGCGGCCTGGATCGTGCCGGTCTACGCCTTCGTGGTCGGCTATCTCGGCCAGATCCTCCAGTTCCCGGACTGGATGAACAACCTCTCCCCGTTCGGCCACGTCCCCCGGCTGCCCGCCGCGGACATGGACTGGCTCCCGCTGCTCCTGCTGTCCCTCGTCGCCGCCGGTCTGGTGTGGCTGGGCCTGGCGGGCTTCCGGCGACGGGACCTGGAGACGAAGTGAGCCGGGCGCGGCAGCGCGCCGCGCCCGGCGGGCTCAGACCTCGACCGCCAGCCCCTCCAGCCCCCGGATCACGAAGTTCGGCTTGCGCCTCGGCTCCGCTGCCAGGCGCAGCGTCGGGGCCTGCTGGAGCAACGCCGTCATGGACGCCGCCAGTTCGATACGGGCCAGCGGTGCGCCGATGCAGTAGTGGATGCCGGCGCTGAAGGAGATGTGCGGGTTGTCGCGGCGGGTGAGGTCCAGGCGGGACGGGTCGGTGAAGACGGCCGGGTCGTGGTTGGCGGAGCCGAAGAGCATCGCGATCTCCGCGCCGCGCGGGATCACCCGGCCGTCGATCTCGATCTCGTCGAGCACCCAGCGTTCGAAGAGCTGGAGCGGGGTGTCGTAGCGCATCAGCTCCTCCACGGCGGAGGGGACGAGGGAGTGGTCCGCGCGGAGGGCGGCGAGCTGGCCGGGGTGGCGGAACAGGGCCCACCAGCCGTTGACCGTGGAGTTCACGGTGGCCTCGTGGCCGGCGTTCAGCAGCAGGACGCAGGTGGAGATCATCTCCTGCTCGGTGAGCCGGTCGTCGTCCTCGTCGTGGGCGGCGATCAGCCCCGAGATCAGGTCGTCGCCGGGGTTCTTGCGGCGCTCGGCGATCAGCTCGCGCAGATACGCGGAGAACTCGACCGACGCCCGGACCGCCTTCGCCGCCGCCTCCCCGGACGGGTTCAGCTCGTACATCCCGCAGATGTCCGCCGACCAGGGACGCAAGGGGGCCCGGTCCGCCTCCGGGATGCCCAGCATCTCCGCGATCACCGCGACCGGCAGCGGCTCGGCGACGTCCGTGAGCAGATCGCCGCCGCCGGCCTCGACCAGCGCGGCCACCAGGTCGCCGGCCAGCCCTTCGACGTACGGCTTCAGCCGCTCCACCGTGCGCGGGGTGAAGGCCTTCGACACAAGGCGCCGGATGCGGGTGTGGTCCGGCGGCTCCAGGTCGAGCATGCCGTGGTCGTTGAGGGTGTGGAACGGCTCGTGCTCCGGCGGGGGCGGTGTGCGGCCGAACTCCTCGTGGGTGAAGCGGTGCCCGTACGTCCGTCCCAGGCGCCGGTCGCGCAGCAGGGCCGAGACGTCCGCGTGGTGGGCGACCAGCCACTGGTTCGTCGGCTCGAAGTACCGCACCCGGCCCGCTGCCCGCAGCTCGGCGTAGGCGGGGTACGGGTCGGCGACGAACGCGGGGTCCCACGGGTCGAAGGCGAGGTCGTCGAGGGCTGCCATGAACGGACGGTAGCCCGGAACCGGGCCTCTGACCAGGGGGTCAGCCGGGCGTGACCAGCCGTGCCTCGTAGGCGAAGACCGCCGCCTGGGTGCGGTCCCTGAGCCCCAGTTTCACCAGGATGCGGCTGACGTGCGTCTTGATCGTCGACTCGGCGACCACCAGCCGCCCGGCGATCTCCGAGTTGGACAGGCCCTGCGCGATCAGCACCAGCACCTCCGTCTCCCGCTCGGTCAGTTCCCCGTACGCCGCCTGCGCGGACGGCATCAGTTTGGGCGCCTCGGACAGCTTGGAGAACTCGGTGATCAGGCGTTTGGTCACCGTGGGGGCGAGCAGCGCCTCCCCGGACGCGACGACCCGCACCCCGTCGGCGAGCTGCCGGGCGGAGGCGTCCTTGAGCAGGAAGCCGGAGGCGCCCGCGCGCAGCGCCTGGTAGACGTACTCGTCGAGGTCGAAGGTGGTGAGCACGAGCACCTTGGACGGGCCGCCCGCGGCGACGATCTCCCGGGTCGCCTCGATGCCGTTCAGCTCCGGCATGCGGATGTCCATGAGGACGACGTCGGGGGCGAGTTCGCGGACCCGCTCGACCGCCTCCCGGCCGTTGACCGCCTCACCGGCGACCTCGATGTCGGGCATCGCGTTCAGCAGGACCGAGAAGCCCTCGCGCACCATCATCTGGTCGTCGGCGATCAGCACGCGGATGGTCATGCGTCACCTTCGTTCACCGTGGCGACCGGCAGGAACACGGCCACCTCGTAGCCGCCGTCGTCCGTCGCGCCGGCCGTCATCCCGCCGTTCAGCATGGTGACCCGTTCACGCATGCCGGTGATGCCGTGACCCGCTCCGGGGGAGGGTTTCACGAGGCTCGGCTCGGGCGCCGGGCCGTTGACCACGCGCACGCCGAGCCCGCCGAGGACGTACCCGATCTCCACGCGGGCGCTCGCGCCGGGTGCGTGGCGCAGGCTGTTGCTCAGCGCCTCCTGCACGATCCGGTACGCCGACAGCTCCACGCCCTGGGGCAGCTCCCGCACCGCGCCGGTCACCACCTTCTCCACCTCCAGCCCGGCGCCCCGCACGTTGACGAGCAGCGCGTCCAGGTCGGCGAGGGTGGGCTGCGGGGCGTCCGGCGCTTCGTAGTCCTCCGCGCGGACCACACCGAGGATGCGGCGCAGCTCGGTGAGGGCGGCGACCGCGTTCTCCCGGATGGTGGCGAAGGCCCGCTCCAGCTCCGGCGGCGGGTTCTCCACCCGGTACGGGGCGGCCTCGGCCTGGATGGCGACCACCGACATGTGGTGGGCGACCACATCGTGCAGCTCGCGCGCGATGGTGGTGCGCTCCTCCAGCGCCGTGCGCCGGGACCGCTCGTGCGCGGTGACCGTCTGCTGGGCGGTCACCTCCTGCTGGGCGATGTGCCGCACGTGCCAGAGGGAGACCACGAGCAGGGCGAAGGCGGACGTCACCATCATGGGCCCGCCGTTGGTGTAGTAGTACGACCCGCCGAGGACGACGTCCGCGACGAAGGCGTACAGCGCGGTCATGACCCACATCCAGACGGCGGTACGGGGCCGGGTGCGCAGGGCCACGACGACCAGCACCGCCAGGTGGCAGATGAACGCGCCGGGCATCCACGGCCAGTCCCAGCCGTCACCGTTGATGAGGGCGACCACCGGGGTCACGCCGAGGGACAGCCAGAACGCGCCGACCGGCCGGACCAGCGTCGCGAGCACCGGGAGCGCGCACAGCATGCCGGTGAACAGGGCCAGTACGTCACCGCCGGGCAGGCCGCCGCTCAGCGCGCCCGCGCTCAGGGCGAGCAGCGCGAACCCCGCCACCACCGCGTGCGGGAGGTGCCGCGCGCCCGCCCGCAGCCGCGCGGGCAGCCGGCGGACGAACGGGCCGTCCGTGTGCCGGGGCGGCAGCGGGCGGTAGGCGAAGGCGTCGTGGAACAGGTCCTGGCGCAGTCCCCGCAGGGAGTCCTGGGCCAGCCGGTACTCCGGGCTGCGGGTCCCGGTCCCGTCCCCCGCGCCGCGCGGGGCGCCCGGGGACTGCTGCTGGTGCGTCGTCTCGGTCACGCTCACACGGTAGGCCGACCGGGTGGCCCCGGTCGTCCCCGCTGAGACGGGTTCCGGGACGTCCGTCTCAGGTACTACGCAGGCCACGACCGGGGCACCTCCCGGTACCCGGGAAGACGGACCGCCCCCTCGGTCCGGGGGGCGGATCAGTATCCGGAAGGGCGGACCAGTCCGGACTCGTACGCGAACACCGCGGCCTGGGTGCGGTCCCTGAGGCCCAGTTTCACCAGGATGCGGCCCACGTGCGTCTTCACGGTCTGCTCGGCCACGACCAGCCGTACGGCTATCTCCGCGTTGGACAGGCCCTGCGCGATCAGCGCGAGCACCTCCGTCTCCCGCTCGGTCAGCTCACCGACGCGCCGCCGGAGCGAGGTGGTGCGGGGCCGGGGGTCCAGCCGGGAGAACTCGGCGATCAGCCGGCGGGTGATGCCCGGGGCGAGCAGGGCGTCACCGGCCGCCACCACCCGTACCGCCTCGGCGAGTTGGTCGGCGGAGGCGTCCTTCAGCAGAAAGCCGGACGCCCCGGCGCGCAGCGCCTCGTACACGTACTCGTCGAGGTCGAAAGTGGTCAGCACCAGGACCCTGATGTCCGGGGTCGCGGTGGTGATGCGGGCGGTGGCCTCGATACCGCCGAGTTCGGGCATCCGGATGTCCATCAGGACGACGTCCGGGGCGAGTTCGGCGGCCTTCGCGACCGCGTCGAGTCCGTCCACCGCCTGGCCGACCACCTCGATGTCGGGCTGCGTGTTGAGCAGCAGGGTGAAGCCCTGGCGGACCATCTGCTGGTCGTCGGCGATGAGTACGCGGATCATGCGGTGCCGTCCTGGTGGGGAAGTTCGGAAGCGGGCGGGGCGGAGACCGGGAGGTAGGCGTCGACCTTGTAGCCCCGGCCGGACCAGGGGCCCGTCGTCAGCCTGCCGCCCAGCATGACGGCCCGCTCCCGCATGCCGAGCAGTCCGTGCCCGGCCCCCGCGGACGGGGGCGCCTCCCGGTCGGGGCCGGTGTTGACGACCTGCACCCGCAGCCCTCGCGGGTCGTAGGCCAGGGTGACGTGGGCGGTCGCGCCGGGGGCGTGCCGCAGCACGTTGCTCAGCGCCTCCTGGACGATCCGGTACGCCGACAGCTCCACGCCGGGCGGCAGCGGGCGCCGCTCACCGGTGAGTTCGGTGGTGACGGTGAGCCCGGCGGCGCGGGTGTTCTCCACCAGCGACTCGATCCGGTCGAGGGTGGGCTGCGGGGCGTCGGCGCGTTCACCGGGGGCGGGGTGTTCCGAGCGCAGGACGTCCAGCACGCGGCGGAGTTCGGTGAGTGCCTCGACCGCGTTCTGGCGGATACCGGCGAGGTTCTCCTTGAGTTCGTCCGTCGGGTCCCGCACGAGGTGCGGGGCGACCTGGGCCTGGATGGAGATCACCGACATGTGGTGGGCCACCACGTCGTGCAGCTCACGCGCGATCCGGCTGCGCTCCTCCAGGAGGGTGCGGCGGGCGCGTTCCTCTGCGGTGAGCGTGGTCTGCCGGCCGAGTTCGGCACGGGCCTCGTGACGACCGCGCAGGGCGATACCGAGGACGACGGCGACGGCGAACAGCAGGACGGCGTTCTGGCCGGTGGGCGAGTAGTTCCACGCTCCCCAAAGGCCCTGGAGCACGTAGGTGAGCAGTCCCGTGAGAGCGATCGCCTCGACGGACACCCGGGTCGGCATGCGCAGGGCGAGCAGCAGCAGCACGAACAGGTGGGCCGCGGCCCCCCACGGGGTCCAGGGCCACGGGAAACCGTCGATCTGGCCGGCCATCAGCATGCGGCGCAGCAGGACGGCTCCCGCGAGCGTGGCGGTGAGCGACAGCCACAACGCCGGAACCGGACGCCGCAGCGCGAGGACGGCCGCACCGCTCTGTCCGACCGCGACCAGCACGGAGCCGCCCTGCGGGAGCCGCCCGTACCCCATGAGTTGGTTCAGGTTGCCGAGGAGGATGCCGAGCGCGGCCAGGCACACGAACCCGTGCGGCACCCAGCGCAGCCACACGGACGGGGGCATCGGGTCCACACGGACCGTCAACAGGTCGTTGCGCAGCACCCCCAGCCACCGCCGGACCAGCCCCGCCCCCTTGTCCGTCACGCGGTTCAGCTTAGACATGCCGTACGTCCTTCGCCGCCGGCCCGTGTTCGCGGACCACCCGGCTCCGTCCGCGACGCCGTCCGCCACCGCCCCGCTCCCAGGACCGGAACGCCGACCTGCAGACCGCGAGGGCGACGGCGAACACCGGCAGCCACACCAGCCGGGCGGCGACCCAGCCGAGGCCGTCGGGGACGGTGTGCAGGCCGGGCAGGCGGCCGGCGAGCAGGCCGGTGGCGGTGGTCGCCATCAGGGCGGTTTGGTGCCAGAGGAAGACCGTCATCGCGGAGAGGTTGACCAGCGTCACCGCCGCCCACGCGACGGGACGCCGCATCGCGCCGCGCAGCCGGTCCCGCAGCAGCAGCGCCGCCCCGCACTGGGCGAGGCCGAACGTGACGGCGGCCAGCGTCGGCGGATCGAGGTTGGAGACCCCGGCACCCGGCACGCCGACCATCGACGCCGGGTAGCCGGCCCAGGCGACGAGCGCGGCCGTGGCGGCCGTACCGGAGAGGAGAAGGACCCAGCCGGTCCTACGACGTTCCAGCTCACCGAGTGTCCAGGCCGCGCCCAGGGTGTACGGCACCAGCCAGCCGGCTGCCAGGTTCAGCCAGCCGAGCCGGTCGGGGGCGCCGAGGCCGAAGCGGAGCAGGTCGACGTGGAGGACGACGGCGAGGGGCCACAGCGGGTGGAGGCGGGTGAGGAGCGGGGTCGCGGCGGTGAGGGCGGCGAAGACCAGGAGGAACCAGAGCGGGGACAGGGCCAGCTTCACCAGGGTGCGGACGGTCCCGTACTCGGCCCCGGAGAGCAGCAGCGCGGCGGTGACGGTCGTCCACAGGGTGAGGACGGCGGCGACCGGTGCGAACAGCCGGGTCAGCCGGTCGCGCAGCCAGTGGTGGTACGGGACGCCGCGGGAGCGCGCCGAAACGTAACCGCGGGTCGCCACATGGCCGCCGACCAGGAAGAACACGGCGAGGGTCTGGAACGCCCAGGAGACGGGAGCCAGCCACGGCATGTGCTGGAGCGGGCTGGCGGTGTGCAGGGTGCGGCCGTCGGAGACGAGGGCGGTGACCAGCCAGTGGCCCAGGACCACACCGAGGATGGCGAGGGCGCGCAGGGCGTCGACAGCGCGGTCGCGGTGGGTGGGGGTGGCGGTGTCGAGCCGCGCGGCGCGCGTGCGTATCGCGGTGGTGAGGTGGCTCACGGGGTCACCGCCCGGGTCTGGCCGAGGACGATCCGGGTCAGGTTGGTCAGGGAGGTGGAGCGGGGGTCGAAGTAGTCGCTGTGGCCGCCGTCCCCGGCCGCGAAAACCCGGGCACCGAAGCCCGGGGAGACGGGGTCGGCGCCGAAGCCGATCGTGGTGCCGAAGAGGCCGGCGCTGAGATGGGGAACGCTCCCGACCCAGTCGTCGGCGCCGCGGGCGGCCCAGATCCTGGCCCGGGTGCGCAGCGCGGCGGCGGTGTCGACGCCGGTGCCGGGGCTGCCGAGGAGGACGATGTCGTCGGCGTCGAGGCCGGGTGCCGCCTCGGCGCAGACGACAGAGCCGTAGGAGTGGCAGAGGAGGGAGACGCGGGCCTGCCGTCCGGCGACGGCACGCAGGTCGCGTACGGCGTCCCGGAGTCCGGGAGCCGCTTCCTCCGCCCGCCCCGTGGTGGCGACGGCGGTGCTGACGGTGCCGGGCGTCTCGTAACCGAGCCAGGCCACGACGGCCGTACGCGTACCAAGGCGTTCGTGCAGGGCGAGGGCGGCGGCACGGAACCGGCCGTAGGTGTCGAGTCCGGTGTCGGAGCCGGGCACGAGAACGGCGACGCGGTCGGCTCGCGGGAGGTCACCGAACACCTCGGTGACCAGCCCGTCCCCCCGCCCGTCGAAGTACAGCAACTGCCGCCCGGCCAGGGCCCGGTCGACCGACGCTCGCTTCCGGTCCCCGTACGCGTCGGCCATACGGGCCGCTTCCAGGGCGTTGGCCCGGTGGGCCGCGTAGGTCGCGTCGAGGGTCGTCGCGGTGGGCGCCGCGAGCTCGGCGGGCCCCGGTGCGGGGACCCGCGGCCGGGCCGCCCCGGCGAGCGGTACGGCGACGGCCCCCGCCACGACCAGCGCGAGCACTCCACGCCACCACCGCCCGGCCCGTACCGACACCGGTGCCCCCGTGCCCCCCGCCCCACGCCGGCTCCTCATCGCCACCCTCCTCGCCGGCCCGCCCACCGGGCCCGTCGGTAAGGGAAGTTACGGATCACCGCACGTGACCCGCGTCCCGCCGGGGAACTCAGCCGCGAGGTGGCTCTCAGGTATTACGGGTATGACGGGAGCCCCCGCCCGGGTGGCTCACCAGGCCAGTTGGGCGATCTCCTCCGCGACCACCGCGCAGGCGTCCGCCGCCGGGTCGATCAGGGGGAAGTGGCCGACGTCCTCCAGGAGGGTCATCCCCACCACCTCGCCCGCCTGCGCCGCCGCCTCCGCGTACGACTCGGCGACCGCCTGGGGGACGTCGAGGTCGGTGCGTCCCTGCACCAGGGTGGTGGCGATGCCGGTGGGGAGCAGGAGGGCGGGGTCGGCGTGGGGGCGGCGTTCGGCGAAGTGGTCGTCTCCGCCGAGGAGTTGCCGGGCCGCTTCGCCGCAGACGCCGAGCTTGCCGGCGACCGCGAAGTCCGCGACCGGGGCGAGGGCGACGACGCCCCGCAGTGGCGCGGGGGCGGCGGTGCGCCAGGGGGAGCCGGCCGGGAGGACGTGCCGCGCGGCGGCCCACAGGGCCAGGTGCCCGCCCGCCGAGTGCCCCGTGAGGACGGTCCGCCGCGGGTCGGCCCGCGGCAGGTGCCGGCGTATCAGCGCGGGCAGCGCGTCCATCGCGGCGGCGACGTCGTCGAAGGTGTCCGGCCACCGCCCGGCGACCGCGGGGTCGCCGCCCGCGTCCCCGCGCCGGTACTCGACGCTGGCCACGGCGAAGCCCCGCCCGGCGAGGAACGCCGCGAACGGGCTGATGTGGCGCCTGTCGTACGGTGCCCGCCAGGCGCCGCCGTGCAGGACCACGACCACGGGCGCGGGCCCGCCCGCCCCGCGCGGGACGTGGAAGTCGATCAGCTGGTCCGGGTCGTCGCCGTAGGCCGCCGTGGCATCGGGTTCCACGGGTGTGTGGGAGAGGGCCGACTCCTCCTCGGCTGCGGCCCGGGCGGCTGCGACGTCGTCCGTCATGCTCAACCTCTCAGCGATACAACGTAGGTGACGGTCCGACGGGACTCGCGCGGCCGTTTGGCCGGGACGGTATCAGGGCGTCCGACCGCCCCGACATGCGGATGTCACTCTCGGTCAGCGCGCCCGGGAGGCGGCACCCCCGGCACCGCATCGCGGGCACCGCCTCCCGGGCCGCGCCTACGCCGGCACCTCCGCCAGGACCTCCGCCAGCACCCGCGCCGCCCGCTCCGCATCGGCGAAACCGACGTACAGCGGGGTGAAGCCGAACCGGAGGACGTCCGGCTGCCGGAAGTCGCCGACCACACCCCGCTCGATCAGCCGCTTCATCACCTCACCGGCGTCCGGGCAGCGCAGCGCGACCTGACTGCCCCGCTCCGGATGCGCACGCGGTGTCACGCACTCCACGCGGCCCCCGGGAACGTACGTCTCGACGCACTCCAGGAAGAAGTCCGTCAGCGCCAGCGACTTGGCCCTGACCGCGTCGATCGTCACGCCGTCCCAGACCTCCAGCGCCGCCTCCAGGGCGAGCATGGAGAGGATGTCCGGGGTGCCGACCCGCCCGCGCACCGCGCCCGCCGCCGGCTCGTACTCCGCACGCATCCCGAAGGGCTCCGCATGGGAGTTCCAGCCGGGCAGCGGGGAGTCGAAGCGGTCCTGCAGCTCCGCGCGCACATACAGGAACGCCGGCGAACCGGGGCCCCCGTTCAGGTACTTGTAGGTGCAGCCGACCGCCAGGTCCACGCCGTGCCCGTCCAGCCCGACCGGCAGCGCGCCCGCGCTGTGGCACAGGTCCCAGACGGCGTACGCCCCCGCCGCGTGCACCGCCGCCGTCAGCGACGGCAGGTCGTGCAGCCGGCCGGTGCGGTAGTCCACGTGGTTGAGCAGCACGGCGGCCGTGCGGTCGCCGAGCGCGCCCGGGACCTCGGACGGCGTCACCGGGCGCAGGGTGCAGCCGGTCATCCGGGCCGCCGACTCGGCGATGTAGCCGTCCGTGGGGAACGTGGTCGCGTCGACGACGATCTCGTCCCGCTCCGGGCCGGACAGCCGGGCCAGCCGCACCGCTCCCACAAGTGCCTTGAAGACATTGACACTGGTCGAGTCGCCGACGACGATCTGCCCGGCCGCCGCGCCGACCAGCGGGGCGATCCGGTCACCGATCCGCTCCGGCGCCGTCCACCAGCCGCCTTCCGTCCAGGACCGGATCCGCAGCTCGCCCCACTGCCGGCGCACCACGTCCTCGACGCGTCCGGGGACGGCCACCGGCAGCGCGCCCAGCGAGTTGCCGTCCAGGTAGACCACGTCGTCGAGCACGAACCCGGCACGCCGGGACCGCAGTTCATCGGCTCCGTCGAGCTTCTCCGCCCTCACCGCGAGCTCAGACATGGGACCGCGCCGTCCACAGCTCGGGGAACACGCTCTTCTGCGCGCGCTTCTCCAGCCAGGCCACCCCGGCGGAGCCGCCCGTGCCGGTCTTCGCGCCCATCGCGCGGCGGGTGGCGACCAGGTGGTCGTTGCGCCAGCGCCACACCAGCTCGGCCACATCGGTCAGCGCCTCGCCGAGCCGGGCCACCTCGTCCCGCTCGTCACCCGAGTAGACGGCCGTCCAGACCGCCTCCACCTCCGCCGACGGCTCGTACTTGCGCGACACGTCCCGCCGCAGCACGTCCTCGGGGACCGTGTGCCCGCGCCGGGCGAGGAAGCGCAGCACCTCGTCGTACAGGCTCGGCTCGTGCAGCGCCTTCTCCAGTTCGGCGTGCACGCGCGGCGCGCCCCGGTGCGGGACCAGCATGGACGCGGACTTGTCGCCGAGCAGGAACTCCATGCGCCGGTACATCGCCGACTGGAAGCCGGAGCCCTCCCCGAGGGCGCCCCGGTAGGAGTTGAACTGCGCCGGGGTGAGTCCGCTCAGCGGCGTCCACGACGCGTTCAGCGCCTCCAGCTCCCGCACCGAGCGCTTCAGCGCGTCGGTCGCGGCCGGTACGTCGTCCTCGCGCAGCGCCTTCGCCGCGGTCTCCCACTCGTGGACGATGACGGTGAACCACAGCTCCATCACCTGGGTGGTGACCAGGAAGACCATCTCTCCCGGATCGTCGGAGAGGGTGTGCTGGAGGTGGGTGAGGACATCGGCCTTGACGTAGTCCTCGTAAGGGGTCGTTCCTCGGAAGTCGAGATGCGGGGTCTCCGGCTCATGAGCCTCGTGGGACATCGCTGTCTCCTGTACGTGTACTCCGGGTAGCGGTCCGCCCCTGCCGTTACCGGCACGGGGGCCCCGGTCCCCACGGTGCATCCTGCGCAATCGTCCCCCACGACCGCAAGGCCCACCTGCGCACAGGCGGGCCCGGGGGCATCACGGATCAGCCGAGGACCTGTGCCGCCGTCGGCGAGGAGTCCTTCAGGAACTGCGAACAGCGCTCGTACTCCTCCTGCTCGCCGATCGCCTGCGCGGCGCGGGCGAGGGCGTGCAGGGCGCGCAGGAAGCCGCGGTTCGGCTCGTGCTCCCACGGCACCGGGCCGTGGCCCTTCCAGCCGTTGCGGCGCAGCGCGTCCAGTCCGCGGTGGTAGCCCGTACGGGCGTACGCGTACGACTCCACGACGCTGCCCCGCTCGAACGCCTCGTCGGCCAGCCGGGCCCAGGCCAGCGAGGAGGTGGGGTACTTGCCGGCGACGTCGGCGGGCGAGGTGCCCGAGGCGAGCAGCTCGCGCGGGCCGGGGTCGTCGGGGAGGTGGGTCGGGGGCGGGCCCCCGAGGAGGTTCTCGTGAATCGACATGGGTCCAGTCTCGTACATCAGCGCGCCCCACCGCCGCGCCGCTCCCCCGCCTCCAGCGGCGGCACCGCCACGCTGCCGTGCGTGCGGCACTCGGGCCGGCGGCAGTCCGGGGTGGGGCGGCGCACGGTCGTGAAGGCGAGGGCGGAGCCCGCCACCAGGACGGCCGCGCACAGCACCATCGCCCGCCGGAACGCGCCGTCGAAGGCGTCGGGCAGCCGGTACGCCTCCGGGCCCATCCCGGCGAGCAGCGGCAGCGCCGCCACCGCCACCAGGCCGGCCGCGCGGGCGGCGGCGTTGTTGATGCCGCTGGCCAGGCCCGCCCGGGCGGTGTCCACGGAGGCGAGGACGGTCGCGGTGAGCGGCGCGACCAGGGTGACCATGCCGAGGCCGAGCACGAGCAGCGCGGGCAGGACGTCGCCGGCGTACGAGGCGCCCGGCCCGACCCGCAGCATCAGCAGCATCCCGGCGGCGCACAGCAGCGGTCCGACGGTGAGCGGGACGCGCGGGCCGATCCGGTCGCCGAGTTCGCCCGAGCGGGCGGAGAGCAGCAGCATCAGGGCGGTGGTGGGCAGCAGGGCCGTACCGGCGGCCAGCGCCGACCAGCCGACGACGACCTGGAGCTGGAGCGCGGCGAGGAAGAAGAACCCGCCGAACGCCGCGTATACGCACAGCGTGACGGCGTTGACCGCCGAGAACTGGCGGGAGGCGAAGATGCCGAGCGGCAGCATCGGGTCCGGGCGGCGCCTTTCGACGAGGACGAAGGCGACCGCGGCGGCCAGGCCGGCGACGGCCGAGACGACGGCCGACGGGGAACCCCCCTCGGCCTCGATCAGCGCGTACGTCACCAGCGCGAGGGCGATCGCGCCGAGCGCGGCGCCGAGGACGTCGAAGCGGCCCTCGGCCTTCCCGCCCGACGACTCCGGGACGTGCCGTACGGCGACGGGGGCGCACACCAGGGCGAGCGGCACGTTGATCAGGAACACCCAGCGCCAGCCGGGCCCGTCCACCAGCCAGCCGCCGAGGAACGGGCCGACCGCCGCGCCGACCCCGCCGAACCCGGACCACAGGCCCACCGCGCGGCCCCGGTCGTCGGGGTGGAAGGAGGCCTGGATGAGGGCGAGGGAGCCGGGGGTGAGCAGCGCCCCGCCGACGCCCTGGAGGGCACGTGCGGCGATGAGCGCCTCGGCGTTCGGGGCGAGCCCGCACAGCAGGGAGGCCGCCGCGAACCACAGCACCCCCACGACGAACACCCGGCGCCGCCCGAACCGGTCGCCCAGCGCCCCGCCGAGCAGGATCAGCCCGGCCAGCGTGACCATGTAGGCGTTGACGGTCCACTGGAGGGCGCCGAGGTCGGCGTCGAGGTCGCGGCCGATGCGCGGGAGGGCCACGTTGACGACGGTCGAGTCGAGCAGGGCCATGCCGGCGCCGAGCACCGTGGTGAGGAGGATCCACTTGCCCTGCGGTGAGGCCAGCCGGACGTCGGGCATGCGGCGAGCATACGGAAGAGCCCGGCACCGCGTGCGGTGCCGGGCTCACGTTCCACGGGCGTGCTACTTGATGCGGGTGCCCGTCGAGCGCAGGTTCTGGCAGGCCTCGACGACGCGGGCGGCCATGGACGCCTCGGCGAGCTTGCCCCAGGTGCGCGGGTCGTAGGTCTTCTTGTTGCCGACCTCGCCGTCGACCTTCAGGACGCCGTCGTAGTTGCGGAACATGTGGTCGGCGACCGGACGGGTGAACGCGTACTGGGTGTCGGTGTCGATGTTCATCTTCACGACGCCGTTCTCCAGCGCGGTGAGGATCTCCTCCGGGGTGGAGCCGGAGCCGCCGTGGAAGACGAAGTCGAACGGCTGGGAGCCGGCCGGCTTGCCGTACTTGGCGGCGACGCCCTCGTTGAGCTCCTTCAGCAGCTCGGGGCGGAGGACGACGTTGCCCGGCTTGTACACGCCGTGCACGTTGCCGAAGGACGCGGCGAGCAGGTAGCGGCCCTTGTCGCCGAGGCCGAGGGCCTCCGCGGTGCGGACCGCGTCGTCGACCGTGGTGTAGAGGGAGTCGTTGATCTCGTGCGAGACGCCGTCCTCCTCGCCGCCGGTCGGGGTGATCTCGACCTCCAGGATGATCTTCGCGGCGCGGGCGCGCTCGAGGAGCTCCTGGGCGATGGAGAGGTTGTCCGCGAGGGTCTCGGCGGAGCCGTCCCACATGTGCGACTGGAACAGCGGGTTGCGGCCGGCCTTGACGCGCTCCTCGGACACCGCGAGCAGCGGGCGTACGTACCCGTCGAGCTTGTCCTTCGGGCAGTGGTCGGTGTGCAGGGCGATGCTGACGTCGTACTTCTCGGCGACGATGTGCGCGAACTCGGCCAGGGCGACCGCGCCGGTCACCATGTCCTTGCTGTGCTGGCCGCCCAGGAACTCGGCGCCGCCCGTGGAGATCTGGACGATGCCGTCGCTCTCCGCCTCGGCGAAGCCGCGCAGTGCCGCGTGCAGGGTCTGCGACGACGTGACGTTGATGGCCGGGTAGGCGAACTTCTCCGCCTTCGCCCGGTCCAGCATCTCGTTGTAGACCTCGGGAGTTGCGATGGGCATCTGTCCGCTCCTTAAGCGTGCGGTGTGGCGTGCTGCGTACTGTCGGCCCTGACCTGGAACCTTGGAAGCGACGTCATTGTCGCGCCCATCCTTCCAGACTCGGCCGGAAGGTCCATCCCTCCGTCCGCGGACCGGTCGGGCCCGCCGGCCCGGGGCCCTGCCGGTCAGTCCAGGCCCAGCTCGTCCTTGCCGTAGGCGAAGAGGTACGGCACCCCGGCGCCCTCCTGGATCTTCTCGGCGGCGCCGGTGGCCCGGTCGACGATGGTCGCGACGGCCACGACCTCCGCGCCGGCCTCGCGCACGGCCTCGACCGCGGTCAGCGGGGAGCCGCCGGTGGTGGAGGTGTCCTCGACGACGAGCACGCGCCGGCCCCTGATGTCCGGGCCCTCCACGCGCCGCTGCAGCCCGTGCGCCTTGGCGGCCTTGCGCACGACGAAGGCGTCCAGCCTCCGGCCCCGCGCGGCGGCGGCGTGCAGCATCGCGGCGGCGACCGGGTCGGCGCCCATGGTCAGCCCGCCCACGGCGTCGAACTCCAGCTCCGCGGTCAGGTCCAGCAGCACCTGCCCGACCAGCGGGGCGGCCTCGCCGTCGAGGGTGACGCGGCGCAGGTCGACGTAGTAGTCGGCCTCCAGACCGGAGGAGAGGGTCACCTTGCCGTGCACCACGGCCTTGTCCTTGATCTGCTGCAGCAGCGCGCCGCGTGTGTCCGTCATACCGGTCAGCTTAAAGGCGGGTCCAGGTCCAGGTGGTCGACGCCTCGAGCGGCTCCAGGGGGGTGACCAGGCGCGGATGCGTGTTCAGCCCGTTGGGCGGTCCGGTCTGCGGCTCCACGCAGACGGCCTCGCGCTGCTCGTCGTACACCACGACCCACTCCTCCCGGCTGGTCACCTTCAGCTCCAGCAGGCCCGGCCAGGTGAGGGTGACGTCCACGCCGCCGGGCATCCCGAAGCAGTCGTCCCAGGGGCCCGGCCGCGGGTCGGTCCGCCGCCCGGTGGGCAGGTGGTCCTCGCCCCGCTCCTCCTGCCAGGCGGGCGCGAAGTCGATCACCACGTCCTCGCCGCCGAGGCCGCGGTTGAACCAGGGGTGCCAGCCGATCTGCGCCGGGAAGGACGACTCGTACGTCTCCACGCTCATCGTCAGCGTCAGGGAGTCCCCGGTGAGCGCGACCTGCTGGGTGACCCGCCCCGGGTACGGCCACGGCTCGGCCAGGTCGTACGTGAGGACGGCCTCGTCGGCGGTCTTGCGGGCGGTGCGCCAGGCGGCGTCGCGTGCGGTGCCGTGGATGGCGTGCGGCGGGGCGTTGAGCGGCATCTGCCGTACGGTGGCGCCGTCCTGGAAGCGGCCCTCACGGATCCGTCCGCACCAGGGCACCATCGGGAAGCACCCGAACCGCTCCCCCTGTCGCAGCAACTCCACGCCCCCGACCCGCAGCCCACCGACCCGCCCGCCGTTCCCCGGCAGCACGTCCGCTTCCGCGTCGCCCGCGGTCAGCGTGATGTGTTCGTTACTCACACCAACGACCCTACTGGGACGATCAAGAGGACGTGCCCCTGCCGGAACGCGGGCACCCGGCCGGGGCGACGCCCTCGCGACGTGGGCGACGGGTACCGGTTCGCCCCGAGCGGTACGGCAGCGCGCCCGCGCCCTGCTCTCGCCCGGAACCGCGGGGCCACCGAGGCCCCGCGCCGCACGGGCGCCCTGCCCAACGGCCGACGCCCGCTCCACAGCCGGAGCGCCGAGCCGCCTCCCGCGCGGTGGGCGACCACCACCCCCCGCCACGCCATGCGGCCCGGACCACGAACACGCGACAGCCCCTGAGCCACCGCGCCGGGCCCGCCCGGTACACGTCGCCCGACACGAGACACCCCCGAACCGCACGAACCCCGACCGCGGCCACGCGGCACGACGGAGCCGGCCACCCTTGGCAGCCCCGGCGGGCAACGCTCGCCACGTTCACGCAGGACGGACCACGAACACCCGACAGCGCGTGAGCCGCCGCGGCGACCCCGCACGCACGCCCACCCGGTTCGTACCGCGCGGCGCGACGGAGCCGGCCGCGCACCCGCCCGGCCAGGGCTCAGCGGCGTCTGCGGAGGGCGCGGATCGCCACCACCGCCGAGGCGACCGCCAGGGCTGCCGCGGGGGCGGCCCAGCGCAGGGAGGTGGGGGAGGAGACCGTCTGGGGGGCCGGGACGGGGGCGTAGCGGCCGCGGGGCGGAGCGTGGTCCACCTCCTCGGCGCTGCGGCCGATCATCGTCCGCCGGGCGTGGGCCGCCTCCGCGACGGAATCCCCGTCGGGGATGTCGCCGGAGTCGTGGTCGTCGGCCTCGTCGTCGGCCTCGTCGCCATCCTCGTCGTCGGCCTCGTCGGCGAGGGAGGGCGGCGGGATCTCCGTGTCGAAGACGGAGGTGCCGGACTCGTCCGGAGCGGGCACCGGCGGCGGGGTGTCGTCCGCGTCCGGGGTGGTCTCGAAGTCGGTGGTGGCCTGGGGCTCGAAGTCACCGGTGGAGAGGAGTTCGGGTGATTCCGGGTTCACGGCGGCGGGCTCCGCCGCCACGCGTCCGAGGTTCTGCGCGAAGCGGTTCAGCAGGCGGGTCACGGCCGCCGCGACCGCCTCCGGGGGCAGTTCCGTGACGCGGCCGTCGGCCGTCGCCGTGCCGGTGACGACCAGGGTCGTGCCGGCGTCCTCCGACCGCGTACGCAACCGCAGCGCCAGCTTCACCGAGCCGCTGCCCCGCGTCTCGGACGCCTCACCCTCGACGGCGTGGGAGCCGTCGCCCCGCGCGGAGACCCGCAGGGCCCCCCGGTAGGTGACGGAGTGGCTGCCGACGCGGACCTTCAGGCGGCCGGCGACGGGATCCGCGCCGGCGTCGTGCTGGAGCCCGGGCACCGCCCGGGCGACCCGCGCGGGGTCGTCCAGCACCTCCCTGAGCCGCTCCTCCTCGACCGGAACGAACACCTCGTGCTCCATGAGTGCGGAGCCTACCCAGCCGACGCGTGGCTGCACCCCCGTCGGCGGGAAGTCGCGCGCGTCGGTGCGGAACGCGGTATGGGGCTCAGTCGGCGTAGCGCGGGTGGAGCAGCGTGGACGGCGGCAGACCGCGCACGCGGGTGCGCTCGGCGGCGCGGAGGTCCGCCGCGAGGGAGGCGTCGGTGAGCGTGCGGGCGGGCGGTCCGGACGGGTCCAGAGCCGGCTCGGGACGACGGTGGCGGGCCGCCAGCACGAACCCCCAGTCGCGGTGGGCGTGGGCGGTGCTCACGGGGCTGCGGTCGGGCCCGGCGGCGAATCCGGCCTGCCGGCCGCGCACCCGGTAGGCGGCGGTGTGGAATCCCGCCGCGCGGAGCGTCGCGTCCACCGTCCAGAAGTCGCGCGGGCGGTGCGCCACCGCTCCCCCGTGCACCACGAGCCGCCCGCCGGGCGCCAGCACCCGCCGGGCCAGCCCGTAGAACTCCTGCGAGTACAGCTTCGTACTCGCGGTGATCCCGGGATGCGGAAGATCCGAGACGACCACGTCGTACGCGGCCGGGGGCGCGCCCCGCAGCCAGTCGAAGGCGTCCGCGGTGGTCACGCGCACGCGCGGGTCGTCCAGGGCGTGCGCGTTCAGCTCGGACAGGGCCGGGTCGCGGCGGGCCAGCCGCACCACGCCCGCGTCGAGGTCGACGACGTCGACCCGGCGCACACCGCCGTGGCGCAGCACCTCGCGCACGGCCAGCCCGTCCCCGCCGCCGAGGACGAGCACACGTGTGTGCGGCCCGTTCATCGCGGGACGCACCAGCGCCTCGTGGTAGCGGAGTTCGTCCCGGCCGCTGACCCGCAGCCGCCCGTCGAGGAACAGGTTCACCGGCCGCCCGTCCCGGCCGCCGGTGATCAGCACCTCCTGCACGCCGGTGTGCAGGGCCACCCGTACGTCCGGGCCGTACATGGCGTGCCGGGCGGCCCGCTCGAAGTCGTCGACCAGGGCGGCGGCGGTGCCGAGGACCGCGAGCACGCACACGTTGACAACCACCAGCAGCCGGCGGGCGCGGCGGGTGAGGTCCTGCCGGAACAGTCCGAGGACCAGCGCCGCGCCGACGACCGCGTTGACGGCGCCCGTGATCAGCGCGCCGGTCAACTGCCCCAGCAGCGGCAGGAGAAGGAAGGGAAAGGCGAGCCCGCCCACCAGGGCGCCCACGTAGTCCGCGGCGGACAGGTCGGCGACCGCGCCCCCCGCGTCCTGCCGGCGGATCCGCTGGATCAGCTCCATCAGCAGCGGCACCTCGGCCCCGATCAGCAACCCGGTGGCGAGGGAGAAGGCCACCAGCAGCGTGCGCGGTCCGCCGGCCCACACGCCGCCCCAGTCGCCCGTCCAGGCGAACACCGCGTACAGGGCCATCGCGCTGCATCCGCCGACCAGCGCCAGGGCCGCCTCGACGGCGCCGAAACCGGCCGCCGCGTGCCGCCGCAGCCGCTTCGCGGCCAGCGAGCCGATACCCATCGCGAAGACCATCACGGACAGCACGACGGACGTCTGCGCGACCGAGTCGCCCATCAAGTACGTGGCCAGCGCCACCAGTTCCAGCTCGTACACGAGTCCGCAGGCGGCGCACACGAACACGCCCGCGAGGACCAGGAACCGCCCGGTGCCCTGCCGCACGGGCAGCCGCAGCGCACTCCCCGCGTCGCCACCGGGCCCGTCCCAGGACTGCGCGGAACCGGGCGGTGCGGGGGCCTGCGGTTCGATCACCCCAGCGACGTTACGTCACGGCCCCACCGCGCATCGTCACCCACACGCGTGAAATTTGTTTACGCCCACCCCACTCCGGAATGGGCCATCGCCCGCACCCCGACCCGGGTCCGGGTGGCCACCAACTGCCCGTCCTGCGGGTACGCGTGCCAGGTCCGCCAGTGCACCTGGCCCTCGTGCCGCTGGGCGAGCATCGCCGTGAACGCGTGCGGGCTGCCCGGGAACACCCCGGCGAGGCCCTGCGGATGGTCGGAGACCAGGGCCAGCAGCTCCTGCGCCCGGCCCGCGAAGGAACCCGGCGTCAGCACCTCCACCCGGGCGGCGAACTCGTACTCCCAGTCGCCCACCCGCTTGGCCACGCCCAGCGGAAGGGGCGTACTGCTGCCCGGAATGCACGCCACCGTCTCCGAGCAGACGCCCCGCTCCTCCTCCACCAGCACCTGGTGGGACGCGCCGAGCAGACGCAACTGGAGCTTCACTCCGGTCAGTTCGAGGTCGAGTACGGCCAGCGCGGGGAGCGGCTCACGCCCCAGGGCCCAGGCGAGGTCGGCCGCGCGCGTGTCGGAATAGGCGGTCTTCAGGGTCGTGAGCATGGATCGGCTCCGCAAGCGCACAAGGAGGGGAGATATGGGTCCGCGCGCCCCGGTCGCATCGGGGAACTCGGCCCGTCAGCCCGGTCGCCCGGCCGGAGGAAGGATCCGCGGGGAGTCCGAGGGCTGCGCTGGTGATTTATAGGGAATCATGAACTGTGGCGCCACCACAGCGTTTTTACCCAACTTCGGGGGCTTTACATCCCCTCGGGGGCTCCCCAGTTCAACTGTTCAACACGTGAGTACGCCCCCGGGAGACGGCGTACGCCCGCGCGCTCCACCGGCCCGCAGGCCAACCGGAACCGGACTCCCCGCCACCGCTCCACGACATCGGCGGGGCCCGCCCAGGTGCGGACCCCGCCGGCGCGGATGCGCCTTCCCCCGAAGCGGAGGCGAGCTGCCCCGTGTCAGCCGCCTCCGCCGCCGCATCCGCCCCCGCACGACGACCCGCCTCCGCAGGACGGGCCACCGCCGGAGGACGATCCGCACCCGGCGTGCCCGCCACCCCCGTCGCCGCTGCGGGCCCACCAGCTCTCGCTGCCGGCCCGCCCGCGGCGGCCCCCGGACGCTCGTCCCGCCCGACGCTCCATCCGGCGCGTGGACCCCCTGGTGCCGGCCCAGCCGATCCCGAAGAACAGCACGGCCAGCACGATCGAGATGACGCCGATCTCCATGGCCCCACCCCTCCTTCCGTCCCCCGTGACCCCCGAAGCAGCCCCCCGTGGGCACCTCGCTCACGCGGGTGACCGGGAGATGCCCGGCGCCCGGGCGGCCCAAAGCGGAGTTGAGCAACTCCAGAGGTTCGGCGCAGGATGACCGCCATGACCTCCAGCGCGCGCCCCCTCCTCAACCGCCGGCTCGCCGAGTTCGGGACGACGGTCTTCGCCGAGATGTCGGCCCTGGCCCTGCGGACCGGTTCCATCAACCTGGGCCAGGGCTTCCCCGACACCGACGGCCCCGAGGAGGTCAGGGACGCCGCCGTACGGGCGCTGCGCGACGGCCGCGGCAACCAGTACCCGCCGGGTCCCGGCGTCCCGGAACTGCGCACCGCCGTCACCGCGCACCAGCGCCGCCGCTACGACCTCTCCTACGACCCCGACACCGAGGTCCTGGTCACCGCGGGCGCCACGGAGGCCATCGCGGCCGCCCTGCTCGCGCTGGTGGAACCCGGCGACGAGGTGATCGCCCTCGAGCCGTACTACGACTCCTACGCGGCCTGCATCGCCATGGCCGGCGGCACCCGCGTCCCCGTCACGCTCCGCCCGCGCGACGGCCGCTTCCGCCTCGACCTGGACGAACTGCGCGACGCCGTCACCGACCGCACCCGCCTGCTGCTGCTCAACACCCCGCACAACCCGACCGGCACGGTCCTCACCCGCGGGGAACTGACCGCGATCGCCGAACTGGCGGTGGAACGCGACCTGCTCGTCGTCACCGACGAGGTCTACGAACACCTCGTCTTCAACGACGCCGAACACATCCCCCTGGCCGGCCTCCCCGGCATGCGCGAGCGCACGGTCACCATCTCCAGCGCCGGCAAGACCTTCTCCTTCACCGGCTGGAAGGTCGGCTGGGTCACGGCCGCCCCGCCCCTGATCACGGCGGTCCGCTCGGCGAAGCAGTACCTGACCTACGTCTCCGCGGGCCCCTTCCAGTACGCGATCGCCGAGGCCCTCGCCCTCCCCGAGGCGTACTTCACCGGGCTCCGGGACGACCTGCGGACCAAGCGCGACCTCCTGGCGACCGGCCTGGAGCAAGCGGGCCTCACCGTCTACCGCCCCTCCGGCACCTACTTCATCACCGCCGACATCCGCCCCCTGGGCGAGACCGACGGCATCACCTTCTGCCGCACCCTCCCCGAACGCGCCGGCGTCGTCGCCATCCCCACGGCCGTCTTCTACGACCACCACGACATGGGCGCCCCGTTCGTCCGCTTCGCCTTCTGCAAGAAGACGTCCGTCCTGGAGGAGGCCGCCCGGCGCCTCAAGGACCGGTGGTCGTCTCGGGCTCCGGACGGGGGAGTTCGTCGAGGTCGAGAGTGAAGGTGCGGCCGTCGGACAGGGGGATGGGGAGCTTGCCCGTGCCGTACTTGTGGGTGTGGGCCGCGATGTAACCGGTGCCGGTCGGCTGCGTGTGGAGGACGACTTCCTGGGCGTAGGGGTCAACCACCAGGTAGATGGGAATTCCGTAGCGGCCGTACTTCTCCGTGCAGTCGTCGTAGTCCTTGCGTGCGGAGGAGGTCGAGACGACCTCGGAGATCAGCAGGACGTCCTCGAAGCTGTAACGCTTGCCCTCCCGGCGGGCGTCCTCGCGCAGGATCGCCAGATCGGGGGCGGAGTTCTCGTCGGCGGGAAAGTCGATGCAGACATCCGAGGTGACCTTCGCGTGGCGTCCGAGGGCGAGAGCGGAGTCGATCTGCATCGACCTGATGGTGCTGGAGTGCTCTTCGCTCTGCGGGGTCATGATCACCTTGCCGTCGGCCCCGAACAGGACCGTGTACCCCTCGGGAAACTCGGTGTGCACGATCGCGTCGGCGCTCATGGACGGCTCCTTCCCCTGTGCGGTCAGGATACGGCGAACCGTGCCGTGCGACCGAGTGCTGCCGCACGGCCGTGAGATCGGCCCGGACGGGGTCGCAGCCATCGGCTCAGCCGGCGACACGGAGACGGCCCACCGACCGGCAGCTACGACACTGTCCAGGCTCCGCTGCTCGGAACGCCTTGTCGCAGCCGTCGCAGGTCTGGAAGGGGAGGACGGCGGGGTGTGCGTCGCCGTGCGCCGGTGTCGGTGCGAGGGGTGGGGCGGCCAGTGGGACGTCGCGCAGGCGGTAGGCGAGGATGCCCGCCGGGCGGGTCAGGAGGTGGTCGGGAAGGCCCTCTGTCAGCACTTTGACGATCTGCACCCTTCCGAGGCCCGCCGCGAGCCACTCGGAGACGGCCGGCGCGAGCCGTGCCGCCTCCCGCACGGACAGGCTCAGGCGGGGATCGACCCGTTGCAGGGCACTGAGAACGGCAACGGCCTCGGGGTCGGCGTCGGCGAGTGCCACCGGCGGCGCGGGCTCGGTCACGATCGCGGTCGCGGCCGGTGCGGTGGCGGGCCGTTCGCGGGCCCTTCGCGGAGCGGGCGGCTCGGGCGGCGGCGGCCCGTCCGGGTCCGGATCGGTGCTGCCGTCGGCGCCCGGTACGGCGTAGAAGTACGTCCGCGTGCGGATCCGGCCGTTCGGCAGCCGCTCGCGGCGGCGTTCCAGGTAGCCGGCGGCTTCCAGTTCCCGCAGGGCGCGCGAGATGAGGATCTCGCCCTCGGTGAAGTGCGCGCACAGGGCGGCGATCGTCACGGGGGAGCCCTCGGGCAGCGAGGAGATGTAGACCGCGACGCCGACGGTGACCGCGCTGCAGCGCCGCTGGGCGAGGGCGTTGGAGATCACGGTGAAGTCGGTGGTGAGGCGGGTACGTACATGAATCACGCCGGATGTCGGAGCTCCGGCGGCGGCGCGCACGCGCGCGCTAGACTGCCAATCAGCCATTGGGAAGGGCCTATGCTTCCTGATCGGTGAGGCCCTCGCTCCAGGAGTGCTAGTCCTGGACGGGGGCCGTTCTTGTTTGCGTTCGTCGAGCTTCTTTCGGCGAACGTAGCCACCCGCCTCCCCCGTTATGTTTTTCGCGGTCCTGCAATGGGGCTGCTGGCCTCCGGGCCCGGTATGACTGTGTCCCCTCTGTCGAACGGATGACCTGGGGGGT
>NZ_JBVIFC010000027.1:0-60797 GCF_055571535.1 Streptomyces sp. NPDC030893 | reverse complement strand
ACCCGCCATCCCTTGGGCCCCCTTGCTTGTGTTGGGGTTTTTTCTTCTCCCCCCCCCCCCCCCCCCCCCCCCCCCCCCTCGGTTTCCCCCCCCCCCCCCCCCCCACACCGGTCGGATCACTCCACCCCGGCGCCGGCTTCCGCCTCCGCCCGTACGGCGGCCGCGTCGATGGCGGCCAGCGACTTCCTCACCTGGTTGCGGTCCGTGGTGTACCAGAAGTCGGGCAGCGAGGCCTTCAGATAGCTGCCATAGCGGGCGGTGGCCAGCCGCTGGTCCAGTACGGCCACCACGCCCCGGTCCCCCGACGCACGGACCAGACGGCCCGCTCCCTGGGCCATGAGCAGCGCTGCGTGGGTGGCGGCGACCGCCATGAACCCGTTGCCGCCCGCCTCCTCCACCGCCTTCTGGCGGGCGCTCATCAAGGGATCGTCCGGGCGCGGGAAGGGGATCTTGTCCATGACCACCAGCTGGCAGCTGGGACCCGGTACGTCGACGCCCTGCCACAGCGACAGCGTGCCGAAGAGGCAGGTCTTCGGATCGGCCGCGAAGTTCTTGATCAGCTCGCCGAGCGTCTCCTCGCCCTGGAGGAGGATCGGGAACTCCGGAATACGGGAGCGCAGCTCCTCGGCGGCGAGCTGCGCGGCCCGCATCGAGGAGAACAGCCCCAGGGTGCGGCCGCCCGCCGCCTGGATCAGTTCCGTGAGCTCGTCCAGCATGTCCGCGCGGTCACCGTCACGGGCCGGGCGCGCCAGATGCTTCGCGACGTACAGGATGCCCTGCCGGGGGTAGTCGAACGGCGAGCCGACGTCCACGCCCTTCCACTGCGGGAGGTCGTCGCCCTCGGCTCCCTCGGGGCCGAGCCCCAGCGACGCCCCCACCCCGTTGAAGTCGCCGCCCAGCTTCAGCGTGGCGGACGTCAGGACCACGGAGCGGTCGGTGAAGAGCTTCTCGCGCAGCAGGCCCGAGACGGACATGGGGGCGACGCGCAGCGACGCCCCGCTCCAACGATGAGCGGCTCCGCCGCGGGGCTCGTGGCGCTCGTACCAGACGACGTCCCACTCGGAGCCGTTCGTGATCCGCTCCGCCACGTCGTGGACGCTCTCCACGGAGGCCAGCGCCTGTTTGCGGACCGCGTCCTCGTCCTGGACCGACTTGTCGCGGGTGCCGCCGATCGCGGAGATGACGGTGCGGGACGCGTCGCGCAGCGCCATCAGCGCGTAGCCGAGGTCCTCCGGGATCTCCTCCAGCCGGCCCGGGAGGGCCAGCTCCATCAGCCGCTCGAACCCTTCGGCGGCGGTCTGGAGCTGGTCCGCGGCCTTCTCGTCGACCAGCTTCGCCGCGCGCCGCACCGCGCGGTTGACCTGTCCCGGGGTGAGCTCGCCGGTGGCGACCCCGGTGACCCGGGAGACCAGCTCGTGGGCCTCGTCGACGATCAGCACCTCGTGCTGCGGCAGCACCGGGGCGCCCTCGATGGCGTCGATCGCCAGCAGGGCGTGATTGGTGACGACCACCTCGGCGAGCTTGGCGCGCTCCCGGGCCGACTCGGCGAAGCACTCGGCTCCGTAGGCGCACTTCGTGGCGCCGAGGCATTCCCGCGACGACACCGACACCTGCGACCATGCGCGGTCGGACACGCCCGGCGTGAGGTCGTCCCGGTCGCCGGTCTCCGTCTCGTCGGACCAGTCCCGCAGGCGCAGCAGGTCCTGGCCGAGCTTGCTGGTGGGGGCGGCCGCCTCGAACTGGTCGAAGAGCCCCTCCTCCTCGTCCTGCGGCACGCCCTCGTGCAGCCGGTGCAGGCACAGGTAGTTCGAGCGGCCCTTGAGCATCGCGAACTCCGGGCGGCGGCGCAGCAGCGGATGCAGCGACTCCACGGTGCGCGGCAGGTCGCGCTCCACGAGCTGGCGCTGCAGGGCCAGGGTGGCCGTCGCCACCACCACCCGGTCCCCGTGCGCGAGGGCGGGCACCAGGTAGCCCAGCGACTTTCCGGTGCCGGTGCCGGCCTGGACCAGCAGATGGGCACCGTCGTCGATCGCCTCGGCGACGGCTTCGGCCATGGTCACCTGGCCGGGACGCTCCGTGCCGCCGACGGCGGTGACGGCGGCGTGCAGGAGTTCGGGGAGTGAGGGCTTCGTCATAGCGCGACCACCCTACGACCCGGCGCTGACAATCGTGCGATCACGGCGAGGGCCGGGGGTGCGATCAAGACGGGGTCTCCTCGGTCGGGTCGGGACGGTGTTCGTACGGGTGGGAGCTACAGCACGTGGCGCAGCGACCGGTCGCGGATCATCAGGGCGGCCCGCTTGGCCGGGAGGTCGGCCTCGGCGAAGAAGCGGAAGCCCGCCTTGAGGAACGCGGTGACGGAGGGAGTGTTGCGCAGGTCGGGTTCCGCGACGACGCGGGACGAGGCGGGCCGGTGGTCGAGGGCGAGGTCGGCGACGGTCCTGAGCAGGAGGCCGCCCAGGCCGCGGCCCCGGTCTCCGGCGGCGCCGATGAGGACGTGGAGCCCGGTGTCGTGGGGCCGGGCCGGGTAGTGGCGGGCCAGGGGGTCGAGGTCGGCGCGGTAGATCTCCCAGTAGCTCATGGGCGTACCGTCCAGGAGGCCCAGGCACGGGACGCTGTGGCCGTCGCCGGTGAGCTGGGCCCGTACGTGGCCGGCGGTCAGGGAGGGCGGTCCGGCGAGTTCCCAGAACGCGGCGACGGCCGGGTCGTTCATCCACCGTACGAGCAGCGGCAGATCTCGTTCCGCCCGCACGGGGACGAGCCGGAACGGGCCGGCGGGGGTCGCGGCCGGGCCCCAGCCGGCGATGTCGCCGGCCGTCATGAGTGCAGCGGGTTGGCGATGGTGACGTAGACGGACTGGGTGTCGACCGGGCCGGCGAGTTCGTCGAGGCCGTGCAGTCGCGTCAGCAGATTGGCCTTGCAGCGCAGGACGGGCGAGTCCAGGAGGAGCTCGGGCAGCGTGCCACGTGTGCGGGCCGGTCCGGCGCGGACCCCGGTGAGGAAGCGGCGGAAGGCGTCGAGCAGCAGCCGTTCGCCGGCGAGCCGCTGGGAGCCGATGGCGCCGATGAGTCCGAGGACGTTGTTGATGCCCAGGTAGTAGGCGAAGCGTTCGTCGGTGACCTCGTCGTCGACGAAGGTGTCGCTGTGCTCGCCGATGCCGGGCAGCCGTGCGTCGAGTTCCGTACGGCGCGAGGCGCGGAAGTAGTAGCCCTGGTTGTCGCGGTGGCGGCCGCCCGCGGGCCAGCCGTCGGCGTCCAGCAGGACGAGCGTGTTCTGCTGGTGCGCCTCCAGGGCGATGCCGGCCGCCGCGTCCAGCCAGAGCACGGGCCGCACCACGTGTTCGAGGTAGCGCAGGAACCACTCGGCGGCGACGGCCCCGGGCGGCCGTCCGGTCCGGGCGGCGAGGCGGAGGACGATCTCGGCCAGCCGGGATCGCATGGGGCCCGCCGCGCGGGGGCGCGGCGAGAGGAGTCCGGCGACGCAGGCGACGTCGTCGTGCGGCCCGAACGGGTTGTGCCGGATCACCACGTCGAGCCCGGGCACGGGGTCGCCGTCGGGCGTGTTCACGGCGAGCCAGGCCGGGTCGCGGACGATGTCGAAGCCGGGGTGTGCGGCGCGCCACTGCCGGGACAGTCCGGTGCGCAGCAGCCGGTGCACCTCGACGCCCCGGTGGAGTTCCTTGCGGAGGTTCTCCCGGCGGGAGTTGGTGATGCGCAGGGCCAGCGACAGCTTGAGCATGGCCGGGGCGCCGGTGCGGTGGACGGTCCGCACGGAGGAGGTGGGGTGCCAGGGGGCGCCGTGGCGACCGAGGTCGCGGAGCAGTCCGGCGTCCAGCAGTTCGGCGGTCCCGGGGCGGTGGCGGAGTTGGCGCAGTTGCCAGGGGTGCACGGGCAGGGGCGCGTGTCCGTCGGGCAGCGGCAGGCCCGGTCCGGCGAGCCGCGCGGTGAGGAGGGGCGCGGCGACGGGGCGGCCGCGTTCGGTCCAGGCGGAGTCGGTGGCGAGCAGCGAGGGGGCGACGGCGAGCCAGTGCAGGGGGAAGGAGCCGCGCAGCTCGGGTGAGTAGCGCTCGGCCTCGGCGTCGGAGAGGTCCTCGCGGCTCTTCGGGGCCGGGTGCAGCGGATGCCCGAGGACGAGCGCCTGTTCGGCGGCGAGGAAGAGGTCGGGGTGGTCGTGGGGGTTCTCGCGCCGTTCGGTCACGAAGGCGGCGACACGGCGGACGGAGTCGGCGACGCGTGAGACGAGGTCGGTGCTGTCGTCGCCGCCCGGCGCAGGCGTCGGGTCCGTGCTGCCGGTGTGCTCCCGGCCGAGCAGCGCGGCGAGCAGGACGGCGTCGGCCGGCGGGGCGGGGTCCGGGGCGCCGGCCAGGCAGGGAAGTCCGAAGCGGTGCAGGCCGGTCGGGGACCAGTACAGCACCGGGACGAGCAGGGCGGTGCCGCTGGCCGGCAGGGGGATCCGCAGGACGTCACCGTCCGGCGCGGGGACGGCCGTCTCCCGTACCCAGCAGCGCAGGAGGTTCTCGACGGCCGCGGCCTGGGCGGCGCCGCGCGGATCGGGCTGTTCCAGCGGGCAGGTGCCGTCGCCGCCGAGCCGGTCGGGGCCGGGCGGTTTCCTCTCCTGGTGCGGAACCACGGGGCTGGTGCGGTCGGCCGGCGCGGGGGGCGTGTGCAAGGCGGGTCCTCGTGCGGTGGTGGGGCGAGGCGGGTCCTCGTGCGGTGGTGGGGCGAGGCGTCAACGGACTCCGGGCAGGGGTTCCGCGTGCGGACGGCGAACCCCCACCGCTACCAACACCGCGCCGCCCGCCGGGTTACGGGGCGTACGGGGTTGCTCGGAGTGCCGGCGGGTCGCTCGGGGGCGCACCGGCCTCAAACCGGCAGATCTCAGGAGGATCGTCCAGGTCAGGTGGCTTGTAGCCGAACCGTTGCCGTTCCGTCGGACGTCCCCCGCGGCGAACGCATAGTGTGTGGTGCCGTTCCCGTAGGCCGTGGGAGCACCGGCGAACTCCGCGCGGTTCCGCGTGGTTCCGAGTGTGAAGACGGCCGTAGCACCACGTTCGTTCATTCCAGGGGGAGTCAGATCATGCGATCCATACGTCCGTCGTCCACCGCTCGCCGAGAGGGGCGGGCCCGGCGCAGAACCTCCCCCGTTCTGGCCTCTGTCGCACTCGCCTCGGCGCTCGCCCTCACCGTCACCGCCTGCGGCTCGGGCGACACGGACGTGAGCGCCGACGCCTCCGCGACGGCCGCCGCCGACGACGGCAAGCTGAAGATCCCGGACGACATCAGGGACCGGCTCAAGGAACACGGGATCGACATCGACAAGTGGCGGGACGGCGCCTGGAAGAACTGGGACAAGGACGACTGGCTGCGTGAGGCGCAGGACTTCGTCAACCCGATCATCGAGGACCTGTGGGACCCGGACCGCATGCGGGACGCCGAGGAGCCCGACCAGGAGGTCGACGAGAGCGACATCTCCGGTGACCAGGGCGTGACCGACCCCACGCCGGAGCCGGTGCAGGCGGCGGCCGTTCCGCCGTCGTACCGGGCCAACGCCCCCACCGCCGGGAAGGTCTTCTTCGACTCCCCCGAGGGCACGATGGTCTGCTCGGCGACGGTGGTGCAGGACCCGGCCAACCCGGGCAAGTCCAACATGGTGTGGACGGCGGGCCACTGTGTGCACGCCGGCAAGAAGGGCGGCTGGTACCGCAACATCGCGTTCGTGCCGTCGTACAACGACTCGGGCATGTCGGCGAAGGAGATCGAGGGCGCGTCCCAGGAGGAGATCGCTCCGCACGGTGTCTGGTGGGGCGACTGGGTGCAGACCTCGGACCAGTGGATCGAGCAGGGCGGCCCCACGGGCGGTGACGGGGCCTCGTACGACTTCGCCGTGCTGCATGTGACGCCGGAGAAGGGCGGCGACGGCAAGTCGCTGGAGGAAACGGTCGGTTCGGCGCTGCCGGTGGACTTCGCGGCTCCCGCGGTGGCCGAGATGGAGGAGTTGACGGCCACCGGCTACCCGGCCGCTCCGCCGTACGACGGGCAGACGCTGTACCAGTGCGCGGACGAGCCCGGCCGGCTGTCGCTCGGCGCGAACGACCCGACCATGTACCGCATCGGGTGCAGCATGACGGCGGGTTCGTCCGGTGGCGGCTGGGTCACGACGGGTTCGGACGGCAAGCCGGCGCTGGTGTCCAACACCTCCATCGGCCCGGTGACGTCGGGCTGGCTGGCCGGTCCGCGCCTCGGTGCGGAGGCCAAGGGCGTGTACGACGCGGTCAGCGAGAAGTTCGCCGGTCGGTGACCGGTGTGCCGGGTCCCGGGGGCGCCGCGCACCCGGGACCCGGTGGGGCCGCGGCGCGGTCCCGAGCGTGCATCCGGTGCGCGGCACGGTGTTCATTCGGCACAACGGGGGTCATCGCAGCATGGGTTCCACACATATGTCCGCTCCGGGCGGGCGAGGGCGTCGTCGCACCGTCCTCGCCGCCACCGGGCTGGTCGCCGCCCTGGCGCTCACGGTCGGCGCGTGCGGCGGTTCCGGCGAGGACGACGCGGGCGACAAGCCCGACGCCACCGCCTCGCCTGTCGCCGGCGGCGGCGGCGAGGGCGAGGACGGCGGCGGCGAGGTCCGGATCCCGTCCGACCTCGCGGACCGGCTCAAGGAGCACGGGATCGACGTGGACCAGTGGAAGGACGGCGGCTGGAAGGACTGGGACAAGGACAAGTGGCTCAGTGAGGCACAGGACTTCGTCAACCCGGTGATCGAGGGCCTGTGGGAGCCCGAGCGGATGCGCTCGGCCGAGGAGGCCGACAAGACCGTCACGACCAAGGACGCCTCGGCGGCCCAGGGCGTCAGCGACCCGGAGCCCGCCCCGGTCCGGGCGGAGGCCGAGAAGACGCCGTACCACGACAACGCGGCACCGGTCGGCAAGGTGTTCTTCGACTCCCCGGACGGCCCGGCCGTCTGTTCGGGCACGGTCATCAAGGACGTGAACCACCCGGGCAAGTCCAACCTCGTCTGGACGGCCGGTCACTGTGTGCACGCCGGCGGTGACGGCGGCTGGTTCCGCAACATCGTCTTCGTTCCGGCCTACAACGACCTCGGCAAGTCCGAGGCGGACCTGGGCAACGCGGGCGCCCAGGAGATCGCCCCCTACGGCAACTGGTGGGCCGACTGGGCCTCGACCTCGGGCGGCTGGATCCAGGGCGGTTCGCAGAGCGGCGGCGACGGGGCGCCGTACGACTACGCCGTGCTGCACGTGCAGCCGGAGCAGGGGAGCACGTCGTTGGAGGAGACGGTCGGCGCCGCGCTCGACGTGGACTTCTCCGCCCCCTCGGCGGCAGAGGCGGGCAGCATGGGTGCCTGGGGCTACCCGGCCGCGCCGCCCTACAACGGTCTGCGGATGTTCAAGTGCCTCGACGCGCCGGGCCGCTTCTCGCTCGCCTCGGACCTGCCGTCGATGTACCGCATCGGCTGCACCATGACCGGCGGTTCGTCCGGCGGCGGCTGGTTCCGGGTGCTGGACGGTGAGACGGTGCTGGTCTCCAACACCTCGATCGGCCCGACCGACAACACCTGGCTGGCGGGTCCGCAGCTGGGCGAGGACGCCGAGGCGCTGTACCAGAACATGAGCAGGACCTACGGCGGCCGGTGAGCCGTGCGCACGCGAAGGCCCGCCCCCCGCGGTGAGCGGGGGGCGGGCCTTCGGGCGTGATCAGCCGGCCGGGGTGGGAACGTACGGCGTGAGCTCCGCCGCCAGCTCCTCGTGCACCCGGACCTTGAGCAGGGTGCCCTCCGGGGTGTGCTCCTCGGAGATCACCTCGCCCTCGTCGTGGGCGCGGGCGACCAGCTTGCCGTGGGTGTACGGCACGAGCGCCTCGATCTCCACGGACGGGCGGGGCAGCTCGCTGTCGATGAGCGCCAGCAGCTCCTCGATGCCCCGGCCGGTGCGGGCCGAGACGGCGATGGAGCGCTTCTCCACCCGCAGCAGCCGCTGGAGCGTCAGCGGGTCGGCCGCGTCCGCCTTGTTGATCACGACGATCTCGGGTACGCCGGTGGCGCCGACGTCCCTGATCACCTCGCGCACGGCGGCGAGCTGCTCCTCGGGGACCGGGTGCGAACCGTCCACCACGTGCAGGATCAGGTCGGCGTCGCCGACCTCCTCCATCGTGGAGCGGAACGCCTCGACCAGGTGGTGCGGCAGGTGCCGGACGAAGCCGACGGTGTCGGCCAGCGTGTACAGCCGGCCGGTCGGGGTCTCGGCCCGGCGCACGGTCGGGTCGAGGGTCGCGAACAGCGCGTTCTCGACCAGGACGCCGGCGCCCGTGAGGCGGTTGAGCAGCGAGGACTTGCCGGCGTTGGTGTAGCCCGCGATGGCCACGGACGGCACCTTGTTGCGGCGGCGCTCCTGGCGCTTGATCTCGCGGCCGGTCTTCATCTCCGCGATCTCCCGGCGCATCTTCGCCATCTTCTCGCGGATCCGACGCCGGTCCGTCTCGATCTTGGTCTCACCTGGGCCGCGGGTGGCGAGGCCGCCGCCCTTGCCGCCGCCCATCTGCCGGGACAGCGACTGACCCCAGCCGCGCAGCCGCGGCAGCATGTACTGCATCTGCGCGAGCGCGACCTGCGCCTTGCCCTCGCGGGACTTGGCGTGCTGGGCGAAGATGTCGAGGATCAGGGCCGTACGGTCGATGACCTTGACCTTGACGACGTCCTCGAGGTGGATCAGCTGGCCGGGGCTGAGCTCACCGTCGCAGATGACGGTGTCCGCGCCCGAGTCGAGCACGATGTCGCGCAGCTGGTCGGCCTTGCCGGAGCCGATGTACGTCGCGGCGTCGGGCTTGTCGCGGCGCTGGATCACTCCGTCGAGGACGAGGGCGCCGGCCGTTTCCGCGAGGGCGGCGAGCTCCGCCAGGGAGTTCTCCGCGTCCTGGGCGGTGCCCGAGGTCCACACCCCGACGAGTACGACGCGCTCCAGGCGGAGCTGCCGGTACTCGACCTCGGTGACGTCCTCGAGCTCGGTGGAGAGGCCGGCGACACGGCGCAGGGCCGCCCGCTCGGAGCGGTCGAACTGGTCGCCGTCCCGCTCCGAGTCGGTCTCGAGGCTCCAGGCGACGTCCTCTTCCATCAGGGCATCGGCCCGAAGACCTTCGGGATGGCTGTGCGCGAAACGCTTGGTGTCCTGGGAAGGGGAAGAAGAGGAGGTCATTGGGTCCTTACGTCGTCGGTGAACCGTGTGCGACGGATTCGGTCACGGGGACCTGCCGTCACTGTGCACAACGACCGGGCGGCCCGGGAGATTCCCGTGCCCGCGCTGTGCGGTCCTGACGATGGTTGCACGGTACGGCCCGTCTCGTCACCGTGTTATTCCCGGCCCGCGCCCGCGTGGACCGCCGGGGTCAGGGCGAGGTCCGGGACTGGGCCCGGGTCACGTCGTACACGCCGGCCACGTCGCGCATGGCGCGCATCAGGGCGGGGAGGCGGGCGGCGTCCGGCAGCTGCACCGTGTAGGTGTGCCGCACCTGCTGCCGGTCCGGCGGTTCGACGGTCGCGGAGACGATCTCGGCGCCTTCGACGGCCATGGCCTCGGTGAGGTCCGCGAGCAGATGCGGTCGGACGAAGGATTCCGCGACCAGCGTGACGCGGCACTCGGCGCCCTCCCCCCAGCGGACGCCGATCTCCGCGCGGCCCACGCTCTTCATGCGCGTCACCACGGCGCACTCCGCGCGGTGCACGGTCACCGCTCCCCCGCGCACGGCGAAGCCGGTCACCTCGTCGGGCGGTACGGGCGTACAGCAGCCGGCCAGCCGTACGGTCGTGCCGGGCCGGTCGGTCAGGACGTGGGCGGCGGCGGGACGGCCGGGCGCCGTCTCCGGGGCGTCCGGCGACTGCGGCGGCGCGGCGTCGTCGGAGCGGGGCCGGGACGACGCGTCCGCCGCCGCCGTGCCCGCGCCGTCCCTGGCGGGGTGGGCGGTCAGCCACCGCTGGATGGCGATCCGCGCCGCCGGGGTGTGGGCGTGCTCCAGCCACTCCCTGGAGGGCTCGGAGGCCGGGTCCTGGCCCATGAGCAGCTGCACGGTGTCGCCGTCCTTCAGGACGGTGCTCAGCGTCGCCAGCCGGCCGTTCACCCGGGCTCCGATGCACGCGTGGGCGTCCTCGCCGTACTGCGCGTAGGCCGCGTCCACGCAGGTCGCCCCCTCGGGCAGGCCCAGTGTGCCGCCGTCGGGGCGGAAGACGGTGATCTCGCGGTCCTGGGCGAGGTCCTCGCGCAGGGTGGACCAGAAGGTGTCGGGGTCGGGCGCGGCCCGCTGCCAGTCGAGCAGCCGGGAGAGCCAGCCGGGGCGGGTCGGGTCGACGCGTTCGCCGTCGCTCGCGGCCTGCTCCTCCGGCGGGGCGGCGTAGGGGTTGCCGAGGGCGACGACTCCGGCCTCGGCGACCTTGTGCATCTGGTGGGTGCGGATGAGGACCTCGACCACCTGGCCGTCCGCCGCGGTCACGGCGGTGTGCAGCGACTGGTAGAGGTTGAACTTCGGTACGGCGATGAAGTCCTTGAACTCCGAGACGACGGGCGTCATGCAGGTGTGGAGCTCCCCCAGGACGCCGTAGCAGTCCGCGTCCTCGTTCACCAGCACCAGCAGGCGGCCGAAGTCGGCGCCGCGCAGCGGTCCGCGTTTTCGGGACACCCGGTGCACGGAGACGAAGTGGCGCGGGCGGATGAGCACTTCGGCGGTGATGTCCGACTCGCGGAGCACCTTGCGCACGTCGTCGGCGACCTCGGCGAGCGGGTCGTCCGCGCGGGCCGCGTTGCGCACGATCAGCTCGCGGGTCCGCTCGTACTCGCCGGGGTGCAGGATCGCGAAGACGAGGTCTTCCAGTTCCGTCTTGAGCGCCTGGACGCCGAGGCGTTCGGCGAGCGGGATGAGCACGTCCCGGGTCACCTTGGCGATGCGTTCCTGCTTCGCGGGGCGCATCACGCCGAGGGTGCGCATGTTGTGCAGCCGGTCGGCGAGTTTGATCGACATCACGCGGACGTCGTTGCCGGTGGCGACGAGCATCTTGCGGAAGGTCTCGGGTTCGGCGGCGGCCCCGTAGTCGACCTTCTCCAGCTTGGTGACGCCGTCGACGAGGTAGCGGACCTCCTCGCCGAACTGCTCCCCCACCTGATCCAGCGTCACGTCCGTGTCCTCGACGGTGTCGTGGAGCAGGGAGGCGGTCAACGTCGTGGTCTCGGCGCCGAGTTCGGCGAGGATGAGGGTCACGGCGAGCGGGTGGGTGATGTACGGCTCGCCGCTCTTGCGCATCTGGCCGCGGTGCGAGGACTCGGCCAGCACATAGGCGCGGCGCAGGGGTTCGAGGTCGGCGTCGGGGTGGTGGGCGCGGTGGGCGTCGACGACGTGCCCGATGGCGTCGGGGAGCCGGTCACGCGCGGTGGTGCCGAGCAGCGCGGCGCGGCCGAGGCGGCGCAGGTCGAGCCGGGGGCGGGCCTTCCTGCGTGACCCCGTGGGTGTGACGTGACCCGATGTCACAGGGCCTGGGGTCGCAGGATTCACGGCCTCCGCGTTCATGGGCACCTCCGGCTGCGTGGACCGGCGGACGGTGTGCCCCAGGGCGGACTCGGGCTCAGGGAACGGCGTTCGTCCCCCGTCCGGGCCGGTGCTTGATGCTACCGAGCCGGACCCTGCCGGGCTGACCGCCTCCGGCCGAGCGTGAAACGGATCACTCCATCGAGCGAAGGGCCTTCGAGGGGCGCTTTCGCGCCAACGGACCGGTGGTCCGCCATGATCTCGAAGCCGGAACGCGGGCCGGCCCTGCGGATCCGGCCACCGGGCGGGCCGGAGGCTGCGATACCGAGCCGGCTCCCCGGTCAGCGGACGGCGTTCTCCAGCCACTCGGCTTCGATCCCGCCCTCGGCGACGATCACCGCGGGACCGGTCATCTCGATCTCGCCGTCGGGCCGTTCGGTGATCACGAGGGTGCCGCCGGGGACATCCACGGTGTAGGTCGCCGGGGTGCCGGTGACGGCCGGGTCGGCGCCGTCCCGGCGGGCGGCGGCCACGGCGACCGCGCACGCGCCCGTGCCGCAGGACCGGGTCTCGCCGGCCCCGCGCTCGTGCACCCGCAGCGCCACGTGCCGCGGGCCGCGGTCGACGACGAACTCCACGTTCACCCCGTCCGGGTAGGCGGCGGCCGGGCGGAACGGGGGCGGGCCGAGCAGGTCGCCCGCGTGGGCGAGGTCGTCCACGAAGGCCACGGCGTGCGGATTGCCCATGTTCACGTTCCGCGCGGGCCAGCTGCGCTCGCCGACGCTCACGGTGACCTCGCCCTCGGGGAGCAGCGCCCGGCCCATGCCGACGGTGATGTCCCCCTCCTTCGCGATGTGCACGGTCTTCACACCGCCGCGCGTGGCGACCGCGATGTCTCCTGCGGACACATGGCCGGCGTGCTGGAGGTAACGCGCGAACACACGCACTCCGTTGCCGCACATCTCGGCGATCGAGCCGTCGCCGTTGCGGTAGTCCATGAACCACTCGGCCTCGGCCGCCATGTCCCGCGCCTCGGGGTGGGCGGCGGACCGCACGACGTGCAGCAGGCCGTCGCCGCCGATGCCGGCGCGGCGGTCGCACAGGGCGGCGACGGCGGCCGGGGGGAGGTCCACGGCGTTCTCGGGGTCCGGGACGATCACGAAGTCGTTCTCCGTGCCGTGCCCCTTGAGGAAGGGGATCCGCGTGCTCATTCCTCGATCGTACGGGGTGCCGGTGACAGCGCGTCGCCGGCGGTGGGCCGCCCCGCGGCGCGGGGTCAGCGGAGCCGGGCGACCCGCCAGACCGCGAGGGCGACCACGGCGGCGACCATCACGGCGTAGGCGGCCACGACGCGCCAGTCGGATCTGCGTCCGGAGCCCCGGGCCGGCAGGCCCGGCCAGGTGTGGCCCACCCTGCGGGCGGCCACCATGCCCCAGCCGGCCGCGCAGGAGCAGATCAGCAGCCCCAGCATGGCGATCACGGCACCGCTGTCGCCGAAGTCGAAGGCGAGCGGGAAGGCGAACATCAGGGAGCCGAGCGCGGCGAGCCCGACAATCGGCGCGAGCTGCCACAGGCGCAGCCGGCGCTGCGGGCGCAGCTCCACCTCGACCTCTTCGCCGGCGGTGAACAGCTCGTCCGGCTCGGGGCCGTCGTCGGTCACACCGCCCTGCGTCTCCTCCGGCCCGTCCGGGCTGAGACGGTCGGTCTCCTGCTCCGGTGCACCCCGCTCGGTGGTGAGGTGTTCGGTGCCGTGTGCGGTGTCGCGAGGGCCGGCCTCCATCGCCACGCGCCCTCCCAACTAGGACTCCACTTGGTCGATCGAAGCTCGATGATGGCACGGTGTCACAGGCCCGGATGACGGCCTGGGCGTCCCGATGCCATGACGTGATCAGGCTGTAACCGGTCGTTCGACCAACGCCGACGCGAGCCGGGGAAGTTCCGCGAGGTCCGCCGCGGCCCCACTCAACCAGTGCACCCGGGGATCGCGCCTGAACCATGAATCCTGACGGCGCGCGAAGCGCTTGGTGGCACGTACGGTCTCGGACCGCGCCTCCTCGAGGGTGCACTCACCGGCGAGTGCGGCGAGCACCTGCTGGTAGCCGAGCGCCCGCGACGCCGTACGCCCCTCGCGCAACCCTTGCGCCTGGAGTGCGCGCACTTCTTCGACGAGACCCGCGTCCCACATCCGGTCGACACGGCGGGCGATGCGCTCGTCGAGTTCGGGGCGCGCCACGTCGACGCCGATCTGGAGGGTGTCGTAGACCGAGTCGTGACCCGGGAGGTTGGCGGTGAAGGGCCGTCCGGTGATCTCGATGACCTCGAGGGCGCGGACGATGCGGCGCCCGTTGCCCGGCAGGATCACCCGGGCCGCCTCGGGGTCGGCCGCGGCCAGCCGCGCGTGCAGCGCTCCGGGGCCGCGCAGGGTGAGTTCCTCCTCCAGACGGGCCCTGACCTCGGGGTCGGTGCCCGGGAACTCCAGGTTGTCGACGGCGCCGCGGACATAGAGGCCGGAGCCGCCGACCAGGACGGGCCAGCGTCCCTCGGCGAGCAGCGCGTCGATCCGCTCCCGGGCCAGCCGCTGGTACTCGGCGACGGAGGCGGTGACGGTGACGTCCCAGATGTCCAGCAGGTGGTGCGGGACACCACCGCGCTCCTCGGGCGTCAGTTTGGCGGTGCCGATGTCCATCCCCCGGTAGAGCTGCATCGAGTCGGCGTTGACGACTTCGCCGCCGAGCCGCTGGGCCAGGAAAACACCCAAATCGGACTTTCCGGCCGCGGTGGGTCCGACGATGGCGATGACGCGGGGGGCGAGGGGTGCGCTGCTCACCGATCCAGTCTCGCAAACCTCGCGCCGCGCTCTCGATCGGGTTACGTGACGCGGTGCCGGCCGGGTCGTTGCCCGTTGCGAGGTTCCTGTCGCCGGATCGCGGCGGCGCCGCCCCGGTCACCCGAACGGGGAGTACCGGGCAACGCGGAATTTCGCCCGCACGAGTAACGTATGGAGTGGATATGGGCGTTTTTGCACGGCTTTTTCGGAGGTCGAAGACCACGGAGGAGACACGGACGGTCGAGGCCCGGGCCGACGGGGCGGCGGCCGGAGCCGGTCCGCGGGACGGGACTGCGGAGGACGACGGGACGGGTCCGCAGGACGGGACCGGTTCCGGGGACGCGGCCGGGACCGCGGAGCCGAAGGGCTCCTCCGGGGCTCCGGAGACCGGCGAGCCCCCGGTGCGGGAGACCGGTCAGGTCGTCGGCACCGAGGCGGTCGAGATCCCCAGGCAGCAGTCCTCCGAGACCGCCGCAGGCAGTGAAGCCGGTGAAGGCGCCCGCACATAGGTCGCCGCTAGGGAAGGTGCATCATGGGTCTGCTGGACAATCTGAAGGCCAAACTGGGCCCGGCCAAGGACAAGGTCTCCGGGCTCGCGCAACAGCACGAGGACAAGATCCAGCACGGACTGGACAAGGCCGCGCAGACCGTCGACAAGCGGACCAAGGGCAAGTACAGCGACCGGATCCAGTCCGGTACGGGCAGGGCCAAGGGTGCCGTGGACCGCTTCACGCACAAGAACGACCCCGGCACGGGGACAGGCGGCACCACGCCGCCGGCCGGACCGCCGCCCGCTTCCTGAGCGGTACACCGGCGGACGGCCGCGGAGCGGACCGAACGCTCCCGGCCGTCCGCCGCTGCCGCATGCGGATTGCGGATTGCGGGCGGACCGGCCCTGGCCGGGCTCTTTCGGTCTAGGACCAGGCGGCCACGAGGTAGCCCACCCCGTACGGTGCGTCCTCGTGGAGCAGTGTGCCGCTCAGCTCCGCGTTCCCGGCGGCCGCGCCGGCGAGTACCTGCCAGGGGGCCCGGCCGGACACCTTCAGCTCGCGGGCCAGTCCGCTGTCCAGCGCGCGCAGGGCCCCGGCGTCGGCGGCACCCAGGGCGCGCGCGAGCTCCGCGTCGAAGGGGGCCGCGCGCTCGTCGAGGTAGCCCGGCGCCTTCAGCGTGCGGCAGGCGCTGGCGTCGCCCATCACCAGCATCGCGACCCGCTCCGCCCGGCGCGCGATGTTCTCTCCCTCTTGGATACACCGCTCGGCCGTGAGCGGTTCCCCCACGCCCACCCCCTCGACGGGGGCGTCCGCCCACCCGGTCCGGCCCAGCAGCCACGCGCCGACGGCGAGCCCGTACGGGAGTTCCCGCCCGGCCGCGTCCCCGCCCCGCCCCAGTCGTACGCCGATGTCGACGCCGAAGCCGCGGAAGGACCCCGGGGTGCCCTCCGGGTAGCTCTCGGGTCCGGTGCCGTCGAGCGGGCCGACCACCACCAGCAGATCGGGCCGGGCGGCGGCGAGCACCCCCAGCGCGTCGGTGCACGCGGCACGCGCGGTGTCCAGCTCGGGGGCGGCACCCGCGGCGATCTCGGGCAGGAGCAGCGGCGGGCAGGGGCAGACAGCGGCGGCGACAAGCATGATCAGCAGCCTACTCACCGGCCCGCCGCGGGGCCCGGCGGTCCCGCGGGCGGCGGATCAGTCGACGGCGCAGCCCCCGGTGGCCGCCGGCAGCGGCTCGGGCACGCCCACCTTGGGCAGTCCCAGCAGCACGCCCGCGGACCGGGCCGCCTTCTCGGTGTTCCGCTTCTCCCAGGCGTCACCCGCGCGGGTGCGGCGCACGTCCAGTACGGCGCCCTCGGCGAGCAGGTGGTGCGGGGCGGCGTAGGTGATCGCGACGGTGACCACGTCGCCGGGGCGCACTTCCTGCTCCGGCTTGGTGAAGTGCACCAGGCGGTTGTCGGGGGCGCGGCCCGAGAGCCGGTGGGTGGCGTCGTCCTTGCGGCCCTCGCCCTCGGCGACCATCAGCTCCAGCGTGCGGCCGACCTGCTTCTTGTTCTCCTCCCAGGAGATCTCCTCCTGGAGGGCGACCAGCCGCTCGTAGCGCTCCTGGACGACCTTCTTCGGGATCTGCCCGTCCATCTCCGCGGCCGGGGTGCCCGGCCGCTTGGAGTACTGGAAGGTGAACGCCTGCGCGAAGCGGGCTTCGCGGACCACGTGCAGGGTCTGCTCGAAGTCCTCCTCGGTCTCGCCGGGGAAGCCCACGATGATGTCGGTGCTGATCGCCGCGTGCGGGATCGCGGCCCGGACCTTCTCGATGATCCCGAGGAAGCGCTCCTGCCGGTAGGAGCGGCGCATCGCCTTCAGGACCGGGTCGGAGCCGGACTGCAGCGGCATGTGGAGCTGCGGCATCACATTGGGCGTCTCGGCCATGGCGGCGATGACGTCGTCGGTGAAGTCGCGCGGGTGCGGGGAGGTGAAGCGGACGCGTTCGAGGCCGTCGATCCTCCCGCAGGCCCGCAGCAGCTTGCTGAACGCCTCGCGGTCGCCGATGTCGGAGCCGTACGCGTTGACGTTCTGGCCGAGCAGGGTGATCTCGCTGACGCCCTCGGCGACGAGGGCCTCGATCTCGGCGAGGATGTCGCCGGGGCGGCGGTCCTTCTCCTTGCCGCGGAGCGCGGGGACGATGCAGAAGGTGCAGGTGTTGTTGCAGCCGACGGAGATGGACACCCAGGCGGCGTAGGCGCTCTCCCGCCGGGTCGGCAGCGTGGAGGGGAACGCCTCCAGCGACTCGGCGATCTCGACCTGGGCCTCCTCCTGGACGCGGGCGCGCTCCAGCAGGACGGGCAGCTTGCCGATGTTGTGCGTGCCGAAGACGACGTCCACCCAAGGGGCCCGCTTCACGATGGTGTCGCGGTCCTTCTGCGCCAGGCAGCCGCCGACCGCGATCTGCATCCCGGGGCGGCTCGCCTTCTTCGGGGCGAGGTGACCGAGGTTGCCGTACAGCTTGTTGTCGGCGTTCTCGCGCACGGCACACGTGTTGAAGACGACGACGTCGGCGTCGCCGTCGGAGCCCTCGGGGGCGCGGACGTAGCCCGCGTCCTCCAGCAGCCCGGACAATCGCTCTGAGTCGTGGACGTTCATCTGGCACCCGTAGGTGCGTACTTCATAGGTGCGCGTGCCGCCCACTGACTGGCTCCGGTCGATGCTGCTCATGCCCATAAGGGTAGGCGCTGCCGGGGACGGCCCTTCCGCGCGGCGGCCCGTCAGCCACGCAGCGCCAGGTGGTAGGCGGTGGCCCAGAGCACCAGCGCGCAGCCGAGGCCGACCACGATCCGCAGGGTCCCGCCCGGCAGACCGGCCGCGGTCAGCACGAACCCGAGGACCGCCACGGCGGACAGCAGCGCACCGGTCCACCGGTACTGCCGCTGGTCGTACAGGCGGGCGAGCGGGAAGAAGTGCAGTCCCACGACGAGCGCGACGGCGGCGGGGACGTACCGGGAATGGCCGGACCCGGCGGTCGCGGCGATGACGGCGAGGATGGCGAGCACCTCGGCCGCGTTGACGAGGCCCACGCCGCGCGCCCAGTTCGCCGGCAGGCTCACCGTCCGCGGTGAGGGCGCGGCGCCCTCACGGCGCCCCAGGTGGATCGCCACCGCCGTGACGAGGACCGCCGCCGCTTCCACGGCCACCGGCACGACGTCCGTCGCCGATCCCGTCCCGGAGGCCCCCATAAAGGACCAGAGCAGGGCGAACGCGGCGAGCACGAGCGTTCCTCTGCGCCGGAGCCGCCGGGTGAGCACGAGACACTCGGCGTCCTCGGCGGACGGGACGGGCTGTGTCGGCGTCATGGCCGGAGAGTACAGCGATCACGATGCCGTCAGGCAGAAAATACGAGGTAAGGGGCATCCTCGCGGCGGCGGGCCCGGTTCATGCCTCTCCGCGCGGTGTCCATCCCTGTCGGCGCAGTACCGCCGGGACGTCCGGCGCCTCGTAGTGCTCGCCCTTGAGCACCTTGCCGTCGGCACGCCGGCTGACCTTCCCGTCGGGGCCGAGCTTGGTCATGTTGGAGCGGTGGATCTCGGCGATCACCGCGTCGAGATCGATCCCGTGCACCAGCGCCGTCCCGTACGCGACGTAGACCACGTCGGCCAGCTCGTGCGCGAGGCGGTCGAGCGGCCCGGTGACGGACACCTCGGCGACCTCCTTCGCCTCCTCCGCGAGCAGTTCCCCGCGGTGGGCGGCCAGTTCCGGCGAGACCTCCGACGGTGTGGCGCGGGCGTCCAGCCCGAAGGCGCGGTGGAATTCACGGACCAGGTCGGCGGGCGATGCACTCATGCGGCGACTGTAACGGCCGGCGGTGACATCCCCCTGTGAGTTCCGCCCTGGTCAGCGGGGAGACGGGCTGGCAGGATCACGCGCATGTCCAACGCGCTGCCCCGGACCGGCAGGCGGCGGGCCCTCAAGGGCGCGGCCGCCGCCTTCGTGGCGCTCGGACTGCTGCTGTGGTGGCTGGCGCCGTGGAGCGAGGAGCCGCCCGGCGGGACGGTCACGCTGAGCACGGGCACCCGCGCGGGCGTCTACCAGAAGTACGGCGAGCTGCTGCGCGCCTCGCTCGGCAAGCACATGCCCGACCTCGAGGTCCGCCTGGAGACGAGCGACGGCTCGCAGGAGAACGTGCGCCGCGTGGCGACCGGACAGGCCGACTTCGCGATCGCCGCGGCCGACGCGGTGGAGACGTACCGGCTCAACCACCGGCCCGGCGCCGACCGGCTGCGCGGGGTGGCGCGCCTGTACGACGACTACGTACAGCTCGCCGTCCCGTCCGGCTCGGACATCCGCACCATCGGGGACCTGCGGGGGAAGCGGGTCGCGATAGGGCCCCCCAAGTCGGGCGTCCGGCTCATCGCCAACCGGGTGCTGGAGGCGGCGGGCATCGATCCGGAGACGGACATCAAGCCCTTCTCCGACGGCATCGACTCCGGGCCGGGGCGCCTGGGCCACGGTCTGGACGCCTTCTTCTGGTCGGGCGGGCTGCCCACCGACGGTCTGAAGACGTTCGCCGAGCGGTCCGCGCTGCGGTTCGTGCCGATCGACGCGGACCTGGTGGCGAAGCTGCACGACCAGGGCGGCGCCACGCGCTACTACCGGGCCACCAACATGCCGGAGTCGGCGTACCCGGGCAGTCAGCTCGGCTCGGCCGTCCCGACGATGGCCGTGTCCAACCTCCTGATCACCCGGTCGGACGTGGATCCCCGGCTCACCGAATGGCTGACCCGCATCGTGATCAAGAGCCGCGACGGCATCGGCCGGCACGTCCACTCCGCCCAGCTGGTCGACGTACGCACCGCGATCTACACCGATCCGCTGCGGTTGCACGACGGCGCCCGCCGGTACTACCGGTCCGTCAAGCCCTGAGCCGCCCGCTCGCCCGAAGGGGCGTTCCTCGGCACCGTCACGGTCACCCGCAGCCCGTGCGGTTCGTGGCATGCGTACGCGATCGAGCCGCCGCCCGCCGCGAGCAGGGCCCGGGAGATGGACAGGCCCAGTCCTGAGCCCTTGATGTTCTGGTGCCGGCCGCTGCGCCAGAAACGGTCGCCCACGCGGGTCAGCTCCTCCTCGGTCAGTCCCGGGCCGTTGTCGGTGACGACGACGGTGCAGGTGTCGCCGTTGGAGGCGACGCTCACCTCGACGGTCTCTCCCTCGGGGGTGAACTTCACCGCGTTGTCGATGACCGCGTCCAGCGCGCTGGACAGCGCGACCGGGTCGGCCCACGCGGTGGTGGGCGGGCAGCTGCCGGTCAGCCGGACGCCCTTGGCGTCGGCGGTCGGAGACCAGGCCGCCACGCGCTCGGCGGCGAGGGCACCGATGTCGGCGACCTGGAGGTCGGCCTCGCTGTGCTCGGCGAGCGCCAGGTCGAGCAGATCGTCCAGGACCTGCGCCAGGCGCTTGCCCTCGGTCTGCACGGAGGCGATCTCCTCGTTGCCCTCGGGCAGCTCCAGGGCGAGCAGCTCGATGCGCAGCAGCAGCGCGGAGAGGGGGTTGCGCAGCTGGTGGGAGGCGTCGGCGACGAAGGCGCGCTGCTGCTCCAGCACGCTCTCGACGTTGTCCGCCATCTCGTTGAACGACCGGGCGAGCCGTCTGAGTTCCGGCGGTCCGCCGGCCGCCGCGACCCTGGACTTCAGCCGCCCGGTGGCGATGTCGTGGGTGGTGGCGTCCAGGATCCGTACGGGCCTGAGCACCCAGCCGGTCAGCCGCAGGGCCGCGCCGACGGCCAGCAGCATCGCGGCCGCCTCGCCCGCCGCGATGACCAGCCAGCCGTGCAGGATGCGCGAGCGCATCTGTCCGGTGGGCGAGTCGGTGACCACGACCGCGACGACGTCTCCGTCCCGGATCACCGGCGACGCCACCACCAGGCTGCGCCGCTGCCAGGGCCACACCTGCTCGGGGTCGTGACTGCGGCGGCTGAGCAGCGCCTCCTCGAAGGCGTCGCGCACCTCGCCCGTACCGGGCAGGAACCAGTCGGCCGGCGCGTGCGCCATGGGCGAGTCGTTGCGGTAGAAGACACCCGCGCGGATGCCGTAGACCCGGTGATAGCTGCGGAGCTCGCTGCTGAGGGTCTCGCGGCGCTCGTTGATGTCCCCGCCGGCCGGGTCGGCGGGCTCGGTGACGAACTGGGCGAGGGCGGCGAACCGCGCGGTGTCGTCGATCCGGTCGACGACGACCTTCTGCTGCTGGGCGCCGGCCAGACTGACGGCCAGCGGGATGCCGAGGGCGAGCAGCACGGCCGCCATCAGGACGATGAGCAGCGGAAGCAGACGTGTGTGCACCCGGCCCCGCTACGCCGCGGGCGCGACGAGCCGGTAGCCGACGCCGCGTACGGTCTCGATGAGGGCGGGCATGCGCAGCTTGGCGCGCAGCGAGGCGACGTGCACCTCCAGGGTGCGTCCGGTCCCCTCCCAGCTGGTGCGCCACACCTCGCTGATGATCTGTTCCCGGCGGAAGACCACCCCCGGCCGCTGCGCGAGCAGGGCGAGCAGGTCGAACTCCTTGCGGGTCAGCTGGACGGCCGAACCGTTCACGCTGACCTGGCGGGTCGGCAGCTCGATGCGGACGGGACCGAGGCGCAGCTCCGTCTCCGTACTGGCCGTGGCCTCCTCGGGGACGCTGCGCCGGCTGACCGCGTGGATCCGCGCGAGCAGCTCTCCGGTGTCGTACGGCTTGACCACGTAGTCGTCGGCGCCGAGGTTGAGCCCGTGGATGCGGGAGCGGACGTCGGAGCGCGCGGTCACCATGATCACCGGTGTGCCGGTGCGCTTGCGGATCTTGCCGCACACCTCGTAGCCGTCCTGGTCGGGCAGTCCCAGGTCGAGCAGGACCACGCCGAAGCCGTTGCCCTCGGGGACGAGCGCCTGGAGGGCCTCCTCGCCGCTGCGCGCGTGGGTGACGTCGAACCCGTGCCGCGCGAGGACCGCCGACAGGGCGGCGGCGACGTGGTTGTCGTCCTCGACAAGAAGCAGTCTCACCAGGGCCCCCTTCGGTTCATCGGCCGTACGATCTCTCCGTGTACAAAAACGCGTGCACGCGCGCGTGCACCTTGCAGTGACGCCGATGGACGAGGACGGCGTCAAGAGGGTTCCGGTTGCTCTTTCGTACCGTTACCCGGCCGAAATCGGCCCTGCTCACAAGTGCTACGACAGGTGTCCGATTGCTATCGGATCGTGATGCTCAGATTCCCCTCAGATGTAATGACGCAGGTCTGGAGGATTACTACTGTCCTCCGAAACCGAGGAGGACGGAGCCCGAGAGCGATGACCGAAGTATCGGTGGCCAAGGAAGATGTGGCCGCGACCGGCGATCTGGTCGTCCTGAAGAGCGTCAACAAGCACTTCGGCGCGTTGCACGTACTCCAGGACATCGACCTGACGATCGCCCGTGGCGAAGTCGTCGTGGTCATCGGACCCTCCGGGTCCGGCAAGTCCACCCTGTGCCGCACCATCAACCGACTGGAGACGATCGACTCCGGCTCGATCACCATCGACGGAAAGCCCCTGCCCCACGAGGGCAAGGAGCTCGCCCGGCTGCGGGCCGACGTGGGCATGGTCTTCCAGTCCTTCAACCTCTTCGCGCACAAGACCGTGCTCGAGAACGTGACGCTGGGCCAGGTCAAGGTCCGCAAGAAGGACAAGAAGGCGGCCGAGGAGCGGGCCCGCGCCCTGCTCGACCGGGTCGGCGTGGGCGCGCAGGCCGAGAAGTACCCCGCGCAGCTCTCCGGTGGCCAGCAGCAGCGTGTCGCCATCGCGCGTGCCCTGGCGATGGAACCCAAGGTCATGCTGTTCGACGAGCCGACGTCGGCTCTCGACCCGGAGATGATCAACGAGGTGCTGGAGGTCATGCAGCAGCTCGCCCGGGACGGCATGACCATGATCGTCGTCACCCACGAGATGGGATTCGCCCGTTCCGCCGCCAATCGGGTGGTGTTCATGGCCGACGGTCGCATCGTCGAGCAGGCCTCGCCGGACCAGTTCTTCAGCAACCCGCGCAGCGACCGCGCCAAGGACTTCCTGTCGAAGATCCTTCACCACTGACGGCGCGCCCCGCGCCCCGACGACTTGCGTCACCGGACCTGACCGGGCCGCACCACTTCACCAGTCAAAGGATGTGCACCATGAAGCTCCGCAAGGTCACCGCCGCCTCGGCCGCCGTGTTCGCCCTTGCCCTGACCGCCACCGCGTGCGGCGGTGACGACGGCGGCGACAGCGGTTCGTCCTCCTCGGGCGGCGGCGAGAAGATCAAGATCGGCATCAAGTACGACCAGCCCGGTCTGGGTCTGAAGGAGCCCGACGGTTCCTTCTCCGGCTTCGACGTGGACGTGGCGACCTACGTCGCCAAGGAGCTCGGCTACGAGCCGAACCAGATCGAGTGGGTCGAGACCAAGAGCGCCGACCGTGAGAACGCCCTCTCGCGCGGGGACGTGAAGCTGATCGCGGCGACGTACTCGATCACCGACGAGCGCAAGCAGAAGGTCGACTTCGCCGGCCCGTACCTGCTGGCGCACCAGGACCTGCTGGTCAAGTCCGACTCGGACATCACCGAGGCCACGGACCTGAACGACAAGAAGCTCTGCTCGGTGAGCGGCTCCACCTCGGCGCAGAACGTCAAGAACGACTTCGCGAAGGATGCCCAGCTCAGCAACCGCGGCGGCTACTCGGAGTGCCTGTCCGCCCTGCAGAACGGGCAGGTGGACGCGCTGACCACCGACGACTCGATCCTCGCCGGCTACGCCGCGCAGGAGCAGTACAAGGGCAAGTTCAAGCTCGCCGGCCTGAAGCTGAGCAACGAGAACTACGGCATCGGCGTCAAGAAGGGCGACACCGAGACCGTGAACAAGGTCAACGAGGCGCTGGAGAAGATGGTCAGCGACGGTTCGTGGCAGAAGGCCGTCGACGAGAACTTCGGCCCGGCGAACTACAAGAACGAGAAGGCCCCGGAGATCGGCCAGATCGTCAAGTAGCGCGGGACTCCGCCGACGAAGGATCCCCGCGGCCGACGCGGGGATCCGCGAACGCGCCGCCGCCCACCACTCGTCCGGCGGCGGCGCGTCACGTCCGCCACGTACGTCACACACCCGGAAGCGCGGGAGATCGTGTTCGACTTTCTTTCAAACTATGACGACCCGTCCCTGCTGGGCGCTTTCTGGGTCACGGTGCAGCTCACCGTCTTCTCGGCCATCGGATCCCTGGTCTGGGGCACCCTGCTGGCCGGCATGCGGGTCAGCCCCGTACCGCTGATGCGCGGGTTCGCCACCGCATATGTGAACATCGTCCGGAACATTCCCCTGACCGTCATCATCGTCTTCACGTCGCTCGGCCTGGCCGACATCTTCGGCGTGACGATGGGCGCGCCGGACGACTTCGAACTCAAGTACTTCCGACTGGCCGTGCTCGGCCTCGTCGCCTACACCGCGGCCTTCGTGTGCGAGGCGATCCGCTCCGGCATCAACACGGTGCCCGTCGGCCAGGCGGAGGCGGCACGGGCCCTCGGACTGAGCTTCAGTCAGGTGCTCACGCTCGTCGTGCTGCCGCAGGCGTTCCGCTCGGTGATCGGCCCCCTGGCCAACGTGCTGATCGCACTGACGAAGAACACGACCGTGGCGGCCACCATCGGTGTGGCGGAAGCCGCGTTCCTGATGAAGGAAATGATCGAGAACGAGGCACAGACGCTGCTCATCGGCGCGGTCTTCGCCTTCGGGTTCGTGGTCCTGACCCTGCCCACCGGCCTGTTCCTCAACTGGCTGAGCAAGCGCCTGGCGGTGAAGCGATGACTTCTGTTCTCTACGACGCACCCGGCCCGAAGGCCAAGCGGCGCAACCTGATCTTCTCGGTCGTCTTCTTCGTCCTGCTCGCCCTGTTGCTGTGGTGGGTCTGGCGGGTGCTGGACGACAAGGGCCAGCTCGAGTGGTCCCTGTGGAAGCCCTTCACCACGTCCGAGGCCTGGACGACGTACCTGCTTCCGGGCCTGGGCGACACGCTGAAGGCGGCCGCCCTCGCCATGGTCATCGCCCTCCCGCTGGGCGCCGTTCTCGGCATCGCACGCATGTCCGATCATCGCTGGGTGCGGGTCCCGGCCGCAGCGGTGGTCGAGTTCTTCCGGGCCATCCCCGTGCTGCTGCTGATGCTGTTCGCCAACGAGTTCTTCGCCCGCTCCACGGACGTCACCAGTGAGGACCGGCCCCTCTACGCGGTCGTCACCGGCCTGGTGCTCTACAACGCCTCGGTCCTCGCCGAGGTCGTGCGCGCCGGCATCCTCGCCCTGCCCAAGGGCCAGAGCGAGGCGGCCCAGGCGATCGGCCTGCGCAAGAGCCAGACGATGAGCAGCATCCTGCTCCCGCAGGCGGTCACGGTGATGCTCCCGGCGATCGTCAGCCAGCTGGTCGTCATCGTGAAGGACACCGCGCTGGGCGGCGTGATGCTCGGCTTCACCGAGCTGCTCAACTCGCGCGGCACGCTGGCCGCCAACTACGCCAACGTCATCCCGAGCTTCATCGTGGTGGCGGTCATCTTCATCGTCCTCAACTTCATCCTCACCTCGTTCGCCTCCTGGCTCGAGGCACGGCTGCGCCGCAGCAAGCGCAGCACGGGCGCGGTGCTCGGCGCGGACGACGTCGACGACCTCAACGCGGCCGAGGTGGGTGGCACCCACGGGACGGGTGCGGAGAAGTAGCGCCCGCCGGACGCTCGGCATGACTGTGGCCCGCCGTTTCCCGGCGGGCCACAGTCATGCGAGACGTCCGCGTTGCCGATGTGCCCTACATCCCGGACTCATGTGATGAGCAGTCAAGTGCTGTGACGGGCCGCCGACCCACTTCATGATCGCCACCGGCCTTCGGTCACTTGACGCAAGCACCGGCAATAGGTTGCATACGTTCTGTGATCGTGCACCCTGCTCCATCTTCCTGTTCCTCCGCGTCCCTCCGGGCGTCACTTCGGGCAGGGGGCGCCGCGCCGTGGACCCGGTGATCATCGTCGGAGCGGGGCCCGTCGGTCTCGCGCTCGCACTGGCGCTGGCACGTCAGGAAGTGCCGTGCGTGGTCCTCGACGAGGGGCCGGGCAAGGACGAGCCCCGCCCGGCGCGCACGGTCGTGCTGCGTGAGGACACCGCCGCGCTCGTGGAGCGGCTGACCGGCGTACCGCTCGCGGAGGCCGGCGTGCGCTGGGCCGGATGGCGGTCGGTGCGGCGCAAGCAGGTGATGTACGAGGTCGCCTTCGGCGACACCGACCCCGCTCCGCTGCACATCGCCCAGCACGTCGTCACGGACGCCCTGCGGACGGCTCTCGCGGGCGAGCGGCTGGTCGAGATCGCCGTGGAGAGCCGGCTGGACGCCATGGAGCAGGAGCCCTCCGGCGTCACCGCCCGCACGCGCGGTGCGACGGGCACCTGGTGGCGCGGCAGTTACCTGGTCGGCTGCGACGGCCCCCGCTCGACCGTGCGCAAGCTCCAGGACATCCGCTTCCCCGGCCGCACCGCGGTGGAACGTCACGCCGTGGCCGCCCTGCGCACCGACCTCCCCTGGTACGACGAGGCACTGCTGCACCGCATGCCGCCGTGGCGCACGTCGGGTCCCTCGGCCGGGGAGATCACCGCGCGACCCCTGCCGGACGGGGTGTGGCGGCTGGACTGGCTGCTGCCGCCGGGCAAGGACCTGGTCACGCCCGAACTGCTGCTGACCCGGGTGCGGGAGACGCTGACCGGCTGGGGCGGCGGTCCGGCTCCCGCGTACGAACTGCTGGACACCGGGGTCCACACCGTGCACCACCGGGTGGCGCGGCGCTGGCGGGCCGATCGGGTGTTCCTCGCCGGGGACGCGGCTCATCTGCTCGGTGCGCTGGGCACGCACGGGCTGGACGAGGGGCTCCGCGACGCGGACAACCTCGCCTGGAAGCTCGCGCTGGCCTGGCACCACGGTCCTCATGAGGCGCTGCTCGACAGCTACCAGGCCGAGCGCCGCGCGATCGTCGCCGCCCGGCTGCGCGCCGCCGACCAGGCGCTGCCCCTGCTGCGGGGCGGCGGGGGGCTGCGGTCCTACGTGCCCGGCTCCGCGCGGGGGCACGACACGCTGCTGACGGACGGTCACCTGGGGCGTGGCGCCCTGGGCGCGCCGGGGACGTACGCCGGCTCCCCGCTCGCTCCCGGCCGGCTCGAGGGCGCGGCCCCGGTCGGCACGGCGCTCGGGGCGGCGGTGACGGACGTACGGGTCACGGCGGAGGACGGCACGTTCGTCCGGCTGCGGGACCGGCTCGGCCGGGGTGCGCTGCTGGTGGTGCTGATCGCGCCCGGTACGGGTGTCTGGGAGCGCCGGCACTGGATGTCCGCGGGGATCATGCCCCGGCTGGCTGCGGCCGTCTCGGCGCTGCCGCACCGGGCCGAGCTGCTGGTCGCCGAGAGCTACCCGGGAGCGGCGGCCCACACCGTGCTGCTGGTACGCCCCGACGGTCACCTGGTGACCGCGCTGAGCGGGGTCCGCCCGGCGGACCTGTACACGGCGGCGGAGGCGGTACTCGGCGGCCCGGCCACGGAGGAGAGCGGGGACGACGCGGGCACGAGGGCCGACGCGGGGGCGGGGACGCGCTGAGACGGGGGCGCGCAGGGGCGGGGTCGTGTCGGGACGGGGTCGCGCTGAGACGGGGGCGCGCAGGGGCGGAGTCCTGTCGGGACGGGTCGCGCTGAAGCGGGGGCGCACAGGGGCGGAGTCCTGTCAGGGCGGGTCGCGCTGAAGCGGGGGCGCACAGGGGCGGAGTCCTGTCAGGGCGGGTCGCGCTGAAGCGGGGGCGCACAGGGGCGGAGTCCTCTCGGGACGGGGACGCGCTGAGACGGGGCGGGTCGGGGCGGGTCGGCGTCGCTCCGCGGTCCGCATGGTGGCGCCGAGTTGAAGCGGTGATCGGCCTCGTGGTCTACTCCGCCTCGTGACCGACACCTGCGTGCACCTGTGGCGGAGGGTCCACATGGACCTCGTCCGCTACGCGGGCTGCGTGTGTCGCCCGTCCTGTTGATTCGCCCCTTCCCGCGCGCCTTCGCCGCGCGCCTTCGCGAACCCTCTTCAGGACGGTGCACATGTCTGTCTCCTCCCCTGCTCCGGCCCCCGCCTCCGCTCCCACGCAGGCGGACCTCCTCGACTTCGTACGGCGCAGCGCCGCCGACGCCGAACTGATCGCCTCCCTTCCGCTCGACCCCGAGGGGCGCACCTGGGTGCGGCTCGACGGGCCGGGCGGCAGCGAGGCCTGGCTGATCGGCTGGCCGCCGGGTACCGGCACCGGCTGGCACGACCACGCCGATTCCCTGGGTGCCTTCATGACCGCTTCGGGCGAGCTGAGGGAGAACTCGCTCACCGCGCGGCTGCCCACCGACGGCTGGCGGACCCTGGAACTCACCGACGGCGTGGACCGGGAGCGCCGGCTGACCGCCGGGCAGGGCCGCGCCTTCGGGCGGCACCATGTGCACGAGGTGCTCAACGAGTCCCCGGACCGGCACGCGGTCTCCGTGCACGCCTATTACCCGCCGTTGCCGCGGATCCGCCGTTACAGTCGCAGCGGCCGTGTTCTGCGCCTGGAGCAGGTCGAGCGACCGGAGGACTGGCAGTGAGCGAGACCAGCGAACAGCCCGGCGGCGCTGCCGGCATCGACGAGCTGCTGGAGCGCGTGCGCTCCGGCTACGAACGCGTCGGCGCCCTGGACACCCACGAGGCCGCACGCGCGGGCGAGGCGCTGCTGGTGGACATCCGGTACGCCGCGCTGCGGGACCGGGACGGGTTCGTTCCGGGCGCTCTCGTCGTGGAGCGCAACGAACTGGAGTGGCGTCTGGATCCCCGGGGCAGCCACCGCCTCCCCGAGGCCACGAGTCATGACCTGCGGGTGGTCGTGATCTGCAACGAGGGCTACGCCTCCAGTCTGGCGGCGGAGTCCCTCCACCGGCTGGGCCTGCACCGCGCCACCGATCTGGTGGGCGGCTTCCAGGCCTGGCGGGCCGCGGGCCTTCCGGTGCTGCCGACGCCGGCCGCGTAGACGCCGGCGCGGGCCGGGGCGCCGGTCCGATCGGGCCGGTGTTCCCGCGCGCTCAGCATCGCCGGCCTGTCCGCACCCGCGTAGGGGGCCCTCCCGGGTGACCGGTCGGCTCGGGCGGGGGCGGGGCGACCGGCTCGGCCGGTGGCGGCCTCGGCGCCCCGGCTGCCCATGGGGTGACCGCCGCGCGGCGGTCCTCTCCGTCAGTAGCCCTCGCCGCCGAGGAAGTCCGTGTCCTCGCCCTCCTCCTCCAGCGCCTGCCGGACCACGCGGAGGGCGAGGCCCTCGGAGTAGCCCTTGCGGGCGAGCATGCCCGCGAGGCGGCGGATGCGCTTGTCGCGGTCCAGCCCGCGGGTGGCACGCAGTTTGCGGGCCACGAGGTCACGCGCGGTCTCCTCCTCCTGCTCGGAGTCGAGCCGGGAGACGGCCGCGTCGATCAGCGTCGGGTCGACGCCCTTGGTGCGCAGTTCCCGGGCCAGCGCGCGCCGGGCCAGTCCCCGGCCGTGGTGCCGGGACTCCACCCAGGCGTCCGCGAAGGCGCTGTCGTCGATCAGTCCGACCTCCTCGAACCGGGACAGCACCTCTTCCGCTGCCTCGTCCGGGATCTCGCGCTTGCGCAGGGCGTCGGCGAGCTGCTTCCGGGTGCGCGGGGTCCCGGTGAGCAGGCGCAGGCAGATCGCCCGCGCGCGCTCGACCGGGTCCCCCGGGGGTTCCTCCCGCTCCTCCGCCCTCTGCGAGGAAGAGGCGCCCCCGTCCGCCGCGGCCGCGTCGCCGAAGGACCGGCGCCCGCGTCCGCGTCCACCGCGCGACCCGCCGTCACGCGAGCCGCCCGCCCGTGCGCCACGGCCGCGCCGCCTGCCGCCGCGGTCCGCGTCCGTGCCGTCGCCGTACGCCGTGTCACCGGCCACGGCCGGGCCGTCGCCGCCGTCGGTGCCCCTCCCCCGTGGGGCACCGGTGGCGTCGAACTCGTACTCGGCCCAGTCGGTTCGTCGGGTCACGGGTCAGCTCTTGGCCGCCGCGGCCTTGGACTTGGAGGCCTTGGCCGCCGGGGCCGGTACCGCGGCGGGCTCGGCCGGAGCGGTACCGGCGGCGTCCGCAACCGGCTCGGCGGCGGCCTCCTCGGGCCGTACGCCGACGCCCAGCTTCGTCAGGATCTTCTTCTCGATCTCGTTGGCGAGGTCGGGGTTGTCCTTCAGGAAGTTGCGGGCGTTCTCCTTGCCCTGGCCGAGCTGGTCGCCCTCGTACGTGTACCAGGCGCCGGCCTTGCGGACGAAACCGTGCTCCACGCCCATGTCGATCAGGCCGCCCTCGCGGCTGATGCCCTGGCCGTAGAGGATGTCGAACTCGGCCTGCTTGAAGGGCGGCGCCACCTTGTTCTTGACGACCTTGCAGCGGGTGCGGTTGCCGACCGCCTCGGTGCCGTCCTTGAGGGTCTCGATACGACGGATGTCGATACGCACCGAGGCATAGAACTTCAGCGCGCGGCCACCGGTCGTGGTCTCCGGGGAGCCGAACATCACGCCGATCTTCTCGCGGAGCTGGTTGATGAAGATGGCGGTGGTCTTGGACTGGTTGAGCGCGCTGGTGATCTTCCGCAGGGCCTGGCTCATCAGCCGGGCCTGCAGACCCACGTGGCTGTCGCCCATCTCGCCCTCGATCTCCGCGCGCGGGACGAGCGCCGCGACGGAGTCGATGACGATGAGGTCGAGGGCGCCGGAGCGGACCAGCATGTCCACGATCTCCAGGGCCTGCTCACCGTTGTCCGGCTGGGACAGGATCAGGTTGTCGATGTCGACGCCGAGCTTCTTCGCGTACTCGGGGTCGAGGGCGTGCTCCGCGTCCACGAAGGCGACCTGACCGCCGGCCTTCTGCGCGTTCGCCACCGCGTGCAGGGTCAGGGTCGTCTTGCCGGAGGATTCCGGTCCGTAGATCTCCACCACACGGCCGCGCGGCAGGCCGCCGACGCCGAGGGCCACGTCGAGCGCGGTCGATCCGGTCGGGATGACCTCGATGGGCTCCTTCGACCGCTCGCCCATGCGCATGACCGCGCCCTTGCCGAATTGTCGTTCAATCTGTGCGAGCGCGGCGTCGAGCGCCTTCTCGCGGTCGGTTCCTGCCATGGGTTCCACCCGGTTTGCTTGAGTCGATCGCTTCACGTCAAAGACGCTAACGCCTGCCACTGACAACGCGCCCCGACGCTTGTCCGGCCTGTGGATAACGCGGGTTCGTTTCGGTACCAACCGGGACAGAAAACCCGCCGTTGAGCCTCACCGGCCCTCCCATAAGAATGGATGTTCGATTTTCGTGTCAAGCCGCGCCACGCGGTGTCCGCGGGATGCGGCCGTCCCCTCAGGAGGCCCCGGTGTCCCCGTCGCGAGGACTCGGCACACCGGGCCTCCGGGCCCACAGGAGCCGGGCGCGCGTGAACGCTCCCGGCGCTCCGCCGGAGCGGCGGTGGCCGAGCACACGGGGGTCGTCCGTGACGTCGTACCGCCTCACGTACGCGCCGAGGAACGCCTGGAGGGTGGCGACGGCGGGGATGGCGATCAGCGCGCCGACGGCGCCCAGCAGCGCGGTGCCCGCGACGACCGAGCCGAAGGCGACCGCCGGATGGATGTCGACGGTCCTGGAGGTCAGCTTGGGCTGGAGCACGTAGTTCTCGAACTGCTGGTAGATCACCACGAAGATCAGCACCCACAGCGCGTACCAGGGGTCGACCGTGAAGGCGATCAGCATGGGGAGCGCGCCCGCGAGATACGTGCCGATGGTGGGGATGAACTGCGACACCAGTCCCACCCACACGGCCAGCACGGGCGCGTAGGGCACCTCGAGGAACTCCAGCAGCACGTAGTGCGCCACGCCGGAGACGAGCGCCATCAGTCCGCGCGAGTACAGATAGCCGCCGGTCTTGTTCACGGCGATCTCCCACGCGCGCAGCACCTCGGCCTGCCGCGCGGGCGGCAGCAGGGAGCAGACGGTGCGCCGCAGCCGGGGGCCGTCGGCGGCGAAGTAGAACGAGAACAGACCGATGGTCAGCAGCTGGAACAGACCGCCGAGGACCTGGGCGGAGACGTCGAGCACCCCGGTGGCGCTGTTCTGCACGTAGGTGCGCAGCCAGTCGGAGCGCAGCAGCCCCTCCTGGATGTCCACCCGGCGCAGCTCGGTGCGGAAGTGCGCGTTGATCCAGTTGATCACCGAGTCGAGGTACTCCGGGAAATCCTCGACGATCTTGACGATCTGTCCCGCCAGCATGGAGCCGAGCAGCGTGACGAAGCCCGCCGACGCGACCAGGATGCCCAGGAAGACGAGGAACGTGCCCAGGCCCCGGCGCACCCCGCGCGCCGCCATCCAGCTCACCGCGGGCTCGACGGCGAGTGCCAGGAAGAACGCGATGAGGATGTTCAGCAGCAGGCCGGTGAGCTGGTGGAAGGCCCAGCTGCCCAGCTGGAACACGGCGATCAGCGCGAGCGCGAGCACCATGGCCCGCGGCAGCCACCGCGGCATACGGGCGCCCGGCCGGGCCGTGGGGTCCACCGGAGGCCCGGCGGGCGGCGGCGCGCCGGGCGTGGTGGGATGCGGGGCCGCCGGCCCGGTCTCGTCAGTGGGTGCCACGGCTCAAGTCTCACCCACGCGGGCACCGGCCGTCCGCCCTCCTGCGGTCACTGTGACGATCAGCGCTTTTCCCGGGGGACGTCCATCACCGTGCAGACGACCTGCCAGACGTCCTTGGCGTCCCAGCCGTCCGCCAGCGCCTCGCGCACGGTGCGCCCGCCGAGTTCGGACATGACATGGTCGCGCGCGAAGGTCTCGGCGTAGCCCGCGCCGAAGTGCTCCGCCATCCGCTCCCAGAAAACCGTCAACCGCATGCCCCCAGTATCCCGCCTGTGGGGGTGGCCCCCGGCCACCGCGCCTGCCGGCGCCGCTTTCCGCCTACGGTCGGTCCCATGGCCGACACCGGAGCTGACCCGATGCCCCCGACGTCCCCGCCGCACGGTGCGCTCGCGCGGGCGGAGCGGTTCGTGTGGCTCACCGCGCGGGTGCTCGAACAGCGTCTCTTCGCCCACCACTTCCGGGGCGGCGGCGCGGCCCCGGTGGAGACGGCACTGGACGCCTACCGCAACGAGGACGGTGGCTACGGTCACGCACTGGAGCCCGACCTGCGCGGTCCGGTCAGCCAGCCCCTGCACACCGCCCGCGCCCTGCGCGTACTGGACGCCGTGGGACGCTGCGGCGGCCGGCGCGCGGAGGAGGTGTGCCGCTATCTGACGTCCGTCTCCACCGCGGACGGCGCGCTTGCGGCGGTCCGTCCCACGCAGCGCGGCTACCCCACGGCGCCCTTCGTACCGGTCGTGGACGACCCGCCCGGCACGCTGCCGGCCACCGGGCCGGTGGTGGGACTGCTGCACCGCAACGGGGTGTGGCACGCCTGGCTGTTCCGTGCCACGGACTTCTGCTGGCAGGCCGTGGAGTCGCTGGACGAGCCCCGCCCCTGCGAGATCGAGGCCGCCGTGGCCTTCCTGGACCACGCGCCGGACCGCGCCCGCGCGGAGGCCGCCGCCGGCAGGCTGGGCCGCCTGGTGCGCGAACGGCGGCTCGCGGCGCTCGCCCCGGACGATCCGGACGCGTACCCGGCCGCCGCCGGCGACGCCCCGGGCGGGCACCGCTTCCCGCACGACTACGCGCGGACGCCCGGCTCCCTGGCCCGCGCGTGGTTCACCGACGAGGAGATGACACGCTCCCTGGACTTCCTCGCGGCCGAGCAGCGGGAGGACGGTGGCTGGCCGATCCGCCCGCGCCGGTGGGCCCCGGGCCCGTCCCTGGAGGCCCGGTCGATGGTGACGATCGAGTCCCTGCGCACGCTCGTGGCCCACGGCCGCGCCGTCGACTGAACAGGGATGCCACGGGCCGGCCGGCCGTCCTCACCCGCCCAGCGCCCGTACCCCCGCCGTCACCACGACGGCCGCCGCGACGACGAGCAGGAACGGGGCGCGCAGGATCAGCGCCACGGCGGCGGCCCCCAGGCCGGCCGCGCGGGCGTCCAGGACCAGGGTCTGACCGTCGGAGAAGGCCTGCTGGGCCGTCAGCGCGGCGAGCAGGGCGACCGGCAGCAGCGCGGCGAGTTGCCGCACGAGAGGGCGCTCCAGCACCCCGGCGGGCACCAGCAGCCCCGCCAGTTTCACGGCGTAGCAGCCGAGGACGGTCACGCCGATGGCGATCCAGACGGTCAACGGTCCTCCTCGGGTACGTCACCGCGCGGTGTGCTCCGGCGGCCGCGCGCCCACAGCACGGCCGGTGCCGCGAGCGCGGCCACCAGCACCGGCACACCGGCCGGCAGGACGGGCAGCAGACCGAGCCCGAGGAGAACGGCGAGCCCGGCGACGGTCCGTTCGGTGCCGGTCCGCAGCATGGGGGCGAGCAGCGCCAGGAAGACCGCGGGGCCGGCCGCGTCCAGCCCCCACGCGTCGGTGTCCCCGATCGCCTCCGCGCCCAGCGCGCCGAGCAGCGTGGTGAGGTTCCACAGGACGTACAGGCTGAGCCCGGTCACCACGAACCCGATGCGGGCGCTGCGCCGGTTGGGCTGGGCGAGCGACACGGCGGCGGTCTCGTCGATGACCCACTGCGCGGCGAACGGCCGCACCGCGCGGGGCAGCGCCAGCAGCTGCGACAGCCGCAGCCCGTAGAAGGCGTTGCGCACCCCCAGGAAGAACGCGCCCGCGGCGGCCGTGAACGGGCCGCCGCCGGCAGCGAGCGCCCCCACCAGGGCGAACTGGGACGCGCCGGTGAACACCAGCAGGCTCAGCGCACAGGTCTGGAGCAGGGTGAGCCCGCTGCCCGCCGAGGTCACCCCGAAGGCGAACCCGGAGAGTCCGACGGCGATCCCGACGCCGAGGGCGTCCCGTACGACCGCGCCGTCCGGCTTCCCTCCCCCGTCGTCCCGTAGGTCCGCGAGTGCTGCTGTCCGTTCCGCTGCCACGCCCCGGACGGTACGAGAGGGCCGCCGCGCGCGTCTTGTACGTTCTTGCGCTCCCGCTGGTAGGCGCCCGGGGGCACGCCGACGATCCGGCTGAAGTGCCGGTTGAGGTGCGGCTGGTCGGTGAACCCCACCGCGAGGGCGGCCTCCGACGGCACCGTCCCCGCGTCCAGCAGCCGCCGGGCCCGCCGCACGCGCGCGTCCGTGAGCCAGGTGTGCGGCGGCATCCCGTAGGTGTCACGGAACGCGCGCAGCAGGGCGAACGGGCTGGTGCCGAGCTCGGCCGCCAGCCGCTCCAGCGTCGGTGGCGCGGCCATCCGGTCTTCCAGCACGGCACGCGCGCGTGCCGCGATCCGGGCGCCCGCGGTGCGCACCTCGCGCCGCGGCAGCGTCCCGCCGTTCAGCCGGAGCAGCCGGGTCACCGCGACGCGGAGCAGCGTGTCGGCGGCGAGCGCGTTGCCCTCGTCGGTGGCGCGCAGCACCTGGTGCACCAGATGGACGGTGTACGGGTCGTCGAGGACGGGCGTCACGAACCCGGGTGAGCCGCGCAGCGTGGTGGTCTCGGCGGCGATCGCGGCCACCACCTCCGGAGAGGGGTACACCGCCCCGTAGCGCCATCCCTCGGGGACACCCGCCCGGCCGGTGTGCGGGGTGTCGGGGTTCACCAGCGCGAGGGACCCGGCTCCCGCGTACTGGTCGCCGTCGCCGTGGTGGAAGACCTCCACGCCGTCGGCGATGGCGGCGATCACGAAGTGCTCGTGCGTGTGCCGGACGAACGTCTTGTGGATGTAGCGGGCACGCAGCAGATCGACACCGGGCAGTTCGTCGTACTGCCAGTGCCGCGCACGTTCCTTGCGCGTTTCCGCCATACGGTCATTGTCACGCGGCCCGGTCCGCCCCCGCCCGGCCCCCCGCAGCGGCGGTGCGGCCCCGATTGTCAGTGGCCGGGTGCACGATGGACGCATGGTCAGCGATCCGCTCCGAGCCCTGGACGGCTTCTCCCCCGCGACCCGCGGCTGGTTCACGGGGGCCTTCTCCGCGCCCACCGCCGCGCAGGCCGGTGCCTGGCGGGCCATCGGGGAGGGTTCGGACGTTCTGGTGGTCGCGCCCACCGGTTCCGGGAAGACCCTGGCCGCCTTCCTCGCCGCCCTGGACCAGCTGACCTCCACGCCACCGCCCGCCGAGCCCAGGAAGCGCTGCCGTGTGCTGTACGTCTCACCGTTGAAGGCCCTCGCCGTCGACGTCGAGCGCAACCTCCGCAGCCCGCTGACCGGCATCCGCCATGAGGCCGTGCGCCTGGGCCTGCCCGAGCCCGAGGTGAAGGTCGGCATCCGCTCCGGCGACACCCCGCCCGCCGAGCGCCGCGCCCTGGCCACCCGCCCGCCGGACATCCTGATCACCACCCCGGAGTCGCTGTTCCTAATGCTGACGTCGGCCGCGCGGGACGCGCTGACGGGCGTGGAGACGGTGATCCTGGACGAGGTGCACGCGGTCGCGGGCACCAAGCGCGGCGCGCACCTCGCGCTCACCCTGGAGCGGCTGGACGAGCTGCTGCCCCGCCCGGCCCGCCGCATCGGCCTCTCGGCGACGGTGCGTCCGGTGGACGAGGTCGCCCGCTTCCTCTCCCCGCGCCGCAAGGTGGAGATCGTCCAGCCGGAGTCGGGCAAGGAGTTCGACCTGTCGGTGGTGCTGCCGGTCGAGGACCTGGGCGAGCTGGGGGGTTCCCCGGTCGCCGACGGCTCGGAGGGCGCCGAACGCCCGTCGATCTGGCCGCATGTCGAGGAGCGGATCACCGATCTGGTGCAGTCGCACCGCTCGACCATCGTGTTCGCGAATTCGCGCCGCCTCGCCGAGCGCCTGTGCAACCGGCTCAACGAGATCGCCTACGAGCGGGCCACCGGGCAGCCGCTGGACGAGCATCACTCCCCCGCCGAGCTGATGGGCGGTTCCGGTGCCGCCCAGGGCGCGCCCGCGGTCATCGCGCGTGCCCACCACGGCTCGGTGTCCAAGGAGCAGCGGGCCCTGGTCGAGGAGGACCTGAAGGCGGGCCGGCTGCCCGCGGTGGTCGCCACCTCCAGCCTGGAACTGGGCATCGACATGGGCGCCGTCGACCTGGTGGTCCAGGTCGAGTCCCCGCCGTCGGTCGCCTCCGGGCTCCAGCGCGTCGGCCGCGCGGGACACCAGGTGGGCGCGGTCTCCACGGGCGTGGTGTTCCCGAAGTACCGGGGCGACCTGGTGCAGTCGGCCGTGGTCACCGAGCGGATGCGCAGCGGGGCCATCGAGTCCCTGCGCGTCCCCGCCAACCCGCTCGACGTCCTGGCCCAGCAGCTCGTCGCCATGACGGCCATGGACACCTGGCAGCTCGACGACCTGCTCGCCCTGGTCCGCCGCGCGGCGCCGTTCGCCTCCCTGCCCGAGTCCGCGTTCACGGGCGTCCTGGACATGCTCGCCGGACGCTACCCGTCCGACGCCTTCGCGGAACTGCGCCCGCGCGTGGTGTGGGACCGGGTCACGGGCGAGATCACCGGCCGCCCCGGCGCCCAGCGCCTCGCCGTCACCTCCGGGGGCACGATCCCCGACCGGGGCCTCTTCGGGGTGTTCCTGGCGGGCGCCGACCCCAAGAAGGGCGGCGGCCGGGTCGGCGAGCTCGACGAGGAGATGGTCTACGAGTCCCGCGTGGGCGACGTCTTCACCCTCGGCACCAGTTCCTGGCGCATCGAGGACATCACACGCGACCGGGTGCTCGTCTCCCCCGCGCCGGGTGTGCCGGGCCGGCTGCCGTTCTGGAAGGGCGACCAGCTGGGCCGTCCCCTGGAGCTGGGCCGCGCGGTGGGCGCCTTCCTGCGCGAGGTGGGCTCACAGCCGGAGGAGGACGCCCGGCTGCGGCTCCGCGCGGCGGGCCTCGACGCCTGGGCCGCGGACAACGTGCTGTCCTACCTCGGCGAACAGCGCGAGGCCTGCGGCCACGTCCCCGACGACCGGACCATCGTCGTCGAGCGCTTCCGCGACGAGCTCGGCGACTGGCGGGTCGTCGTGCACTCCCCGTTCGGCGCCCAGGTGCACGCCCCGTGGGCGCTCGCCCTCGGCGCCCGTCTCTCCGAGCGCTACGGCATGGACGCCCAGGTGATGCACGCCGACGACGGCATCGTGCTGCGCCTGCCGGACGCCGATCTGATGAGCCTCGACCTGCTCGACCAGGACCCGGCGAAGGCCGGCACCGAGTACGACGCGGACCAGGCGCCCGTGGGCGCCGCCGACGTCGTCTTCGACAAGGGCGAGGTCGACCAGGTCGTCACCGACCAGGTGGGCGGCTCGGCGCTGTTCGCCTCCCGGTTCCGCGAGTGCGCCGCCCGCGCGCTGCTGCTGCCGCGCCGCAACCCCGGCCGGCGCACCCCGCTGTGGCAGCAGCGCCAGCGCGCCTCCCAGCTGCTCCAGGTGGCCGGGGAGTTCGGCTCGTTCCCGATCATCCTGGAAGCGGTGCGCGAATGCCTCCAGGACGTCTTCGACGTTCCCGGACTCGTCGAGCTGATGGGCGACCTGGAGTCCCGCAAGGTGCGTCTGGTGGAGGTCACCACCCCGGAGCCGTCCCCGTTCGCCCGCTCCCTCCTCTTCGGCTACGTCGCCCAGTTCCTGTACGAGGGCGACTCCCCGCTCGCCGAGCGCCGCGCCGCCGCCCTGTCGCTGGACTCGCGGCTGCTGGCCGAGCTGCTCGGCCAGGCCGAGCTGCGCGAACTGCTCGACGCCGAGGTGCTGACCGAACTGGAGCGCGAGCTGCAGTGGCTCACCGAGGACCGGCGCGTCAAGGACGCGGAGGGCGTGGCCGACCTGCTGCGGCTGCTGGGCCCGCTCACCGACGGCGAACTCGCCGAGCGTGGCGCCGAGCCGCAGTGGGCGCAGGAGCTGGCCTCCGCGCGGCGCGCCATCCGGGTGCGGGTGGCCGGCGCCGACCACTGGGCGGCGGTCGAGGACGCCGGCCGGCTGCGCGACGCGCTGGGGACGGCGCTGCCGGTCGGTGTACCGGAGGCGTTCACCGAACCCGTCAAGGACCCCCTCGGCGACCTCCTCGCACGGTACGCGCGCACCCACGGCCCGTTCACCTCGGCCACGGCGGCCGGCCGCTTCGGGCTGGGCGTCGCCGTCACCGAGGGCGCTCTGCAGCGGCTCACGGCGGCGGGCCGGGTCGTCCAGGGCGAGTTCCACCCCGCCGGGATCGGACAGGAGTGGTGCGACACGGCCGTGCTGCGCCGGCTGCGCCGCCGTTCCCTGGCCGCGCTGCGCCACGAGCTGGAGCCGGTGCCGCCGGCCTCGCTCGCCCAGTTCCTCCCCCAGTGGCAGCACATCGGCAAGGGGCACACCCTGCGCGGCGTCGACGGGCTGGTGCGCGCCGTCGAGCAGTTGCAGGGCGCCTCCGTGCCCGCGTCCGCCCTGGAGAAGCTGATCCTGCCGTCCCGGGTGGCGGACTACGCCCCGGCGATGCTGGACGAGCTCACCGCCGCGGGCGAGGTGGTGTGGGCCGGCGCCGGTTCGCTCCCCGGGAAGGACGGCTGGGTCTCCCTCTACCTCGCGGACACGGCCCCCCTGCTGCTGCCTCCCCCGCACCCCCTGGAGCTCACCGCGCTCCACCGGTCCGTCCTGGACGCCCTCACCGGCGGCTACGGCCTGTTCTTCCGCCAGATCGCCGACCAGGTCCGCGCCACCACGCACCCGGAGGCGACCGACCCCCAGCTGGCCGACGCCCTGTGGGACCTCGTCTGGTCCGGGCGGCTGACCAACGACACGCTCGCCCCCATGCGCTCCCTGCTGGGTTCCGGCCGCACGGCGGGCTCCACCGCCCACCGCGCGAAGCGCCCGGTCCCGCGCGGACGCTACGGCTCGCTCACCGCGGCCGCCCGCACCGCCTCGCGCACCGGCCCGCCGACCGTCGCCGGCCGCTGGTCCCTGCTGCCGGGCCGGGAGGCCGACCCCACGGTCCGTGCCCACGCGCTGGCGCACACCCTTCTGGACCGGCACGGTGTGGTGACCCGGGGCGCGGTCTCCGCGGAGGGCGTCGAGGGCGGCTTCTCGGCGACGTACCGCATCCTGTCCGCGTTCGAGGAGACTGGTCAGGCCCGCCGCGGCTATGTGGTGGAGGGACTGGGTGCGGCCCAGTTCGCGATGGACGGGGCGGTGGACCGTCTCCGCGCGGCGGCCAACGCCCGCGAGAGGGGCGACGGACGTCCGGCCCCGGAGCCGACCGGCCCCTTCGGCGGTGCACCGGACCCCTTCGGGACCGCCCCGGGTCACGACGGCTACCCCGGCCCCCAGGACTCGCCGTACCCCCGTTCCTCCCCCGGCACATACGTCTCCCCGCGCGACCTGGCCGCACAGGCCCCGCCCCCGTGGACGAACGGCGGGGGGCCGTCGTACGACCCCTTCGCCGGCCGTCGTACCGGTCCGGACCGCTCCGGACGCGCCGTCGTCCTCGCCGCCGCCGACCCGGCGAACGCGTACGGTGCCGCGCTGGGCTGGCCCGAGCCCCCGACCGGCGCCGGGCACAAGCCCGGCCGCAAGGCGGGCTCCCTGGTGGTGCTGGTGGACGGCGAGCTGACGCTCTACATGGAGCGCGGCGGCAAGACACTGCTGGCCTGGCCCGCGGCGCCCGACGGCGAACCCGTGGACGATCCCCGGCTGCCGGCCGCCGCCGCGGCCCTCGCCGACGCCGCCCGCGCGGGCTCCCTCGGCACGGTCACGGTGGAGCGGATCAACGGCACCTCGGCCCTGACCTCCCCGCTGGGCACGCTCCTGGAGACCGCGGGCTTCGTCGCCACCCCCAGGGGCCTGCGGCTGCGCGCCTGACGCACCGCCCGCCCCGGCCGGCGACCCCCGCCCCCTCTGCCGGCACCGCGGCCCCGGGCGAAGGCCATGGCCGCCCGCCTGCCCCGCCCCTCCGCGTCCCGCGTGCCACCCTTGACCCATGCCCGAAGGAGACACGGTCCGGCAGGCCGCGCGACGGCTCCACGAGGCCCTCGCGGGCCGGGTGCTGACCCGCAGCGACCTCCGCGTGCCCCGGTTCGCCACGGCCGACCTCACCGGCCGCACCGTGCTGGACGTCACCCCGCGCGGCAAGCATCTGCTGACCCGCCTCGAGGGCGGCCTGACCCTCCACTCGCACCTGATGATGGACGGCTCCTGGCGGGTGTACGCCACCGGACAGCGCTGGAACGGCGGCCCCGCCCACCAGATCCGCGCCGTCCTCGGCACCGGCGACCGCACGGCCGTCGGCTACCGCCTGCCCGTCCTGGAACTGCTGCGCACCACCGACGAGGACCGCGTGGTCGGCCACCTCGGACCGGACCTCCTGGGCCCCGACTGGGACCCCGTACTCGCTCTCGCCAACCTGTCGCAGGACCCGGCCCGCCCGCTGGGCGAGGCACTCCTCGACCAGCGCAACCTCGCCGGTGTCGGCAATGTGTTCAAGAGCGAGCTCTGCTTCCTGCTCGGCGTCACCCCCTGGCTCCCCGTGGGCGACCTCCCCGCCGACCGCGCGGCGAAGCTGCCGGAACTCGCCAAGAAGCTGCTGGAGTTCAACCGCGAACGCCCGGTCCGCAACACGACGGGCCGCCGAGAACAGGACCTCTTCGTGTACGGCCGCGCCCGCCGGCCCTGTCTGCGCTGCGGCACCCCGATCCGTCTCGCCGACCAGGGCGACGGCTCCCGTGAACGCCCCACGTACTGGTGCCCCACGTGTCAGGCCGGTCCGACCCCCGCGTACCCGCACGGCGCCTCCCCGCGCTGACCGCCCACCGGCACACCCGCGCGGTGACCCGCCGTCAGCTCCGCCCCCATCGTCCGGCCCCGCGCCGGCCTCGCCGCCACCACTGCTCCGCCGCGAGGGCCCGCTCAGCCCGTGTGCACCGCAAGCACGCTGAGCCCCACCCGCCGGCCGCACCAATCCATCCGGCCCACCACCACAGCGCCCCGAGCCCCGGCGCCGCCCACCACAGCGCCCGAGCCCCGAGCGCGGCCCCCGGTGCGCGGCCCGTCCCGCCGTCGCTCCCGGCGGGCCGGGCCGCACCCCTCGGGGCCCACGCCCGTGTCAGCCGTTCGCGGCCTGGAACATCCAGTGCTGCTTCTCGAGGTCGCCGGTGACCGCGATGAGCATGTCCTGGCTCACCGGGTCGGGCTCCTCGGTCGACCTGACTCGCTCGCGCATGCGGGCGATCACCGCGCCCAGCGCGTCCACCATCGCGCTCACCGCCGCCGAGTCGTCGACCCAGCCCTCGGGCGTCACACCGATCCCGCTGCCGACGGCCACCGTCGCGGCGCGCCCGTCGGGCGAGACGCCCAGGGCCGAAGCCCGTTCGGCGACGGTGTCCGAGTGCGTACGCGCCACGGACACCACCTCGTCGAGCTGGAGATGAACGGAGCGGAAGCGTGGCCCGACCACGTTCCAGTGGATCTGCTTCGCCACCAGGGCGAGGTCCACCAGGTCGACCAGGGCGCCCTGCAGCGCCTCGGACACCGTCTTCAGGTTCTCGTCGGACAACGGGCTCTTCACGACGTACATCCGCACCTCCGTGGCTGGCCCCCCGCCTCGTTCTTCAACCATGACGGCACGGCGCCCCACCGGCAAACGCACACCCGGCGGCGGCCCCCGGACGCGAAAAACCCCGGCGGCACCCTTCCGGTTCCTCCGGAAGGGCCCCTACCGGGGCATCCCACACCTTCACGCCGCGCGGGCGCCGAGCACCGCTCTCAGGCGGCGACGACGTCCACCGCCTCGGCGGGTGCCTTGATGGTCACCCGTTCCGGTGGCACACCGGTCACCGACACGGAACCCAGCATCGGACGAACCGGCGTGGGTACGGGCTCGCTGGGGGTCGCTGCAGCAGACTGGGCCAGCTCGGCGAGGGCGAGCTCGTCGCTCACTTCCCGCATGAGCTCGGACATCCGTACGTCCAACGCGTCGCAGATGGCGGAGAGCAGCTCGGAGGAAGCCTCCTTCTGCCCCCGCTCCACCTCGGAGAGATAGCCGAGTGAGACTCGGGCGGACGAGGAGACTTCGCGCAGAGTACGGCCCTGGCGCTGGCGCTGCCGACGCAGCACGTCACCCAGCAGGCGACGGAGCAGAATCATCGGTGGCTCCCTCCTCGGACCGCGTAGCCGCATCCTTCACGCCCCACCGTACCGCCTTGCGCCGCGGCCGTGCGGGGAGCGATGTCGTGTTCACTCAGGGCTGCAAACATCAAAACCCCCCGTTCCGTTCCGTATCCTGTGCCCGCTCATTTCCGGTCTGTTCGCCCGCGAGCTCCGTCAGAAGCAGGGCGAGTACGCTCCGTACACTCTCCATACGAATTTCCGCACGGTCGCCGTTCAACCGCAGATGCTCCACTTTTCCGCCGGCGGCGGAAGCGGAGTCCGCCCCGGGGGGCCCGGCCACGGCCACGAACACCGTCCCGACGTCCTGGCCGTCCTGCGGGTCCGGGCCGGCGACGCCGGTGGTGGCGAGGCCCCAGTCGGCGCCCAGCGCTTCGCGGACGCCTGCCGCCATCCCGGCCGCCACCTGCGGATCCACCGCTCCCCGCTCGGCCAGCAGAGTGGCATCCACGCCGAGCAGCCGGTGCTTCAGGTCGGTGGCGTAGGCCGTCACCGATCCCCGGAAGACCTTGGAAGCCCCCGGTACGGAGGTGATCTCCGCCGCCACCAGGCCACCGGTCAGCGACTCGGCGACGGCGAGCGTTCCGCCGTTCACGGTGAGTAGTCGCACCACCTCGGTGGCCGTGGAACTCACGCTTCCTTCTCCTCCAACGCCGCCTTGCGCTCGGCGATTCCCTGCCTGCGGAGCACAATGGCCTGTTTCACATAGTCGAGTCCGGTCACCACGGTCAGGACGACCGCCGCGGCCATCACCCACCACCGCAGCGTCGCCAGCCACCCCGTCAGCGCCAGCACATACATGCCGACGGCGACCCCCTGGGTGAGGGTCTTGAGCTTCCCCCCGCGGCTCGCGGGGATCACGCCGTAGCGAATGACCAGGAAACGCAGCAGCGTGATGCCGAGTTCCCGGCCGAGGATGACGCCGGTGACCCACCACGGCAGATCGCCCAGCCCGGAGAGACAGATCAGCGCCGCACCCATGATCGCCTTGTCGGCGATGGGGTCGGCGATCTTCCCGAAGTCGGTGACGAGGTCGTAGGTGCGGGCCAGGTGACCGTCGAACAGGTCGGTGATCATGGCGATGGCGAAGGCCGCCCAGGCCAGGGACCGCCACGCCGGGTCATAGCCCCCGTCGGCGAGCATCAGCATGACGAACGCCGGCACCAGGAGCAGCCGGAGCATGGTCAGCAGGTTGGCGATGTTCCAGACACTGGCCTGATTGACGGCCGCCGCCGCGATCTTCCCGCCCCGGGCCGCCTTCGTACCGTCCTCGGCGTCGCCGGACGGGACCACGGCGGCCGCTTCGTCGTCGCGCGGCCGGGCCCCGGCGCCGCGCCGGGCCGGACCGCCGCCGGACGACCCGGGGGCCGTCCCGCGTGACTCCCGCGCCGCGACCGTGCGACCGGGCGCCGAGCCCGGTACGCCCGCGGACGCGGTGCCCGCCGCTCTCCTCGCGCCGGAGGTGCCGCCTGCCGCCGATGCCGGAGCACCCGTCATCTGCCCGCCTCCTCACTTCGCGCGAGCGAACCCTGGAACAGCGGCTCGGCCACCAGGTCGACACCTTCCGTACCGACCACCTTCGCCTCGACCATACGGCCGACGCTCAGTCCCTCGCCGCTCGTGAGCAGCACCTGGCCGTCCGTCTCGGGAGCCTGGTGCGCGGCCCGGCCGTACACGCCCTCCTCCGCGTCCACGGATTCCACCAGCACGTGCACGGTCTCGCCGACCCGCTCCTCGGCGCGCTGCGAGACGAGCTCCTCGGCCATCCGGGAGACACGGGCCAGCCGCTCCGTGACGACGTCCTCCTCCAGCTTGCTCTCGTACGTCGCCGCCTCGGTGCCCTCCTCGTCGGAGTAGCCGAAGACGCCGATGGCGTCCAGCCGGGCGTGGTTCAGGAACCGCTCCAGCTCGGCGAGGTCGGCCGCGGACTCGCCGGGGAACCCGACGATGAAGTTGGAGCGCACACCGGCCTGGGGCGCCTTGCCCCGGATCGTGTCGAGCAGCTCCAGGAAGCGGTCGGTGTCACCGAAGCGGCGCATCGCGCGCAGCACGTCGGGCGCGGAGTGCTGGAAGGACAGGTCGAAGTAGGGGGCGACCTTCGGGGTGGAGGTCAGCACGTCGATCAGTCCGGGCCGCATCTCGGCCGGCTGGAGGTAGCTCACCCGTACCCGCTCGAGGCCGTCGACCTCGGCGAGCTCGGGCAGCAGGGACTCCAGCAGGCGGATGTCGCCCAGGTCCTTGCCGTAGGACGTGTTGTTCTCGGAGACCAGCATGATCTCCTTCACGCCCTGTTCGGCCAGCCACCGGGTCTCGTTCAGCACGTCGCTCGGCCGGCGCGAGATGAAGGAGCCGCGGAAGGAGGGGATGGCGCAGAACGAGCAGCGCCGGTCGCAGCCGGAGGCGAGCTTCACCGAGGCGACCGGGGCGCCGTCCAGCCGGCGGCGCAGGGGTGCCCGGGGGCCGGAGGCCGGGGCGAGACCCTCGGGGAGGTCCACCGGGCCGTGCCCCGGCAGCGCGACGGAAGCGGCGGAGTCCTGCCGCTCGGCCGGGCTGATCGGCAGCAGCTTGCGGCGGTCACGCGGTGTGTGGGAGGCGTGGATGCCGCCGTTGAGGATGGTCTGGAGGCGGTCGGAGATGTCGGTGTAGTCGTCGAAGCCGAGCACGCCGTCGGCCTCGGGAAGGGCCTCGGCGAGTTCCTTGCCGTACCGCTCGGCCATGCAGCCCACCGCCACGACGGCCTGCGTTCTCCCGTGTCCCTTGAGGTCGTTGGCCTCCAGGAGGGCGTCGACGGAGTCCTTCTTCGCGGCTTCGACGAAGCCGCAGGTGTTGACGACGGCCACGTCGGCGTCCTCGGCGTCCTCCACGAGCTGCCAGCCGTCCGCCTCCAAACGGCCTGCGAGCTCCTCCGAGTCCACCTCGTTGCGGGCGCAGCCAAGAGTGACGAGTGCGACGGTACGGCGTTCAGGCATGGGCTCAAGACTACTTCGTCCCGCCGACACCCCACGTCGACGGGGTTGGCCGATCATGGCCGACCCCGCCGCCGATGCGCCGTTCGCGACCGTTTATCCGGCCTGGGGGTCGCCCTTGGTGTAGGTCAGGCGCTCGACCGCGCCCGGCTGCCAGTCGTCCTCGATCTTCTTGCCGTTGACGAACAGGTCGATCGCGCCGGCGTCACCGAGCACGAGGTTGATCTTCGAGCTGTCCTGGAAGGTCTTGGTGTCGCCCTGCTTGAGCAGTCCGTCGAAGAGCAGCCGGCCGTTGTGGTCCTTGGCGGAGATCCAGCTGCGGCCGTCGGCGGCGGTGACCTGGACGGTCACCTTGTCCTGCGGGGCGGCGGCGATGGCGCTGTCCGAGGGTTCCGGCTCGGGGGCGGCGGGCTTCTCGGACTTGGGCGTGGGCGAGGCGGACGTGCCGGGGGTGGCGCCGTCGGCGACGTTCGCCTTGCCGCCCTCGTCCTCGCCCTTGACCATGGTGAAGCCGACGAAGCCGATCACGACGACGATGGCGGCGACCATGGCCGCGGTCCAGTTGGGCCCGCGCCGCTCCGGACGGATGCGTTCCGCCTCGAAGAGGGGGGCGGCAGAGGTCGGGGCCGGGCGGCCGCCGCCGTGCTCCTGCTCGTACTGGGCGATCAGCGGGGCGGGATCGAGGTGCACGGCCTTGGCCAGGGTCCGGATGTGCCCGCGCGCGTAGACGTCGCCGCCGCAGGGCGCGAAGTCGTCCGCCTCGATGGCGCGCACGATGGCGATCCGGACGCGGGTGGCGGTACTGACGTCGTCGACGGTGAGCCCGGCGGCGATGCGCGCCTGCTGCAGCGCTCGGCCGACGGGGACGGAAGGGCGGGCTTCCTCGGAAACGTCTTCGAACGGACGCTCGTCTTCAGGGGAGTTGCCGATGGACACGGGGGCGCCTTTCGAGCGTGTAGCCGCCTGTGCTGGAGGTTCAGTCTAGGAGGGGTACGAGAGGGTGGGGCAACCGGGCGGTCGGACTTTGTACGCCATCGGAATGGCCCGACATCCCGATGGTGGGCCTGCGGATTGTCGCTTCGCTCAACTTGACGTACGCCGACGGCGAACAGTTGCTCAATGATCCCTAACGGGTGGGTCACGATCGGCCGCCGAGGTGACCCGGGGTGCCGGCCGTGTCCCGTCCGCCTACCCTTCAGACTCCCCCCGGATCAGCGCGAGCACGCCATCCAGCTCATCAGGCTTCACAAGAACGTCACGAGCCTTCGAACCCTCGCTCGGTCCGACGATGTTCCTCGACTCCATGAGGTCCATCAGCCGGCCGGCCTTGGCGAAGCCCACGCGCAGCTTGCGCTGGAGCATGGACGTCGACCCGAACTGGGTGGAGACCACCAGCTCGGCCGCCTGGCACAGCAGGTCGAGGTCGTCGCCGATGTCCTCGTCGATCTCCTTCTTCTGCTTGGTCCCGACGGTGACGTCGTCCCGGAAGACAGGCGCCATCTGGTCCTTGCAGTGCTGGACGACGGCCGCGACCTCCTCCTCGGTCACGAACGCCCCCTGCAAGCGCGTGGGTTTGTTCGCGCCCATCGGCAGGAACAGTCCGTCGCCCTTGCCGATCAGCTTCTCGGCACCTGCCTGGTCGAGGATGACGCGCGAGTCGGCGAGCGAGGAGGTGGCGAACGCCAGCCGGGAGGGCACGTTCGCCTTGATCAGGCCGGTGACGACGTCGACCGACGGCCGCTGTGTGGCGAGCACCAGGTGGATGCCGGCCGCCCGCGCGAGCTGCGTGATCCGCACAATGGCGTCCTCGACGTCGCGCGGGGCGACCATCATCAGGTCGGCCAGCTCGTCGACGATCACCAGCAGATACGGGTACGGCTGGAGCTCGCGCTCGCTGCCCTCGGGCGGTGTGGCCTTCCCCTCGCGCACCGCGCGGTTGAAGTCGTCGATGTGCCGGTAGCCGTAGGCGGCGAGGTCGTCGTAGCGCAGGTCCATCTCGCGTACGACCCACTGCAGCGCCTCGGCGGCCCGTTTGGGGTTGGTGATGATCGGCGTGATCAGGTGCGGGATGCCCTCGTACGCGGTCAGCTCGACGCGCTTGGGGTCGACCAGGATCATCCGGACGTCCTCCGGGGTCGCCCGCATCATGACCGAGGTGATCAGGCAGTTGATGCAGGACGACTTGCCGGAGCCGGTGGCGCCGGCGACGAGCATGTGCGGCATCTTCGCCAGCGAGTCCATGACGTAGCCGCCCTCGACGTCCTTGCCGAAGGCGACCAGCATCGGGTCGTCGTCCTCGGCCGACTCCGCGAGCCGCAGGACGTCCCCGAGGTTGACCATCTCCCGGTCGGTGTTGGGGATCTCGATGCCGACCGCGGACTTGCCGGGGATCGGGCTGATGATCCGCACGTCCGGGCTGGCCACGGCGTACGCGATGTTCTTGGTCAGCGCGGTCACCCGCTCGACCTTCACGGCCGGGCCGAGTTCCACGACGTAGCGGGTGACCGTCGGGCCGCGGGTGAAGCCGGTGACGGCGGCGTCCACCTTGAACTCGGTGAAGACCTTGCGCAGGGCATCCACTATGGCGTCGTTGGCCGCGCTGCGCGCCTTGCCCGGCCCGCCGCGGGTGAGCAGGTCGAGCGAGGGCAGGGAGTAGGTGATGTCGCCGGAGAGCTGGAGCTGCTCCGCGCGGGGCGGCAGGTCGCGCGGTTCGCGGGGCGGTTCCTTGGTCATGTCCAGGACGCCCGCCGGCGGCTTCTCCTGCGCGGTCCTCTCCGCCTTCGGCTTCTCCGGCGTCGGCTGCTCCGGCTCGGTGCGGGCGGCCGGGACCGGCGTCGGTGTGGTCGGCTCGCGGTCGCCGGTGCTCACCCCCTGGGTGAGGTCGGCGACGATCGGCGAGGGCGGCATGCCGTGCAGCACGGCGCCGTCCAGGGCGGCGGCCGCGGCGGCGGCCACGTCCACGGCGTCCATCGGCCGGTTCATGTCCGGCTGCCGCACCGCTGATCTGCGCGGCCGGGAGGGGCGCCGGGAGAGCGCCTCGTGCTCCGCGCCGTCGGGGTCGTACTCCTCGGGGGCCGGCCGTCGTCCGCGGCGGCCGGCGGGAAGCGCCTCGCGCCACTGCTCCTCGTAGCGTGCGTCGTCCTCGCCGAACTCCTCCGGCCCCGGCTCGTGCACGACTCCGAGCCGCACGCCGAGCCGGCGCAGGCGCTGCGGAATGGCGTTCACCGGCGTGGCCGTGACGACGAGCAGACCGAACACGGTGAGCAGCACCAGCAGCGGCACGGCGAGCACGTCCGTCATGGTGGACGACAGCGGCGTGGCCGCCGCCCAGCCGATGAGGCCGCCGGCGTCCCTTATCGCGTCCATGCCCTCGCTGCGGGCGGGCGATCCGCACCCGATGTGGATCTGCCCGAGGACGCCGATGACGAGCGCGGACAGGCCGATGACGATCCGTCCGTTGGCCTCGGGCTTCTCCGGGTGCCGGATGAACCGTACGGCGATGACGGCGACCAGGATCGGCACCAGCAGGTCGAGCCGGCCGAAGGCGCCGGTGACCAGGATCTCCACGAGGTCCCCGACGGGGCCCTTCAGGTCCGCCCAGGTCCCGGCGGCGACGATCAGCGCGACGGCGAGCAGCAGCAGCGCGAGCCCGTCCTTGCGGTGCGCGGGGTCGAGGTTCCTGGCTCCCTGCCCTATGCCGCGGAAGACGGCACCGACGGCGTGCGCGAGGCCCAGCCACAGGGCGCGTACGAGCCGGTAGACGCCGCTGGTCGGGTTCGGTGCGGGCGCGGGCGCCGGTTTCCTGGCCGCGGCCTTCTTGGCGGGAGCCTTCTTCGCCGGGGCCTTCTTCGCCGGGGCCTTCTTGGCAGCGGCCTTCTTCGCCGGGGCCTTCGCGGAAGCGGCCGCCTTCTTCGCGGGCGGCTTCTTGGCTGCGGAGGGACGTGAGGCCATGGGTGTGAGGTTACCGGTGGAGACGGACGGGGACACGCGTGGCGGATGCTTCACCCGTTCGTGTCGCCCGCTCCGAGGCGCGAAGCTGACGCGACGGGACACGGGAGAAGCTCCGTTGACACTCCATCAGGCCCGGCCCCCGGCGACGCCGGCCAAGCACCGTGCTCCCGGGGTCAGTTCTGCGAGGGCACCGACGACGCGCTGCCGGTCCCCGGCTCCAGGGCATCCAGCGCCCGCCGCAACCCCGTGAGCTTGCGCTCCAGATGGGCCGCCGTGGCCACCGCGGCCGCGTCGGTCGACTCGTCGTTGAGCTGCTTGGTCAGCGCCTCGGCCTGCTCCTCGACGGCCGCGAGCCGCGCCGACAGCTCGGCGAGCAGCCCCGCCGACTCCTTCGCCTCGCCGGCGTCCTTCTCGCCGCCCTCCAGCTGGAGCCGCAGCAGCGAGGCCTGCTCCCTCAACTGGCAGTTCTTCATGTACAGCTCGACGAAGACCGAGACCTTCGCGCGCAGCACCCACGGGTCGAACGGCTTGGAGATGTAGTCGACCGCACCCGCCGCGTACCCCCGGAAGGTGTGGTGCGGGCCGTGGTTGATCGCGGTGAGGAAGATGATCGGGATGTCCCGGGTCCGCTCCCGTCGCTTGATGTGCGCCGCGGTCTCGAAACCGTCCATGCCCGGCATCTGGACGTCCAGCAGAATGACCGCGAAGTCGTCCGTGAGCAGTGCCTTGAGCGCTTCCTCCCCGGACGATGCCCGCACCAGCGTCTGATCGAGCGCCGAGAGGATCGCCTCCAGCGCGAGCAGATTCTCCGGCCGGTCATCGACCAGGAGGATCTTGGCCTTCTGCACCATGGCCCGCCCTCCTCGCCCCGGCTTGGGGCCTCCCCTGTCCGCAGGACCTGGGGCCGTACCTGTGGGTACCGCTCCAGGGGACGACTCCCTTGCGCCGCCCGTCCTTGTGCCGGTCATCGTAGCCGCACCCCGCCTGTCGCCACACCCTGTCACCGTGATGTCACTGTGCACATACCGGAAACGCGGCGGGAGACCAGAAGGTTCCCCGAATCACGTACTTCTACACGACTTCGCGTGTACCGCGTCAGCAACTTTGTGTGAACACCGAAGCTTCCCGCCCCGTCCGCGCGCCCCGCGGCCGCCGCCCTCACTCCCCCCTCATCCACTGCTGCATCACCGACAGCAGGTGATCGGGGTCGACCGGCTTGGTCACATAGTCGGAGGCACCCGACTCGATCGCCTTCTCGCGGTCGCCCTTCATCGCCTTCGCGGTGAGGGCGATGATCGGCAGCCCGGCGAACTGCGGCATCCGGCGGATCGCCGTGGTCGTGGCGTACCCGTCCATCTCGGGCATCATGATGTCCATCAGCACGACCGCCACGTCGTCGTGCTGTTCCAGCACCTCGATGCCCTCACGGCCGTTCTCCGCGTACAGCACCGACAGCCCGTGCTGCTCCAGGACGCTGGTCAGCGCGAAGACGTTGCGGATGTCGTCGTCGACGATCAGGACCTTCTGCCCGCCGAAGCGGATGCCCCGGTGCGAGGGCCGGGCCGCCGGCTCCTGCTGTTCCACCCCCGGCCACTGCTCCGGCTCGACCGCGGGCCGCTGCTCCAGCGTGATCCTGCGACGGCGCCGGAACAGCGCGGCCGGACCGTTCTGTGCGTCCCGGTACGACGTCACCTCCGCCGGCGTCTCGGTCCGCGGCGCGGGCGTCTCCGCCGACGCCACCAGGTCCCCGGCCTCCAGCGCCGGCATGGGCTGGGCGTAGCCGTTCGGCGGCAGCTCGCTGGGGTGCAGCGGCAGGTACAGCGTGAACGTGGAGCCGCGGCCCGGCTCGCTCTGCGCGTGGATCTCGCCGCCGAGCAGCTGGGCGATCTCCCGCGAGATGGACAGCCCCAGTCCGGTACCGCCGTACTTGCGGCTGGTGGTGCCGTCGGCCTGCTTGAACGCCTCGAAGATCACCCGCATCTTGCCGGCCGCGATGCCGATGCCCGTGTCGCTCACCGAGAACGCGATCAGGTCCGCGTCCGGGTCGGTCAGCGAACCGGCCTCCAGCAACTGCTCCCGGATCGCCTGCGGGACGTCGTCCCGGGCGGGCCGGATGACCAGCTCGACCGAACCGGAGTCGGTGAACTTCACCGCGTTGGACAGCAGGTTCCGCAGCACCTGGAGCAGCCGCTGCTCATCGGTGTGCAGGGTGGCCGGCAGCTCCGGCGAGACCCGTACGGACAGGTCCAGGCCCTTCTCCGCGGTCAGCGGCCGGAAGGTCGCCTCCACGTAGTCCACGAGCTGGACCAGCGCGATCCGCGTCGGGGAGACGTCCATCTTGCCGGCCTCGACCTTCGACAGGTCGAGGATGTCGTTGATGAGCTGGAGCAGATCCGACCCGGCGCCGTGGATCGTCTCGGCGAACTCGACCTGCTTCGGGGACAGGTTCGCGTCGGCGTTGTCGGCGAGCAGCTTGGCCAGGATCAGCAGCGAGTTGAGCGGCGTACGCAGCTCGTGCGACATGTTCGCCAGGAACTCGCTCTTGTAGCGCATGGACACCGCGAGCTGCTCCGCGCGCTCCTCCAGGACCTGGCGCGCCTCCTCGATCTCGGTGTTCTTCACCTCGATGTCGCGGTTCTGCCGGGCCAGCAGCTCGGCCTTCTCCTCCAGTTCGGCGTTGGACGCCTGGAGCGCCTTCTGCCGCTGCTCCAACTCCGCCGACCGTTCCCGCAGTTGCTCGGTCAGCTCCTGGGACTGCGCCAGCAGCCGTTCGGTCTTGGTGTTGACCGAGATGGTGTTGACGCTCGTCGCGATCATCTCGGCGATCTGGTTGAGGAAGTCCTTCTGGATCGCCGTGAACGGCGTGAACGACGCCAGTTCGATGACCCCGAGCACCTTCCCCTCGAACACCACCGGGAGCACGATCACCTGGGCCGGCGGTGCTTCCCCGAGCCCCGAGGAGATCTTCAGATAGCCGCTGGGCGCGTTCTCCACCAGGATCGTGCGCTTCTCCATGGCCGCCGTCCCGATGAGCCCCTCACCCGGCTGGAACGACGTCGGCATGGACCCCATGGAATAGCCGTACGAACCGAGCATGCGCAGCTCGAACTGGTCGTCGTCGGCGGAGGTGAGGTCCTCGCCGTCGACCAGGGGCATCGCGAGGAAGAACGCGCCGTGCTGCGCGGACACCACCGGCGTCAGCTCGCTCATGATGAGCGAGGCCACGTCGTCCAGATCGCGGCGGCCCTGCATCAGCGCGGAGATCCTCGCCAGATTGCCCTTGAGCCAGTCCTGCTCCTTGTTGGCGATCGTGGTGTCGCGCAGGTTGGCGATCATCTTGTTGATGTAGTCCTGGAGTTCCTGGATCTCCCCGGACGCGTCCACGTCGATCTTCAGGTTCAGGTCACCGCGGGTCACCGCCGTCGCCACCCGCGCAATGGCACGCACCTGCCGGGTCAGATTCCCGGCCATCTCGTTCACCGACTCGGTCAGGTCCCGCCAGGTGCCGTCGACGTCACGCACCCGTGCCTGGCCGCCCAGCTGACCCTCGGTCCCCACCTCGCGGGCCACACGCGTGACCTCCTCGGCGAACGACGACAGCTGGTCCACCATCGTGTTGATGGTCGTCTTCAGCTCGAGGATCTCACCGCGCGCGTCGATGTCGATCTTCTTCGTCAGGTCGCCCTTGGCGATGGCCGTCGTCACCATGGCGATGTTGCGGACCTGGCCGGTCAGATTGGACGCCATGCCGTTCACCGACTCGGTGAGGTCCTTCCACGTCCCCGCCACGCCCGGCACATGCGCCTGGCCGCCCAGGATGCCGTCGGTGCCCACCTCGCGGGCCACCTTGGTGACCTGCTCGGCGAAGGCGCTCAGCGTCTTCACCATGGTGTTGATGGTGTCGGCGAGCTGCGCCACCTCACCGCGCGCCTCGATGCTGACCTGACGCGTCAGGTCGCCGTTGGCGACGGCGGCGGAGACCTGGGAGATGTTCCGCACCTGGGTGGTCAGGTTCTTCGCCATCAGGTTGACGTTGTCGCTGAGGTCCTTCCAGATGCCCGTGACTCCCGGCACGTGCGCCTGGCCGCCGAGGATGCCCTCCGTGCCCACCTCGCGCGCCACACGCGTGACCTGCTCGGCGAACGACGACAGCTGGTCCACCATCGTGTTGACGGTGGTGACCAGCTCGAGGATCTCGCCCTTGGCGTCGACGGTGATCTTCTTCGACAGGTCGCCCTTGGCGACCGCGGTGGTGACCTCGGCGATATTGCGCACCTGGAGGGTCAGGTTGTTCGCCATGCCGTTCACCGACTGCGTGAGGTCCTTCCAGGTGCCGGAGACACCCTGCACCTCGGCCTGCCCGCCGAGGATGCCCTCCGTGCCCACTTCACGCGCCACACGCGTGACCTCTTCGGCGAACGACGACAGCTGGTCCACCATCGTGTTCAGCGTGTTCTTGAGCTCCAGGATCTCCCCGCGCGCGTCCACGGTGATCTTCTGCGACAGGTCGCCGCGCGCCACCGCCGTCGCCACCTGGGCGATGTTGCGCACCTGCCCCGTCAGATTCGACGCCATGCCGTTCACGGAGTCCGTCAGGTCCCGCCACACACCGGCGACCCCGGGCACCTGCGCCTGACCGCCCAGCCGGCCCTCCGTACCCACCTCGCGCGCCACCCGCGTGACCTGGTCGGCGAACGACGACAACTGGTCCACCATCGTGTTGATGGTGTTCTTCAGCTCGAGGATCTCCCCGCGCGCGTCGACGTCGATCTTCTGCGACAGGTCACCGCGCGCGACGGCCGTCGTGACCTGGGCGATGTTGCGCACCTGCCCGGTCAGATTGGACGCCATCGAGTTGACGGAGTCGGTGAGCTCCTTCCAGGTGCCCGACACGCCGTCCACGCGCGCCTGACCGCCCAGCCGCCCCTCCGTACCCACGTCCCGGGCCATCCGCGTGACCTGGTCGGCGAAGCTCGACAGCTGGTCCACCATCGTGTTCACGGTGTTCTTCAGCTGGAGCATCTCGCCGGAGACGTCCACGGTGACCTTCTGCGACAGGTCACCGTTGGCGACCGCCGTCGTCACCTGGGCGATGTTCCTCACCTGTCCGGTGAGGTTGCGGAACGCCGTGTTGACGGAGTCCGTCAGGTCCTTCCACGTCCCCGCCGCGCCCGGCACCTGCGCCTGGCCGCCCAGCTCACCCTCGACGCCGATCTCCCGCGCCACACGTGTGACCTCCGCGCCGAACGCGGACAGCTGGTCCACCATCGTGTTGACGGTGTTCTTCAGCTCCAGCATCTCCCCGGCCACGTCGACCGTGACCTTCTGCGACAGGTCACCGTTGGCGACCGCCGTCGTCACCGCCGCGATGTCCCGCACCTGAGTGGTGAGGTTGCGGAACACCGTGTTGACGGAGTCCGTCAGGTCCTTCCACGTGCCCGCCGCACCCGGCACGTTCGCCTGACCGCCCAGCCGGCCCTCGGCCCCGACCTCGTTGGCCACACGCGTGACCTCGTCGGCGAAGATCCGCAGCGTCTCGGTCATCTGGTTGATCGTCTCGGCGAGCTGCGCGACCTCGCCGCGCGCCGGCACCGTCACCTTCCGCGACAGATCACCGTTGGCGACCGCCGTCGTCACCTCGGCGATCCCCCGCACCTGCGCCGTGAGATTCCCGGCCATGGTGTTGACGGAGTCGGTGAGCTCCTTCCACACGCCGTCCACGCCGGGCACCTGCGCCTGGCCGCCCAGGGCGCCCTCGGTGCCCACCTCGCGGGCGACGCGGGTCACCTCGGAGGAGAACGCGGAGAGCTGGTCCACCATCGTGTTGACGGTGTTCTTCAGCTCCAGCATCTCGCCTTCGACATGCACGGTGACCTTGCGGGAGAGATCACCGCGCGCGACGGCCGTCGTGACCAGAGCGATGTCGCGCACCTGCGCCGTCAGCCGCTCCGCCATCGTGTTGACGGAGTCCGTCAGGTCCTTCCACGAACCCGACATCCCCCGCACCTGCGCCTGGCCGCCCAGCTTGCCCTCGGTGCCGACCTCGCTGGCCACACGCGTGACCTCGTCGGTGAACGTCGACAACTGGTCGACCAGGTTGTTGACGGTCCGCGCGACCTTCAGGAACTCGCCCCGCAGCGGATGGCCCGTCCCGTCCGGCGCCTGCGTCCGCAGTTCCATGCGCGGCGACAGGTCGCCCTCGGCCACCGCCGACAGCACCCGGCTGACCTCGGAGACCGGCCGCACCAGGTCGTCCACGAGCGCGTTCGAGTGGTCGATCGCGGTCGCCCAGGATCCCTCGGAGGGCCCGGTCTCCAGCCGCTCCGTGAGCTTGCCCTCACGGCCGACCATGCGGCGCACCCGCGCCAGCTCACCCGTCAGATGGAGATTGCGGTCGGCCACCTCGTTGAAGACCGCCGCGATCTCCGACATCACGCCGTCGCCGGACACCGTGAGCCGCTTGCGGAAGTTCCCGTCCCGCATGGCCACCAGGGCCGTCATCAGACGGTTCAGGGCCGCCGTGTCCACCGTCGTGGTGCCGCCCCGCGCCCTTCCCGGCTTGCTCAGGGACTGTCCGCCTTTCGCGCGCGTCGTCTTCGTGCCCCGCGTCGCTGCGCCAGACTCCACTGTGTCCCTCCCGCAGGGGTCGACCGTTACCGCTGTGCCCGGGCACCACCAGGGGCGTGCCCGTTCCTACCGCGCTTTTCCTGTACTACTGCGATTTCCTGCCCGACGTTCCAAGCCGCCAGGGGGCTGCTGCCCACCCGGCACGGACGACACACGGCCTGCCTGGACCTTCATTACAAGCCTGCCCAGTGTTTCACCCCCGCCGAACCAGGCCATAACAGATCGGCAGCTTCGCACATCGTCCGCACACAGGCCGGACGGCGGACACCTCCGGACGGAAACACAGCGGACCGGCATCCGCTCGGACCGCGAAGGTAAGTAACCTTGCATCCGGCTGTCCAGCCACGCCGGTCCGTCCGGCCTGGGCGGTGGCACGGGAACGAGCGGGCATCGGAGGGCGGCCGCACACATGACCACCGGACTGATCCCGGGGGAACAGCCCCCGGAGCCACGGCCGACCGACAGCCTGCCGCAGCAGCGGCGCGAGCCGGTCGGTCAGGGAGCCATGCCCGTCGAGAACCGGTCGAGGAGTTCTGTGATCACCGCGCGCGCGGCCGCCAGCTTCGAGCCCCTCGGGCGATCGGTCGCGAGCGCCCGCTCCTTCGTCCGCGACACCCTGCAGGGCTGGGGCTTCGGCGACATCGTCGACGACGCCGTGGTTCTCACCAGCGAACTGGTGACCAACGCCGTCGTGCACGCCGGCACCTCCGCCGACCTCCTCTGCCTGCGCAGCGAGGAGGGCGTACGGATCGAGGTGGCCGACCGGTATCCGGAGCGGGAGATCCCGCTCCAGGGCTCGCCCGTCAACATGGGCAGCCCCGACCGCGAGGGCGGCCGCGGACTCCAACTCTGCGCGGCGCTGGCCGGCCGCTGGGGCGTCGACTACACACCCACGCACAAGACCGTGTGGTTCCAGCTCGACCTTCCCGAGCGCCCGGTCGGCACCCGGTCCGCCGGCCCCTCCCTGCCGGCCCACCTCCTCCCGCTCGCCGACTCCCGGGTCCGGGTGGCGGTCGTACAGATCGACCGGGTGGGCACCATCAGCGCCTGGAACGAGGACGCGGAGGAACTCTTCGGCTACTCCGCCGAGCAGGTCACCGGCAAGCCGCTCACCGACCTGGCGGCCTGGCCGCACACCCCGGGCACCGGCACCGGCATCGCCGACGCGCTCCAGCTCTCCCGCTGGGAGGGCAGCTACGGCATCCGGGGCGCCCACGGCCGGGTGATCCCGGTGTACGCCTCCCATCTGCGCGTCCGCGACACCGATGGCGAGCCGTCAACCGTCTGTCTCCTCGTGCGCGACCACGAACGGGCGGTCCTGCAGACCCCTCTGCGCGGCCCGGCCTCCGACACGTCCGGCGGTTCCGAGGGCCAGAGCACCGACCCGTTCGAGGTCTTCATCGGCTCCCCCGCCCCCGACGACCTGGACGGTCTGCTGCAGCGCACGGTGGAACGCGCCCGCGACATGCTCGACGGCGACTCCGCCTTCCTGCTGCTGGCCACGGACGACGAGACCGAACTGGAGGTCCGCGCCTCGACCGGTCTCCCCTCGGCCCGCCAGCGCTTCGCCCGCGTCCCCGTCGAGGCGGGCCCGGGCCGGTACGGCTCCGCCCGCATGCCGGCCGTCCACGACGATCTCACCGCCGTCTCCGGCGCGGTCCCCCTCCTCAACGGCACCGGCATGCGCTCGGTCGTCACCGTCCCGCTGAAGGTCGAGGGCCGCCTGACCGGCTCCCTCGGCGTCGCCGCCGAGGCGCCCGGCAGATACTCCAACGAGGAGGCGCTGCGTCTGCAGTTCGCCGCGGACCGTATCGCGCTCGCGGTCGAGTCGGCCCGCCTGGGCGAACTGGAGCGGCTGCGCCGCGGCTCCCTCAGCTTCCTCGTCGAGGCCTCCGACCTGCTGGCCGGCACCCTGGACCGGGACCAGACCCTGGCCCTGATGGCCCAGATGACCGTCCCCACCCTCGCCACCTGGTGCGCCGTCTACACGATCGCCGACCAGGCCTCGGAGCCGTACCTGTCCTACGTGCTGCACGAGGACGAGGAGCTGATCGACGGCATCAAGTCCTTGCTGTCGAAGATCGCCCCGCCGGACCCGGTTCCCACGCCCGGCGCCCGTGTCTGGTCGGCTCCCGCGGAGGTCGCCCACCAGGCGGCGCTGCGCACCTCGATGCGCAGCCTCGGCCTCAGCGGCGGCCCGACCCGTCACGTCACCACGGGCATCGGCCCGACGCTCGCGACGGCGTCCGCGGTGGGCGGCGAGACCGTGGTGCTGCCTCTGGTCGCCCGCAACCGCGTCATCGGCATGCTGACGCTCGGCAAGCCGACCGACGAGCACTTCCGCCAGGAGATCCTGGAGCTCGCCGAGGACCTCTCCCGGCGGGCCGCCCTGGCCCTGGACAACGCCCGCCTCTACTCGGAGCGCACGGCCATCAGCCAGTCCCTCCAGCGCAGCCTGCTGCCGCCGGAGCTGCCGACGGTCGACGGCGTCGAGGTCGAGGTCATCTACCGCGCGGCCGGCGAGGGCAACGAGGTCGGCGGCGACTTCTACGACCTGTTCCCGATCAGCGACGGCGCCTACGGTTTCGCCATCGGCGACGTCTGCGGTACGGGCCCGAACGCGGCGGCCGTCACCGGCCTCGCCCGGCACGCGCTCCGCCTGCTCGCCCGCGAGGGTCTGAGCGGCCCGGCGGTCCTGGAGCGCCTGAACTCCGCGATCCTCGACGAGGGCGCCCGCAGCCGCTTCCTCACTCTGCTGTACGGGGAGATGCGCCCGCAGGACGACGGCAGCGCGGAGCTGAAGGTGGTCTGCGCCGGTCATCCCCTGCCGCTCCGTCTGCGCCAGGACGGCACGGTGGAACCGGCCGCCGAACCGCAGCCCCTGCTCGGCGTCCTGGAGGACCTGGAACTGTACGAGCAGACGGTCACCCTCGATCCCGGCGATGTCCTGCTCTGTGTCACCGACGGCGTCACCGAGCGCCGCGAGGGCTCGCGGATGCTGGGCGACGACGGGCTCGCCGAAGTGCTGACGACGTGCACGGGCCTGACGGCCGGCGCGGTCGCGGCCCGCATCATGCGTGCGGTGGAACGCTTCGCCTCCGACGCGCCGTCCGACGACATGGCCATCCTGGCGATGCGGGTGCCGGGTCTGCAGAAGGATTAGCGGACGTCCCGCTTCGCTGAAGCGGCGTCCGCAGGGCATGCAAAAGGCCCCGCCCGATGGGCGGGGCCTTTCTGTCCGAGCCCCCAAACGGAATCGAACCGTTGACCTTCTCCTTACCATGGAGACGCTCTACCGACTGAGCTATAGGGGCCTATTGCCCGCTACGGGGTTTCCCTCGCGGCAACGGAATAGATCATACCCCGAACAGCCCGGTGCTCCCAACCACGCTCACCGGGCCGGCGTGAGCAGCCCGCCCAGCGCGTTGCACGCGGACACGGTCCGCTGCATCTCCCTCTTGGTCAGCGACGCCTCCACCGGAAGCGCGAGAGTCTCGTCGGCGGCCCGCTCGGTCTCGGGCAGGGACACGTACCACCGGAACCCGGGCAGCCGGTGCACGGGCGTCTTCACCGGCACCCGGCATGCAACGCCCTTGGCGCGTACGGCCCGTGCGAAGGCGTCCCGGTCGGGACGTCCGTTCCCCGGCACCCGTACGACGTACTGCAGGTAGGTGTGCCCGACTCCGCCCTCAGGCGTGCGTACGCCCCTCAGCCTGGTGTCGAGGAACGCGGCCCGCTCGCGGCGCCGGGCTATCTCGTCGTACGGGGCCTCGGACTCCCGGTGTTCCAGCACCAGCAGCCCGTGCCGCCGGCCGAGCGCGTACAACGGCCCGGCTTCGGCGGGCCGGCCGAAGCGGTGTACGGCAATGACCGCAGCGGTCCGGGGAGTTACGGCCGCCTCCACCGCGGCCGGGTCCAGGCAGTATGTCGCCGGATCTATGTCGGCGAAGACCGGCAGTGCCCCTGCCGTCGCCACGGCCTCGGCGACTTCCACGTTGCCGAAGGCAGGTACGACGACCTCGTCACCGACGCCGACACCGGCGGCTCTGAGCAGTGCAGCAGTACCCATGTGCTGGATGCTCGTTGCGCAACGTGAACGTCAAGTGACGGAAAACAAAAAAGGGTTGGACCCTGAACGGAAGTTCAGGGTCCAACCCTTTTGAAGAATTGTTCGGCGGCGTCCTACTCTCCCACAGGGTCCCCCCTGCAGTACCATCGGCGCTGTAAGGCTTAGCTTCCGGGTTCGGAATGTAACCGGGCG
>NZ_JBVIFC010000026.1:0-61461 GCF_055571535.1 Streptomyces sp. NPDC030893 | reverse complement strand
CCCCCCCCCCCCCCCCCCCCCCCCCCCCCCCCCCCCCCCCCCCCCCCCCCCCCCCCCCCCCCCCCCCCCCCCCCCCCCCCCCCCCCCCCCCCCGCGCCCGGTGCGTGACCTCCGGTGAGTGACCGTCGCGATGTCCTCCGATGGCGGGTGCCCGTCCTCCCGTGGGTGCCGTCCGAAGGCCGCGCGGGCCGCGTCCCGTGTGCACCTGTCGCCCGCGGGGGCGGACACCCGGCGTCGAGGGCGCGTGCGTGCCCGCCGATGGCGACCGGTGCCGCCGGACGTCGCGTCCGTGGCCCGGCGGCTGCCGGCGGCTGTCGGCGGGGAAGGTGCGCCGCTCGCCGGCAGCCGGCCGGTGCACGACCGTCGCCCGCGTCCGGCCCCCGGCCAGGACCGCAGGTGGCCCCGGCCACCGCTCTCCCGGTCAGCGGGACCGCTCCGGCCGGGGCGGACGGCTCGCGGCTAGCGTCGCCGACGGCAGGAGGACCGGCCGGGACCGGGACTGCCGGGACGGCGTACCGCGGAGGTCGGACCGACCGGAAACGGGCGGCGGCCCCCACCACCCGCCCCCGGCACGACCCCGCCCGGGGCTTCACGACCGACTGCGGAACACCCGGCGCACCCGCGCCGCCCGTCTCCGTACCGACCACGGGAAACCCGTCCACCGGGTGAGAGGGACCCACGTTGCCACATCAGACGATCGCCGACCTGCTGCTCGCCCGCGCCGGGGACGACCACCCGGGCCTGCTGACCCGCGAACGGTCCTGGACCTGGGACGAGGTGGTCGCCGAGAGCGCCGCCCGCGCCGCCTGGGCCGCGGAACTGCGCACCGAGGGACCGTTCCACATCGGCGTGCTCCTGGACAACGTGCCCGAGTACGTCTTCTGGCTCGGCGCCGCCGCCCTCGCCGGCGCGGCCGTCGTCGGCATCAACCCGACCCGCCGCGGGGCCGAACTGGAGCGGGAGGTACGGCACACCGACTGCCTGCTGATCGTCACCGACCGGGCCGGCCTCGACCTGCTGGACGGTCTGGACGTCGGAGTGGAGCGGGACCGCTTCCTCGTCGTCGACGAGCCGGACTACGCGCGGGGCCTCGCCGCCCACACCGTGCGGGGCCCGGTACGCGCCGCCCCCGACGTCACCGCCGCCACGCGGATGCTGCTCCTGCTCACCTCGGGCACGACCGGCACGTCCAAGGCGGCCCTCTGCTCGCAGGGCAGGCTCGCCGCGCTGGGCGCCGCCAACAGCGCCAAGTACGACATCACCCGCGACGACACCTGCTACTGCCCGATGCCGCTCTTCCACGGCAACGCGCTCATGGCGCTGTGGGCTCCGGCCCTCACCGCGGGCGCCACCATCGCGCTCACCCCCAAGTTCTCCGCCTCCGGATTCCTCCCCGACGTCCGCCACTTCGGCGCCACCTTCTTCACCTACGTCGGCAAGGCGATCGGCTACATCCTGGCCCGCCCCGAGACGCCGGACGACGCCGACAACCGGCTGACCCACGCCTTCGGCACCGAGGCCTCGCCCGAGGACGCGGACCGCTTCCTGCACCGCTTCGGCTGCCGGCTCGTCGAGGGATACGGCTCCAGCGAGGGCGCGGGCATGCTCAAGCGGGTGCCCGACGGACCGGCCGGCGCGCTCGGTGTGCCCGCCCGCGACGGCGTCCGCGTCGTCGACCCGGCGACCATGGAGACCTGTCCGCCCGCCCGGCTCGACGTCCACGGCCGCGTGCTCAACCCGCAGGAGGCCGTCGGCGAGATCGTCGACATCGAGGGCGCGGCCCGCTTCGAGGGCTACTACAACAACGAGGCCGCCGACGCCGAACGGGTCCGCCACGGCTGGTACTGGACCGGAGACCTCGGCTACGTGGACGAGGCCGGCCACGTCTACTTCGCCGGCCGCTCCGGCGACTGGATCCGGGTCGACGGCGAGAACATCTCCGCCCTGCTCACCGAACGCGTCCTGCGCCGGCACCCCGGCATCGTCGCCGCCGGCGTCTTCGGCGTGCCCGACCCGCGCTCCGGCGACCAGGTGATGGCCGCCGTCGAGATCCCCGACGGCACGCGCTTCGAGGACCTGGACCTGCCCGCCTTCCTCGCCCGCCAGGAGGACCTGGGAACCAAGGGCGCCCCCCGCTTCGTGCGCGTCTCGCACGCGCTGCCCACCACCGGCTCCAACAAGCTGCGCAAGAAGGAGATGCAGCTCGACGGCTGGCGCACCGGCGACCCGGTGTACCACTGGACGGGCCGCGGCGGGCCCGCGTACGCGCTGATGACCGACGACGACAAGGCCGCCCTGCGCGGCGAGTTCCTCGCACGCGGACGCGGGCGCTTCCTGCCCTGAGCGTCCGCCGGCTCCCCGACAGGCCCGTTCGCCCGACGGCGACAACCAAGGAGAACGACACATGCAACTGCGCGAGAGCGCCGCGCACCGCGAGCTGCGGCGGGAACTGCGGGCGTACTTCGCGGGCCTGATGCCCGAGGACGAGCGCCGCCGCGTCGGCGAGGAGGGCGTCGGCGGCGACCGGTTCCGCGAGGTCGTCAAGCGGCTCGGCGCGGACGGCTGGCTGGGTATCGGATGGCCCACCGAGTACGGCGGCCAGGGCCGGCCGGTCGCGGACCAGTACGTGTTCTTCGACGAGGTCCAGCGGGCCGGCCTGCCCTTCCCGTTCGTCACCGTCAACACGGTCGGACCGACCCTCATGGCGTACGGGTCGCAGGAGCACAAGAGGCGGTTCCTGCCGGGCATCCTCTCCGGCGACATCGTGTTCGCGATCGGCTACACCGAGCCCGAGGCCGGCACCGACCTCGCCTCGCTGACCACCCGGGCCGTCCGGGACGGCGACGCCTACGTCGTGGACGGCAGCAAGATCTTCACCAGCGGCGCCAACACCGCCGACTACGTCTGGCTCGCCGCGCGCACCGACCCGGACGCCCCGAAGCACAAGGGCATCTCCATCCTCATCGTGCCCACCACCGACGAGGGCTTCTCCTGGAGCCCCATCCGCACGGTGGGCGGCATGGTCGTCACCGCCACGTACTACAGCGGGGTGCGCGTCCCCGCCGGCGACGTCGTGGGCGAGGTGGACGGCGGCTGGCGGCTGATCACCGCCCAGCTGAACCACGAGCGCATCGGCCTCGCCGCCCTCGGCGGCCGCATGATCCAGCTGTGGGAACAGGTCCTCGACTGGGCCAGGGAGAACGGCACGGCCGACATCCCGTGGGTGCGCCAGGAGTTCGCCCGCACCCACGCCCGGCTGGAGGCGATGCGGCTGATGAACTGGAAGATGACCGCCGCCGTCGCCGCCTCCACGCTGACCGGAGCCGACGCGGGCGCCGCCAAGACGTACGGCACCGAGACCCACATCGCCGTCCAGCGCGGACTGACCCAGATCCTCGGCGCCGCCGGGCGCATCCGCCCCGAGTCGCCGGGCGCGGTCCTGGCCGGGCAGGTGGAGCAGCTCTCCCGGCAGGGCATCGTGAACACCTTCGGCGGCGGCGTCAACGAGATCCTGCGCGACATGGTCGCCACCCAGGGCCTCGGACTGCCGCGCGCGGGGAGGGGCGCGTGAGCGGGCAGCGGGGCACCGGGCCGGACCCCGGGTACGAGGAGCGGCTGCGCGCCTTCACCGGGCGTGAACTGCGCCCCCGCACCCCGGGCCCCGACCCCGTCAACCAGCCGATGATCCGGCACTGGACGGAGGCGATGGGCGACACCAACCCCGTCTACACCGACGCCGCGGCGGGCCGCGCCACCGGACGCGCGGGAGTGGTGGCGCCGGCGTCGATGGTCCAGGCGTGGACGATGCGCGGCTACGCCGCCACCGTCTCCCCGCCGGACGCACGGGACGGCTTCGACGAACTGGTCGGCCTCCTCGACGAGGGCGGATACACCTCCGTGGTGGCGACCGACTCGGAGTTCACCTTCCTGCGGGAGCTGGAGCCGGGGGACCACGTGTCCGTCCGCGAGACGGTGGAGTCGATCTCGGCGGAGAAGCGCACCGGCCTCGGCACGGGGCGGTTCGTCACCACCCTCAAGACCTACACCGACCAGAACGGCGAGACCGTCGCCGTCCAGCGCTGGCGGACCCTCAGGTTCCGTCCGCGGCAGGCGGACTCCGCGCAACCCGCGCAACCCGGGGATCCCACGGAGCCGGCCCGGCCTCCGGCGGCCGAGGGACAGCGCCCCCGGGCGGTACCCGGACCGGCCCCTGAACCGGCCCCTGAACCGGCCCCCGCCCTGCGCCCCCGTCCGGCCGTCAACCGCGACAACGCCTTCTTCTTCGAGGGCGCCCGCCGGCACCGCCTGCTCATCCAGCGCTGCGCCGCCTGCCACGCACTCCGCCACCCCCCGGGCCCCTGCTGCCCGCAGTGCAACGCGCTGGAGTGGGACACCGTCGAGGCGGCCGGCCGCGGCCACGTCCACAGCTACGTCGTCAACCACCATCCGCGGCACCCCGCCTTCGACTTCCCGCACGTCGTCGCGGTCGTCGAACTCGCCGAGGGCACCCGCCTCATCACCAATCTGACCGGTGTCGCGCCCGGGGACGTCACGATCGGCATGCCCGTGGTCCTCGACTGGCTCGACGCCGATCCCGATCTGACCCTGCCGGTGTTCCGGCCCGCCCCGACGGAGGCGCCCTGATGGATTTCTCCCTGGGAGAAGAACTCGAAGCGGTCCGTGACCTGGCGCGGGAGATCTTCACCGACCGCGCCACGCCCGAGCGGCTGCGCGCGGTGGAGACCTCGCCGGCCCGGATCGACGAGCGCCTGTGGGCCGACCTGGCGTCGGCCGGTCTGCTCGCCGCCGTACTGCCGGAACGGGACGGCGGTGCCGGACTCGGGATGCCGGGTCTGTGCGTCCTCCTGGAGGAGCAGGGGCGGCGGGTGGCGCCGGTGCCGCTGTGGCCCGCCCTGACGGGCGCCCTCGCCGTCGCGGCGTGCGGCACCGCCCGGCAGCGCGCGGAGCTGCTGCCGGGACTCGCGGACGGCGGGAGGAGGACGACCGTCGCCCTGGAGGAGTTCGGCCCGGCCGACCCGCTCGCGCCGCGCACCACGGCCGTGGCGGACGGTGCGGACGGCGCGCACTGGCGGCTGACCGGAACCAAGGCCGTGGTGCCGTCCCCGGCCGGCGCCGGGCACGTCCTGGTCACGGCCGGCACGTCGGCCGGACCCGGCCTGTTCCTGGTTGCGTCGGACGCCCCCGGCGCCACCTGGGAACACGCCGAGACCACCAGCCACGACCTGAGCGCCCACCTCATCCTCGACGGCGCCCCGGGCGAGCCCGTCGGCACACCCGGCGACGAGGCCGTAGCGGCCCTGGTCCGCGACGCCCGGCTGGCGCTCGCCGCCGTACAGGTGGGCGTGGCCGTGGGCGCCCTCCGGTACGCGGCCGGCCATCTGGGCGAGCGCCGGCAGTTCGGCCGTCCGCTCGCCGCCTTCCAGGCCGTGCAGCACCAGCTCGCCGACTGCTACATCGACATCGAGGCGATGCGGGTGACGCTGTGGCAGGCGGTCGACGCGCTGGCCGCACCGTGCGACGCCGAGGACGCCGACCGGGCCGCCCTGGTCGCCAAGTGGTGGGCCGGCGAGGGCGGACTGAACACCGTCCACCGCGTCCAGCACGTGCACGGCGGCATCGGCGTCGACACCGACTACCCCGTGCACCGCCACTTCCTGTGGGGCAAGCAGATCTCCACCACCCTCGGCGGCGCGGGCGCCGACCTGGAACGCCTCGGCGCCCTGCTCGCCGGTGGGGCGGTGGCCCCGTGACCCGGCCGGACACCCCCGCTCTCCCCACCACCCGCGCCTACGGCGAGGTGGCCGTCGGCGACGTCCTCCCCGAACTGGCGGTCCCGGTGACGCGCACCCTGATCGTCGCCACGGCGCTCGCGAGCCGCGACTACCAGGACGTGCACCACGACCCCGACCTCGCCCGCGAACGCGGCTCCAAGGACATCTTCATGAACATTCTGACCAGCAACGGCCTGGTCGACCGCTACGTCACCGGCTGGGCCGGCCCGGCCGCCGTCGTCAAGGCCATCCGCATCCGGCTCGGCGCCCCCAACCACCCCGGCGACACCATGGTGCTCACCGGCACGGTGACCGCGAAGTCCGACGCGGACCGCCACGTCGACATCGCGGTCAAGGGCACCAACAGCCTGGGCTCCCACGTCACCGGCACCGTCACGGTGCGGCTGCCGGAGGAGGCCCGATGACCGCCGGCCCGCTCTCCGGGGCCGCCGCCGTCGCGGGCATCGGTGCCACGGAGTTCTCCAAGAACTCCGGACGCAGCGAACTGCGGCTCGCCTGCGAGGCGGTCCTCGCGGCCCTCGCCGACGCCGGACTGAAACCCGCCGACGTCGACGGGCTGGTCACCTTCACCGCGGAGACGAACTCCGAGATCCACATCGCCCGCAACACCGGCATGGGCGACCTGACCTTCTTCTCCCGCATCGGCTACGGCGGCGGGGCCGGCTGCGGCACGGTCCAGCAGGCGGCCATGGCCGTCGCCACCGGGGCCGCCGACGTCGTCGTCTGCTACCGGGCCTTCAACGAACGCTCCGGCGAACGCTACGGACTCGGCCAGGCCGCCCGCCCCATGGACACCACCGCCGACCGCGCCGCCTACGCCTGGATGACGCCGTTCGGGCTGAGCACCCCCGCGCAGTGGGTGGCCATGTTCGCCCGCCGCTACATGTACGAGTACGGCGCCACCACCGACGACTTCGGCCGGGTGGCCGTCGTCGACCGCAAGCACGCCGCGAACAACCCGGCCGCCTGGTTCCACGGCCGCCCCATCACCCTGCAGGACCACCGCGACTCCCGCTGGATCGCCGAGCCGCTGCGGCTGCTCGACTGCTGCCAGGAGACCGACGGCGGCCAGGCCCTGGTCGTCGTCTCCGCCGAACGCGCACGCGACCTGCCCCACCCGCCCGCGCTGATCCGCGGCGCGGCCCAGGGACTCGGCGCCGACCAGCACATGATGACCAGCTACTACCGGCCCACGATCACCGGCATCCCCGAGATGGGCCTGGTCGGCCGGCAGCTGTACCGGCAGAGCGGCCTCGGCCCCGGCGACATCGACGCGGCCGTCCTCTACGACCACTTCACCCCGCTGGTCCTGCCCCAGCTGGAGGAACTGGGCTTCTGCGAGCCCGGCGAGGCGAAGGACTTCATCGCCGACGGCCACCTCGAACTCGGCGGCCGGCTGCCGTTCAACACCCACGGCGGACAGCTCGGCGAGGCCTACCTGCACGGCATGAACGGCATCGCCGAGGGCGTCCGCCTGATCCGCGGCACCTCCGTGAACCAGCCGGACGGCGTCGGCCACGTCCTGGTCACCGCCGGCACCGGAGTCCCCACCAGCGGCCTGATCCTGGGAGCCGACCGATGACCGCGAGCACGCCCGGCTCCCCCTGGCGGGGCCACGACCTGGGCACCCGCACCGTCTCCTACACCGAACGCGACGCGATCCTGTACGCCCTCGCGGTCGGTGCCGGCGCCGACCGGCTGGACCTCGTGTACGAGGAACGCCTGCGCGTGCTGCCCACCTTCGCCCTGACCCTGGCCCAGTGGGCGCCCGACGCCCTCGGCGCGCTCGGCGCCTTCGACGTCACCACCGCCGTGCACGGCAGCCAGCGCCTGGCGGTGCGGGAGCCGCTGGAGCGGTCCGGGGAGCTGACGATGTCCGCGCGGGTCGCCGACGTGTGGGACAAGGGCTCGGCCGCCGTCTTCGACGTTGAGGTGTCCTGCGACCGCTTCACCGCGACCTGGTCGATCTTCGCCCCCGGCGCCGGCGGCTTCGGCGGCGACCGGGGCCCGTCCGCCCGGCGCCGGCCGGACCGGCGGGCCGAACTCGCCACGACCGTGGCCACACACTCCCGGCAGGCGGCCCTCTACCGGCTGCTCGGCGACCGGCACGCCATGCACATCGACCCGGAGGCCGCGCAGGCGGCGGGCATGCCCCGCCCGTTCCTGCACGGGCTGTGCACCCTCGCCGCCGCACTGCTGCCGCTGGCCGACGCCCTCGGAGCACACCCCGCCGATCTGGCGGAACTCCGGGCGCGGTTCGCCGCACCCGTCTTCCCCGGCGACCGGCTCGCCCTGCGCGGCTGGACCGACGGCGCCGGCGCCGGCGTCCGCTTCGAGGCGTCCGCCGGCGACGGACAGGCGGTGCTCTCCGGCGCTCACGCCCGCTTCACCTCCCACGCACCGAACCACGAGGAGAACCCCGATGCTTGAGCCCGCGCGGCGTGCCGAGGCCGCCGACCTGCTCCGGGCCGCACAGCGCGACCGGACCCCCGTCGACCCGCTGACCGACCTGTACCCGGGGATCGACGCCGCCGACGCCTACGGGATCCAGCTGATCAACATCCGCAGGCAGCTGGACGAGGGGGCCACGGTGTACGGCCACAAGGTCGGCCTGTCCTCCAAGGTCATGCAGCAGATGATGGGCGTCGACGAACCCGACTACGGCCACCTGCTCTCCGACATGGTGCTGTCCGAGGGGACGCCCGTCGAGACCGGCCGCTACTGCCGGCCCCGCATCGAGGTCGAGATCGGGTACGTGCTCGGCCGCGCTCTGCCCGGCGAGGACTGCACCACGGCGGACGTCCTCGCCGCCACCGAGTACGTCGTCCCCGCCATCGAGCTCATCGACAGCCGGATCAGGGACTGGAGGATCGGCCTCGCCGACACCATCGCCGACAACGCCTCCTCAGCGGGCGTCCTGCTCGGCGCCGCCCGGGTACGCCCGGCCGACCTGGACCCGGCCGACATCGCGGCCGTGCTGTACCGGAACGGCGAGGAGATCGCCCGGGGCCACACCAGCGCCGTACTGGGCGATCCGACCGAGGCGGTCGCCTGGCTGGCCCGCACGGTGGCCTCCTACGGGGTGCGACTGGAGGCGGGGCACGTCGTGCTGCCGGGTTCGTGCACCCGGGCGGTGGACGTGGCGCCCGGGGAGGAGTTCCGCGCCGAGTTCGAGGGACTGGGCCCGGTGTCGGCCGTCTTCGTCTGAGCCCCCGGCGTCGGCGCCCCGTCCGGGTGTCCACTCAACGGGACACCGCAGGACCGGGAACGAGAACCGGTACTAGTTTTCCGGCGCCGGGCGGGAACCGGGACCCGCCCGGTACATCCCACCGCCCGACGGAAGACGGAAAGAGGCAGCATGAGCTCGACGCACACCCTGGAGGGACGCACCGCCGTCGTCACCGGAGCCGGGGCCGGCCTCGGCCGCGCCGAGGCCCTCGCGCTCGCCGCCCTCGGCGCCGGCGTGGTGGTCAACGACGTCGGCCCGGCGGCGCACGACGTGGTCGCCGAGATCAAGGCGATGGGCGCGGACGCGGTGGCGGTGACCGGCGACATCGGGGACTGGTCCATGGGCGAGCGCCTGGTCGGGACCGCCGTGGAGAGCTTCGGCGGCCTCGACGTCGTCGTCAACAACGCCGGCGTGCTGCGCGACCGCATGCTGTTCAACCTGACCGAGTCGGACTGGGACGACGTCATCCGGGTCCACCTCAAGGGCCACGCCGGTCTCTCGCGCGCCGCCGCCGTGCACTGGCGCACGGCCTCCAAGGCGACCGGCGGCCCCGTCTACGGCCGGATCGTCAACACCTCCTCGGAGGCATTCCTGTTCGGCGCCCCCGGCCAGCCGAACTACTCCGCGGCCAAGGCCGGGATCACCGCCCTCACCCTGGCCACCGCCCAGGGCATGGCCCGCTACGGCGTGCGCGCCAACGCCATCTGCCCGCGCGCCCGCACCGCGATGACCGCCGAGTCCTTCGGCGAGGGCGTGAGCACGCCGGGCGGCCTGGACATCATGGCCCCGGAACGGGTCGCCACCCTCGTCGCCCACCTGGCCTCACCCTCCGCGGACGGGATCAACGGCCAGGTCTTCGTCGTCTACGGCGACATGGTCGCCCTGCTCGCCCCGCCCACCGTGGAGCAGAAGTTCACCGCCGCCGACGGCACCTTCACCCCGGAGGAGCTGGACGCCCGGCTGACGCCGTACTTCGACGGCCGCGACCCGCACCGGACCTACGCGGCGTACAGCGTCGCCGGACTCGACACGACGGGCACGCAGCAGATCCCCGGCTGAACGCCCCGAGGGGAGGACGGATCAGACGCCGTCCTCCCCGGGCGCGAGCAGCAGCCGGCAGGCCATGCGCAGGTCGGCGTCGGCCTCCTCCGGGCTGATCCGCTCGTTCAGCCGGGACTGCAGCACTCCGTACCAGAGCAGGGTCAGCAGCCTCAGCCGGGCGACGTGGTGCTCCGTAGGGCGGTCGACGCCCCACGCCCGCAGCAGCAGGTCGAGGAAGCCCGTGTCGACCCGCGCCAGGTCGGGCACGGTCGTCGCGCGGGCGGCGTTCGCCGACTGGATCATCGCGGTGGCGAGCTCCGGCCGGCGCAGGAGATTACGGGTTGCCCCGGCCAGCGCCGCGAAGACGGCGTCCTCCGGGGTCTCGTGCGCCGCACGGTCGGGCAGCCGCGCGCCGAACCCCTCGATCTGGTCGGCCATCACGGCCGTGAACAGGTGGGTCTTCGACGGGAAGTACCGGTACAGCGTGCCGATCGCCACCCCCGCCGACCTGGCGACCTCGTGCATCTGCACGCCCTCCAGCCCCTGCTCGGCGGCGATGTCCGCCGCGGCCCGGAGGATGCCCTGCCGGCGTGCGTGCTGACGGGGCGAAGTGGGCTCGGCCCCCGCTCTGGCCTCGGCGATCCTGGGCACCTCTGCCTCCCGGCGCTGGGTCGTGACAACGGCTTCCGACAATACGCGCGGTGCGGGTGCCGCGTCAGGGGTGCCCGCCTCCGTACCGGTCAGTGGGACCGCTCTCGCCCCCGCGGCCCGTGATCGGGTCTGCTGAGGCGTCACCGTCACCGACCGGCAGGAGGAACACCCGTGCGCAGCGGCCGAGGAGAAGGCGACGCCATCCACGACGTGATCGTCGTAGGGTCCGGCGCGGGGGCGATGACCGGGGCCCTGCTGGCTGCCGCGGACGGCCTGGACACGGTGGTGCTGGAGCGCACGGCGCTGCTCGGCGGCACCTCCGCGTACTCCGGGGCCGCCTGCTGGCTGCCCGGCACCCAGGTGCAGGACCGGGCGGGCCTCGGCGACTCCACCGAATCGGCCCGCACCTATCTGCGCGCCGTCGTCGGCGACGCCGAGGAGGACCGCCGGGAGGCGTTCCTGCGGCACGCGCCCGAACTGGTCGCCCGGCTCGAGAAGGAGCCCGCCGTCGAGTTCGAGTTCCAGGCGTTCCCCGACTACTTCGCCGCCCCCGGGCGGATGGACGCCGGACGCTCCGTCGTCCCGCGCGCCCTGCCGCAGGAGGAGCTGGGCGACCTGCTGCCCCTGGTCCGCCCGGCGGTCCACCGGGACCGCGAGGGACGGGGACACGACGACGGGCCGCTGGTCATGGGCCGCGCCCTGATCGGCCGGCTCCTGCTCGCCGCGACCCGCACCGGGAACGCGACCGTGCGCACCGAGCACCGGGTCACCGGACTGATCACCGAGAACGGCCGGGTCACCGGCGTCGAGGCACGGACCCCGCAGGGCACGGTCACCCTGAGGGCCCGCCGCGGCGTGCTGCTGGCCGCGGGCGGCTTCGAGGGCGACGAGGCGATGCGGACGGAGCACGGCGTCGCCGGCGGCGTGACGTGGAGCATGGCGCCCGGTGGTGCCACCACCGGCGACCTGATCCGCGCCGCCGTCGGCCTCGGCGCCGCCACCGACCTGATGGACCAGGCCTGGTGGTGCCCCGGCACCGAACTGCACGACGGCAGGGCGGGCTTCACCCTCGGCGTGCGCGGCGGCTTCTTCGTGGACGCCTCCGGCCGCCGATTCGCCAACGAGTCGCTGCCCTACGACCGGATGGGCCGGATCATGGCCACGGTGCCGGGCCCCGTCCACTTCGTCTTCGACTCCCGGGAGGGCGGCGCCCTTCCCGCCCTGTGCCTGCCGCCCGCCGACCCGGAGAAGAACCTGGCCGCCGGCACCTGGGTGCGGGCCGGCACGCCGGAGGAGCTCGCCGAGCTCATCGGCGTGCCGGCCGACGCCCTGAAGGACACCGTCACCCGCTTCAACGGCCACGCCGCCACCGGCACCGACCCCGACCACCACCGCGGCGAGGACCCCTACGACCGGTTCTTCGCCGACCCGGGCCGGGCCCCCGGCCCCAACCCCTGCCTGGTCCCGCTCGACCGGCCGCCCTACTACGCGGCCCGTCTGGTCCTCTCCGACCTCGGCACCAAGGGCGGCCTGCGCACGGACGTCCACGCCCGCGTCCTCGACACCGAGGGCCGCCCCCTGCCGGGCCTGTACGCCGCCGGGAACACCAGCGCCTCCTTCACGGGCGCGTTCTACCCGGGGCCCGGCCTGCCCATCGGCAGCGCCATGGTCTTCGCCTCACTGGCGGTGCGGGACATGGGGCTCCCGGCCAGTGGGACCTCCGACGACGCCCCGGACGGCGGACGCCCTACGGTCACGGCACCGCCCGGCCAGGACTGAAACGAGGTACTCGATGATCGACAAGAACGTGTACGGGCCCTGGGCGGTCGTCGCCGGCGGCTCCGAGGGCGTCGGCGCCTCGTTCGCCGACCAGCTCGCGGACGCCGGGATCAACCTGGTCCTGATCGCCCGCAAGCCGGACCCGCTGGAGGAGACCGCCGACCGGGCGCGCGCCAAGGGCGTCGAGGTCCGTACCCTCGCCCTCGACCTGCTGGCCCCGGGAGCCCTCGCGGAGATCCGCGCGGTCACCGACGGCCTGGAGGTCGGGCTGCTGGTCTTCAACGCGGGCGCCAACAGCTACGGCCACGAGTTCGTCACCGGCGACCTCGACCGCGTCCAGGACGTCCTGGACCTGAACATCACCGCGCAGCTCGCCCTCACCCACCACTTCGGGGCGCTGATGAAGGAGCGGGGCCGCGGCGGCATCCTGCTGGTCGGGTCACTCGCCGGGTACCTCGGCCAGGCCAGGATCAGCGTCTACTCGGCGGCCAAGGCGTTCAGCCGCGTCTTCGCCGAGGGGCTGTGGCTGGAACTGCGGGAGTACGGCGTCCACGTCCTCGAACTCGTCCTGGGCGTGACCCGCACTCCCGCCATGGAGCGCGCCGGTCTGCGCATGGACCTGCCCGGACTGCTCGTGGCCGAGCCGGACGACGTCGCCCGCGAGGGGCTGGAACACCTCGCCGACGGACCCGTACGGGTCGCCGGGGGCAACGCCGGGACCGCCGAACGGCGCAGCGGCTTCCCCCGGGCCGAACTGGTCCTCGGCGCGCACGAGGCGTCCCGGCGACTGCTGCCGCCGTCCGCCTGACCGGCGCGGCCTCCCGCAGGCCGCGCGTCCATCACCCGCACCCGCCGCGCCACCGCCCCTCCCGGAGAGCAGATGAGCGAGACCGAGCCCCCACTGACGATTCCCGGCGCCCTGGACCTCGCCGCGGCGCGTGCCGCGGGCCGGGAGGCACTGGTGGACGGCGGCGTACGGCTGACCTGGGCGCAGCTGCGAGACCAGGTGCGGACGGCGGTCAAGGCGCTGATCGGGACCGGCATACGCCCCGGCGACCGGGTCGCCGTCTGGGCGCCCAACAGCCACCGCTGGGTGGTGGCCGCGCTCGCCGCGGCTTCGGCCGGGGCGGTGCTGGTCCCCGTCAACACGCGCTACAAGGGCGCCGAGGCCCGCTGGCTGCTGGAACGCGGTGCGGTCCGGCTGCTGTTCGTCGAGAACGGCTTCCTCGGCAAGGACTACCTGGCCATGCTGGGCGCGGGCGGGCGGGCCGGGGACGAGGAGCGTCCGGTGCCGTCCCTGCCCCACCTCACCCGGGTCGTGACGCTCGACGGCGACGGACGTCACGGCACCCTGCCGTGGGACGCCTTCCTCGCCCGCGGAGCCGGCGTGCCGGACGACGAGGTCACCGCCCGCACCGCGTCCGTGCGTCCCGACGACCCCTCCGACCTGCTCTTCACCTCGGGCACCACCGGCCGCCCCAAGGGCGCGCTGACCACGCACCGGCAGAACCTCGCCACCTACCGGGGATGGAGCGGACGCACCGGTCTCACCGGCACCGACCGCTACCTGATCGTCAACCCGCTCTTCCACTGCTTCGGATACAAGGCCGGCGTGCTGGCCTGTCTGCTGCGGGGCGCCACGATGGTCCTGCACCCGGTGTTCGACGTGCGGCGCGTCCTGCGCACCGTCCAGGCCGAACGGATCACCGTCCTGCCCGGCCCGCCCACGATCTACACCGAACTCCTGGACGCCCCCGGCCGGGCGGACTTCGACCTGTCCTCGCTGCGTCTCGCGGTGACCGGGGCCGCCGTGGTGCCGGTGGCCCTGGTGCGGCGCATGCGGGCCGAACTGGTGGGCGACGTGCTCACCGCCTACGGGCTGACCGAATGCTGCGGCACGGTCACCGTCTGCTCCGCCGAGGACGACGCGGAGACCGTGGCGCTGACCGCGGGCCGTCCCCTCGACGGCGTCGAGGTCCGCATCGCCGACGCCGGCAGGCGTCCGCTGCCCGCCGGGCAGGACGGCGAGATCATGGTCCGCGGCTACAACGTGATGCTCGGCTACCTGGACGATCCGGCGGCGAGCGCGGCGGCCGTCGACGCCGACGGCTGGCTGGCCACCGGAGACGTCGGCCACCTCGACGACCGGGGCAACCTGGTCGTCACCGGCCGTTCCAAGGACATGTTCGTCGTCGGCGGCTTCAACGTCTATCCGGCGGAGGTCGAGCAGGTGCTCGCCGGCCACGACTCCGTCGCCGAGGCCGCCGTGATCGGGGTCCCCGACGCGCGGCTCGGGGAGGTCGGGCGGGCGTACGTGACGGCCCGGCCGGGCGCCGGGACCGACCCCGACGCCCTCGTCGGCTGGTGCCGCGAGCGGCTCGCGAACTTCAAGGTCCCCCGCGAGGTGGTCGTCCTGGAGGCGCTTCCGCGCAACGCCTCCGGCAAGGTCGACAAGGTGGCGCTGCGGACCGGCTGACGGCACGCGGCGCCGGGGCGCGCCGCACGGACACGGCTCGCGGGGGCCGGAAGGACGGACGATGGGCAATCAGGTTCTGGAGTCGGTGCGCGCGCTGCTGCCGGACATCGGGGAACGGGCCGTCGAAGTGGACGAGGCGCGGCGGATACCGCGGTCCACGGTGCGGGAGCTGACCGGCGCCGGCGTGTTCCGGATGCTGCAGCCGTCCCGGTACGGCGGTCTGGAGAGCGACCCGGTCGACTTCTACCAGGTGGTCCGGGAGATCTCCGCGGTCTGCTGCTCCACCGGCTGGGTGGCGGCGGTCCTGGGCGTGCACTCGTGGCAGCTCGGCCTCTTCCCGCGCGCGGCGCAGGACGACGTCTGGGGTGAGGACCCGGACGTCCGCGTCTCCTCGTCGTACGCGCCGCTGGGCCGGCTCACACCCGTCGACGGCGGCTACCGGCTCACCGGGCGGTGGGGCTTCTCCTCGGGCTGCGACCATGCCTCGTGGGCGCTGCTGGGCGCCCTGGTCGTCGGGGCGCAGGGACGACCGGTGGACTTCCTCACCGTCCTGGTGCCCCGGCCCGACTACCGCATCGAGGACATGTGGGACGTGGTCGGGCTGCGCGGCACCGCGAGCAACGACATCATCGTCGAGTCGGCGTTCGTCCCCGCCCACCGCGTGCTGCGCAACTACGAGCAGGCCCGGCTGAAGACGCCGGGACAGCGGGTCAACAGGTCCCCGCTGTACCGGCTGCCGTTCGGGGCGGTCTTCACGAGCGCCGTCACGGCACCGGTGATCGGCGCGGTGAAGGGCGGCCACGAGTCGTACGTGGCGCTGATGAAGGAACGGGTGCGGCTCAGTCTGGGCGGCGGCAGGTTCACCGAGGACCCGTTCGCCCAGGTCGCCATCGCGCGGGCCGCCTCCGACATCGACGCGACCGTCCTGCAGATGGACCGCAATCTGCGGGAGCTGTCCGAACTCGCCGCCGCGGGACAGGAGATCCCGATGGAGCTGCGGCTGCGCACCCGGCGCGACCAGGTCCGGGGGACCGAACGGGCCGTCGCCGCCATCGACCTGCTCTTCAAGACCGCCGGCGGCAACGCGCTGCGTCGCGGCAACCCCGTCGAGCGCGCCTGGCGCGACGCGCACGCGGGCAGCGTCCACGTCGCCAACGACGTGGAACGGGCCCTGGCCATGTACGGCCGCGGGGCCTTCGGCCTGACCGTGGAGGACAACCTCCTCTGAGGCGCGCCGCCCGCCCGGCTCCACCCGGCCGGGAGGGAAGACGTACAGCTCGACGGACGCGTCGCGGTCGTCACCGGAACCGGCGCCGGGCCAGGGCGCTGGTCGCGGAGGTGAACGAGGAGACCGGGCTTCTGACGTCGCCCCGGTGGCGCTGTTCCTCGCGGGCGCGACGCGCGCACGTCACCGGCGACACCCTCCTCGTCGACGGTGGTTCGCACATCGACCGCGTCGCCCGGGCCCCGACCTGCACCGGACCGAGCGGCGCCCGACCCCCCGCACCACGCGCGGGGCACCGCGTTCACCCCTGTCCGCCCGCCGACTTCGCGGCCAGGTAGCGCGCCGGGAACTCCCCGCCCCCGTGCACCGCGAGGTCCGCGCCGTTGACGTACCCGGCCAGGTCGCTCGCGAGGAACAGGCAGGCGCGGGCGACGTCTTCGGGGACGGCCATCCGTTCCATCGGGACGACACCGGCCACCGAGGCGCCGCCGTCCGCGCCGTACACCGAGGCAGCGCTCTCCGTGCGGATCAGCCCGGTGGTGATGTGGTTCACCCGGACCTCGGGCGCCCACTCCAGGGCCAGCGCCCGCGTCAGGGCCAGCAGTCCGGCCTTGGCGGCCGTGTAGGCGGCGGTGCCCGGCTGCGGATCGTGGGCGGAGACACTGCCGATGTTGACGATCGAGCCGCCGTCCGGCCGGGCCCGCATGGCACGGTAGGCGGCCTGTGCCACGTAGTACGGCGCGAGCAGGTTCAGTGCGACGATCTTCTCCACGAACCGGGGCGAGACGGTGGCCGCGTCGGCGTCCGGGGAGCCGCCCGCGTTGTTGACCAGCACGTCCAGCCGGCCGAAACGTTCCACCGCGCTGTCCACGAGCCCGGCCGCCGCCGCGGGATCGCGTACGTCGGCGGGGACGAAGACCGCCTCGCGGCCACCGGCCGCCGGCAGCACGGCCGGGGCGTTGCGGCCGCAGACGACGACGTCGGCCCCGGCCCCGAGGAACGCCCCGGCGATGGCCGCCCCGATGCCCTTGGTGCCGCCGGTGACGACGACCGCGCGCCCCGTGAAGTCCAGCGGATGTGCGATGTCCATGTGTGCGGGCCTCTCTGTCTTTCGCCGGAGGTGGAGGGTTCAGCGCGAGGAGAGTCCGAGCCCGGCGGCGAGCCGTGCCCGGTGCGCCGCGGGCGCGCCGAACAGCTCTCCCGCTCCGTGCGCCCGCTTGAAGTAGCGGTGCGCGTCGTGCTCCCAGGTGATGCCGATGCCGCCGTGCAGCTGGATCGTCTCGCCGGCCACCGCCGAGAACGCCTCGGAGCAGACCGACTTGGCGACGGCGGCGGCGCGTTCCAGGGCCGCGGGGTCCTCGTCGGCCGCGAAGGCCGCGCCGAGCGCGGCCGACCGCGCCGACTCCACCAGCACATAGGCGTCCGCGAGCCGGTGCTTGACGGCCTGGAAGGAGCCGATGGGCCGGCCGAACTGGACGCGCTCGCGCGCGTAGGCCACGGTGAGTTCCAGGCACCGTCCGGCGGCGCCCGCCTGCTCGGCGGCGAGCGCCGCGCAGGCCAGGTCCCGCACCCGCGCCAGCGTGCGCTCCCCGTCGCCGTCCACGCCGATCAGCCGCCCCTCCGCTCCGTCGAGGACCCAGCGGGTCTGAGCGCGGGTGTCGTCCATGGGAACGACGGGCTCGCGGCGCGCCCCGGCGGCGCCCACCCCGACCTCGAAGAGCGAGACCCCGGCCGCCGTGCGGGCCACGACCAGCAGCACGTCGACACCGGGCCAGTCCAGGACGTACTCCTTGGTCCCGGTGAGCAGCCAGGCGCCGCCGGAGCCGGGCACCGCCCGCGCGCGCACCGACGCGGCGTCCCAGGAGCCCCGCTCCGCCCAGGCCAGCGCGCCCACCGAGCGGCCCTGGGCCAGCGGCGGCAGCAGCCGCGCACAGGCCTCCTTGTCGCCGGAGGCGAGCAGCGCCCCGGCCGTGAGCACCGCCGAGCCGAGCAGCGGCAGCGGACTCAGGCAGCGGCCCAGCTCCTCCATGAGGACGTGCACGTCCCGGGCGCCGCCGCCCGCGCCCCCGTACTCCTCGGGCACGGCCAGCCCGGCGGCGCCGATCTGCTCCGCCAACGGCCCCCAAGCCGCGGCTCCTTCGTGCCGGGCCAGCAACGACCTCACGGCGGACCGCAGTTCTTCCTGCTCCTCCGTCAGCCTCATCGGGCTGCTCCCCTCGGTGTCGGTGCGCGGTAGCGCGCGGGTCAGGCGGACAGGACGCGGGCCCGGCAGGCGGCCGGGGTGCCCCAGGCGTCGCGCAGCGGACGGGCCTTGCGGATCCACAGGGACAGGTCCAGTTCGTCGGTGTAGCCGACCGCCCCGTGCAGTTGCAGGGCGGTGCGCGCGGCCCGGTGGGCGGCCTCGCCCGCGGTGACCTTGGCGGCGGCGACGTCCCGGCCCGCCCCAGGGGAGCCGGCGGCGAGCGTGAGCGCGGCGCCGTGCACCAGCGGCTCGGCGAACTCCAGGGCGAGCAACGTGTCCGCCAGCCGGTGCTTGACGGCCTGGAAGGAGCCGATGGCCACACCGAACTGGGTGCGCTGCTTGACGTACTCCACGGTGCGCGCGAGCAGGGCGCGGCCCAGCCCCAGGGACTGGGCCGCAGTGGCGAGCGCGGCCAGGTCCGCCGCGTACGCGGCGGCCGCGGCCACGGCCGGCCCCTCGGCGAGGACCCTCCCGCCGGACGGCCGCGCGAGGCGCCGCCCGGGGTCGGCCGAGGGCTGCACAGGGCCCGCTCCGGCACCGACGCGCAGGGTGTCGTCGTCCACCACCAGCACCGTGTCGGCCGCGTCGGCGTCCAGCGCGTACGGGCTCAGCGCGGTCAGGCAGAGGGAGGCGACGGTCTTGCCGGAGGCGATGCCGGGCAGGTGGGCGCCGGCCGCGTCCGCGTCGCCGAGCCGGTCCAGCAGGGCCGCCGCCGCGACCGTCTCGGCCAGCGGGCCGGGGACGGCGTGCCGCCCCAGCTCGGTGAAGGCGACGGTCAGTTCCAGCGGCAGCGGGCCGAACCCGTCCCAGCGCTCCGGCACGGCCAGGGCGAACACCCCGGCCTCGGCCAGCCGTGCCCAGACGGCCCGGCCGGGGGCGTGGTCGCCGGCCGCCCAGGACCGGATCGCGCCCGGGGTGTCGCAGGAGGCGAGCAGCCCGTCGAGGGAACGGGCGAACTCCCGCTGCTCGGGGTCGAGGAGGAACCGCATCACCGGCGTCCCTTCGGCAGGCCGAGCAGCCGCTCGGCGATGATGTCGCGCTGGATCTCGTTGGTGCCGGCGTAGATGGGACCGGCCAGGGAGAAGGTGTGCCCCTCCGCCCAGCCGCCGTGGTCCGGGGACTCGGGCGCGTGGTCGGCGAGTTCGCCGTACGGGCCGAGCAGGTCCAGGGCCGTCTCGTGCAGGGCGATGTCCAGCTCGGACCAGTAGACCTTGTTGAGGCTGGAGGCGGCGCCGGCCGGTCCGCCCTCGCCGTGCAGGATGCGGGAGGCACCCGCGTAGGAGAACAGCCGGTAGGCGCGGGCGCCGATCACGGCGTCGGCCACCCGGTCGCCCAGCGCCGTGTCGGCCGGGTCCCCGTGCTCGCGCCACAGCGCGGTCAGCCGGTCGGCCGTGGCCGTGAAGCGGCCGGGGCTGCGCAGGGTGAGCCCGCGCTCGTTGCCGGTGGTGCTCATCGCGACCCGCCAGCCCTGCCCGACCTCGCCGATGACGTCCTCGTCCGGTACGAACACGTCGTCCAGGAAGAGTTCGGCGAAGGCCGGCCTGCCGTCGAGGCGGCCGATCGGCCGCACGGTGACGCCCTCGGCGTCCAGCGGGAACATCAGGTACGTCAGCCCGTGGTGCGGTTTCGCGGCGTCCGGGTCGGTGCGGAACAGGCCGAAGGCGCGGTCGGCGAAGGCGGCCCGGGACGACCAGGTCTTCTGCCCGCTCAGAAGCCAGCCGCCGTCGGTGCGCCGGGCCGCCGACTTCAGCGAGGCCAGGTCGGAACCGGACTCCGGCTCGGACCAGGCCTGCGCCCAGATGACCTCTCCGCTCGCCATCGCGGGCAGGATCCGGGCCCGCTGCCCGGCGGTGCCGTGCTCGAACAGGGTGGGGGCGAGGAGGTTGATGCCGTTCTGGCTGACCCGGCCGGGCGCGCCGGCGGCGAAGTACTCCTCCTCGAAGATCAGCCAGTGCAGGATCGAGCAGTCCCGCCCGCCGTACTCCTCCGGCCACGACACCACCGACCAGCGGTCGGCGGACAGTTCGGCCTCCCACTCCCGGTGCGCCGCGAAGCCCTCGGCGCTCTCCAGGGACGGCAGGGGAGCGGCCGGCACATGACCGGCCAGCCACTCGCGGACCTCGGCACGGAAGGCCTCGTCCGCCTCGCTGAAGTCGAGGTCCATCAGCCGCCCGCCTTCTTCATCGCGCTGATGTCCATGCCGCCGAGCGCGTCCGGCGCGGTCTCGGCGTTGTGCGCGTGCGCCAGGTGGTGCAGGCCGAACACCGAGTCCATGCCGGCGTGCAGGCCCTGCAGGTCCTCGGCCTGGTTGACGGCGCGCTTGGTCAGGGCGAGGCCCAGGCGCGGCATCTCGGCGATGCGCAGCGCCAGTTCCCCGGTCCGCTCGGCCAGTTCCTCGCGCGGGACGACCCGGTTGACCATGCCGACCTCGTAGGCGCGCCGCGCGCTCATGCGGTCGCCGGTGAAGAGGAACTCCTTGGCGACGCGCGGCGGCATCACCCACGGGTGGGCGAAGTACTCGACGCCGGGGATGCCCATGCGCACCACCGGGTCCGCGAAGAACGCGTCCTCGGAGGCCACGATCAGGTCGCACACCCAGGCGAGCATCAGGCCGCCCGCCACACAGGCGCCCTGCACGGAGGCGACGACCGGCTTGGGCAGCTCGCGCCAGCGGCGGCACATGCCGAGGTACACCTCGGACTCGCGGGCGAAACGGCTCTCCGCGCCCTGCTTGTCGGAGTGGTCCCACCACAGGCCCGCCCTGCGCTCGAAGGGCAGGTGGGCGTCCCGCCCGGGGGTGCCGATGTCGTGGCCGGCGGAGAAGTGCTTGCCCGCTCCGGCCAGGACGACGACCTTGACCTCGTCGTCCTCGGCGGCGCGGTAGAACGCCCGGTCCAGGGCGTACGTCATCGCGGAGTTCTGGGCGTTGCGGTAGTCGGGGCGGTTCATGGTGACCGTGGCGACGGGGCCCCGCTTCTCGTAGCGAACGGGTGCGTCGGAATTCTCGGGGGCAGCGGACATCGGCCCTCCTTCCCTAACAAGTGTTTGGTAGATTAACGTAACGGCATGAGCAGCGTCGAGGAGTTCCGCGCCGAGATCCGCGGCTGGCTGGCCGCCAACCTCACCGGCGCCTTCGCGGGCCTGCGCGGCCGCGGCGGCCCCGGCCGCGAACACGAGGTGTTCGCCGAACGGCTTGCCTGGGAACGGCACATGGCCGCCGCCGGCTGGACCTGCGTCGGCTGGCCCGAGGAGTACGGCGGCCGGGGCGCGACCATCGAGCAGCAGGTCGCCTTCCACGAGGAGTACGCCCTGGCCGACGCCCCGGCACGGGTCAACCACATCGCCGAGCAGTTGCTCGGCCCCACGCTGATCGCCTTCGGCACCCCGGAACAGCGGGCCCGCTTCCTGCCCCCGATCGTCGCGGCCGAGGAAATGTGGTGCCAGGGCTACAGCGAGCCCGACGCCGGGTCCGACCTGGCGAACGTACGGACCCGCGCCGAACGCGACGGCGACGAGTGGGTGGTCACCGGACAGAAGATCTGGACCTCGCTCGCCCACGAGTCGCAGTGGTGCTTCGTGGTCGCCCGCACCGAACCCGGCTCCTCCCGCCACCAGGGGCTGTCCTACCTCCTGGTCCCGCTCGACCAGCCCGGCGTCGAGGTCCGCCCCATCACCCAGCTGACCGGCACGTCCGAGTTCAACGAGGTCTTCTTCGACGGCGCCCGCACCCACGCCGGCCACATTGTCGGCGCCCCCGGCGACGGCTGGCGCGTGGCCATGGCCACCCTCGGCTTCGAACGCGGCGTCTCCACCCTCGGCCAGCAGGTCGGCTTCCGGCGCGAACTGGAGACCCTGATCGAGCACGCGCGACGCAACGGCGCGGCCCGCGACCCGCTGATCCGCGACCGGCTCGCCCGCGCCTGGACGGGCCTGGAGACCATCCGCTGCAACGCCCTGCGCATGCTCGACGGCGTGGCCGGTGGCGCGCCCGGCCCGGAGGCGTCCATCGGCAAGATCTTCTGGGCCACCTGGCACCGGGAACTGGGCGAACTCGCCATGGACGTGTGCGGCGCCGACGGGATGCTCACCGCCGGTGAGCCGTACGATCTCGACGACTGGCAGCGGCTGTTCCTCTTCTCCCGCTCCGACACCATCTACGCCGGGTCGAACGAGATCCAGCGCAACATCATCGCCGAGCGCGTCCTCGGCCTCCCCAAGGAGATCCGCCCGTGACCCCCCAACCGCCGCCCTACGTACCGGGGCATTCCCTCCTGACCGGACGCACCGCGGTGATCACCGCGGCCGCGGGCGCCGGGATCGGCGGAGCCACCGCCCGCAGGTTCCTCGAGGAGGGCGCCCGGGTCGTCATCGGCGACGCCCACGAGCGCCGCCTCAAGGAGAGCGCCGCCGCCCTCGCCGAGGAGTTCGGCGCGGACAACGTCGCCGGACTGCCCTGCGACGTCACCGACGAACAGCAGGTCGAGGACCTGCTGGCGCTCGCCGCCGACCGCCACGGCGGCCTCGACGTCGTCGTGAACAACGCCGGCCTCGGCGGCACGGCCGACCTCGTCGACATGACCGACGACCAGTGGTCGAAGGTCCTCGACGTCACCCTCAACGGCACCTTCCGCTGCACCCGCGCCGCCCTGCGCCGCCTCAGGGAACAGGGCGGCGGGGGAGTCGTGGTCAACAACGCCTCCGTCATCGGCTGGCGGGCCCAGCGCGGCCAGGCCCACTACGCCGCCGCCAAGGCCGGGGTCATGGCCCTCACCCGCTGCGCCGCCCTGGAGGCCGCGGACTTCGGCGTACGGGTCAACGCCGTCTCCCCGAGCCTCGCCATGCACCCGCACCTGGTGAAGGTGACCACCCCCGGACTCCTCGCCGAACTCACCGAGCGCGAGGCCTTCGGCCGCCATGCCGAGCCGTGGGAGATCGCCAACGTCATCGTCTTCCTGGCCAGCGGGTACTCGTCCTACATGACCGGCGAGACGGTCTCCGTCAGCAGTCAGCGGGCGTGAGCGCCATGAGCAGCAACTCCGCCGCCGAGCGCCGTGCCGAGATCCTGGCCACGGCGGCCCAGGTATTCGCCGACCAGGGCTACAACGCCACCACCGTCCGCCGCGTCGCCGACGCCGCCGGAATGCTCGCGGGCAGCCTCTACTACCACTTCGACTCCAAGGAGTCGATGCTGGACGAGATCCTCTCCGCCTTCCTGGACGAGCTGTGGGCCGCCTACGACACCGTGCTCGCCTCCGGACTCGGACCGCGGGAGACCATCGAGGCCCTGGTCACCGAGTCCTTCCGGCAGATCGACCGGCACGGCCCCGCGGTCGCCATCTACCAGAAGGAGTCCAGGCACCTCTCCGCCCAGCCGCGCTTCCGCTATCTCGCCGACTCCCAGGCGAAGTTCGAGAACGCCTGGCTGCGCACCCTGGAACGCGGCGTCACCGGGAAGGTCTTCCGCGACGACCTCGACGTGCGGCTCGTCTACCGGTTCGTGCGCGACACCGTGTGGGTGGCCGCCTCCTGGTACCGCCCCGGGGGCACCCACAGCCCGGAGGAGATCGCCCGGCAGTACCTGTCCATGGTTCTCGAGGGCATCACCCCGCGTACCTGACACCGTCACGTCTGACACCAAGGAGCAGTCATGGCCGAGGCCTACATAGTCGAAGCGGTCCGCACTCCGGTCGGCCGGCGCAAGGGCGGCCTGTCCGCCGTGCATCCCGCCGACCTCGGGGCGCACGTCATCAAGGCACTGGTCGAGCGCACCGGCGTCGACCCGGCCGCCGTCGACGACGTCGTCTTCGGCTGCCTGGACACCGTCGGTCCGCAGGCCGGGGACATCGCCCGTACCGCGTGGCTCGCCGCGGGACTGCCCGAGGAGGTGCCCGGCACCACCGTGGACCGCCAGTGCGGCTCGTCCCAGCAGGCCGTCCACTTCGCGGCCCAGGGCGTCCTGTCCGGCACCCAGGACCTGGTCGTCGCGGGCGGCACCCAGAACATGTCGATGATCCCCATCGCCTTCGCCAGCCGCCAGGCCGCCGAACCCCTCGGCCTCACCGACGGCCCCTACCAGGGCTCCGAGGGCTGGCGCGCCCGCTACGGCGACGCGCCCGTCAACCAGTTCCACGGCGCCGAACTCATCGCCGAGAAGTGGGGCATCACCCGCGAGGACATGGAGCACTTCGCGCTGCGCTCGCACCAGCGGGCCGTGCGCGCCATCGACGAGGGCCGCTTCGACCGCGAGACCGTCGCCTACGGCGACGTCACCGTGGACGAGGGCCCGCGCCGCGACACCTCGCTGGAGAAGATGGCCGGCCTCAAGCCGGTCGTCGAGGGCGGCCTGATCACCGCGGGCGTCGCCTCCCAGGTCTCCGACGGCGCCTCCGCGATGCTCATCGCCTCCGAACGCGCCGTCGCCGAACACGGTCTCACCCCCCGCGCCCGCATCCACCACCTGTCGGTGCGCGGCGAGGACCCGATCCGGATGCTGTCGGCGCCGATCCCGGCGACGGCGTACGCGCTGAAGAAGTCCGGGATGTCGCTCGACGACATCGACCTGGTCGAGATCAACGAGGCCTTCGCGCCGGTCGTCCTGGCCTGGCTGAAGGAGACCGGCGCCGACCCCGACAAGGTCAACGTCAACGGCGGCGCCATCGCCCTCGGTCACCCGCTGGGCGCCACCGGCACCAAGCTGATGACGACCCTGCTGCACGAACTGGAGCGCACCGGCGGCCGTTACGGCCTGCAGACCATGTGCGAGGGCGGCGGCCAGGCCAACGTCACCATCATCGAACGCCTCTGACGTGCCCGCGCCGGCCCCGCCCGCCCGGGGCCGGCGACCCGGGACGCTCCGCTCGCTCGGCGGCGGTGACGGCACCGCTCATCCCGGGGCTTTCCGGGGCTTTCCGGGGGAACGGGGCGGGGCGGGCCGGGATGACCCGCCCCGCCCCGTCCCCGTTGGCCGGGCGGTCAGCCCCCGGGCAGGGACTTCAGCGCGGTCAGTGCCTCGTCGACGATGCGCTCGACCAGTTCCGCGCACGACGGCAGGTCGTCGATCAGGCCCGCCACCTGGCCCGAGGCCATCACCCCGATGTCGGTGCGGCCCTCGACCATCGACGCCTTGAGCAGCATCGGGGTGTTGGCGGCCAGCAGGACCTGACTCCAGGTCAGTTCCTTGCCGTGCTTCATCGCCAGCCCGTCCCGCAGCAGTTGAGGCCAGCTCGCCCCCGACTCCTTGCGGAACGCCGAAGCGTGCCGCAGCGCCCGCAGCAGCGAGGCGGCGCGGCCGGAGCGCTCCAGTGAGTCCACCATGTCGGTGCGGAGCATGCGGTGCGGCAGCCCGTCCACCCGCGTGGTGACCGTGACGTCCTTGACGGTGGCGGCCAGGTACCTCGCCTTCACCGCCTCGGGGACGGTGCTGTCGGACGTCAGCAGGAAACGCGTGCCCATGCCGACGCCGGCCGCCCCGTAGGCGAGCGCGGCGACCAGACCGCGGCCGTCGTGGAAGCCGCCCGCCGCGATCACCGGGATGTCCACCGCGTCCACCACCTGGGGCAGGAGCACCGTCGTGGCCACGTCGCCCGTGTGCCCGCCCCCCTCGCCGCCCTGCACCATGACCGCGTCCGCTCCCCAGGCGGCGACCTTCTCCGCGTGCCGGCGGGCACCGATGGAGGGGATGACGACGACACCGGCGTCCTTGAGGCGGGCGATCAGGTCCTTGGAGGGGGCGAGGGCGAAGGACGCCACCCGCACCCCCTCCTCGATGATGATCCGCACCCGCTCGCCGGCGTCCCCCGCGTCGGCCCGCAGGTTGACGCCGAACGGCGCGTCCGTACGGGACCTGACCTCGCGGACCGCCGCACGCAGCTGCTCCACGGTCATGGCCGCGGAGGCGAGGATGCCGAGGGCCCCGGCGTTCGCCGAGGCGGACACCAGCCGGGGCCCGGCCACCCAGCCCATGCCGGTCTGCACGATCGGATGACGCACCCCGGTCAGCGCGGTCAGCGCGGTCGGGAACACCGGGGGAGAACCGGCGGGGGAACCGGCGGGCCCGCTCATGCCGGGACCTCGCGCTCGCGCAGCCCCTTCGGGTCGATGACCTCGCGGATCAGTGCCAGCTCCGCCCCGGTGGGCTCCCGCGTGTACGGCACCTCGTCGGGCACGGTGAGGGCGAAGCCGGTGGCCGCGGTGACCTCCTCGACGGTGACCCCGGGATGCAGGGAGCGCAGCCGCATCGTCCGGTCGGGCGTCTCGAAGTCGAAGACGCCCAGGTTGGTGATCACGTCCGGGACGCGGTGGTAGCGGGACGCGGAGAGACCGGCCGCGGCGGCCCGGTCGTACCCGACGCCGCTGACCATGTCGACCCGCTCGACGAACACCCGGGCGGAGTGCTTCGGCACCCAGTAACTCGTCGGATTGTTCACGGTGTTGAGGGGGGCGCCGCGCACCCCGAGCAACTGCCGGGAGGGCTTGGCCCAGTCGCCGACGCAGGAGATGTTCTGGTTGCCGTGGCGGTCGATCTGGCTGGCGCCCATCATCACGTGCCGGCGGCCGGTGGCGGTGAGCGTGAGATGCCGGCGGAACGGCAGCCAGCCCTCCACCGTCCCCGGCTTCGACCCGATCGCGGGCACGTCCGCCATGAGCAGCGCCTCCCCGTCGGTCAGCAGCAGATCGGGGGAGAACGTCAGCTTCGCCAGGCGCGCCCCGATGGCGGGGACGGTGCCCATCGGGCTGGCGAGGACCTCACCCGCCCCCCGCCAGGCCTCCGCGCAGGCCACCACGCAGTACTCGGCGCGGCTCGCCGCCGCTGCGGCCGTCTCCGTCTCGGCGGTGCTCATGCTTCCTCCTGGTGGAAGGCGGTGACGGCGGCCTGGTAGGCGGCCTCGTCCCCGGACAGGAACCGTTCGGCGAAGGCCGGCCACGCCTCGGGATCGCGGGCGGCCCGGACGTAGGCACGCTGGAACGACTCGTCCCGCTCGTGGTCGGGCACGCAGGAGGTGAAGTGCGCGCCGTTCGGCGTCTCCACGACCCCGTCCACGAACATGCGTTTGACCAGCAGGGTCTGCGGCCCGTGCTCCTTGAGCAGGTCCGCCGTGTCGACGATCCGCTCGCAGGAGACGTACGCCTGGTCGGCCGCCTCGCAGAACAGGTCGTCGAAGTACGGGTCGGGTCCCAGGTACTGCCCGGTGCCGTGCCGGTCCGCGCGGTTGAGGTGGACCAGTGCGGCGTCCAGGCGCAGGGCCGGAACCGCGACCAGTTCCTCCCCGTCGTCATAGGGCGACCTGACCGTGCGCAGCGACGGGTTGACCCTCATGACGTCCGAACCGAGACCGGCCCGGACCGGGAGGAACGGCAGCCGCTGCGACGCGGCGGTCAGCCCCCACATGAACATCGCCTCGTCGAGCTCGGTCATCTCGAACGCGCCGCGCTGCCTGGCCGCGGTGAAGTGCGGCTCCAGCGGTATCGAGTCGAGCGTGCCGAACGCCGCGACGAGCCTGCGTATCCTCCCCGCGGCCGCCAGCAGACCGACGTCCGGGCCGCCGTAGGAGACCACGGTGAGGTCGGTGAGGTCCGAGCGCAGGATGGCCCGCACCAGGGCCATCGGCTTGCGGCGGGAGCCCCAGCCGCCGATGCCGATCGTCATGCCGCTGCGCAGCCGGCCGACGACCTCGTCGGCCGTCATCGTCTTGTCCTGGGTCACGCCGACCGCTCCTTGTCCGTGCCGAAGGTGTCGCGCACGCGGTCCGCGACCCCGCTCAGGTTGGCCTCGAAGGTGAAGCCCTGCTCGAAGCGGTAGCTGCGGCGCACGTCGACCGGGTCGATGCCGTTGATGGCGGCCTTCGCCAGCCGGATCAGGTAACCGTCCTTCGCGGCGATCTCGGCCGCCAGTTCCAGGGCGGCCGCCCGCAGTTCCTCGCGAGGTACCACCCGCCACACCGAGCCGTGCCGGTGCAGTTCCGCGGCCGTGGCGGTGCGCGAGGTGTAGTACAGGGCCCGCATCAGATGCTGCGGGACGAGCCGGGCGAGGTGCGTGGCCGCGCCGAGCGCGCCGCGGTCGAGCTCCGGGAGCCCGAAGGTGGCGTCGTCGCTGGCCACGATCGCGTCCGCGTTGCCCACCAGGCCGATGCCGCCGCCCAGGCAGAAGCCGTGCACGGCGGCCACCACGGGGACCTCGCACTCGTAGACGGCGGCGAACGCCTCGGCGCAGCCGCGGTTGGCGCCGATCAGCGCCCCGTGCCCGTCCGCGCGCTGCATCTCCTTGATGTCCACGCCCGCGTTGAACCCGCGGCCCTCGGCGGTGAGCACCACACAGCGCACCTCCGGGTCGGAGCCGGCGGCGCGCACCGCGGCGGCGAGCTCGTACCAGCCCTGTACGGGCAGGGCGTTGACCGGGGGGAAGTCCACGGTGACGACGGCGACGCCCTCTTGCGGGGCGGAGGTGGAGACACCCATGAGCAGATCAGCTACCTTTCCACCAAACGTTTGTTAGGCCGAAGGTAGCAGTGATCCGGGCACCGGGGGAGGGCCGTGCCACTGACCGGTACGGCGCCCCTCCTCCCGCCCCTTGCGAAAGGACACCGTCATGACCTCACCGACCTCCCTGTGCGCCGGCCGGGTCGTCGCCGTCACCGGCGCCGGCCGCGGCCTCGGGCGCGCCCACGCCCTGGCGTTCGCCGCGGAGGGCGCCAAGGTCGTCGTCAACGACCTGGGCGTGGGACTCGACGGCTCCGGCGCGGGCAGCGGGCCCGCCCAGCAGGTCGTCGAGGAGATCCGCGCGGCCGGCGGCGAGGCAGTGGCGCACGGCGGCGACATCGCCACCGCCGACGGCGCCGCCTCCCTCGTCGCCGCCGCGCTCGACTCCTTCGGCCGGCTCGACACCCTCGTCAACAACGCCGGGTTCCTGCGCGACCGGATGCTCGTCAACCTGGACGAGGACGACTGGGACGCGGTGATGCGCGTCCACCTCAAGGGGCACTTCCTGCCGCTCAGGCACGCGGCGGCGCACTGGCGGGCCGAGGCCAAGGCGGGCCGCACCCCCGAGGCACGCGTGATCAACACCAGCTCCGGCGCGGGTCTGCTCGGCAGCGTCGGCCAGGGCAACTACTCCGCCGCCAAGGCCGGCATCGTCGGCCTGACCCTGGTCGCCGCGGCCGAGATGGGCCGCTACGGCGTCCAGGTCAACGCGATCGCCCCGGCCGCCCGCACCCGGATGACCGAGGAGACCTTCGCCGAGACCATGGCGGCCCCCGGCGAGGGCGACTTCGACGCGATGGCCCCGGAGAACGTGTCGCCGCTCGTGGTGTGGCTGGGTTCGGCGGCCTCCACGGGCGTGACCGGCCGTGTCTTCGAGGCCGAGGCGGGTCGCATCACCGTGATGGAGGGCTGGCGGCCGGGCCCCACCGCCGACAAGGGCGCCCGCTGGAGCCCCGCCGAGGCCGGCGGGACCGCGCGGAGGCTGCTGGCCGACGCGGAGACACCGCAGCCGGTGTACGGGGCGCGTTGACGCCCGCGGCCGGGGGTCCCGCCGGCCGTTGCCGGAGTCCACTGCCGAGCACCGACCGGGAGGCCGCGGAGGGGTGACGGCTCGCGCCACCCCTCCGCGGCGCGCCGCGGGAGGTCACCGCGGGCGCCCGGGCGGGTGGCCGGGGCCGGGGCGAGGGCCGCGCGGTGTCCGCCGAGGGTGCCCGGGGCCTCCCGCGGACGAACGGGGACGACGGCCGGACGGCGTCCGCCCGCGCGGTGCGAGGACCGCTGACCCGCGTCGGCGGGTCCGAGTGGCCGGGGCCGGCGGCACCCGCGGCAGGTGTGCGGCACGCCCCCTCAGGCGCTCGGCGGCTCCCCGCGCACCCCGTCGGACAGCAGCGCGGGAGACTCGGACCGGCCGTCCAGGACCCGGTTGGTCCTCCTGACCACCTGCCACCCGGAGCCGGAGTCCGTACGGCGCAGCCACCAGTGGTTGGCGGTGGCCCGGCGCACCACGTACCGGCCCTCCTCGTGCACCACCATCAGCGAGTGGCACACCGCGACCGCCTCGTCGCCGTCGACCGTGATGTGCGGCGGACCCACGACGTGCGCGCAGCCCTGCCGGATCCAGCCCTGGTGCGCGGCGGACCGCACCATCTCCCCGATCCGCTCCCGGCCCGCCAGGTAGAGCTCGTCGATGTCGTAGACACCGTCCGGTGCCCAGAGCGCCGCGACGCCGTCCGCGTCGCCGCTGTCGACCAGGGGTCCGTACGAGGCCATCATCCGGGCGATGTCCCGTTCGTCCTCGAGCCCCCGCAGCCGGGCCTCGACGGCCGCCAGCCGGTCCTCGCTCACGCCGCACCCTCCCCGGCCGCGGCCCCGTCGGTGAGCCCGGCGATCGAGGCCAGCGCCTCCAGCTGTTCGACGTAGTGGCGTGCCGACCGGGCGGCCACCGACACACCGATCAGCGTGGCACCCGCTTCCGACACCCTCCGCAGCGCCTCGGCCGTACCGCCCGCGTCGCCGGTCGGATCGAGCGGACGCTCCGTGGTCAGGACCACCTCGAAGCCCTCCGGCAGCTCGGCCGCGTCGAGCATCGCACGCAAACGGTCCAGCGGCAGCCCGAAGGGCACCCAGCCGTCGCCGTGCTTCACCGCCCGGCGCAGGGAGCGCGGTGTCCGGCCGCCGATCCACAGCGGTACCCGCTCCTGCACGGCGTGCGGCTCCACCACGAACCCCTCGTAGTCGAAGTGCTCGCCGTGGTAGGCGGGTTCGCGCCGGGACAGGGAGGCGCGGAGCGCCGCGAGGGAGTCGTCGGCGATCGAGCCGCGCCCCTCGAAGGCCGCGTCGAGCAGCCGGAACTCCTCCTCCAGCGAGCCGACGCCGAGCCCCAGCACGAGCCGCCCGCCCGAGACCCGGTCCAGGGTGCCGTAGCGCTTGGCGACGGCCAGCGGGTGGTGGTAGCCGAGCACCAGGACCTGGGTGGCCAGCCGGATGCGGCGGGTGCGGGCGGCGAGGTACCCGAGGGTGGCGAGCGGGTCCCAGTAGGTCCCGCCGCGCTGTTCCGCGACGTCCACGGGCACGGCGACGTGCTCCGAGCAGGTCAGGTGGTGGAAGCCGAGCCGGTCGGCGGCCTCGGCCACCGCCCCGAGCTCTTCGATGCCGGCGTCGCGCTCCCAGGGCGAGTGGACGCCGGGGACGGCCGTGACGACGGGACTGGTGATGCCGAGCCGCATGGGGGGCACCTCTCTCGGATGCGACGGAACGGGAAGGGGGAACGGGAAGGGGGAACGGCCATCAAAGTCCGCGCCCCGCGCGGGATACAGCCGCGTCCCACTGACCGGAACCGGGCGCACCGCGCCCCCGCGGCACGCGGGACCATCGGCGGCCGGCGGAAGGAGTCCATGACCGTGCCCCGGACCTCCCGCGAGAGGATTCCCGCACGTCCCACTTCGGCGGGCCAGCGCCTGCGCCGCGCCCGCATCCTGCGGGCCGCCGCACGGCTGGGGGCGGCGTACGGCCACGAGCGGATGCAGATGCAGGACGTGGCCAGGGAGTCCGGCGTCGCCATCGCGACCCTGTACCGCTACTTCCCCTCCAAGGCGCATCTGTTCGCCGCCGTCATGCATGCCCAGGTGCGCCGCCTCGCCGCCGAGACCCCCTCGCCCGGGCCTGGCACCGGGCCGGTGGACGCGGTCGCCGAACTGCTCACCGGGGCGAGCCGGCAGCTCTTCGAACAGCCGCTGCTGGCCCTGGCGATGATGCAGTCCAGCAGTGTGGCCCCCGGCGGCCAGGCCGGCCGTACGGACGAGCTCCTCGCGGGCCTGATGCTGCGCACCGCGGGTGTGACGGACCCCTCCGAGGGGGACCGCCGCGCGGTGCGCATCCTCCAACAGGCCTGGTACGGCCTGCTCGTCACCGTCCTGTACGAACGCTCCTCACCCGAGGCGGCACAGGACGGCATCAGGCTCGCCTGTCGCCTCCTGCTCGGTCCGGCCCTCGCGGACCGCGCCTGACGCCTGCCCGACGCCCCGTGCCGGTCCGGGGCCCGCGTGTGCCGCCCACCCCGCACCGCCCGCGGGCCCCCGGCGCCCGGGCGCCTGCCCGGCACCCGCCCGACGCCCCCGCCGCCTGCCCGGCACCCGAGCGGCACGACCTGCGGTCCCTGCGACCCGCCCCTCCGCGCGACCCCGCCCGGTCACCGAGACGGCCCGCCTGACGCCTCCCCGAGTCAGATCGCGCGACCCGTCTCGCGCCCGCCCGTGCGACCCGCAGTCCGTGCGATCCGCCTCTGGTCGCCGGGACGGTCCGCCTGGCGCCTCGGCGAGTCCAGCCCCTGCGACCCGTCTCGCGCCCGTCCGTGCGACCCGCAGTCCGTGCGATCCGCCTGGTCGCCGGGGCGGTCCGCCTGGCGCCTCGGCGAGTCCAGCCCCTGCGACCCGTCTCGCGCCCGCCCGTGCGACCCGCAGTCCGCGCGACCTGCCCGTCCGCGCGACCTGCCCGTCCGCGCGACCTGCCCGTCCGCGCGACCTGCCCGTCCGTGCGACCTGCCCGTCCGTGCGACCTGCCCGTCCGTGCGACCTGCCCGTCCGTGCGACCCGCCCGTCCGTGCGACCCGCCCGTCCGTGCGACCCGCCCGGTCGCCGGGACGGTCCGCCTGGCGCCTCCCCGAGTCCGGATCGCGCGACCCGTCTCGCGCCCGCCCGTGCGACCCCGCCCGGTCACCGGGACCGTTCGGGCCCGGTGCGGTGCCCCTTGCCTACGGTGCGAGGAGTCCGTTCGGCCGACCCGAGGAGCGCCCCATGTCACGCAACGTCGTCGTCACCGGATCCGGTTCCGGGATCGGTGCCGCCCTCACCGCCCTGCTCCGCGCCCGGGGCGACCGCGTGATCGGGGTCGACCTGCGCGGCGGCGAGATCGACGCCGACCTGTCCACCCCGCACGGCCGTGCCGAGGCCGCCGGCGCGGCGGCAGAGGCGGCCGGCCACGTGGTGGACGCCGTGGTCACCTGCGCCGGCACGTCCGTACCGGGCGCGGCCACGGTGACGGTCAACTACTTCGGCACCACCGGGTTCGTGACGGCACTGCGTCCGGCACTCGCCGCGGCCCCGCACCCCCGCGTCGTCCTCATCGGCTCCGTCTCGGGCACCCGGCCCGCCGACCCGGACGTCGTCGCGGCCTGCCTGGCCGACGACGAGGACCGGGCCCTCCACTACGCCGAACGCGCCGTCGCCGACGGCCGCGCGCGACAGCTCTACCCCTCCTCCAAGGCGGCGCTCGCCCAGTGGGCGCGGCGCACCGCCGTCGCCCCCGGCTGGGCCGACGCCGGAATACCCGTGAACGTGGTCGCGCCCGGCATCGTGCTCACGCCGATGAGCGAGGGACTCTTCGACGACCCCGAGATGAAGAAGGCCATGGACGCGGCGGTCCCCATGCCGCTCCACGGATACCTCCGGCCGGAGGACGTCGCGCGAGCCGTCCTGTTCCTGGCTTCCGACGACAACACCCACATCACCGGGCAGGTGCTCTACGTCGACGGCGGCGCCGAGGCGACCCTGCGCGGCCCCGGGGACTTCTGAGCCGCACACGACTGCCGCGCGCCGCACACACGGGTGCCCCGGCCGCCGTACGGCGGCCGGGGCACCCCGCTGCGCTGCCGTCCCTTCAGACCCGCACCGCGCGCCGGATCACCTTCCCGGTCGCGTTGCGCGGCAACTCCTCGCCGGTCAGCCGCCACCGCCGGGGCACCTTGAAGTAGGCCACCTCCCGCGCCACGTACTCCCGCAGCGCCTCCTCGGTGACCGCCGACCCCGGCCGGAGCACCACCACGGCGGCCACCTCCTGACCGAGGTCGGGATGCGGCACCCCGAGGACCAGGCACTCCCGGACGTCCGGATGCCGGGCCAGCACCGTCTCGATCTCGGCCGGATAGACGTTCTCCCCACCGCGGATGATCAAATCCGAGCGGCGGCTGCTGAGATACAGCCGGCCCCCGCGCAGACACCCCAGGTCCCCGGTGCGCAGCCAGCGGTCCGCGACGACGGTGTTCGCGGTGGCCTCGGGATCGCGCCAGTAGCCCAGCATGTTGTACGCGCTGCGCACCCACACCTCGCCCTCCTCGCCCTCGCCGAGGACCTCGCCGAAGGGGTCGCGGATCTCCAGCCGGACACCGGTCACGGGCCGGCCCAGGGTGCCGGGGGCCTCCGCCAGGTCCTGCGGGGTCGCGGCGGCGATCGCCGTGCAGGACTCGGTCAGACCGTAGCTGTCCACCAGCGAGTCCTTCGCGAACGGCAGCGCACTGCGCAACCGTTCCTTGAACTCCGTGGTCGACGGCGCCGAAGCCAGCGCGAACGCCGTCAGCGACGAGGTGTCGTACCGGTCGGCCCGGCCGTGTTCCAGCAGCCGGTGCGCCATCGTGGGCACCGCGCCCCAGTTGGTGACGCGTTCCCGCTCGATCATGCCCAGCACGGCGTCGACGTCGAACGCGCCCTCGTGCAGGGCGATCCGGCTGCCCGTGGCGAGGCGCGGCACGGCCAGGTTGTGCAGGCTCGCGATGTGGAACAGCGGCAGGGCGAGCAGGTAGACGCGGTCCTCCGGGGCCATCGGGTTGCCGAACTCCCGCAGCAAGGCGTCGTTCAGCCGGTGGTACTCCACCACGGCCAGCAGATTGCGGTGGGTGTGCACGGCGCCCTTGGGCCGGCCCGAGGTGCCCGACGTGTACAGGATGACGGCCGGATCGTCCTCGGCCACATCGGCGGACGGCAGCGGCGCGTGGGGGTGGGCCGTCAGGAAACGGCGCACGTCGTCCTCCATGGACAGCACCGGAACCGGGCACCCGGCCAGCCGCTCCGACCGCTTCGCGTCGGCCACCACCAGCGCCGGCTCCGCGTTGCGCAGACCGTGGGCCAACTCGGGCGCCGTCCACCAGGCGTTGAAACCGACCGCCACCGCGCCGATCGAGACCGTGGCCCAGAAGACCTGGATCCACTCGGGGGAGTTGGCCGCGGCGATGGCCACGCGATCGCCCTCGGCGATGCCGTACTCCTCGCGCAGCACCTGTGCCAGCGAGGCGACCTGGGCCGCGTGCCCGGCGAAGGTGATACGGCGGTCCGCCGTGACGATGTAGTCGCGGTCGGCGTGGGCGACGGAGGCGTGCAGCACCTCGTGCAGGGCGCGCTGCCGGTGGGTGAACACCGGCATCCGGGTGCCCAGTACGTCGTCGTCGGCGAGCTCGAACCGGCCGCCCGGGCCGGTGAGCGCGGCCGCCCGGGCGAGGGCGGCGGAGCGGTGATCCGTGTCGCTGGGCATCGGGACTCCTGGTGCGTCGGGAACTCCACTGGGATCGCGGTCGTGGTCAGTGTCGGCGCGGACGGTACGGCGCTCCCGTCCGGTTCCGTTCACCGGGACACCGTGTCACGGCGCGGGAGGAGACCGGAGGGCCGCCCCGGCCGTGAGTCCCGCCGCCCACCCGGCTCCCGGTCAGTGGGATGCGTCACGTCGGCCGGGAAGCACCGGCCATACCGTCCCCCCACCCGATCCGGACCCGGGCCGTTCCCGCTCCCCCCACCGGACAGATGGAGGAAGACATGAAGCGAGCACCCCGGGCGCGAGCCCGCCTCGCCGCGGCCCTGGCCACGGCGGCGCTGCTCACCTCCGCGTGCGTCTCACCCGACGACGGGGGGAGCGACGGCGGAAAGCAGCAGAAGGCCGAACGCGCCCGCTACACCTTCGGCGGCATCGGCGAACAGCCCGCCGCGGGCGAACCCGTCCGCGGCGGGACCCTGCACTTCGCCGACTATGCCGAGGCCCGCAGCCTCAGCCCCGCCGTCACCTACGCCACGGGCGCCTCCGGCGGCTCCGCGCTCGCCGCCGTCTACGACGTCCTGATGCGCTACGACACCGCCGCGCACAGGTACGAGCCGTGGCTGGCCGAATCCCTGAAGTCCAGTGACGACGCCAGGACCTGGACCCTCACCCTGCGCGACGGCGTCGAGTTCTCCGACGGCACGCCGCTCGACGCCGAGGCGGTGATCGGCAGCATCGAGTGGTACCAGAAGAACAAGGGCGCCGACACGGCCCTGCTCGCCCCGAACCTCGCGAAAATGGAGGCCCCCGACGACTCCACCGTCGTCTTCACCCTCCGCAACGCCTGGGCCACCTTCCCCGCGATGCTCGCCCAGGCACCCGGCATGATCGTGGCACCCGCCGCGTACGCGGGGAAGACGTTCGTGCCGATCGGCGCCGGCCCCTTCACGCTCGGCTCGCACCGGCCCCAGGAGGAGATGGTCCTCAAGGCGAACAAGAACTACTGGAAGGGCGAACCGTACCTGGACGCACTGCGGTTCACCTGGCCGCAGTCCGACCGCGCCAAACTCGAGGCACTCAACGACGCCACGGCGGACGTCGTCTACCTGCGCGGCCCCGACGTGGTCGACGACGCCGTGAAGGAAGGCCACCCCGGTGAGCTGACCCTGACCGGCCTCGGCAGCATGGTCACCATCAACACCCGTGAGGGCCGGCCCGGCGCGGACCTCAGGGTCCGCAAGGCCATGGCCCTGGCCCTCGACCCCGCCCTGGAGACGGAACGCGCCTACGACGGCAAGGGCCTGCCGGGCCAGGAGATCTTCCCGCCCGAGTCGCGCTGGCACTCCGAGGTGAAGCCGACCGGCATGGACCTCGACCAGGCCAGGAAGCTCCTCGCCGAAGCCAGGAAGGACGGCTACGACGGCGCCATCACCTACATGGACGGCACCGACCCCGTCGCCCGGTCCAAGGCCGTCGTCATCAAGGCGATGCTGGAACGGGTCGGCTTCACGGTGAAGCTCGACCTCGTCTCCTCCATCGCCGACCGCGTGGCGAAGACCTACGTGGAGCACGACTTCGACCTCAGCCGCGGCGCGGCGAGCGTCTCCGAGAGCGACCCCTACCACCGCCTGCAGAGCGTGCTGAACTCCCAGAGCTACGGCAACCCCGGCGGCTACGCCAGCCCGAAGATGGACAAGCTGCTCGTCGAGCTCCAGGGCGCGACCGAGGAGGCCGAGACCCAGCGGGTCCTCGACGACATCCAGACGCTGTTCAACGAGGACGTCCCGCTGGTCAACCTCGGTGCCAGCGCCGCCTTCACCGCCTGGGGCAAGAACGTGCACGGCATCGTGCCGACCGACGAGTACATGGCCCTCTTCGGCGAGGCCTGGATCGCCGAGTGACCCCCGCGGCCCCCGGCCCGGCGGCGCCGCCGGGCGAAGATCTGGAGGAACGATGATTCCCGCCGCGCTGCGCCGGCCGGCCCTACGGGTGCTGGAACTCCTCGGAGTGCTGTTCATCGCGAGCATCGGGGTGTTCTCCCTGGTGGTCCTCATGCCCGGCGACCCCGCGGTCGACATCCTCGGAGCCGGCCGGGCACCCGCCGAGTACGCCGCGCTCCGTGCGGAACTCGGGCTCGACGAGCCGCTGGTCACCCGTTACCTCGACTGGCTCGGCGGCGTCCTCGGCGGCGACCTCGGCCGGTCCGTCGTACCGCCGCAGAGCGACGTCACCGACCGGGTGCTGTCCGCGCTGCCCGTCAGCCTCGAGATCGCCGCGCTCGGACTGCTCATCGCCCTGCTGATCGCCGTGCCGCTGGCCATGTGGTCGGCGTACCGGGAGGGATCGGCGGCCGACCGGATCATCGGCGCGGGCAGCTTCGGCGTCCTGTCCGTGCCGAGCTTCCTGGCCGGGCTGCTGCTGATCCTCGTCCTGGTCAACTCGGCCGGCTGGTTCCCGCGTTCGGAGTGGGTGCGGATCGGCGACGGCGACCTGCTGGGCAATCTGCACCACGCCTTCCTGCCGGCCCTGACCGTCGCCCTCGCCGAACTCGCCATGTTCACCCGGGTGCTGCGCGGCGACCTGATCGTGACCCTCCGGGAGGACTACATCCTCGCCGCCCGCGCCAAGGGCATGCACCCGCTGCGCATCCTGTTCACCGACGCCCTGCGTCCCTCCTCGTTCTCCCTGGTCACCCTGCTCGGCCTGAGCCTCGGCCGGCTGATCGGCAGCACCGTCGTCGTCGAGTACCTCTTCTCGCTGCCCGGCATGGGGACACTCATCGTCAACGCCGCGGGCCAGGGCGACTACCCCATGGTCCAGGGCGCCGTGCTCACCGTCGCCGTGATCTACGTGGTGATCAACGCCGGCATCGACCTCTCCTACGGCTACCTCGACCCGAGGACGCGACGTGCTCATGTCTGACCTGGCTCCGCGGAAGCGGACCGTGTTCCCGCCACCCCTGCTCACCGCCGCGGCCCTCACCGCCGCCGGGCTCGTCCTGCTGGTGTTCGGCGCGACGACACCCCAACTGGTCGCCCCCGTCAAGGCCGCCGTCGCGCTGCTGGGCCTCGCCCTGCTGCTCACCGGCGCCTCCCGGCTCGGCAAGCGCTGGGCGGGTCCCGGCTTCGACGTGGCCTTCTGGTTCGGCGCGGGCTGGCTCCTGCTGCTCGGCCTCGCCATCGTGTGCGCACCGTGGCTGCCGCTCGCCGAGGACCGGGACGTCGCGAGCACCGTCGCCGAACCCGTCTTCGCCACCCCCACGTTCACCGGCACCCACCCGCTGGGCACCAACGCCTTCGGCCTCGACCTGCTCGCCCGGTCCCTGTACGGCGCCCGCTCCTCGCTGCTCATCTCCCTGTCCGCGGTCGCCCTCGGCACCGTGGTCGGCGGAGCGATCGGCATGGTCGCCGGCTACTTCCGCAAGACCGTCGACCGGGCGGTGGGCATCGCGACCAACTCCCTGCTCGCCGTGCCGCCCCTGATCCTGCTCATCGCCCTCGCCACCGTGCTGGAGCCGCACCTGCACAACGTCGCCCTCTCCCTGGCCCTGCTCACCATTCCCGGCATGGTGCGCCTGGCCCGCGCCACCACCATGGCCTACGCCAACCGGGAGTTCGTCGTGGCCGCCCGCGCCATGGGCGCCACCCGTTCCCGCATCCTGCTGCGCGAACTGCTGCCCAACGTGCTGCTGCCCCTGCTGTCCCTGGCCGTCGTGATGATCTCCGTGCTCATCGTCGCCGAGGCCTCCCTCAGCTTCCTCGGACTGGGCATCCAGCCGCCGGAACCGACCTGGGGGAACATGATCGCCGAGGGCGAGGGCCAGGTCTTCGAGGAGCACCCGCACATCGTGCTCGTGCCCGGTGCCTTCCTCTTCCTCACCGTGTTCGCCTTCAACATCGTCGGTGAGAAGGCTCGCGGGCGATGGGACTCCCGGAGCGTGAAACTGTGACCACCCCACCGGCGTCCACCGCCCCCTCCGACGCCCTCCCGGTGCTGACCGCCACCGACGTGCGCACCACCTTCCGCACCCCGCACGGCCCGGTACGAGCCGTCGACGGTGTCTCCCTCACCCTGTCCGAGGGCGAGACCCTCGGCATCGTGGGCGAGTCGGGGTCGGGCAAGTCCGTGCTCGGCCGCACGCTGATGGGCCTGATCGCCGAGGGGCCCGGCACCGGCGTGTCCGGCACCGTCCTGATCGGCGGCAAGGACGTCCACGCCCTCACCCCCGCCGGGCGGCGCGCCCTGTGGGGCACCGAGATCGCGATGGTCTTCCAGGACCCCATGACCTCCCTGAACCCGGTGAGGAAGGTCGGCGCCCACCTGACCGAGAGTCTCCGGCTGCACCTGGGCCTGAGCCGCGCCGGGGCCCGCGACCGGGCCGTCGACCTGCTCCGGCAGGTCGGCATCCCCGAGCCCGGCAGACGCGCCGGCCAGTACCCCCACGAACTCTCCGGCGGCATGCGCCAGCGCGTCGTCATCGCCATGGCCCTCGCCTGCGGGCCGCGGCTGCTCATCGCCGACGAGCCGACCACCGCCCTCGACGTCACGGTGCAGAAGCAGATCCTGGACCTGCTGCGCTCGCTCGCCGCGGAACTGCGCATGGCGACCGTCCTGATCAGCCACGACCTCGCCACCGTCGCCGGCCGCACCGACCGCGTCGCGGTCATGTACGCCGGCCGCCTCGTCGAGTACGCGGACACCGCCGCCGTCTTCGACCGCCCCCGCCACCCCTACAGCAGCGCCCTGATCGCCTCGATCCCGCGCCTGGACCAGCCCCCGCACACCCTGCTGCCCGCCATCGAGGGCCGGCCGCCCAACCTGCTGCACCCGCCCCCCGGCTGCCGGTTCGCCCCGCGCTGCACCCTCGCGACCGACCGCTGCACCACCGAGGCCCCCGGCCTCGCCGGCTACACCGGGGACCGTGACGCCGGCGGCGCCGTCGCCTGCCACCACCCCCTGGGCGCCACCGAGGAGGCCACCGTATGACCACCCGTGACGCCCCCGCCGCGACCCCGGCGCACCCCGCGCTGAGCGCGGAGGACCTCGTCGTGGAGTTCCCCGCCGGACGCGGGCGGAAGGTGCACGCCGTCTCCGGCGTCGGACTGGAGGTCGCGGCGGGCGAGACCCTGGGCATCCTCGGCGAGTCCGGCTGCGGCAAGTCCACCGTCGGCCGCTCCCTGATCCAGCTGCCGCCCCCCGACTCCGGCACCGTCCGCCTCGGCGACGTCACCCTCACCGGACTCGCCCCGCGGGAACTGCGCCGGGCCCGCGCCCGGATGCAGATCATCATGCAGGACCCGGTCTCCGCCCTGAACCCGCGCCGCAGGGTCAAGGACCTGGTCTGGGAGGGCCCGTCGATCTGGGGGCACGGCGACGACACCCGGGACAAGGACGCGCGCGTCGACGCCGCCCTGCGCGACGTGGGCCTGGACCCCGCGACCGTACGCGAGCGCCGGCCGCACGAGCTCTCCGGCGGCCAGTGCCAGCGCGTCTGCATCGCCCGCGCCCTCATGCTCGACCCCGAGGTGCTGATCTGCGACGAACCCGTCTCCAGCCTGGACGTCTCCGTACAGGCGCAGATCCTCAACCTCCTGGAGACGACGGCCCGCCGGCGCTCGCTGAGCATGGTCTTCATCGCCCACGACGTGTCCGTGGTCAAGAACATCAGCGACCGCGTCATGGTCATGTACCTCGGCAAGGTCTGCGAGGTGCTGCCCTCCGACGGAATGCACCACGAGGCCGCGCACCCCTACACCCGTCTGCTGCTCGCCTCGCTCCCCGAGGCCCAGCTCGGCTCCGCCGCCGCGGCCCCCGCCGCCGAAGCGCCGGCCGCCGAGCTCCCCTCCCCCCTGAACCCGCCGTCCGGCTGCCGCTTCCGCACCCGCTGCCCGCTGGCCACCGAACGCTGTGCCGACGAGGAGCCCGAGCCCCGCGAGATCCGCCCCGGCCACCGGGTCGCCTGCCACCACGCCGAACCAAGGAGGAACCAGCCGTGACCACCGACGACACCCCGGACGTCCCCGACGTCCTGGCCCCGGCCAAGCTCGGCCCCGTCGAACTGAGCAACCGCGTCATCAAGGCCGCGACCTACGAGGGGCTCAGCCACAAGTCCCTGGTCACCCAGGACCTCGTCGACTTCCACGTCGCCTACGCCCGCGGCGGCGTCGGCATGACCACCGTCGCCTACTGCGCGGTCGCCAGGGAAGGACGCACCGACCGCCACCAGATCCACTGGACCGACGAGGCGATGCCGGGCCTGCGCGTCCTCACCGACGCCGTGCACGCCGAGGGCGCCGCCGTCTCGGCGCAGATCGGACACGGCGGCCCCGTCGCCAACCCCAAGGCCAACGGCGCCCCGGCCCTCTCCCCGTCCAGGCACTTCCACGCCACCACCCTCAGCTTCGCGAAGGAGGCGTCCCTCGGTGACATCCGCCGCATCACCGAGGCGCACGCCGAGGCCGCCCGCCGTGCCGTCGAGGCGGGCTTCGACGCCGTCGAGGTGCACCTCGGCCACAACTACCTGGCCAGTTCCTTCCTCAGCCCCCGGGTCAACCACCGCACGGACGCCTACGGCGGCAGCCTGGAGAACCGCGCCCGGCTCTCCCGGGAGATCATGCGCGCCGTGCGCGACGCGGTCGGCGGGCGCGTCGCGATCATCGCGAAGATGAACATGGACGACGGCGTGCCCGGCGGCTTCTGGCTCGACGAGGCCATCCCGGTGACGCAGTGGCTCGAACAGGACGGCACCGTCGACGCCCTGGAGATGACGGCGGGCAGCTCCCTGCTCAACCCGATGTACCTCTTCAAGGGCGACGCCCCGCTGGACGAGTTCTCCGCGATCATGCCCCAGCCGATCAAGCTCGGCGTGAAGCTGGTCGGCGAGCGCTTCCTGCGCAGCTACCCCTACCGGGACGCCTACCTCCTCGAGGACGCCCGGCAGATCCGCGCCGCGGTGAAGCTGCCGATGATCCTGCTCGGCGGCATCACCGACAAGCCCGTCATGGACCTGGCGATGCGCGAGGGGTTCGAGTTCGTCGCCATGGCCCGCGCCCTGCTGCGCGAACCGGACCTCGTCAACCGGCTGCGCCAGGACGCCTCCACGCCGTCGCTGTGCATCCACTGCAACAAGTGCATGCCGACCAACTTCACCGGCACCCGCTGCGTCCTGGTCGACCGCGGCACCACCCGCCGCGACACCTGGGGCAAACCCTCCGGGTACGTGGCGTGACGGGCGGGGGAGGCGTCGGGGGCCGCCTCGACGCCGTCGCCACGGCCGAGGCCGTCAGGAACGGCGGGGCCGACGCCCGTACCGTCGTCGAGCAGGCGATCGCCCGCGTCGAGAAGCTCGGAGCCCGGCTGAACGCGGTGGTCCACACCCGGTTCGAGGAGGCCCTGGCCGAGGTTGCGGCCGGGCTGCCCGACGGCCCGCTGCACGGCGTCCCGATCCTCGTCAAGGACCTCGGCACCGACGTGGAGGGCCTGCCGGCGACGGGCGGCAGCCGCCTGTTCGCCGGTGCGACCGCCCCGCGCGACAGCGAACTGGTGTCCCGCTACCGCCGTGCAGGCGCGGTCGTCCTCGGCACCACCAACACCGCCGAGCTGGGCCTGAACGCCTCCACCGAGCCGGCGCTCTTCGGCCCCACCCGCAACCCGTGGAGCGACGCGCACTCACCCGGCGGATCCAGCGGCGGTTCGGCGGCCGCGGTGGCGGGCGGGATGGTCCCGGTCGCGCACGCCAGCGACGGCGGCGGTTCCATCCGCATCCCGTCCGCGGCCTGCGGACTGTTCGGACTCAAACCCAGCCGCGGCCGCGTCCCGCCCGCACCGCGGCCCACCACCCTGTCCGGCCTCCTCTCCGTACACCACGCCGTCACCATGACCGTCCGGGACAGCGCCCTGCTCCTCGACGTCGCCGCCGGACCGCTGCCCGGGGACGCCTACGCCGCGCCGCAGCCGGCCGCGTTCTTCACCGAACTGGCCCGCCGTGACCCGGCACCGCTGCGGATCGGCCTGCTCACCGAGCTGCCGGAGGGCCCGGAGGTGCACCCCGAGTGCGCGGGCGCGGCCCGTGCCGCGGCCCTGCTGTGCGAACGGCTCGGCCACGAGGTCGTGGAGACCACCGCCCGCTACCGCCCCGCCGACGTCGGCCGCACCTCCGGGGTCCTGATGGGCGCGGACCTCGTCGCCCAGATCGACGCCCGCCTCGACCGGCTCGGCAGGCCCCTGGCGGACGACGACGTGGAGCCCTTCACCCGTGTTCTGTACGAGACGTACCGCGCTCTGCCCGCGGCCGACGTCAGCCGCGCGCTGCGCCGGGCGCAGGAGATCGGCTGGGAGGTCGGTGCCGGGTTCCGCGCGTTCGACGTGGTGCTCAGCCCGACCCTGGCCCAGCCGACGCCGTTGCTGGGCACCCTCGACACGGCCGACCCCGAGTCGGTCTACCGCAACGCGGCCGTCTACTCCGCCTTCACGAGCGTCCACAACGTCACCGGCATGCCGGCGATGTCCGTCCCCTTCGGCCACGACGGAGCGGGTCTGCCGCTCGGGGTCCAGTTCGCCGCACCGCTCGGCGGCGAGGGAGTACTCCTCGCCCTCGTGGCGCAACTGGAGCAGGCGGCCCCGTGGGGCGCCCCGCCCACCCCGTGACCGGACCAGGACGTCCGACGGACGACGGGGCCCGCCCCGCCCGAAGCGGTACCGGTTCCCGCCGGGGGAGCGGGGCGGCGCCCGGAACGTGTGCCGGCCCGGGGTGGGTTCGGGCGACGCGTGAGGGCCGAGGCGGGACGGGCCGGGCAGGGGCGTCAGGCCCGGAACCGGACGGCACGGGCGCACCACGACACCGCACCTGGCGCAGCACCGGACGGCGGCCCACGGGCCATCCGCCGCCACGCCGCCGGCCGGAGGCGGACGGCGGGTCACCGGCACTGCCGAAGAGGACTGATGACGTCCCACCCTCCCGGAAGCCGACGCGCCCGCACCGAGCCCGGGAAGCCACCGCCGGAGTCCGGGGCGGCGGGCCATCCCGGTCGCGTGGACGGTACGCGCGGGTTTCGTGCCGGGTCCGCCGCTTCCCTCGGACCCGGACCCGGACGCGGACCCGGACCCGGAGTCGCAGCCGTCGCCGGAGCCCCGGGAGGCGGGGCTTCCCGGTCGCGCGGACGGTGTGCGCGCGGGTTACGACCGGACCGGCGTCCGCGTCCGCTCCGGAGCTGTCGCCGTGCCCACGGATGCCGGCCCGGTTCCCCAGGCCCTCCGGGGCAGCGCGCCGAGCCCCGCACTCCCCGCGGTCACGCCCGCCTGCGTCGGCTGCACACGGCGCGCTGGCCGCAGCACCCACCGCCGTACGGCCCCTCCAGCCACTCACGCGCCGTGTCCCGGCCGAAGGCGCTGCCGGGCCGGGTGACCGCCGGCCCCGCCCCGGACCCGGGCGGCGCACCGCCCGCGGGCCGGGCGAACTCGGGGTGGAGTGTCTCCGACACCTGCTGCGCGGCCCGCGCGACCAAGGGCGCCAGCCGTTCCAGGTGCATCCGCCGCAGCTCGCCGCAGACGGAGATCGCGCCGGCCGGCCGGTCGGGCCCGCGCACGACACAGGCCACCGCACCGACTCCCGGCATGCCCCCGCCCCGGTCGAAGACGATGCCGCGCATGCGCCGGATGGCGTCCAGCTCGCAGTGGAGGGGAGTGAAACCCTCGTCCCCGTTGTCGACGAGGTCGGGGCAGTCCCGGAGCAGGTCCTGGACCTCCTCCGGGGGGAGGTAGGCCAGCATCGCCTTGCCGAGCCCGTTGTTCGTCACCCACCAGCGGGTGCCGACGTCGGACGGCAGGGACGCGGCGAAGGCGCCGCCGATCTTGTCCAGGAAGACGACCTCGGGCCCGTCGAGAACCGCGAGGTGGACCACCAGCCCGGTGCGCACCTGGAGCCGGTGCAGCACGGGGGCGGCCGCCTTGCGCAGATCGTCCCGGCCGTGCGTGCCCTCGCCCGACCGCAGTGCCCGTCGCCCCAGGGAGTAGCCGTGGTCACCGCGGGTGATCCAGCCGAGCTGGATGAGCTGGTTGAGGATCCTGTGCGCGGTCGAACGCGGCAGGGAGGTGCGCTCCTCCACTTCCTCCAGGGTGAGCCCGACACCGGTTCTGCCGAACGCGTCGAGGATGCGTGTCATCCGGCCGACCATGGACGACGGCAGGTCGGGGTCCTGCTCCGCCGCGGTGAGAACGGGCTCGGTGAGGACGGGCGGGGGCACGGCGAACTTCGATGTCGGCACGGGCCGCTCCTCTTCTTCGCAGAAGGGCCTTGGACGTTGACGCGCATGAACCAAGCAAGCGTTTGATTGGCTGGGACTGTAATCGTGACCTCGCCGCAGGTCCATACCCCCGGCAGCGACCAACGCGACGGGCGGAATACCCGGACGGAGCGGGCCGGAATGCCCGAGGACCTGGTGCGGCGTCACGTCACGCTGCCGTGCGCCGAAGCAGGCGCCCGCGCCGCGCACCGGCGCGGCGGCCGGCCGTCCCGCCGGCCGGTGCTCCCGATCAGTGGGAGCGGACTTCGGAAGCCGGCCACGGCCTGTTTCAGGATGACGCACCGACACGGTGCGGTGGCGCACCGGTCAGCCGGGGAGGCACACATGGGTGAGACAGTGGCCGAGGACGAGATCCGGATCATCGAGGCGGGCAGCAACCCCACCAGGTTCGCGCGCGGCTGGCACTGCGTGGGGCTGGCGGAGAGCTTCCGTGACGGCGTACCCCACGAGGTCAAGATCTTCGGGGAGACGGCCGTCGTCTTCGCCCGCCAGGACGGCACCCTCCACATGATCGACGCCTTCTGCCGCCACATGGGGGGCAACCTCGCCAAGGGAGTGATCAAGGGCGACGAGATCGCCTGCCCCTTCCACGACTGGCGCTGGAGCGGCGAGGGACGCTGCACGAAGGTCCCGTACGCCCGGCGGGTGCCGCTGCGGGGACGGACCAGGGCCTGGATCACGATGGAGCGCAACGGGCTCTTTTTCGTGTGGAACGACCCGCAGGGCAACCCGCCGCCGCCCGAGGTGACGATCCCCGAGATCGACGACTACGACAACGGCCGGTGGACCCGGTGGGCCTGGAAGTCGTACCTCGTCGAGGGCGCGCACTGCCGGGAGATCGTCGACAACCTGGTCGACATGGCGCACTTCTTCTACGTGCACTTCCAGATCCCGCGCTTCTTCAAGAACGTCTTCCAGGGACACATCGCGACCCAGTACATGACGTCCACCGGGCGGGACGACATCAGGACGGGCGTCCAGATGGACCTGCCCGAGGCCGTCACCCGCTCCGAGGCGAGCTACTACGGCCCCTCGTTCATGCTGGACACCATCTGGACCGACTCCGCCGGCGACACGGTCGAGGCCAAGCTCGTCAACTGCCACTACCCGATCTCGCCCGACTCCTTCCTCCTGCAGTACGGGATCATTGTCGAGAAGAAGCCCGGCATGACCGACGAACAGGCCCAGGAGATGGGCACGATGTTCGTCGACGGTCTCGAGGAGCAGTTCCTCCAGGACGTCGAGGTCTGGAAGCACAAGTCGCGGATCGAGAACCCCCTGCTCACCGAGGAGGACGGTCCGGTCTACCAACTGCGCCGCTGGTACGAGCAGTTCTACGTCGACGTCGAGGACGTCACGCCCGACATGGTGCGGCGCTTCGAATTCGAGGTCGACTGCGACCGCGCGATCGGCGTCTGGGAGGCGGAGTCCCGGGAGAACGCCGCCCGGCAGGGCCGGACCCCGGCCTGATCCGCGCCCCCCTTCCGCCTTCGAAATCGAGGACCCTCATGAACACCGTACGTGAGTACATGATCGCCAACGCGGACAAGCTGCGGGAGCAGGACGAAGAGGCCGAACGTCTCGGACGGCTGTCCGACGGGACCGCCACCCTGATGAGATCCGCGGGGGCCGTGCGCATGCTCCAGCCGAAGGAGTTCGGCGGAGCACAGGCACACATCGCCGAATTCGCCGAGGCGGTCATGGAGACCGCCCGCTACTCCGGGTCGGCCGGCTGGGTCCAGGGGATCGTCGGCGTCCACCCCTGGCAGATGGCCTACGCCGACCGCCGCGTGCAGGAAGAGGTGTGGGGCGAGGACCCCGACACCTGGATCGCCTCGCCGTACCAGCCCCTGGGCCGACTGCGGCCGGTGGACGGCGGCTACCGCTTCTCCGGGCGCTGGCAGTTCTCCTCCGGCACCGACCACTGCCGGTGGATCTTCCTCGGCGGGATGCTCACCGACGAGGCCGGGGAGATGCTCGCTCCGCCGCGGCAGGTGCACGTCATCCTGCCCCGCTCGGACTACGAGATCATCGACGACTCCTGGGACGTCGTCGGCCTCAAGGGCACGGGCAGCAAGGACGTCGTCGTGCGCGACGCGTTCGTGCCCGGCTACCGGGTCATGGACGGCGACAAGGTGATCGACGGCCGAGCCGTCAGGGAGTCCGGCAGGGAGGAGACCCTCTACCGGATCCCCTGGTCGTGCGCGTTCCCCGCGGGCATCACCTCCGCGATCATCGGCATCGCCGAGGGCGCCCTGGAGACGGCCCTCGGATACCAGCGTGACCGGATCAACGCCCAGGGAACCAAGGTCCGTGAGGACCCGTACACCCTGTCGGTGATGGGCGAGGCGATCGCCGACATCCGGGCGGCCCGCAACGAGATCCTCGGCAACCTCAACCGTGTCTGGGACATCGTGGACTCGGGCCGTGAAGTGCCGTTCGAGGTACGGGCCGAGGGCCGGCTGTCCCAGGTGAGGGCGGCCTGGCGGGCCGTCCGCGCCGTCGACGAGATCTTCGCCCGGTCCGGCGGCAACGCCCTGCGCATGGACAAGCCGCTGCAGCGCCACTGGCGCGACGCCCACGCGGGGCTGAACCACGCGATCCACATACCCGGTCCCACGTATCACGCCAACGCCCTGACCCGTATGGGAGTCGAGCCCCAGGGCGCCCTGCGGGCCCTGATCTGACCGCTGCCGGCACACCGCACGCGAACAAGGAGAGACATGACAGAGATCCGCGCACTGGGGTACGTCACCGTCCGGACCACGGACATGGACCGCTGGCGTGAACTGGCCTTCGACGTCCTGAGCTTCGCCGAGGGCACCGGCCCCGACCCCGACGCCCTCTACCTGCGGATGGACGAGCGGGCGGCGCGCATGGTGGTTCACCCCGGTGAGATCGACGCCGTAGGCAGCGTCGGCTGGGAGGTGCGCGACCGGTTCGCGCTGGCCCGCGTCACGAAGACGCTGGAGGAGGCCGGGTACGAGGTCGAGCGGCTGTCGCAGGAGGAGGCGGACGAACGCCGGGTGGAGGAGGCCATCGTCCTCCACGACCCGTCCGGCGTCCGGACCGAGATCTTCCACGGCCCCGTCCTGGACCACTCGCCCGTCGTCACCCGGCACGGCAACCGCTTCGTCACCGGTGCCGAGGGACTCGGACACGTGGTCCTGCCGACCACCGACCTGGAGGCGTCCGAGAAGCTCTACCTCGACACACTCGGCTTCCTACCGCGCGGAGCCATGCGCCTGACGCCGCCCGGCGTCCCGGCGCAGCGGATCCGTTTCGTCGGAGTGAACCGCCGCCACCACAGCCTGGCGCTCTGCCCGGCGCCGAAGGTGGGGATGCCCGCGCTGGTGCACGTGATGGTCGAGGTGGAGGACCTGGACGACGTGGGCCGCGCGCTCGACCGCTGCGTCAGCCGTGAGTTCTCGATCTCCTCGACGCTGGGCCGTCACACCAACGACAAGATGGTCTCCTTCTACCTGCGGGCGCCCGGCGGGTGGGACATCGAGTACGGCTGCCACGGCATGCTCGTCGACGAGTCGCACTACACCGCCGAGGAGATCACCGCGGACAGCTACTGGGGCCACGACTGGTCCGGCTCCGAGCCGCTCGCGACCTTCGGCTAGGCCGCCACCGCCGGGTCCCGCCGCACCGCACCCGCGACAGACGTCCACGGCGGCCCCGTCCGCCACCGGTGCGGCGGGCATCCGCCGCAGCCGCCCGGCGCGCCCCGGCCACGGGGCGTGTCCCCTTCCGCAGACAGGGGCCCGCTGCCCGCGCGTACCCGTGACCGGGCACGGCGGCGGCCGGCCCCGGAGAGCGAGCGTTTCCGATGCAACCGGTCAAGTGCGGCGCGTGCGACACCCGCGTGCTCGTGGCGAAGTACAGCGAGATCCACACCAGCGTCCAGTGGCTCTCCGAGGCCGAGGAGAGCTGCCCTGATTTCGCCGCCTCCGCCGAACGGGGCGTGCCCAGCGCCTTCGTGCCGTCGTGCCCCCGACTCCGGGAGACCATCGACGCGGCGGTGGGCGAGGGGCTGATCGCCGAGTCCGGGTTCCGCGAGCCGGCGCCCCTTCCCGGGCGCTGAGGGGAGTACCCGTGAACGATCTCGAACAGCGGGTCGGGCGGCTGGAGTCGATCGAGGACATCCGGCAACTGGTCTGCCGCTACGCCCTGGCCCTGGACAGCCGGGACATCCCCACTTTGGTGTCGCTCTTCGTCGAGGACGTCAGGACCCACGACGGCCGGGTCGGCCGCGAGGCCCTCGCCGAGTGGTTCGACCCGGTGCTGCGGCCCTTCGGAACCACCTTTCACCTCGTCGGGAACCACATCATCGACTTCACGGACGAGGACCACGCCACCGGCATCGTCTACTGCCGTCCTGAGCACGAGGTCCGGGACCTGTGGGTGGTGATGCCGATGCAGTACTGGGACCGCTACGAACGCCGGGACGGACGCTGGTACTTCACCTCGCGCAGCACCCACGTGTTCTACGCGGCGGACGTCCGGGAGAACCCGCTGGACGTCCCGGGGAGGTTCCACTTCCCGGGCAACCCCTTCATCCACCGGGCCGACCTGCCCGAACGCTGGGAGACCTGGCAGCGTTTCTGGAACACGGACACGGGCACGAACACGGACACCGGCACTGGCGTCGGCACGCAGGAGGCGGCACCGTGAGCGGTGACGGGACCGAGGGCCGGGTCGCACGGCTGGAGGCCCTCGCCGAGATCCGGTCGCTCCCGGCCAGGTACGCCCACCACTACGCCCGCCTCGACACCGACGCCCTCGCGGACCTCTACGCCGATCCGCTGACGCTGCGGACGGGCGAGGTGAGCGGCAGGGAAGCCCTGCGCGCGTCGTTCGAGCGGTCCGGTACCCCGCCCGACGGGGTGCGGATGGCGGTCCTGCACACCGGGAACCACATCGTCCGTCTCACCGGCGACGGCCGGGCGGCAGGGAGCGTCTACTGCCGTGCCGATGTCCAGCGCGGCGACGGGACCTTCTTCCACCAGGCCATTCACTACGGCGACCACTACTGCCGGCAGGACGGGGCCTGGCGGTTCGAGCGGCAGCGCGACCACGAACTGTTCTACGGCGCGCCCCCCGCCACCCCGCCGAACGACCTCCCGCCCGCGAACTGGCCCGAACGCGACACCGGCCGGGGCACGTTCCCCCCGGGAGCGGCACACCGGCACGGCCCGCCGGACTGAAGAGGCGGAAGGCTGTCCGGCGAAGGAGCGGAGTCGCGGACTGCCTCCAGGTGCCGGCGGCCACGGTCGGTTCCACTCATCGGGAGCGCGGCCCCCGGCGCCGCCCACGATGGCCTTACCGTCCTGGCATGCGTACTCGAGAGCACGTGAACGTGCCGGTCCCCCTACGGGAAACCTCATGACGACACAGCCTCTGACCCTCTCCGTGGCGCAGGAGGACACCTCTCCCACTCCCACGGCGATGCGGCGGGCCATGGGCGCGTTCGCGACGGGCGTCACCGTGGTCACGGGGATCGACGCCGACGAGCCGGTGGGTTTCGCCTGCCAGTCCTTCGCCTCCGTCTCCCTCGAACCGCCCCTGGTCCTGTTCTGCGCCGACCACAAGGGACGTGCCTGGCCGAGGATCCGGAGAGCGGGAAGGTTCGCCGTGAACGTCCTCGCCGAGGACCAGACCGACCTCTGCGCACGCTTCGGATCGAGCCGGGGCCGGAAGTACGACGGACTGGACTGGGACCTCTCACCCTGGGGGACCCCGTCCCTGCGCGGTGTGCTGATGAGGGCCCACGCGGAGGTGCACACGGTGCACACCGCGGGCGATCACGACGTGGTCGTCGGCCGGGTCCTCGGGCTGGAGACGGGCGCCGGGCACCGGCCGATGCTGTTCTTCCGCGGACAGTTCGGTGTGCCGGAGCCGCACGACGCCCTCCAGGAGGCGATCGCCCCCGGGCTGTTCGGCTGGGGCGACCCCTGGAGCTGAGTCACCACGCCCCCTGGACAGCAGACGTAAGATGTCGAGATCATCGGCGTCGCCGGGGAACCTGAGGACGCACCGCCAGGGATGTGAACATGACGGCGCGCCGCCCGGCAGCACGGGACGCCGCGGAGACCGGTACGGCCGTCCGACCGGCGGGCCGGAGCCGAGTGGAGGGGAGGGGTGGCGTGGCAGCGCCGACACCGGAGGGCACCGCGGACGGCCCCGGCGGCAACGGGTCGCCCCCAGCCGGCGACCGGTCCGCACCGCGCCGGGAGACGCAGGGTCCCGGCCCCCTCCTGACCCATCCGCACGGCCGGCTGCTGCGGGCCGGGCGCCCGCACCGGATCCTGGCGGGGAGCCTGCACTACTTCCGCGTCCACCCGGCCCAGTGGGCGGACCGGCTGGAGCGGATCGCCGCGATGGGCCTCAACACCGTGGACACCTACGTCCCGTGGAACTTCCACGAGCCGTACCCGGGCCTGTTCCGCTTCACCGCCGGACACGACCTCGAGCGCTTCCTGCGCACCGCCCAGGAGACGGGCCTGGACGTCATCGTGCGACCGGGGCCGTACATCTGCGCCGAGTGGGACAACGGCGGCCTGCCCGTCTGGCTGACGGGCAGGGCGGGCATGCGCCCGCGTTCCTCCCACCCGCCCTACCTGGCGGAGGTCGGACGCTGGTTCGACGAGCTGATCCCGCGCATCGCGGCTCTCCAGGCCGGCCGGGGCGGGCCGGTGGTCGCCGTCCAGATCGAGAACGAGTACGGCAGTTACGGCGACGACCGCGCCTACGTCCGCCACGTACGGGACGCCCTCGTCGCGCGCGGAATCACCGAGCTGCTCTACACGGCCGACGGGCCCACCGAACTGATGCAGGACGGCGGCAGCCTGCCCGGCCACCTCGCGGCCGCCACCTTCGGCGCCCGCGCGGACGAGGCCGCCGGGCTGATGCGGGCACGCCGCCGCGACGAACCCTTCCTGTGCGCGGAGTTCTGGAACGGCTGGTTCGACCACTGGGGCGAGAAGCACCACGTCCGGTCGGTCGAGAGCGCCGTCGGCGCCCTCTCCGACATCCTCGGCGCCGACGGCTCGGTGAGCCTCTACATGGCCCACGGTGGTACGAACTTCGGGCTGTGGGCCGGAGCCAACCACGACGGTGACAGATTCCAGCCGACCGTGACCAGCTACGACTCCGACGCTCCGGTCGCCGAACACGGAGCGCTCACCCCGAAGTTCCACGCCTTCCGGGACCTGCTGCACACGGCCGCCGGGGCACCGCGACGCCCGCTGCCCGCGGATCCGCCGCTGCTGTCCCCCCGCACGGTCCCCGTCACCGCCGAAGCCGCCCTGCTGGGGGCGCTCCGCACGCTCTCCGACCCGGTGCACTCGCCCCACCCGCTGACCTTCGAGGAACTGGGGCAGGCCTCGGGCCTCCTCCTCTACCGGGCCGAGACGCGTCTGCCGGACGGTGCCCACCGGCTCAGGGTCCACGGGTTGCGCGACCGTGCCCAGGTCTTCCTCGACGGCGTCCCCCTCGGAGTCCTCGACCGGGAGAGCGACTCCCTCGACCTGCCGGGCCGGGGCGGACGGGCCGTCCTGGAGCTGCTGGTGGAGAACCAGGGGCGGGTGAACTACGGTCCCCGGCTCGGCGAGCACAAGGGCATCCTCGACGGAGTCACGGTCGGCCCGCGGCTGGTGCACGGCTGGACGATGTACCGGCTCCCGCTCGACACCTGGACCGAGGACGATCTGGCAGCCGCCACCTCGGCCTCGCCACCAGACGGGGACACCGCCGGCTTCGCCACGGCACGGTTCACGCTCACCGAGCCGGCCGACACCTTCCTCGCCCTGCCCGGCTTCGCCAAGGGCTTCGTGTGGGTCAACGGCACCCTGCTCGGCCGCTACTGGGAGACCGGCCCCCAACGCACGCTCTATCTGCCCGCACCACTTCTGGTACCGGGTGGGAACACCCTCACGCTGCTGGAACTCGAACGACTGGGCGACCGGGTGGAACTCGTCAACCGCCCCGACCTCGGCCCGCCCGAGCAGTACATCGAAACCCTCTGACAGCCGGGGCACGCGACCACGGAGTCATGGAGCCGCGGGGTCACGGCCCAGGCCCTGCGGCACAGCCCCCGAGGAGGGCATCCTCCCCCGACGCCGATGCGGGGGCCGTCCCTCAACTCCCGTGACCCGGTGACGGAACCGGTCGAGACGGACCGCCATGCCGTTCACGCGTCAGTGCACGAGCCATTACATGGTGGGCAACGATCGCGTCATGACCGCCCCTGGGAACGCATGGGGCCTCGGCGATGTCCGTACTGGCGGCGCTCCTGGACCGTTCGGAGCGGCAGATCGCCGAGTCCGCGGCGGACGCCCGCCGGTTCGACCGGGAAGCGATCCGTGCGGCCTCGGACGGCTGGTGGGCGACGGAGCAGGTGGATGACCGAGCAGCTCGGCGCGCTGTCCGGACCGCGCCGATCACGTACCCGTACTCGACCTGTGCCGGCCGTTCGAGGGAGCGGGCTCCCGGCGCGATTCCCACCACCGCGAGGCGGCCTTCCGTGACCTGATCCGTACCCGGGCCGACCGGGGCGGCCCGCTTCTCGCCCGCTGGTTCGCAAGGATCCTCAAGAGCAGCGCAGGCCGCTCCGATCTCATCGAGGTCCCCCGGCCCAGGATGCCCTCAACGAGTTCCCCTCTCCCGCCCCGGAGCCGTTCACCCCTCGGGCCCGCCCTCACAGGCGGCTCTCGTGATGGCCGCCTGGACGGCGGCGCACTCCGACCGTCACACGGAGAATCCACCCACAGCACAGCACAGCACAGTTCCAGCTCACCTTGCCGCTGCACCGAGCCTGAGAACTTTGGAGCACCTCGGCGAGCCGCCGCGAAGGCGGCAGCGGCGGCGCCGGCTTTTGTTGCCTAGTCCAGGATGGTGGCGATGCCGCGGCGGCGTAGGTCGGCCAGTCCGTCCCGCATGGCCTTGATCTGCTGGGGCGAATGACCGGCCCAGCCTTTGAGTTCCGACAGGATGCGCACGGGGTCGCTCGTGCGGTAGGAGCGGGTCGGGTTGCCGGGGAGCTTCTTGTCGGTGACGTTGGGATCGTCTTCCAGAGCGCCGGTCGGTTCCACTGTATAGATCCGCCCCGGTCCGTCGCCGGCTGCGAGTTCGGCCGCCCAGACGGCGGCATCCAGGGTCTGTGAGACGTAGACGTTGCGGGACACGCGTCCTTCCTCATAGTTGGAGGCATGGCCGGGGACCAGGAGGTCCCCAGGAACGAGATCCGCCTTCGTGCCGTGCAGGTACGTTCCCGCCTCGTACACCTGGAAGGGGACAGGGCTGCTGGTCACGGGGATGCTCCTTCGGTCTGTGTGATGGGTCGGTAAACACGAACGAGGGCCGTCCCCGCACAGGTGGCGGGGCCCGCAACGGCTCGATGACCGCCCACGCCTGACCACGCCTGCCAAGGAACGGATGTCCTCGAACGTCGCGAAGCCGCATCGTCCACCACTGAAGCCGACCGCGGGACCGGCCGACTGTGACCGGTCGGAATCGATGCCATCGCAAGGCCGGCGACGGCCTTCCGTGCCCACGGCCCGCCCGGACGGGCAGTGGGGAGCGGCGCGGGGCGGTTCCGCTCGATGGTCAGGCGAGTATGCAGGCCCTGTCCAGGACGGCGGCCATTTCCTCTTCAGGTAGCGCCGGGTTGGCGCCCGCGCTGGAGGCCAGTCCGGGACATGAAGTGCCTCGCGGATCGGGTGGAGCGGCAGACGCGGGTCGCCGGCGGCGGCCTGGCGGGTCCAGACCGCCGGGTCATGGCTGAGCCGTTCGATCAACGCGGGTGTGCCGCCCGGCGCGGCGGCCCGCCGTACCTCGGCGTCGGGATCGGCCGGCAGCGCCGACCGCTCGCCCGCCGCCAGGATCTCCCATGCACGCACCGCACCCCGGCGCGCCGCCGGATCGTGGTGCGCAGCCAACGAGGCCGCGAACGACGGCGCCAGGTGGGGCGAGTGGAGCAGAGCCGCTCGTACGGAAGCGTCCGGGTCATCCAGCAAGCGGGCGCATACGGCGTCCGGCAACGGTGCGACCACCGTACGCGGGCTGTGCCACTCGGGCCCGTGTGCGAGAGCTGCCCGCACCGTGGGAGAGGGGGCGTCGGCAAGCCGGACCCGTTGCGCGGGTTCCGCGCCGGCGCTCATGGCGACGTCGGTCCGGACGTGCGGGTTCGGGTGGGCCAGGACCACCGCGACGGCCCGCTCGGGAAGTCCACCCCGCTGCAGGGCGGGACGGGGCGGTCGGTCACGGCCGCCGTCGAAGGCGAGCAGGCGCAGCAGCAGCGGTGTCGGCAGCGCCGGGTTGCGAGCGACTCCGTCCGGCGCGGACGCGTGGAACGCGGCCATGATCCCCCCGCTTGCCTCTGTCGGTCCGCCTGTGCACCCGCCCAGATACTGCCGCCGCCGACGGCCCCGCTCAAGAACGTCCGGCTCACAGGCAGAGAACCCGGTGTCCCCGTCGACGGCAAGGAACGTAGTGGTTGTCCAACTGCCCTGGCAATCCGTCCCGGTCGGTGTCGGAGGACAGTGACACCCGTGTCACGCGCCCCGGAGAAGGGCCACGTCAGGTGTGACGCCGCCGCGATGCATGACACCCATTTCTCGGCGTCCCGCTGTGTCGTGCAGGGGATCTCCGCGGCTGTGTGCGCGGGTTCCGCTCCTTTCGGGTGCGCCTGCTTGAGTCACTACATTCGGCCGACGGTATTGAACTCGTCCGCGAGGTCTCCGGGCGGCTGCTGTAGGAACTGACCGAGGCGGAGGCCACCGCGAAAGCTCGGTGCCGAGTGATGCGAACACACAAGCCCTCGACGCTGTCGTCATGGAGGCATACGTCCACGGCGTCTCCACCCGCTCCGTCGACGACCTGGTCAAAGCCCTCAGCTCGGACACCGGGATATCCCAAACGTGAGCTCTCCCGGATCTGCGCGGACCCGGACGTGGACCCGGCGACGGCATGACATCAGGGGTAGCTGCCCCGTCCGGCGTCCAGGACGGCGTTTCCCTCCAGGGTCTGCCGTTCGGATCACCCCAGCATCCCGGGGCCCGGCACACGCCTCTGTCGCGCCGTCTGCCGACCGGTGGTGTACCTGGCTCCCACGGCCAGCAGTGCGGAGACCGCCGCGCAGGTGACGACGAGGCCATTGAGCCACACGTAGCTTTCGGAACTGGGGTACGTGGTCCCGTCCTTCAGGACACAGTCGAAGGCCGGGGGCAGATATGAGGCGCGGTGGCCGGCGAGGTGCTCCACGAGATGGGGCGCGGCGTCGCGACAGGCGGGCGCGGGGGAGGAGTCCGTCCCCGACCGGGACTCGTGGTCGGACAGTTCGACGGCGCCGAGCGCCATGACCACAAGCATGACCGCGGCGGCCGCCGCCATGCCGGCGCCCCAGCGCAATAACCGCACGCCCCAGTCGGAGCGCCGGCCCGGCAGGGCGGCGGACAGCAGTTTGACGACCACGGCAATGACCCATACAGGAGCGGCGAGCAGGGCCACGAAGGCGAGCAGGACAAACACGCTGCGGCCTCCTTGCACCGGCCTGACGGACAGACGTACGGGTGTTCGGGGCAGCCTAGTCGTTGAGCCGGGGAGTTGCGGCCGCCCCCTGCCGCAGCACACCGACGGCCGGATAGCGGGCGGGCTGCCGCCGGCCGATCAGCGACGCGGTCGTCTCCCCGGCCGGCGGAACCGTCCGCAAAGCACCTGCCGCCACAACGCTCCCTGACCGGGTCATCCTGCCCGTGCCCCGCCCGGGCATGCCGTCTCGACGGCCCTCGGCCGAACCCGTAGCGGTGTGTTTTCGCCGGGTGTTTTGGCCCACCCTCGATCGGGTGGCGTTTTCCGGGCGTCCTGGGGCGGAGCGGTGCAAGTGCGCACCGTGGGGACCACGGCGGCCGGTGGCGTGTGGCCCACGGAGCCCGCCCGGCTGCTTCCCCTGACAGGAATGCCCACGGGCGAGGGGCTCGCAGGATTGTCAGCAGCAAACCGTTGTTGGTCAGTTCGCCGTTGTGTCCTTGGCTTGGGGTTTATCGCCGATGTCGTCAGCCGGGTCGGCCACGCGGTAGCGGCCCATGCTCCTGAAGATAAGAACGGCGCCCAGGGGGGTCATGCCGTAGAGCGCGGGGAGGTCTTTGCCGAATCCGGTGATGAGAAAGGCCAGCCCTGCGAGGGCGATGATCAGGACAGGACGCCTGATGACGTGGCTGCACATGATTCCCAGTCGGCGCCGTCCTGGCGCTTGGGTGAGCCGTGTCCAGTCTGACGGTGACATGACGTCAGCGTAGTCGTCGAGCCCTCGGCGATGCAGCTGCATGTCCGTGTTCGTGAGGGCCGAGACTCGGGGCGAAGGTGCAAGTCCTTGCCCCCGGCCGGCAGGTTCTCAGGCTGCTGCCGCCTTGTGCTTGGCGGTGGTGTCGGCGTACTTCTGTGAGTGCTCCACCAAGTACGGAGATACGTGCACCGGCAGGACGGCTGTGAGCCAGTCACGTCATCCGGCGGGCTTGGCGATGGCAGGGCGGTGAACCTCCAGGATGGCTGTGGTGTCGGCCACGGTTCGGACCTCGTGCATGGTGATCTGCTGGCCGGGCTGGACGTGCGTCCGAACGAGAGGGAGTGAGGGGCAGCGGCTGGGGGGCACACGGCTCGGCGGCTTCGCCGGGGTTGCGCCACAGGCAGAATCGGTCGGCGACCTGGACCGCAGTGGGCGCCCCGGTCCTGGCTTCCTCGGGGAAGATCGGTGCACGGGCAACGGCAGACGACTTCGGTCCCCGGGCGCTCGGCCGGTCAGGCCGCGACAGTGCCTGTCTCGCATTCCGGCAGGAGGTCCACCGGTCTGCGGGTCTCGACGTTGACCAGCACGGTCCCTTAGATGCGGCCTTTGCGTGTCGCGTAGTTGTCGATGCCGGCCCTCCGTGGGGCCTGTGCTGGGGTTTTCGGGGGGCGTCGATCAGCTCTAGGAGTGTATTGCGGCTGTGTGGGAGGGGCGCTGGGGGTAGACCGGGGCTGGCCTCGTCAGTGGGACGTGTGTGTTCCGGGAGCTGGGATAGACGGTAACGAGCGATGCAAGCGTTTTTCTCGCAAGGGGTCCTGAACAGTCGTTCCAGCATGTTCCATCAGACTGACTTCATGGAGAGGTGGGTTCCATGTCTGCTGTTCTCACCGGCCGGCCGTTGGCCGGCCGTGCCGCGGTGGTCACGGGGGCGTCCAGTGGCATCGGCGAGGCCACCGCGGCACGACTTGCCCGCCTGGGTGCCGACGTGGCTCTTCTGGCACGCCGCAAGGACCGTCTCGAGGCACTCGCGGGACGTATCTCGGCCGATGGGGGCAGGGCCCTGCCCCTCATTGTCGACGTCACCGACCGCGCTGCCGTTCTGGACGCCGCGCGGCGGACAGCCGCTGAACTCGGACGGGTGGACCTCGTCTTCGCCAATGCCGGTGTGCAGCTGATCTCGGAGATCGGCGCTCTCAGGGCCGAGGAGTGGGACGCCCAGATCGACCTGAACATCAAGGGTGTCATGAACACCATCCATGCCTTCGTGCACGACCTGGAACGGAGCGCGGCCGCCGGGAAGCCGGCGGACCTGATCACCACCTCCTCCATCGCGGCCACTCGTGTCCTGGAGAAGTTCTCCGTCTACTCCGGCACCAAGGCTTACCTCAGCCACCTCACCCGGCTTCTGCGGACAGAGCTCGGCCGCAAGAAGGTACGCGTGTCCACCGTCGAACCCGGCATGGTCGACACCGAACTCCCCGACCACGTCACCGACCCGGACGCCTCCAGGCTGATGGCCGACCTGCTGGAGCAGATCGACTGCCTCCAGCCGGAAGACGTCGCCGAGACGGTCGCGTTCATCGCTGCCCTTCCCCGTCATGTCAACCTGACGGAAATCACCGTCCTCCCCACAGAACAAGCCGTCTGACCTCACCACCCCGGAGTCCGCGGGACCTGGCGCGCGCCAGCACGCGGCGGCCGGCCGCATTCGTGGTCTTCGCCTGCGGGAGGGCCCGCTGCCACGCCGGGAGGCCGGGGGCTGCACTGTGGAGGACGGCCGGCGGGTGTGTCCTGTGCCCGGTCCGCGCAGCGGGCGTCCCGGCGATCGCGCCCCCGCCACCCCTTCCTGTGCCGACCTCCCGCCTGCATCGCGTCACCGTCCTAGTCCTCGAGGGTGCGAAGCCGCTCGATGTCGGCATTCCCGCGCAGGTCTTCACGACCCGCGCGAGCAGGCCGTACGAGGTGCGGGTGTGCGGGGCGGCATCCGGTCTCGTGGTCGGCGGCGGGGCGGTCTCGTGTACGACGTCGCCTACGGCTTTGAGGCGCTCGCGTGGACGGCATTGTTTCGTTCCCCGGCTACCGGTTCCCGGACCGTGACGACCTGCCGCGGGCCGTTGTCGACGCGCTGATTGCCGCCAGGGGCGTGCGGCTCGCGGCGAGGCGACCTCGGCGGGCGCCTTCGCGCTCGCCGCTACGGGCCTGCTCGACGGCAGGCGCGCCACGACGCACGGGCACTACACGCGGGCCCTCATGACCAGGTGCCCGCTCATCGGGGTCGACGAGAACGTGCGGTTCGCCGATGAGGGCAGCGTGTTCACCTCGGCCGGCGCCGCCTCCGGCATCACCTGGGGCTTTGGCCCTTGGCCCCGGGCACACGAGACACTGGACCCTGAGGATCTGAGAACGGACATCTCGTGGTCATGAAGAACTGTCCGCCACCGTTCAAGGGCGGACTCGGTCGCGTTGTACCGGTCGGGGCCCGAGGCGATGATCAGCCAGGGCGCCGCCGATCTGGGGATCACCCCGAGACCCTGCGTAACCGGGTCCGGGCGGCCCAAGCGAGCCGGCCCCGGGGACGCCGGGCGGTGGGTGCCGGCCGAGCCGCCGACGCCGTTGGAGGCGGAAACGCCGCTCTGCGGAGGAAGGTCCGTGAGCTGGAGGAAGAGGGCGAGATCCTGCGGATGGCGGCAAAGTATTTCTCCGGCAAGACGCGCTGGTGAACCGCTTCCAGTTCGTCCCCGACCATCAAGTTGGTGGTAGTCGGCCGTCGTGGCCGGGACGTCCCCGCTGCTCCGCAGCCTCCCAAGGTGGTCAAGGACGGCGGCGACGTGCACGTCCTTGTAGGGATCGACGCCGAGCACCACCTCGCGCGACCCAGCCGTGGCTTCTGCCTGGAGGGGAGGAAAGACAGCAGGTCTGCCGAGTGTGGTCACGGTGCTCCTGTTCGGCGACGCACCGATAGTCAGCGCTGGTCGATGAAGCGGTCAGGACTGTGACGGTGCCTTCGGGGCCAAGGCCCCTATCGGGGCACGCTCCGTCAGCCCGGTGCCTGACCGGCGGCAACCGCAACGACGTCACCCAGCTCGAGCCGCTGCTCGACAAGATTCCCGCCGTCGCGGGCCGGGTCGGCAGACCCCGCCGACG
>NZ_JBVIFC010000025.1:0-65707 GCF_055571535.1 Streptomyces sp. NPDC030893 | reverse complement strand
CCTTCCCCCCCCTCCCCCCCCCCCCCCCCCCCCCCCCCCCCCCCCCCCCCCCCCCCCCCCCCCCCCCCCCCCCCCCCCCCCCCCCCCCCCCTCGCCGGGCCCCGCGAATCAGGCCGTCCGCAGGGCCCGGTCGATGGCCAGGCACTCGTCGTAGTCGGGCAGCAGACCGTCCGACGCGGCCTTCTCCAGGGTGGGTGCCGCGAGGTCGCGCTCCGACAGGACCGGATCGAGGTCGCCGGGGATGGGCAGGGCAAGCTCCGGGTCGAGGATCGACAGCGCCAGCTCGTGCTCGGGGACGTACTCGCCGGAGAGCAGGTAGGAGACGACGGTGTCGTCCTGGAGCGCGACGAAGCCGTGGGCGACGCCGACGGGGAAGTACACGGAGCGGAACGTCTCGGTGTCCAGCAGTACGGCGTCCCAGCGGCCGAAGGTCGGCGATCCGACCCGGATGTCCAGCGCGATGTCGAGCGTCTTCCCGCGCGCGCAGTACACGTACTTGCCGCACCCCGGCGGTGTCAGGGTGTAGTGCAGCCCGCGCACCACGCCCCGGCGCGACCTGCTGTGATTCGTCTGGGCGACGCGGAACAGCGCATGCCCGGTGGCGTCCGAGAACGCCGATTCCTGATAGGGCGATACGAAGATGCCGCGCGAGTCGTCGAACACCCGTGGCGTGAATTCGACCGCGCCCTCGACGAGAAGTTTCCGTGACTGCATGGTGGAAGCCATGACGGACTCCGATTCAAAGCCGTATTGCTCGGTCTGCGTGACGTGTGAGCCCGGGGTCCGGTGTCCGGCGTGTCAGGATTCGGTGCTCTCCAGTGGGCCCGCGTGCTGCCGATGATGTCCGCGGCGTCTCGCACACGCCTCAACGACCACTGGACGCGGTGACGTACTCGCGCAGATGCCGGGCGGTGAGGGTGTCGCCGTGCGCGACGAGGTCGGCGGGGGTGCCGGTGAACACGACCCGGCCGCCGTCCCGGCCCGCGCCCGGTCCGAGGTCGACGATCCAGTCGGCGTGGGCCATCACGGCCTGGTGGTGCTCGATGACGATGACCGTGTTCCCGTCGTCCACGAGCCGGTCGAGCAGGCCCAGCAGCTGGTCCACGTCGGCGAGGTGCAGTCCGCTCGTCGGCTCGTCCAGGATGTAGACGGCGGCCTTCTCCGCCATGTGGACGGCCAGCTTCAGGCGCTGCCGCTCGCCGCCGGACAGGGTGGTGAGGGGCCGGCCGAGACCGACGTACCCGAGGCCGACGTCGGCGAGCCGGTCCAGGACGGTCCGGGCCCGGCCGGTGGTGAAGAAGTCACGGGCCTCGTCCACCGTCAGGGCGAGCACCTCGCTGATGTCCTTGCCGCGCAGGGTGTAGGTGAGGACCTTGGGAACGAACCGCTTGCCCTCGCACTCCTCGCACACGGTCGAGACGCCCGCCATCATCGCGAGGTCCGTGTAGACCACCCCGATGCCCCGGCAGTTCTTGCAGGCCCCCTCGGAGTTGGGGCTGAACAGGGCCGGCTTGACCCCGTTGGCCCGGGCGAAGGCGGCACGGATCGGGTCGAGCAGTCCGGTGTAGGTCGCCGTGTTGCTGCGCCGGGACCCGCGGATCGCGGACTGGTCCACCGCGATCACACCGTCCCGCCCGGCCAGCGAGCCGTGGATGAGCGAACTCTTGCCCGACCCGGCGACACCGGTCACGGCGGTCAGCACGCCGAGCGGCACCTCGACGCTCACGTCCCGCAGGTTGTGCGTCGTGGCGCCGGTGATCGACAGCTGTCCGGTGGGCCGCCGTACCCGCTCCTTGGTCCGCACCCGGTGGTCCAGGTACCGGCCGGTCGGCGTCCCGGACCGGCGCAGCGCGTCGACCCGCCCGGTGAAGCAGATCCTGCCGCCCTCCGGGCCCGCGCCGGGCCCCAGGTCGACCACGTGGTCGGCGATCCGGATCAGCTCCGGCTTGTGCTCCACGACGAGGACGGTGTTCCCCTTGTCGCGCAGCCGGAGCAGCACGGAGTTCACGCGCTGGATGTCGTGCGGGTGCAGCCCGACGGTGGGCTCGTCGAAGACGTACGTGGCGTCGGTGAGGCTCGAGCCGAGGTGCCGCACCATCCTGACCCGCTGGGCCTCGCCGCCGGACAGGGTGCCCGACTCGCGGTCCAGGCTGAGGTAGCCGAGGCCGATCTCCACGAGCGAGTCGAGCAGTTCGCCGAGGCCGGTCAGCAGCGGCGCCACCGGGGGGCCGTCAATGCCCCGGACGAACCGGGCGAGTTCGCTGATCTGCAGGGCGCAGCAGTCGGCGATGTTGAGCCCGTCGATCCGGCAGGAGAGCGCCGCGGGCTTGAGCCGGGCACCGTCGCACGCCGCGCAGCGGGCGAAGGTCACGGCCCGGTCGACGAAGGCACGGATGTGGGGCTGCAGGGCGCCCGGGTCCTTGCCGAGGTAGAGGCGGCGCACCTTGACCGCCAGACCCTCGTAGGTGGTGCCGGTACCGCCGTGCAGGAGCTTGATCCGGGTGGCGGTCCGGTGCAGCAGGTCGTGCCACTGGGTGGGGGTGTAGTCCTTGAGCCGGACGGCGGGATCGACGAAGCCGGAGTGGGCGATGGACTTCCAGTACCAGGAGCCGACGTTGAAGTTGGGGACCGTGATCGCCCCCTCGTCGAGGGAGAGTTCGGGGTCCACCAGCTGCTCCACGTCGAGCGTGGAGACCCGGCCGATTCCCTGGCAGTCGGGGCACATGCCCTCGGGCAGATTGAAACTGAACGCCCCGGACGTGCCGATGTGCGGGGTTCCCAGACGGCTGAAAATGATCCGCAGCATGGTGTGCGCGTCCGTGGCGGTGCCCACGGTCGAGCGTGAGTTGGCCCCCATGCGTTCCTGGTCCAGCACGATCGCGGCGCTCAGGTTGCGCAGCGCGTCGACGTCGGGTCGGCCGAAACTCGGCATGAACGACTGGACGAACGCCGTGTACGTCTCGTTGATCAGGCGCCGGGACTCGGCCGCTACGGTGCCGAAGACCAGTGAGGACTTACCGGAACCGGAAACGCCGGTGAACACGGTGAGGCGGCGTTTGGGGATATCGAGGGAGACATCCGCCAAGTTGTTCTCCCGGGCGCCGCGGACTTCGATGAAGTCATGACGGTCGGCTTCCGGACGCGGGTTTCCGTCCTGGTCTGAGAGAGTCATCGGCGCACCCTATGTGGCCGTTCAGTACGTGTAAACACGGTAAGGGGAGCGGACGGTCGTCCGGGATTTCATCCGGCCACGCCAGTCATGCTCCACCTGTTGTCGAGCGCTTTCGAAGGTGCCCGCCGGACGATGGGGGGCCGTACCGCCAATTCCGTGGGATTTCCTGGGAGCGCACGTGGACAACACAACGTACAAGGCCCGTGTCACGGCGGCCTTCGACCGGGCCGCGGGGTCCTACGACCGGCTGGGGGTCACCTTCTTCACCCCCATGGGGCGGCGCCTCGTGGAGCGAGCGGCCCCGAAACCCGGCGAGCGGGTCCTGGACGTGGGCTGCGGCCGGGGCGCCTGCCTCTTCCACGCCGCCGCGCTGGTCGGGGAGTCGGGCCGGGTCCTCGGTATCGACATCGCCCCGGCCATGATCGAGGAGGCCCGGCGGGAGGCCGCGGCGGCCGGCGCCGGCCAGGTGGAACTGCGGGTGATGGACGGCGAGTTCCCCGAGCTGCCGCCGCGCTCCTTCGACGTCGTGACCGGCAGCTACAGTCTCATCTTCTTCCCCGACGCCCGGGCCGCCCTGCCGCGCTACGCCCGGCTGCTCGCCGACGGCGGGCGGATCGCCTTCACCAGCCCGGTGTTCACCGACGACACCTTCCCCTTCCTCCCCCCGGTCTTCACCGAGCTCATCCCGCGCTCGCTGCTGCGGAACCTGCCGCCGCAGTGGCGGCCCGAGGAGCTCCAGCGGCGCTTCAACAGCTGGCTGGCCGAGAAGGACGACCTGCGCCGGACCATGGAGTCCGCGGGCTTCGGCGAGGTGGAGGTCACCGACGAACCGGTCGATCTGGTGGCCCCGTCCGGCGCCGCGTGGGTGGAGTGGTCCCACACCCAGGGCATGCGCCTGCTGTGGGAGCACCTGCCCGACGACGACCGGGAACGGCTGCGGGTACGGCTCACCGGGGCGCTGGACGACATGCGCACGGACGGCGGGCCGGTGTCGATCGAGACGCCGGTGCGCTACGTCACGGCGAGCGTGGCCCGTTGAGCCGCAGGAGGCTGCTGATCACCGGCGGTGCCGGTTTCATCGGTTCGCACTACGTCAGAAGCCTGCTCGCCGGCCGCTACCCCGGTTACGAGGACGCGCGGCTGACCGTCCTGGACAAGCTCACCTACGCGGGCACGCTCACCAACCTGCCGCCCTCCCATCCGAGGCTGACCTTCGTCCGGGGCGACATCTGCGACCAGGGCCTGCTGATGGACCTGCTGCCCGGGCACGACGCCGTGGTGCACTTCGCGGCGGAGTCCCACGTGGACCGCTCCATCGCCGGCTCCACCCCCTTCGTCACCACCAACGTCACGGGCACCCACACCCTGCTGGACTGCTGTGTCCGCACCGGGGTGGGCCGGTTCGTGCACGTCTCGACGGACGAGGTGTACGGGTCGGTGGAGAAGGGCTCGTTCTCGGAGGAGTCCCCGCTGGAGCCCAACTCCCCCTACGCGGCGTCCAAGGCGGCCGCTGACCTGATCGTCCGGGCCTTCCACCGCACCCACGGGCTGGCGACCACGATCACCCGCTGCGCCAACAACTACGGGCCCCACCAGTTCCCCGAGAAGGTCATTCCGCTGTTCGTCACGAACCTGCTGGAGGGCAGGAACGTTCCGCTGTACGGCGACGGGCTGCACGTACGGGAGTGGCTGCACGTCGACGACCACTGCCGGGCGGTCCAGCGCGTGCTGGAGTCGGGCCGCGCGGGCGCCACGTACAACATCGCCGGCGGCACGGAGCTGACCAACCGCGACCTGACCCGGCTGGTGCTCGGGGAGTTCGGGGCCGGCTGGGACCGGGTGGACCATGTCACCGACCGCAAGGGTCACGACCGCCGGTACGCGCTGAACGCCGAGCGGATCAGGGCGGAACTGGGCTTCGAGCCGGAGGTCCCGTTCGAGCGCGGCTTCGCCGAGACCGTCCGGTGGTACCGCGACAACCGCGCCTGGTGGGAGCCGCTGCTGCCGCGCCGCACGGCCGGCTCGGCGCACTGAGGCTGCCGGGCTTCGGGGTTTCCGGGTTTCCGGGCTTCCAGGCTTCCAGGCTTCCGGAAGACACGGCACCCGCGTCACGGCACCGGCGCGACCGTGCGACGCCCGGCCGGGAGAGCCCGGCCGGGCGTCGCGCCGTGCTGCCGGCCGGAGCGGCCGGTCGCTCAGCGGCGCGGTGGCACGGTGGCTTCCGCCGTGCCGCCGAGCGCCTCCCGGCGCGCGCCGGGGCGTCGCCCGGCGCGGTGGGTGGCCCGGTGCAGCAGGGCTTCGGCCGGGCCGCGCCGGCCCGCGCGGCGCAGGAGTTCGGCCATCAGCACCCCGACGCCCCAGGTGCCGAACGCGACAAGCGCCGAGCCGAGGACGCTCACCTCGTCCCCGAGCCCGAGGACGTACGGGGCGAACAGCACCAGCCAGACGGCCGACTGCCACACATAGCAGCTCATGGACCGCCGGCCGCACGCGGCGACCGCGGTCACCGCCCGGCCGCGGTGTCCCTCCAGGCGCAGCGCCAGCAGGGCGACCGCCGCGGCCAGTGCGCAGCCGCCCGCGTAGCCCGTCAGGACGTGCAGCACCCCGAGCCCGAGGATCACACCGTCCGGGGCGGTGGTCCACAGTCCTGAGGTGATCGCCGCCAGGGGCAGGCCACCGGCGACGCCGACGGCCGTGCCCGTCACCGCGACGCGCCGCAGCAGGCTCCGGAACCGGCCCGGCTCCTCCAGGATCCGCCGCCGGGCCGCCCACGCGCCGATCAGGAACGGGCCGAGCGACACCACGGCGAACAGCGGGGTGGTGACCACCCAGGTGCCGATCCGGTAGGCGGCGTCGGACACCGGGTCGGCGGCCAGGAACAGTGCCGCCGCGCCGTCACCGGGGTCGCCGGAGGCGTTGGCGGCCAGGGTGCCCCCGTACAGCACCGAGCCCAGCACGGCGCCGGCGCCGGCCACCTTGAACAGGGTGCGGTCGGCGGCGCCGGTCAGGCCGACCGCGGCCAGGCCGAGCAGCCCGTAGGCGCCCAGGACGTCCCCGGAGAACAGCAGCAGCGCGTGGCAGAACCCGAACAGCAGCAGCAGGCGGGAGCGCCGCCGCAGCACCGAGTGGGCCCCGGTCTCGTCCCGTCCCCGGCGCCGCTCGCGGTCGAGGACGCGGCCCACGCCGTAGCCGAACAGCAGGGCGAACATGGGAAAGCTGCGGCTGTCGGCCAGGACGGTCAGCAGGCCCGCCGTCAGCGCGTCCGGGAGTGAGCCGGCGACCGGCGGATAGCCGCGGATCACCGCGGCGCTCCCGCTCACGAACATGTGGGCGTGCACCAGGGCGACGATCAGCAGCATCAGGCCCCGGGCGAGGTCGGGGGCGAGGGCCCGGGAGGGGGTGCTCCCGGGCCCGGACGGGCGCGCGGCGCCGTCGCTCATCGTCCGTCCTCCTCGTCGTCAGTCCCGCTCGGCGAACACGAGGTGGACGCTGCCGCCGACATAGACCCCCCACTGGGAGACCGTGGCCCGGAAGCCGAGTCCGGCCAGGCGCGAGACGACGCGGCCGAGCCTGCCGTCCATGTCGTGGACCTCCAGCAGGACCCGGCGGATGCGCGGCCAGCAGGCGGGATCGATGCCGTCGAGGACGTCGAGCTCACCGCGCTCGACGTCTATCTTCAGCAGGCCGACCTTGTCCACGCCGTGCTCGGCCAGGGCGGCGGTCAGCGTGGTCACCTCGACCTGGACCCGCTGGGTCACGTCGAAGGTCCGCCGGACGACCTCGCGGGTCCGCTCGTCCGCGCCGATGTTGGCCAGGTGGGCCTCGAGGTTGCGGGTGTCGTCCTCGGCGTCGTCGTACAGCGTCGAGGCGGAGGCGACGTAGGGCCGGTAGATCAGTTCGGACTTCCCGGGCGCGGCCCCGAGCGCCTGCCGGGAGGCGAGCGCACCCGGCAGGTGCCGGGCCAGGTTCTCCTCCAGGCAGGCGAAGGCCTTGGGAGCGGGTTCGAAGGCGAGCAGACGGCTTTCGGGGGCCAGGCGGGCGAAGAGCAGGGAGGCCAGCCCGATGTGCGCCCCGACGTCGATGACGGCTTCGTCGGGGCGCAGTCCCTCGGCGGCGCTGCGGTAGGGGGCGGCGCTGCTGATCTCCTCCCAGAGCGTGTGCGCTTCCGCTTCCTGCACCGCGGACACCACATGGCCGTCCGGCAGCCGGCAGCGGGTCACGGGGAGGTCGGTCGGCAGTTCGTCGGGGAGATCCCACGGATTCGGCATGCCGACGACGCTGCCGCAGCCGTCTCGAGGAGCGCACGAGGAGCACTGGTCCGGTCCGTCGGGCCGGGGTGCCCGGTCAGGCGCCGGCCCGGTGCTCCCCGGTCAGCTTCTCGAGGACCGGAACGACCTCGTTGGGGGTCGGCATGGCGCGGATCTCCGTGCGGAGCTCCCGGGCGCGTTCGGCGTACGAGGGCTCGTCGAGCAGGCGGAGGATCTTCTCCCGCAGCACCTCGGCGGTCAGGTCACGGGCGGACACGGCGAGGGTGGCGCCCGACTTCTCGTACTCCTCCCCCATGTCCTCGCTCACCCATTCGTAGCCCACGATGACGACCTGCGGCACCCCGTGCAGGTCGGCGGTGGCCTTGGTCTGGTAGCCGGCGTGGTGCACGATCACCGAGCAGGACGGGGCGAGTTCGTTGAGCGGGACGAAGTCGGTGGCGCGGATGTTGCCGGGCAGTTCCGGCAGGGCGTCGCGCTGGGCGGGGTCGAGCGCGGCGATGATCTCGACGTCGAGTCCGGCGAGGCTGCGGAAGAGGGCGGCGAGTGTGTCGGTGAGCCGGAACCGCTCGGAGTCCTCACGGGTGATGGAGGTGCCGAGGGTGACGCACACCCGGCGGCGCCCGGCCGGCTCGTGGAGCCAGGCCGGCACCGTGCAGCGGCCGTTGTAGGGGACGTAGCGCATCGGGACCGTGGGCAGGTCGAGTTCCTGGCGCAGGCTGCCGGGCCGGGTGTCGACGACCCACTGGCCGGTCAGCATGGTCTCCTCGAACCGCCGGTCGCTGCCGAGCCGTTCGAGTGTCCAGTCGAGCCATTCGGCGGTCGGGTCCTCGCGCAGCGGTTCGGGCTGCCGGTCGCGGTGGCGCAGGAAGTGCCCGCGGGTGACCATCTGCAGGGCGAGTTCTGGGCCGGACACCAGCCGGGCGTGGGCCGCGCCGGTGGCGACGGCGACGACCGCCCCGGCGATGGAGAAGCTCTCCCAGATCACCAGGTCCGGCCGCCAGCTGCGGGCCACCTCCACCAACTGGTCGATCTGGGCGTCGTTGTTGAGCGGCTGGTAGAGGGCGGGGACCACCATGTTCTCGTAGGAGAGGTGGTCCTCCCAGGTGACGGTCGAAGGGTCCTGCTTGCTGGTGCCGATCTCGTTGAAGAGGGAGATGGCCTCCTTCTGGAAGTCGTCCAGCCGCTCCCACAGGGTCGGCGACTGGATCGGCACCGCGGTCAGGCCGGTCTGGGTGACGGTGTCGACGAGCTGCTCGTTGCACGCGGCCAGCACCTCGTGGCCGGCGGTGCGCAGGGCCCACGCCAGCGGGACCATCTGATGGAAGTGATTGCCCTCGATGGAGGTGAACAGGACTCGCATCGCCGGTGTTTCCTTTCTGTCGGCGCGGCGCGGTCAGCCGGTGGCCAGCGGGCAGCCGAGCAGGTGCCTGGTCACCGGTGAGCGGCGGCTGCGCAGGGACGGGCCCGACCGGCGCGGGCGCGGGCCGGCGGCCGCCAGCGCGCGGAGCACGGCTTCGGCCTGGGCGCGGGCGAACGGCAGCGTCACCCGGTGGTGGAGGCCGGGCAGGAGGGGGCCGGCCGGGCGGCCGGGGGCGAACCGGTCGGGGTCGGCGAACACCTCGGGATCGCGGTTGGCGGCCCCCACGAGGACCACCACCCGCTCCCCCGCCGACACCCGCTCTCCGGCGAACTCGGCGTCGGCGCGGGCGACCGCCGCGTGGAGCTGCGCCGGCGGGTCGTGACGCAGCACCTCGGTGACGACCGTGGCCGCGTACGCGGGGTCGTCGGCCACGCGCGCGAACTCCTCGGGGTGGTCCACCACGGCCAGTACGGCGCCGGTGACCAGCCGCGCCGCGATGCGCACCCCCGCGGTGGCCAGGAGCACCGCCGTCGCGCGCCGCCGCTCGTCGCCGGCCGGCGCGAGGAGCGCGGGCAGCCGGTCGACGGCGGCCGTCGCGCGCCGGGTGACGTCCAGTCGCTGCGGGCAGAGCAGGCCGTCGAGGACGACACCGGCGGCGGCGCAGGCGGCGGCGAGCTCCCGGTGGAGTGCCCGGGGCAGCCCGAACCGGTCGGCGAGGAGCTCCACGGGAAGGCGCTCGGCGAGGTCGGTGACGAGGTCGAAGCGTTCGCCCCGTCCCGCGACCGCCCGCCGGCACACCGCCGTCACGGCGTCGGGGGTGAACACCGCCTCCGCCGTCCGCCGCAGCCGTTCGTAGTGCGCCGCGTCGCCGCCCAGTCCCGCCTCCTCGGCCGGTACGTGGACGTGCTCGCCCGTCACCGGGCCGTGCGGCCATGTTCCGCCCAGCAGGGTGGCGGCGAGGCCGTGGTCGGCCGTGACCCAGGTGCCGGTGGCGCTGCGCCACAGCGGCCCGAGGGCGCGGATGCGTTCGTGGCAGGGGCGCGGGTCCTCGGCGTGGCCGCGGAGCAGGTCGGCGTACGGATCGCCCTTGACCCGGCGGAGCCACAGCTCCCCGTGCGCCCGCTGGAGCCGCCTGCCCAGCTCGCCGATTCCTCCGGGGTTCCGTGTGTGCTGGCTGACGCTCACCTTCGGCGGTCTCCTCCGGCTCCGGGTGTCTCAGACGAGGGGGAACTGGTCGTTGTTCAGCGGCTCACCGGGGGTCATGTGGGCGATGTGGGCGTCCTCGGTCCCCGGCCGGTAGGTGCTGCCGGCGTTCATGTAGACGATGCCGTGGCCCATGCGGGGGCTGTCGGTCAGGTTCGGTCCGGCCATGTGCACGGTGCGGCAGTGGTGGAAGGCGACGTCACCGGCCTTCAGCGGGACGGTGACCCGGGGCTGCCAGTCGTAGTCCGGCCAGATGTCGGAGATGGCGCGGTGTTCGGCGAAGCTGGTCATGTGGGTCTGCCGGTGGGCGGCGTCGCGCAGGTGGGAGCCGGGCACGTAGCTGAGGCAGCCGCGCTCGACGGGTACGTCGGCCAGGGCGACCCACGCGGTGAGGGTGTCCTCCAGGTGGTCGAGCGGCAGACCGGTCTCGTCGTCGTGGACCAGCGTGGGCAGGGTGGCCAGTTCCTTCTGGGCCGGCTTCAGGAGGATGTCGGTGCTGTAGATCCGCAGCGGGGTGCCGGCGAGCCGCTTGGCGGCGGCGGTGATCGCCGGGTGCAGCGCCAGGTCGCGCAGTGCCTCGTGCTTGAGCCAGGCCTGGGCGACGAAGTGCACCTGGACCGAGTCCTCGTCGGCGCCCCAGATCTCGGGGCCGTGCCGGGCGACCAGTTCCTCGGAGGCCTCCCGGAACCGTGCCACCTCGGCGGCGGTCAGGACCTGCGGGATCCGGACGAAACCGTTCTCCTGGTAGTACCGGTGGGCCTCGTCGGTGAGGACGCCGGTGGTGATCGGGTCGGTCGGGGCAGCCGTCATGGCGGTGGGCTCCTTCGTCGTGGGGGTCCGCGCGTCCGCGGGCCGGGGTCAGCGGGACAGCACCTGGGTCAGTACGGCCCGCAGGGTGGCGGTGGGGTCGTCGGGCCGGGTGGCGGTGCGCCAGGCGACGACGCCGTCGGGCCGGATCAGGGAGGCGCCGGCCGTGCCGATGCCGAACCGCCGGGCCATCTCGCCCTCGGTGTCGCTCAGATCGGTGGCCGTCCCGTGGACCTCCAGCGGTACGCCGAGCTCCGTGCCGACGGCGCGGGCGCACTCCGTCCAGCCGGCGCCGTCCGCGCCGGTCAGCAGCAGCCAGCCGGAGCCGAAGAGGTCCACGGTGGAGATGCGCTCGCCCGCCTGCCGCACCCATACGTGCGGCATCCGGAATCCGGGCCGTCCGGAGGGCCGGGCGGGCGATTCGACGCGGGCGCCGTCCTCGTCGTCGACGACGACGGCGCCCGAGCGGTAGCGGAAGCCGAGGATCACCTCGGCGTACCCGGCGGGTTCCGCCATCCGGTCCTGGAGGTGAGGGGCGAGCCGGGAGGCGTAGAGATGCATGGCCTCGTCCATCACGAGCTGGGCCACGAGCCTGCGTTCGGGCTCGTAGCTGTCCAGCAGTCCGGGGCCGGCCTGGCCCGAGAGCACGGCGGACAGTTTCCAGGCGAGGTCGAATCCGTCGCCGATGGCCGTGTTGCCGCCCAGTCCGCCGGTGGGCGGTACGACCTTCGCCGAGTCGCCGACGAGGAACACCCGGCCGGCCCGCCACCGTTCGGCGATCAGGGCCGCCATCTCCCAGCGCTGGATGTCCAGCACCTTGGGTTCCAGACCGGGTGCGTCCAGGCCGAGGCGGATCAGTTCGACGCAGCGGTCCTGGGTGAAGTCCTCGGCGGATTCGCCGCGTTCCGGGTCGTACTCGACCAGGAAGGTGTGCCGTTCGGGCCGGTCGCTGCCGATGAAGATGCCGCTGAAGTGGGGGTTGCGCAGGTAGTAGAGGCCGGAGGCGTCCGGCGGGAGCACGGTCGACAGGTCGGCCTCGAAGATGGTGCCGACCACGTGGGCCAGCGAGCCGTGCCCGTGGCGGGAGATGCCGAGCCCCTCGCGCACCGGGCTGCGGTCGCCGTCGGCGGCCACGAGGTACCGGGCCCGTACGGTGGTCTCCGCGCCGCCCCGGCGGTCGTGCAGCACCGCGCTGACACCGTCCGCGTCCTGTTCGTAGGAGGCCAGCGCGGTGCCGAACCGGATCAGCGCCCCGTCCTGCTCGGCCCGGGCCCGCATCAGGGGTTCCAGCTGGTCCTGCCAGGCCAGCGCCCAGGGCAGCGGGGAGCAGGGCGCGGTCGTGGCGACGAGGTGCTCGAAGCCCTCCTCGAAGGTGCCGAGCACCTCGCCCCGCACGGTCTCGGCGACCCGCGTGGTGAAGTGGCCCTTCGCGCCGCGGTGGTCGGTGACCTGCTGCACCTGTTCGGCGATGCCGGCGAGCCGGAGCAGTTCCATGGTGCGCGGGTTCTGGCCGATGGCCCTGGGGTGGATGGAGGTCGTCGGGTGCTTCTCGGCCATGAGCACCCGGATGCCGAGCCGGGCGAGGAACATGGTGGTGGAGAGCCCGCCCAGGCCCGCGCCCACCACCAGGACGTCGACTTCCGTGTCGGCTGTGGCCATTGCCGTCCTCCCGCTTCGGTGCGGCGCCGGTCGGGACGCCTGGTTACGGGGGCCGAGACTCGCCGGTGTGCTTCGAAATCCGCTCGAGAGGGGCCGCCGGCGGCTCGTGCGGCGCTGGCGGGATCCCTCGAGCGCCCTGCGACGGGGCACCGGCAGGGTGTGGTGCCATGCGAGTGCTCTTCACGCCGTTCCCGGCGAGCACCCACGTCCACACCCAGGTACCGCTGGCGTGGGCGATGCGGGCCGCGGGACACGAGGTCCGTGTCGCCACCCAGCCGGACGTGGCCGAGGACATCGGCAACGCCGGCCTGACCGCGGTCGCGGTGGGCGAGGCGCTGGACGTTCCGGCCACGATGAACCCGGAGTACACCGACGAGCCCGAGGAGATCCGTGACGAAGCCTGGCTGGACGTGCTCGACATCAGTGAGACCCGTCCCGAGCGGCTGACCTATCCCTATGTGCACGGGGTGCTGACCGCGTGGACGTCGTTCGTCCACCAGAACACACTGCCGGACGACACCACCGAGGAGCTGATCGACTTCGCCCGTTCCTGGCGGCCGGATCTGGTCGTGTGGGACACCATGTACTACCCCGGCGCGCTCGCGGCGCGGGCCAGTGGCGCGGCCCACGCGCGGCTGATGTTCGGGCTGGACCTGGTGGGGCTGATGCGCCGGCACTATCTGCGGGGCATGGCCGCTCTGCCGCCGGCGCTGCGGGAGGATCCGCTGGAGGAGTGGATGAGCCGGATCCTGCGCCGGCACGGTCTGGAGTTCGGCGAGGACCTGGTCGTGGGCCAGTGGACCATCGACCCCGTTCCGTCCTCGCTGCGGCTGCCCGTCGGTCTGCCGACCGTTCCGGTGCGGTACGTGCCGTACAACGGGGAGGCGACGGTTCCGGACTGGCTGGGCGAGCCGCCCCGGCGGCCGCGGGTCTGTCTGACCCTCGGCCGGTCGTTCCGTGAGGTGGTCGGCGCGGACCGGACGTCCGTCGCCGATCTGCTGGCGGCCGTGGCGGAGCTGGACGTGGAGGTCGTCGCCACCTTCACCGCGGACCAGCTGGAGCCGGGCGCGCAGGTGCCGGAGAACGTGCGGATCGTCGACTTCGCCCCGCTGGACGCCCTGCTGCCGACCAGTGCGGCGATCGTCCACCACGGCGGTTCGGGGACGCTCCAGACCGCTCTGGCGCACGGGGTGCCGCAGGTGATGGTGCCGGCCAAGATGTGGTGCAACGTGCCCAAGGCGCACCGGGTGCGGGACGCGGGGGCCGGGCTGTGCATCGCTCCGGAGGAGCTGACGCCCGAGGGCCTGCGCGCCGCGCTGGTACGGGTGCTGGGCGAGCCGTCGTTCCGTCTGCGGGCGGAGCGGCTGCGCCGGGAGGTCGTCGCGACGCCCGCGCCCGCCGACATCGTCCCCGTGCTGGAGCGGCTCACCGCCGAACACCGGGCGGGACGGGCCGGGTCGGCGCTTGCCGTCTGACGGCCTGTGCGGCCGTGGGGACACCGGTGTCCCCACGGCCGCGGCCGGGCCTCATGCGGAGGCGGGCGGGGAGCTCCCGATCCGGGGGAACGGGGTGATCGAGAAGATCACCTCGACCGGGACCTCGAAGTACTCCGCGATCCGCAGGGCCAGGTACAGGCTGGGGCTGTACTCGCCCCGCTCCAGATAGCCCACCGTCTGGTAGTGCACCCCGAGGGCCTCGGCGAGCTGCCTGCGCGTGATGGAACGCTCCGCCCGCAGCACGGCGATGCGGTTGTGCACCACCTCGCCCCCGCCGCCGCCCCGGGAACGCCCCTGCTCGCCGGTGGCGCGCCAGCCCGGGGCGGGCTCACCGGCCGTGCCGGGCCGGGAGTCCGCCGCCTCGGTCTCCGGCCGCGGCGCCCCCGTGCCGGGGCGCGCCGCGCCGCCCTTTCTGCGGGATGCCCTGTCACCCAACGCGCTTCAATGCCTCCTGCTGCCGTGCCTCGACCTTCGATCCCGTCTCGCCGCGTGCCGTACGGGCCAGGACCCTCGGCGCGACCAGCAGCGCGACGACGGCCCAGACGATCAGCACGACCGCGGTCATGGGCCTGCGCCAGGAGTCGCCGAGCTCGACCGCGACCGCCGCGTCGGGCAGCAGGGCGGCACGTGTACCCAGTCCGACCCAGTACACGGGGAAGATCTGCGCGATGCCCTGGAGCCAGCCGGCGAGCGAGGTGATCGGGTAGAAGATACCCGAGATCGCCATCAGGCCCATCGTCGGGAAGATGCCCCAGGTGTTGGCGCCGCGCGGGTTCTTCACCATCGCGCCGATGATCAGGCCGATCGGCAGCGTGGCGAGCAGGCCGAGGGCGAGCACCCACAGCAGGTTCAGCCATTTGGCGAGTTCCCCGGTCACCAGGTCGTCGAAGAGGAACACGCTCGGCACCAGGATGATCGCCAGCGTGAGCAGGGTGCTCAGGGCGATGCCCAGCACCCGGCCGGCGATGTAGCCGATCAGTCCCTGCGGTACGGTCCTCGCCCGCAGCAGTGTGCCGTCCTCCCGCTCGGCGGCCAGCGCGAAGGCCGCGCCGCCCAGCGCCTGGAAGGCCAGCAGTCCGCCGATCATGCTGGGCATGGTCAGTGTGGCGAGTGAGAGGTCGCTGCCGTCCACGGTGGAGTTCCGCATGAAGAACAGCACCCCGAGGAAGACCCCCCCGAGGAACAGGTAGTAGATGATGTCGCCCGGTGTGGTCAGGCTCTGGCGGAACTCGGTCCAGCCACGGCGCAGACCGAGCCGCGCGGCGTACGCGGTGGGGTTCATCGGCCCGCCTCCCGGAAGGCCGCGACGGCCTCATCGGACCGTCCGGCCTCGTGCTCCCGGACCATGGTCATGTAGGTGTCCTCCAGGCTGGCCCGGCGCACCTCGAGGTCGCGGACCCGGTCCCCGTGCTGTTTGAACAGCTCGTGGACGAACGAGCTGGCGTCGGGCGTGGCGTGCACGAAGTGCTCGCCGTTCACGCTCCAGCGGACCTCGGCCCGCCCCGACGCCTGCCGGGCGAGCTGATCGGCGCTGCCGTCGGCGACGATGTGACCGCCGGCCAGGATCAGGATGCGGTCGGAGAGCTTCTCCGCCTCGTCCAGGTCGTGCGTGGTGAGCAGGATGGTGGTGTCCTCCAGGTCGGAGAGCCGGTGCACCACGTCGTGGAAGTCCCGGCGGGCCTTGGGGTCGAACCCGACGGTGGGCTCGTCCAGGAACAGCACCTCCGGGCGTCCGACGATGCCGATCGCGACGTCGAGGCGGCGGCGCTGACCGCCGGAGAGCGCCCCGATCTTCTGTTTGGCCTGCTGCTCCAGGCCGACCATGGCGAGCAGCTCGTCCACGTCGCGCGGGCGGGGCCGCTCGGCGGTGGAGTAGGGCCGGTAGAAGTCGCCCAGCTGGGCCAGCAGTTCGCGGACCTCCCACTTCCCGTGGTCGCGCCACGACTGCAGCACGATGCCCAGCCTGGCGCGCCACCGTTCGTCGGCCTTGGCCGGGTCGGTCCCGAGCACCCGCACCTCGCCCGCCGAGCGCGTACGAAAGCCCTCCATGATCTCGATGGTGGTGGTCTTGCCCGCGCCGTTCGGCCCCAGCAGGGCGATGACCTCGCCGCGGCGCACGCTGAAGTCGACCCCGTTCAGCACGTCCTTGGACCCGTACCGCATCCGCAGTCCACGGATGTCGATCACGCGCTCGTCCGTCGGCGGATCCGTCAGTCCCGTCGTCCCGCTCAGCTCGTGCACATCACTCGCCCCTGCCATAGGCCCTCTGCCTTTCGATCAGACCTGTTAGATCGAAGATAGTACACCTACTACGACCTATACAAGTGGAACGGCGATATGTGGTCACGGTGCGTGAGCGGGCGGGGGTCAGCGGGCCAGGGGAAGCTCCAGGACGGCTCCGGTGACCCCGGACCGCAGCCGCCGCAGCACCGGGCCGGCCCGCCGTACCCCGGGGGCCTCCTCCGCCAGGACCCGCAGCCCGCACGCGGCCTGGAGCCTCACCAGCGGGGCGAGCAGGGACAGGGGCAGGCCCGCGGAGAACGCGAGCGGTTCCCCGTGGCGCTCCCTGGCCGGGTCGAAGACGGACGGCTCCGCGTGGACCCCGGGGTCCCGGCCGGCCGCCTCCACCGCCACCACCACCTGGCTGCCGGCCGCCACGGGCGTTCCGGCCAGGTCGAGGTCCTCGTGGGCGTACAGCGGTACGAGCCGGACCGGCGGGGAGTGACGCAGCGTCTCCTCGACCACCGCCGGGGCGCCGGCCGGCTCCTCCCGCAGCGACCGCCACACCGCGGGGTGGTCGAGCAGGGCCACCACCGCGTCGCAGAACAGGGTCGCCGACAGCTCCGCCCCGGCGAGGGCGACCAGCATGCACACCGACCGCACCTCGTCCTCGTGCGTCACCGCCAGCAGCGCGCTGACGAGATCGTCCGCGGGCGCCGCGCGCCGCCGCGCGATCAGGTCGGTGAGCAGGGACCGCATGCCCTCGACGGAGGTGATCAGCTCGTGCGCCGTCCGCAGGTGCGGCGAGCACACCATGGCGTCCAGGGCGGGCGCCGCGCCCCGGCACAGCGCGGCGAAGCGGTCGCGGTCCTCCTCCGGGACCCCGAGGACCTCCCGTACGATCTCGGCGGCGAACGGGTCGGCGACCTCCGTCCGCAGGTCGAAGGCGTCGCCCGCGGCGGCGAGCACCCGGCGCTGGGCCCGCTCGACCGCGGGCCGCCGCTGCTGGAGGGCCTTCGCACCGAGCAGCGGTTCGAGCAGCCCGCCCACGCGCTCGCAGTCGGCCCGGCCCGCGGTGAGGAACATCTCGCCGAAGGGCAGGATCTCGCGCAGCGCCGGCACCTCCCACGGCATCGGCTCGTGCGGCTCGCCCTCGCCGCCGGCGGCGGGCGCGTCCTCGTCGGGGTGCCGGAAGCTCAGGCGCGGGTCGCCGAGTGCCCGCACGGCGACTTCGTGACGGGCCGTCACGAACGCCTCCGCGCTGCTCCGGTACAGCGGGCCGCGCTCCCGGATCAGTTCGCCGAGCCGGTGCGGGTCGTCGTCGGCGGCCCGCAGCAGCAGGGCGTACGGGTCCTCCTTGGTACCGATGATCCACTGGACACCGCGGTGCGTGAGCAGCACCCGGCCCAGCTCGCTGTCGGTCATGCTCACCATGTCATCGACTCCGCTTCTTCCGGTCGGGTCAGGTCAGGGAGAGGCCGCCGTCGACCGGCAGGACCACGCCGGTCAGGTGGTGGGCGGCCGGCCGGGTCAGCCGCGTGATCCACCAGGCGATCTCCTCGGGGGTGCCGACACGGCCCTGCGGTGCCAGCCCGCCGACGTGCCGGAGCATGCCCTCGTACTGCTCGGGCGACATGCCCGCCCGTCCCGCGAACCCGGAGTCGACCAGCCCCGGGGCGACACCGACGACCCGGATGCCGCGCGGGGCGAGTTCGACGGCCCAGGTCCGGGTGAGGAAGTCGAGCGCGGCCTTGGTCGCGCCGTACACGCCGTTGCCCGGCCAGGCGCGGGAGCCGCGGGCCCCGGAGGAACCGATGTTCACCACGGTGCCGCCGCCGTCGGCGGCCAGGGCGTCGAGTGCGCACCGGGTGAGCAGGACGGGCGCCGCGAGGTTGGTGGCGAGCTGGGTGGTCACCTGCTCGTGGTCGGTGTCGGCGAGGGCGCGGTGCCCCAGGGCCGCCGCGTTGTTCACCAGGACGTCGATCCGGCCCAGTTCCCGCAGGGCGGTGTCCACCACCTGCCGGGGCGCGCCGGGCGCGGTGAGGTCGACGGCGAGGGTGGCGATGGTGTCGTACCCCTTCGCGGTGGCGGCGAGGTCGGAGGCGGTGCGGCCGACGACCAGGACGGCGGCGCCCTCGTCCGCGAAGGCGTGGGCGGTGGCCCTGCCGATGCCGGAGCCGCCTCCGGTGACCACGACGGACCGCGGGGCGGGGGGCGCGGGGAGGGTGTCAGGCATCGTTCCTCACAGGGGCGAAGGGCTGGTCGGTGCCGTGCGTGCGGTGCTCGGCGGTGAGCGACTCCAGCACCGGGACGACGTCCCGGGGCGACGGGGTGGCGAGCGTCTCGCGGCGCAGCCGGCCGGCCGCGGCCGCGAACGACGGCTCCGTCAGTACGCGCCCGACGGCGTCGCGCAGGGCGGCGGCGGTCAGGTGCTCCGCGTCCAGCCTCAGGCCGGCGCCGGCGCCGGCCACGAGGTCGGCGCGGATGCCGTTGTCCCACATGGTGCCGGGCACCAGGATCTGCGGGACGCCGTACAGGAACGCGGTGTGGACCGTGCCCGAGCCGCCGTGGCTGATGATCGCCGAGCAGCTCGGCAGCAGCACGTCCATGGGGACGAAGTCGACGGCGCGGACGTTGCCGGGGAGGCGGGTGACCTCGCGCAGCTGGGCGGCGTTCAGGGTGGCGACGACCTCGACGTCCAGTCCGGCGACGGCGTCGATCAGCTCGCCGATGGACGCCTGGTCGCCGCCCATCACCTCGCGGTGCGACACCCCGAGGGTGAGGCACACCCGGGGCCGCTCGGGCGCCTCGCGCAGCCAGGCCGGGACGGTGCCCCGGCCGTTGTGGGCGACGCAGCGGACCGGCACGTACGGCAGGTCCACCGGGAGCCGCAGGGAGGAGGGCACCGGGTCGATGGTCCACTGGCCGGTGACCAGGTCCTCGGTGAACGAGCCGCCGTAGCGCTCCATCGTCCAGCCGAGCCACTCCCGCATCGGGTCCTCGCGCAGGGCGGCGGGCCGCCCCTCCAGCTCCGCCAGATAGCTCTCGCGCATCCGGCCGACCAGGTCCAGGCCGAACATCAGACGGGCGTGCGCGGCGCCGGTGACCCGGGCGGCGACGGCTCCGCCGAAGGTCAGCGGGTCCCAGACGACCAGGTCGGGCCGCCAGCCGCGGGCGAAGTCCACCAGGTCGCCGATCATCCGGGCCGACGAGTAGTTCTGGAACACCGCGGACGTCATCGCCGTGAACACGCCGTGCATGTGGTCGTACGTCAGCTTCTCCGGGCGCAGTTCGTCCATCGCGAGCAGCAGCTGCGCGTCCGGGGCGTCGTCCTGGTGGGTGTCGCGGGAGGCGTCCTCGCGTTCCCGCAGCTCCTCCATGACCTGGTCCTCGTTGAGCTCGTGGCCCACCGGGACGGCGGTCAGGCCGGTGCGGGCGATCACCCCGGTCAGGTCGGGGTGACTGGCGAGGCGGACCTCGTGCCCGGCCGCCCGCAGCGCCCACGCGAGCGCCACCTGCGCGTGGACGTGGTTGCGGGCGCCGAAGGTGGTGAACAGGACCCGCATCAGCGCTCCCGTGCGGCGCGCTCGGCGTGCTCCTTGGCGAACCTCATGGTCGCGGTGCTGTTGCGGCCGAGCGCGTCCCGGACGAAGGTCCGCGCGTCCTGGACCGTGGCGCCCTCGCCGAGGACGGGGGCGATCGCCTCGGGGTTCAGCACGACGGTGTGCGTCGAGGTGACGGTGCAGCCGGACGGACTCTTCTCCACCCGCCAGCAGCCGTTGTGGACGGTCATCAGCGCGGGTGTCCTGAGCTGCTTGTAGACGATGGCGGAGGAGGGGAAGCAGACCCGCACCGACTTGGTCGTGTGGACCGCGCCGTTCGGGGTCAGGGTGTCCATCTCCAGCAGTTGCAGGCCGGGGGTGCTCTCCTCCAGGACGACCCGCCGCACATGCGGCAGGCGGTGCTCCCACTGTCCCGCGTCGTTGAGGAAGTCGTACACCTGGGCGGGGTCGCCGGCCACGTCCACCACGTCGTCGAACCGCAGCGAGAGTTCGCCGGCGCCGGCGGCGCCTTCCGCGGCCCGCCGGAGGGCGTCGAGTTCCGCCTGGCTGTTGCGGTCGACGGCCCGGGTGATCCACTGCGCGCCGTCCGGGTCGTCGTCGACGGCCCGGAAGTCGTGCAGCAGCCGGACGAGGGCCCGGGAGTCCCCGAGCGGTTCGACGATCCACTCGCCGCCCATGGCGGCGACCGGCGGCTGGGACACCTCCTGGCGGAAGGTCACCCGCAGGCCGCCGGGGTCGAGGACGCGGCGGGAGGTCCAGGTCTTGACGGAGTCGTTGGCGGTCGCCCAGAGCCGGATGCGCTCCTCGCCCGCGCCGCGTTCGAGGACCTCCACGTGCACGGTCGGGGGGAAGACGCCCGGCCAGGCCTCGACGTCGGCGATCAGGCCGAAGACGGTCTGCGCGGGGGCCTGTACGGTGATCCGGTGCTCGGCCCGGTGGGTGTGCGTCATGCTGCCGGTCTCCTTGTCGTCGCGCGGGGCCGTCAGTAGGTGCCCAGTCCGCCGCAGACGTTGATCGCCTGTGCCGTGACGGGGGCGGCCTGGTCGGTGACGAGGTAGCCGACGAGGCCGGCGACCTCCTCGGGGGTGGTGTACCGGCCGAGCGGGATCTTCGCCTCGAACCGTTCCAGCACGGCCTCCTCCGTGGTGTCCCAGACCGCGGCGTAGCCCTGCCGTACGCGCTGGGCCATGGGGGTCTCCACATAGCCGGGGCAGACGGCGTTCACGGTGATGCCGCTCTTCGCCAGCTCCAGGCCGAGGGCCTTGGTGAAGCCGACGACCCCGTGCTTGGACGCGGAGTAGGGGGCACCGAGCACCACGCCCTGTTTGCCTCCGGTGGAGGCGATGTTGACGACGCGGCCGCGGCCCCGTTCGAGCATGCCGCCGGTGGTGAGCGCCTCGCGGGTGACCCGCAGGACGCTGTTGAGGTTGGTGTCGACGACGTCGAGCCAGAGTTCGTCGGTGAGCTGCGCGGTGGGGCCTCCCCCGCTGCGGCCGGCGTTGTTCACCAGCACGTCGACCGGTCCGTACCGGTCGACGGCGGCCCGGACGAAGGCGCCGACCTGCTCGGTGGAGCGGACGTCGCACGTGTGTCCCGTGACCTCGTACCCCTTGTCGCGGAGCCCCTCGACGGTGAGTTCGAGGTTCTCGGGGTCACGGGCGCAGATGGACACCCGCTGTCCGAGCTCGCAGAGCAGGGTGGTGACGGCGAGTCCGATGCCGCTGGTGGCACCGGTGACGACGGCGTGCCGGTCGTCGTGAGCGGACATGATTCTCCTCATCGTTGCCGGGTCACGACCGCGGCCGCGTTGAAGCCGCCGTGTCCCCGGGCCAGTACGAGCGCGGCGGCGACCGGTGTCTCGCGGGGCTCGCGGACGAGGTCGATCCCGTAGCCGGGCACGGGCTCCCGGACGTTCGCGGTCGGCGGGATCACCCCGTCGCGCAGGGACAGCAGGGCCGTCGCCAGATCCAGTGCCGCGCCGCCGGCGCCGAGTCGCCCGGTCATCGTCTTCGGCGCGGTCACCGGCACGCCGTGCGGGCCGAAGACCGCGCGGACGGCCTCCGCCTCGGCACGGTCGAGTTCGGGGACGCCGGCCGCGTCGGCGAACACCACGTCGATGCCGCCGGGGTCCGTTCCGGCGTCGGCGAGGGCGAGTTCGGCGGCGCGGGCCAGGTTGGAGGGCCGGCCCGACCCGGGCGGCGGGTCGAAGGTGGCCGCGTACCCGGCGATCTCCCCGTACCAGGAGCGCACCCCGCGTGCGCGCGCCCCCTCCGGGGACTCCAGGACGAACATCGCGCCGCCCTCTCCGGGTACGTGGCCGGCGGCGGCCGTGTCGAAGGGCAGGTAGGCCCGTTCGGGATCGGCGACGGTGCTGATCCGGCCGCCCGCGAGCTGCGCCACCCAGCCCCAGGGCGAGGGCGAGCCGTCGACTCCGCCCGCGATCACCATGCGGACGTCGTCGTCGCGCAGTTGCCTGCGGGCCTTCGCCAGCGCGTCCAGCCCGCCGGCCTGTTCGGTGACGACCACGCTGCCGGGGCCGCGCAGCCCGTGCCGGATGGAGATCTGGCCGGTGTTGACGGCGTAGAACCAGGCGAAGGACTGGTAGGCGCTGACGTGTTCCGGTCCCTTGCTCCACAGGTTGTGCAGCTCGCGGTGGCCGAAGGCGAATCCTCCGGCCGAGCTGGCGGTGGTGACGCCGATGCCGTACTCGGGCAGCGCGGCTGGATCCACTCCGGCGTCCTCGATCGCCTGTGCGGCGGCCACCAGCGCCAGCCGGGTCATGTGGTCGGTCTGCGGCAGCAGCCGGCTCGGGACGCCCTGCTCCCGCGCGTCGAACCCGCCGATCTCACCGGCCAGCCGGCTCGGGTAGCGACCGGCGTCGAAGCTGCTGACCGGGCCGATCGCGGTCCGCCCGGCCAGGGTGCTGCTCCAGTGGGACGCGGCGCCCAGGCCGGTCGGCGCGAGCACGCCCAGGCCGGTGATCACGGCGGTGGGGCTCATGACGGCGCTCCCTGCGGTCCGCACAGCACCATCGCGCTCTGGAAGCCCCCGAAGCCGCTGCCCACGGTGAGCACGGTGTCCACCCGCTGCTCACGCGCCGTCAACGGCACGTAGTCCAGGTCGCATTCGGGGTCGGGTTCGTGCAGGTTGGCGGTGGGCGGGACGGTGTCGTGCTCGATGGCGAGGGCGCAGGCGGCGATCTCCAGCGAGCCGATCGCGCCGAGGGAGTGCCCGATCATCGACTTGATGCCGCTGACGGGAATCCGGTAGGCGTCCTCGCCGAGGGTCCTCTTGAACGCCGCCGTCTCGTGCCGGTCGTTCTGCTTGGTGCCCGAGCCGTGGGCGTTGATGTAGTCGATGTCCCCCGGGGCGGCCCCGGCCCGCAGCATCGCCACGCGGATGGCCTCGGCCATCTCCCGGCCGTCCGGGCGCAGTCCGGTCATGTGGAAGGCGTTGGAGCGGGAGGCGAACCCGCTGATCTCGGCGTACACGTGGGCGTCGCGGCGGCGGGCGTGCCCGAGCTCCTCCAGGACGAAGACCGCGGCGCCCTCACCGAGGACGAAGCCGTTCCTGGTGCGGTCGAAGGGCCGGGACGCCTGCCCGGGTTCGTCGTTGCGCGGTGTGGTCGCCTTGATCGCGTCGAAGCACGCCACGGTGATCGGCGAGATCGGGGCGTCGGTGGCGCCGGCCACCATCACGTCCGCCGAGCCCTCCCGGATCAGTTCCGCCGCGTGCCCGACCGCGTCCAGGCCCGAGGTGCAGCCGGTGGAGATCAGCGACACCGGGCCCTCCGCGCCGGCGTCGCGGGCGACCTCGGCGGCGATGGAGCTCGGGACGAAGTAGTCGAAGAGGTGCCGTCCGGCGTAGGCGTCGTCGACGTGCCAGTGCCGCCCGCCGTCGCTGACGACGGAGTACTCGTCCTCCAGGCTCATGGTGCAGCCGACCGCGCTGCCGATGGTGACGCCGGTGCGCGCGGGGTCCAGTTCCGTGAACTCCAGTCCGCTGTCGGCGACGCCCTCCCGGGCGCTCACCACGGCGAACTGGGCGGCGCGGTCCATCCGCCGGACCTGCTGCGGGGTCAGCCCCTCGCGCAGCGGGTCGAAGTCGACCTCGGCGGCGACCTGCGAGCGGTAGGGGGCGGGGTCGAAGAAGCTGATCCTCCGGGTCGCCGTGCGCCCCGCGGTCAGCGCGTCCCAGAAGGTCTTGCGGCCCACGGCGCCGGGCGCGACGACGCCGATGCCGGTGATGACGACACGGCGGCCGCCGGGTTCGTCCGTCACGGTCCCTCCGTCGCCGCCCGCTCCGCCGACATGTGCTGCCGGGGGACGTACAGGCCGGGCTCGCCGGTGCTCAGTTCCCGTATCGCCGCGGCGTGCCGGGGGAAGGAGGGCCCGCTCACCGCCGCGCGGAAGGCGTCCGCGTCGCGCCAGTGCGCGATGTTGATCCAGCGGGTCGGGTCCTCGGCGTGCTGGTGCAGGGTGTACCGCAGGAATCCGTCCCGGTCCGCCAGGAAGCGTCCGGTCTCGGCGAACGCCTTGACGAACTCCTCCGGGGAGGCGTGCACGGTGAACCTGTTGACGAAGGTGACCACCCCGTTCCCGGTGGGGTCGAGGTCGTTGGGCTGCATCTCATCGCCTCTTCTCACGTGCGGCGTCGGCCTGTGACGACGTGGCGTCGTCCAACGTGGGCGGCGGCTCTCGCAGGCGGCTCAACAGCGTCTGGAACCGGTGCCGTCCGGGGCCGGACGGGGGTTCGAGCGGCCGTGGAGCGAGGGGTCGAGTCATCGTCGATCCGCTGCCGACCGGGGCGCCCGGATGCTCGTCGACGATGGGCACACCGAGAAGTGGAGGCAGACGATGAGTCGGAACGTCGAAGCGGTACGGCGGATGATCAAGGCCTACAACACGGGCAGTACGGACGACGTCGGCGAGTTCATCCACCCCGAGTATCTGAATCCGGCCACGATCGAGCACGGGATCGGTGAAGGGCCCGAGGCGTTCGCGAAGGCGGTAGCGTGGCTGCGGATGACCTTCTCCGAGGACGCGCACCTGGAGGAGGTGAAGATCGAGGAGCGGGGCGACTGGGTGCGCGCGTACCTGGTGCTGCACGGCCGGCACATCGGCCCCATGGTGGGCATCGCCCCCACCGGACGCCGTTTCGCCGGGGAGCAGATCCACCTGCTGCGCATGGTCGACGGCAAGGTCAGGGACCACCGGGACTGGCCCGAGTACCAGAGCACCTACCGCCAGCTCGGCGAGCCCTGGCCCGAGCCGGACGGCTGGCGCCGCTAGAACCTACTCTGCAAGGAGCCGAAAGATGACCGGAGCGCGGACCGTCGACTTCTGGTTCGACCCCGTCTGCCCGTACACCTGGGTCAGCTCGCGCTGGATGGTGGAGGTCGCCAAGGTGCGACCGGTGACCGTCCGCTGGCGGGTGATGAGTCTGTCGGTGCTCAACGAGCACCGGGACGACAACCCCGAGGGCGAGTGGGAGGACTACATGTGGGCGCCGGTGCGGGTGTGTGCCGCGGTGGAGGAGCGGTTCGGCCGGCAGGCGCTCGGGGACCTCTTCACGGCGATGGGCACCCGTTTCCACCTCCAGGGCGACTGGGGGAACCTCACCGGGGCCCTGGCGGACGCCGGGCTGCCGGAGGAGATCGCGCGGGTCGCGGAGTCCACGGAGTACGACGAGGCCGTGCGGTCCTCCCACGCCCGGGCCGTCGAGCTGGCCGGCGGTGACATCGGCACCCCGGTGGTGTCGGTCGCCGGGCCCGGCGGCGAGCGAGTCGGCTTCTTCGGTCCGGTCGTCTCCCCCGCACCCACCGGGGAGACGGCCGGACAGCTGTGGGACGGCTTCCTGCTGATGGCCGCCGTCCCGGGCTTCTACGAGGTCAAGCGCACCCGTACCGGGGAGCCCCGCTTCGACATGCCCGCCTGAGCGGGCCGGCGGGGCTGCCGGTCAGCCGTGCCGGTGGACGTGGCGGAGCAGGGCCTCGACGAGCGGGCGGTGGACCGCGCTGGGCAGGGCGTGCCCCATGCCCTCGATCTCCACCAGTTCCGCGCCGGGGACCTGGTCGGCGAGATGGCGGCCGTGCGGGGGCGGGGCGATCGGGTCGCACATCGCCTGGATCACCTGGGTGGGCACCTCGACGTCGCGCAGTTCGGGGGCGCGCTCGCGCGGCGGCGGCTGCACCGCGTAGTGCACCTGGGGCTCGGTCGGCGATCCCGAGTGGTCCATCGCCTGCCGTTCCCAGCGCCGGAACTCGTCCTCGTCGAAGGAGACTTCGTCGCCGGAGAAGAGTTTCCACCGGCGCACCCGGCGGTCCAGTTCCGCCTCCGGTCCCGTCACGTCCTCGTTCATGACGGCGAGCGCCTTCAGGAACGGTTCCCGGGGCAGGGGCAGTCCGTCGGCCGACGGCTCCCCGGCCATGGCGCGGCGGATGCTGTCGGGGAAGTCCACGTCGAGTGCCCCGCTGAGCATCATCGACATGCTCAGCATCCGCTGCGGGTGGTCCAGCGCGACGAGCTGGCACAGGACCGCGCCCATCGACATGCCGGCGAAGTGCGCCCGCCCGACGCCCCAGCCGTCGAGAACGGCCACCGCGTCGGCGGCCAGGTCGACGTAGCCGTACGGCCGTTCGGTGGGGTCCCAGCCGGTGGAGCGGCCGACGCCCCAGTGGTCGTAGCGGATGACGTGGAGCCCGCCGGCGGCGAGCGCCTCGACGAACTCGGCGGGCCAGCTCATCGCGGTCAGGTTGCCGCCCGCGACGAGGAGCAGGGTGGGGTCGGCGGGGTCGCCGAACCCCTCGGTCCACAGGTCGACGTCCTTGGATGTGACGACGCGTTGTGCCACTGGCGTTCCTCTCGGCTCGGGGACCACGGGTTCCGTGATCGACGGTCGTGGTGGGGGGCGTGGTCGGCGGCACCGCTCAGCGCGGGGCCAGCTCCCACAGGCAGGAGTCCAGTGGCACGCTGGGCGAGGCCAGGGGACCGGTCCGGGAGAGGACGTCGAGGCCGGCGGCGTCGGCCAGCCGGGCCCACTCGTCGTCGGTGCGCACCCGGCCGCCGAGGAAGACCAGCATGCGCATGTCGAGCACGCTGAAGTACCGGTCCGACGTGCGGGTACCGCCGGCCGGCGCCTCGGCCCGCTCGAGCAGGACGATCCGGCCGCCCGGCCGCAGGGCGGCACGGCAGCGGGCCAGGATCCGGAGCGCCTCCGGATCGGACCAGTTGAGCAGGACGAACGACAGCAGCACGACGTCGGCGGAGACCGGCAGTTCGTCAAAGAAGTCCCCGCCGACGACGTCGACGCGGTCGCCCAGGCCGGCCGCCGCGATGCGCTCGCGCGCCCGGTCCGCCGCGCCCGGCAGGTCCAGCAGGGTGCCGCGCGCCCCGGGCGCGGCCCGCAGGATCGCGGTGAGCAGACCGCCGGGGGCGCCGCCCACGTCGAGCACGTGCCGCGCCCGGCCCCAGTCGTAGGCGGCGACGGGCGCGGCGAAGGCCGCGTCCTCCCGTGTGGTCATCAGGGCGTCGAACGAGGCCCCGAGGGCGTCGTCGGCGGAGAGGTCCGCCCAGAACGGCTTGCCGTAGTGGTCCTCGTACCGGGGCCGCCCGGTACGGACCGCGTCGAGCAGGTGGAGGAAGGTCAGGTCGGCGCGTCCGACGGCCTGGTCGAGAGCGAGCCAGGAACGCTGCCGTGCCGGATGGTCGTCGGCGAGCAGGTCGCCGAGGGGGGTGGGCGTGTAGTGCCCGGGCCGTGTCTCGGTGAGGACGCCGACGGCTGCCAGGTGCCGCATCAGCCGCGACAGCGCGTCCGCGTCGGCTCCGGTGGCCGCGGCGAGGGCGTCGGTGCCCGTCGTGCCCGCGCGCAGGTGGTCGACCAGCCGCAGGGTGGCCGCGACCCGCAGCGCCATGGGGGTCACCAGGTCGGACATCCGCACCAGCGCGTCGACCGGGCGCTCCTCGGCCCCGGCGCCGTGTCCGCCGCCCGCCGCGCCGCCCGCCCCGGTCATGCCGCGCCGCCTTCCGCGCCGGTGCCGAGCGCGTGGGCGCTGAGGTGGTCGACGGCGTCGGCGTAGGTGAAGGGCTGCATGAACCAGCCGGCCCGGACGTCGCGGTAGTGGCGGGACAGCGGATGGTCGGTGGTGAACGAGGCACCGCCCACCAGCGTCATGCAGTCCTCGACGACGGCCGCCGCGGTCCGGTTGACGACGAGCTTGGCGTACTGGAAGGGGGCCATCATCAGCCGGCCGCGCTCGTCCGGGTCGTCCGCGGTCCGCCGCGCGTGGCGGTCGGCGTTGGTGAGGGCCGCGGCCAGCGCGGTGCGCAGCGTGTACAGCTTCACGTCGACCTCGGCCACCAGGGTGCGCACCGCGGCCGGGGGCTGCCCGCCGCGCCGGACGACGCCGGCGACGGCGAAGTCCCGTGCCGCCTGGGCGATGCCCGCGTACACCCCGAGCAGTCCGATGGAACTGACGGTCTGGCCCGCCATCGCGGCGTCGTTGCGTACGCCGGCCGGTCCGCGCAGGAAGACGTCGGCGGCGGGGACCGGGCAGTCCTGGAGGACGACCTCCGTGCTGGCGGAGGCCCGCATGCCCATGCCGTTCCAGTTGTCCGGCGCCTTCAGGCCGGGCGCGTCGGCGGGCAGGAAGGCCGAGGCGAGCCGCGGCGGCCCGGAGGCGGGGCGGGTACGGGCCGCGACGACGAAGTGCGTGGCGTACGGGGCCATGCTGACCAGGATCTTCCGGCCGGTCAGCCGCCAGCCGCCGTCGGCCGCGGGGACCAGCTCCGTGGTGGTGCCGGCGTCCTTGAGGGCGCCGCTGATCAGGGCCTTCTCCTCGCCCATCAGCCGCAGCAGCCGCTCGGCCAGGGCGCGCCCGGTGCCGGCCGCGTGCGCGCGTTCGTAGGACATGGTGATCCCTCGGCTGAACTGCATGTGCAGCGCCAGCGCGACGGACGCGTCGGCCTCGGCGATCCGCTTCACCGCGAGACAGACGTCGTGGACGCTGCTCACGCCGAGTCCGCCGAACTCGCGCGGCACCGTCGCGCCGAGTACGCCGTCGCCGGCCAGCCGCCGGAAGGTGTCCAGCGGGAACGTGCCGGCCCGGTCGTGCCCGGTCGCGTCGGAGGCGATGGCCGGAAGGTGCCGGTGCAGTACGTCCAGCAGTGCCCGGCCCTCGGGGGTGAGGGGCTCGTCGAGGAGTCCCGCCGTGGTGACGGCCGTGCCGTCGGCCTGATCCGTCATGGCCTTTCCGTCCTTTCCGTCCGGATGGCGTCCGCGTGGCGTGTGGCCGCCAGATACCGGTCGATGGCTGTGCGGTGGTACCCCGGTCCGAATCCCAGCCGGTCGACCTCGGGCACCAGCCGCCGGAGTTTGCGTACGGAGGGGCAGTGCTCGATGGCGTCGCCGGTGACCTGCCACTCGGCCCCGGTGCCGAGCCGGCGTTCGAGGTGCCGCACGATGGTGGCGACCTCCACGCAGTCCCCGGAGGCGAGGTTCACGGTCTCGTCGCGGACTCCGGTCCGCAGCAGGGCGTCCACCACCGTGACGAAGTCCGCCACGTGGACCATGTCCCGGCGTGCCCCGCGCTGGACGCGCACCCGGCCGGCCAGCACCTGGGTGATGAGCGCGGCGAGCAGGCGGAAGGGGGGCTCGTCCGGTCCCGGTACGTAGCCGAGCCGCAGGACGAGATGGGGCACCCCGGACGCCTTGATCAGCCGTTCGAGGTCCAGCTTGTGCTGGCCGTAGCGGGTGGAGGCGACCCGGGGGCCGCTCTCGTCGCCCGCGCCGCCGGGACCGCCGTACATGCTGACCGTGGAGAAGAACACCAGCGTCCGGTCGTGCCGCAGACAGTGCCGGACCGTGTCGTCGACGAGCCGTGTCTCACGGCGGTGCGCGGCGTCGGGCAGCGGGTGCGTGGGCACTCCCGCGGCCAGGACCGTGGCCCGGGGGTGCGCGGACGCGAGCGGTGCGAGATGCCGTGCGAGGAACCCGTTCCCGATGATCTCCATCTGACAAGACAGTCCTTCGGCTCGCTGGGGGCACCGACCCTGGCAGCGGGCTGTCGAAGGACGCTCGAAGGATCTCGGACGGCGGGCCGGGGTCGGGCGGCTGTGCGCGTTCAACGAGGCTCCGTGCGCCCTCAAGGGCGTGGGTGGACGGTGGGGACTCCACCCCGTCCCACTCGCCGTCCGAGGAGTGCCCATGCGTGTACTGTTCGTCAACTCCCCAGGGCGGGGGCACATCTTCCCGTCCGTGCCCCTGGCGCACGCGCTGACCGCGGCCGGTCACGACGTGCTGTTCGCCCAGGGCGGCGACGTCGACTCCGTGGCCGCGGCCGGTGTCAACGTCATCGATGTGACCCCCGGACTCGACTACGCGACGGTCTTCCGGCCCGAGGAGATCGACTTCAGCGTCGACGGCGGCGACGAGTTCGTCGCCGGGCTCTTCGCCAGGGTCTCGGGCGTCACCGTCGACCGGGTGGTGCAGGTCGCCCGCGCCTGGTCCGCGGAGCTGATCGTGCACTCCCCGCTCCAGGGAGCCGGGCCGCTGGCGGCCGGGGCGCTCGGCGTGCCGGCGGTGCCGGTGGTCACCGGGCCCGCCGACAGCGCGCCGCGCATCGACGGCCTGCTCCGCGACCACATGAAGGACCACTACCTGCGGCACGGTGTCGCGCCGGAGCCGGCGGCCGGGTTCCGGCTCAACTCGATGCCGCCCAGCCTGCTGGAGCTGCTGCCCGAGCGGGTGCGCGCGGACGACGACGTGCCGTTCCGCTACGTGCCCTTCAACGGCGACGGCGAACTGCCCGGCTGGCTGCTGGACCCGGCGCCGCGGCCGAGGATCGCCGTCACGCTGGGGTCCATCGCCGGTCTGTGGGGCGGTCTGGCCATGCTGGCCCCGCTGGTGGCCGCGGCGGCGGACGTGGACGCGGAGTTCGTCGTCACCCTCGGCGGAGGCGATCCGGCGCTGCTGGGAGAGCTGCCGCCCAACGTGCGGACGGTGGACTGGCTCGCCCTCGGGCCGCTGCTCAGGACCTGTCAGGGGCTGATCCACCACGGCGGCTCGGGCACCTCGGCCGTCGCGATGGCCATGGGGGTGCCCCAGTGCGTGATGGCGCTCAGCCCGGACCAGAAGGACAACGAGCGCGCGCTCGTCGACCGGGGCGTCGCGGTCGCGGCATCGGCCGGGACGGTCGGCGCGGCCGAGGTCGGGGCCCTGCTGACGGACGACGGCATGCGGGCGGCGGCCGCCGAGGTGCGCGACGAGGCGGCGGCGATGCCCTCCCCCGCCGCGGTCGTCGAACGGCTGGAGTCCCTGGCCTGAGACCCGGCCGGCGCCCGCGACCCGGGCGCCGGCCGTGGGTCAGCGGCGGGGCGGGCGTACGGACAGGGCGTGCCGGAAGACGTTCGACGGGTCCCACCGGGCCTTGATCCGCTGGAGTCTCGGGTAGTTGGCGCCGTAGTAGAAGGTGTGCCAGGGCACCCCGGAGGTGTTCCAGCGGCGGTCGGCCAGGTCGGCGTCGGGGTAGTTGATGTAGGAGCCCCCGTTCGCGGCGCCGGGCACGGGCACGCCGCCGGTGTCCGCGTAGACGTCCCGGTACAGCTCGCGCACCCAGGCCAGTTGCGCCTCGCCGGAGATCCCGGGCCACCAGGATGTCTCGTACGTCGCGCTGAACAGGCAGTCGCGGTGCGGGATCGCCGTCGCCGACGCCGGTACCTCGTTGATCCGGCCGCCCAGGGTGGACAGGTACACGGCCGACGCCTGGTGCTCGTCACCGCCCCGGGTCAGATGGTGGTGCAGGGTGCGGATCTGCGCCTCGGTCCAGGGTTTGCGCAGCAGCGCCGCCTTGGACTTGAAGGGATATCTCCCGCCGGCGTACGGGTCGACGGTCAGCGTGGACTTCATCCACAGCGCGGTCGACTCCTCCGTCTCGGGGGCGGCGCCGGTGTCCGCCGTGACCGCCGCGGCGTACTCGTCGAGCAGCGCCTTGCCGTGCGGGACGGAACCGTCCACGGTGGCCACGAGGGTGAACCGGCCGCTCGCCCGGTGGTTGAGGATGAGCCAGCTGCTGAGCGGCGCGTAACGGGAGCCGCTGCCGGACTCCCGCTCGTGCCAGGCGCCGTGGTTGCGCAGGAGCCGCACGAACGCGGACTCGGTCGTGTCCGCCCAGGACCAGCCCAGGGTGAGGGAACGCAGGGTGGCCGGCGGTCTGGGCAGCAGGGCCGTGGGGTCGTTCCCGCGGGCGCCCGGGGAGCGCATCAGGTAGCGGGTGACGATACCGAAGTTCCCGCCGCCCCCGCCGGTGTGGGCCCACCACAGGTCGTGGTGGGGATCGTCCGGGTCACGGGTGGCCACCACCAGGCGGGCCCGGCCGGCACGGTCGGCGACGACCACCTCGACGCCGTACAGGTGGTCGGCGACGTAGCCGTGGTGCCGCGACAGCCCGCCGTATCCGCCGCCGGCGATGTGCCCTCCGGCGCCGACGGCGGGGCACGCGCCGCCCGGTACGGTCACGCCCCAGCCGAGGTAGAGGGTGCGGTACACCTCGCCGAGCGTCGCGCCGGACTCGATGGCGAAGGCGCGGTGCCGGGCGTCGTAGGAGACGGACTTCATCTCGGAGACGTCGACGACAAGCTGGACGTCCGGGTCGTCGACGAAGTTCTCGAAGCAGTGCCCGCCGCTGCGGACGACGACGCGCCGGCCGGACCGCAGGGCGTCGTCGACGGCTTCGACCACGTGGTCGGCGCGGTGCACCAGGCGTATGGACTCCGGCCGGCCGGAGAAGCGCCCGTTGTAGCCTCGGGAGACCAGCTCCGCGTACCGCGGATCGTCCGGGCGGATGTCCTTGGCCGGGGGCCCGGGCGGGCAGCCGCCGTGGCCGTCCGGCGCCGCGACCGCCGTACCGGCCGTGCCGAGTGCCGCCGCGCTTCCGGCCGCGGCGCCGCCCGCGAGAAAGCCGCGGCGCGAGAAGTCCTTCACTGTCCATCCCCGTTTCGTCGTGGGTGACTCGGTGCGCTGGTGTGGCCGGGCGGGCCCGGACCGGGTCCCGGCTACCGCCCGGTCTCGGCGAGCTCCTCCAGGACCGGTACGACGGCGCCGGGCGCCGGCATGTCCCTCGACTCCCGGCGCAGCCGGGCCGCCGCTTCCGCGAAGGAGGGGTCGTTCAGGAGCCGGGTGAGCATCGTGCGGAGCGTGTCCGCGTCGGCGCGTTCGGGTTCCGCTACGCGCAGCCCGGCCCCGCGTTCCTGGAGCAGACGTGCCTTGTGGTCGGTGTCCCACACCCCGTCGGGCAGGATGAGCTGGGGGATCCCGCAGCTCAGCGCGGTGTTGAAGGTGCCGGCGCCGCCGTGGTGGATCACCGCGGAGCAGCTGGGCAGCAGGGTCTCCAGCGGGACGAAGTCCACGACGCGCACGTTGTCCGGCACGGTGCCGGCGGACGCGAGCTGGGCCTTGTTCAGGGTGGCCACCACCTCGACGTCGAGTCCGGCCACGGCCGCGAGCACCTCGCCGAGCGGCAGCCGGTCGGCGCCGAGCAGTTCGCGGTGGGACACGCCGAGCGTCAGGCAGATCCGCCGGCGGCCGGCCGGTTCGCGCAGCCAGTCCGGGAGGACGGAACCGCCGTTGTGGGTGACGACCCGCATCGGTACGTGGTCCAGGCGGACCGGGAAGCGCAGCGAGGGCGGCAGCGGGTCGATGGTGCGCTGCCCGACGACCAGGTCCTCGCCGAACGCGCCGCCGTACTGCCGCATCGTCCAGCCCAGCCACTCCTCCATGGGGTCCTCGCGCTGCCCGGGGGGCAGCCGGCGTACCGCGTCGAGGTAGGTCTCCCGCATCCGGCCCACGAGGTCCAGGCCGAACAGGAGCCGCACGTGTGCCGCGCCGACGGCCCGCGCGGCGACGGGCCCCGCGAAGGTGAGCGGGTCCCAGACGACGAGGTCGGGCCGCCACCAACGGGCGTGGCGCACCAGCCCGTCCACCATGGCGGGCGCCGAGTACTGCTGGAAGACGTGCGTGGTCATGGCGGTGAACACGCCGTGCAGGTAGGTGTACGACAGCTTCTCCGGGCGGATCTCCGTCATGTCGGTCCAGTACTCGAACCGCTCGGCCATGGCCTGGTACTCGTCCGCGCCCCCGTCCCACTCGCCGGCGCCCGACGCCTCGCCGCTGCCGGGGTCGTCGCCGGTCCCGGGGCCGTCACCGGTGCCGTCCGGTCCGTCGTGCTGCTGGTAGGCGTCCAGCTGCGCGGCGAGGTCCAGGGGGGCACCGGCCGTCACGGCGGTCAGCCCGGCCCCCGTGACGGCGTCCGCGAGATCGGGCTGGCCGGCCATGTGGACCTCGTGGCCGGCGGCCTTCAGCGCCCACGCCAGGGGAACCTGCGCGAACAGATGGGACTTGGCGGTGTGCGTGGTGAACAGGACGCGCATCGGGCACCCTTCGTCGGCCGGCTGGTGGGGCGGGGGCGCTGGGGGGCGGGGGCGGGGGCGGGGCGGGGCGGGGGCGCGTGGCGCGGGGCGCTCACACCACCCGGACGTCGGGGACGTAGAGGATCCATTTGCCGCCCGATGCCCGGAACCGCTGCTCCTTGGCGATGATCTCCTCGGCGTGGTTCCAGGCGAACAGCACGGCGTAGTCCGGGTAGGGGTTCTCGAACTCCTCCCGGGAGCGCACCGGGATGTGCGAGCCCGGTGTCAGCCGCCCCTGCTTGTTCGGGGTGGTGTCGGAGATGAACGAGATCAGGTCGGGACCGATGCCGCAGTAGTTGGCCACGGTCGCGCTCTTGGCCGTGGCCCCGTAGCCGACGACCGTGCGCCCCTCGTCGCGCAGCCCGCGCAGCAGGGAGACCAGCTCCTCGCGGGCCTGGTCCACCCGCCGTACGAAGCCCCGCAGGGTTTCGAGGTCCGACAGCCCGCGCCGGCGCTCCCGCTCCAGCAGTTCGCCGACCGCGGGCGTGGGGGTGCGCCGTCCCGCGCGGGCGATGGTGTAGCGGACCTCGCCGCCGTGCACGGGCAGCCGCTCCACGTCGACCAGCTGGAAGCCGAACCGCTCGGCCATGGCGCTCACCGAGGAGACGGAGAAGAAGTAGTAGTGCTCGTCGTAGATCTGGTCGAAGGAAGTGAGGTCGACGATGTCGGCGAGGTACGGGTCCTCGAAGACGAACACCCCGTCCGGAGCGAGGAGTTCGTCCACACCCCGGAAGATGGAGTCGAGGTAGGGGATGTGGCAGACGGTGTTGGCCGCGTAGATGACCTGGGCGTGTCCCTGGGTCTTGCGGATGTCGGCCGCCGTCGACTCCTGGAAGAACTCGGTGGTGACCCGGATGCCCAGGCGGCGCGCGATGTCGGCCACGCTCTGCGACGGCTCGACCCCCAGGTGCCGGACGCCGGCCTCGGCCAGGACCCGCAGCATCACGCCGTCGTTGCAGCCGAGTTCGACCAGGAAGGGGTCCTTGCCGGTGAGTTCGGTCTCCAGGAAGCGCTGCGCCGTCCCCTCGAAGTGCTTGCGCATGACGGAGGACCCGGACGACAGGTACGGGTAGTGGCTGTTGAACATCAGGTGCCGCGGCACTTCCTCGGTGAGCTGGACCATGGTGCACTCACCGCAGACGCCGACCGCCAGCCGGAAGAAGAACTCGTCGCCGGGGTACTCGGGTTCGAGGAGCCCGCTGGACAGCGGCTGCTGTCCGAAGTCCATGAATTCGTGCAGCCGGCCGCCGCAGATCCGACAACTGAGCATGATGGGAGCCCACTTCCTTGAGTAGCGGAGTAGCGGAGTAGCGATCGTCGTGCGGTGCGGGGCGGGTCCGGCGGGGCAGCGGTTCACAGTCCGCCCGGCCAGTCGTCGTCGCCGCGCAGCAGCGCCCTGGCCAGGCTCTGGTAGAAGGCCACGACGCCGGGTTCCTTGGGGCTCAGATGGCCGCGGGCCGCGAAGCGTGAGCCGACGGCGCGCTGCACGGCCTCCAGACCGTTGCGGTCCTCGGTGTTGATCATTCCCGCGTAGGACTCGGCCTGCCGGCGCATCTCGTCGAGGTCGGCGCCGTCCAGCGCGGCGCGCGGCACGAGGATGCCGCCGCGGACCAGGGTGCGGTCGATGGTCCGCGGGATGAGGCTGAGCCAGATGACCATCTCGCCGGCCGCCGCCAGACTCGCCGCGGGGAAGACGAAGAAGCCGTACAGGTGGGCCTTCTCCGTCTCGGTCAGGGGCAGGGTGTACGCCTCCTGCGGTTCGGTGAAGGGGATGAGCATGCGCAGCGCCCACGGGGAGTCCACCCGTACGTCCGTGTCGGACCCGCCGGGCGTCGACTGCTGGAGGGTCTCGGGGTGGAACCCCATGACGTGGTAGTTCTCGTGGGCGTTCTCGACGGCGACCTTCCAGTTGCAGGCCCACTCCTCGCTCCAGGAGCCGAGCTGTGCCATGTCGTCCAGCCGGTAGTTGGCCAGGTCGTCGGAGACCCTGCCCAGTTCGGGGCCGAGCGGTGCGGCGGACGCGTCGAGGTTGACGTACACGAGGCCGTGCCACTCCTCCACCGCGAAGGCGGGCAGCCGGCAGCCGCGGGGGTCGAACTCCGGGTTCTTGCGCATGTGGGTGGCGCCGATGAGCCGCCCGTCGAGTCCGTACCGCCACAGGTGGTAGGAGCAGGTGAAGGAGTCGGCCCGGCCGGCGGTGCCGGGTTCCACGAGCGGCATCATGCGGTGCCGGCAGATCGGCGACATCCCGTGCAGCGCGCCGTCCGCGTCCCGGGTGATCACCACCGGTTCGCCGGCGATGTCGAGCGACACGTAGCTGTTCGGCTCGGCGAGTTCGTCGCGGTGCGCCACGAGCACCCAGGAGCGCCCGAAGACCCGGGTGCGCTCCAGCTCGTACAGCTCGGGCGAGGTGAACGCGCGCGGAGGCAGGCTGAGCTGGGGCGGGAGCTCCAGGTAGCGGCGCAGTTCGTCCAGCAGTGCGGCGGTCTCGCCGGAGAGGGCGGGGCCCGCGCCGTTGCCGTTCACGGCCCCGTGGGGGCCGCCGGGCGCCGTGCCCGGCTGCTTGTCACCGGTGGTCCGGCCTGTGCTCACGCCTGTGCTCACGGTGTGACTCCAACCTGTGCCGCGGGTAGGTGGTCGCCCCGACCCTGGCAGCCGGGATTCGAACCCCGCTCGACACCGGGGCCGGCCTCCGGTGCGGGCGCCACGGCCGCACGCGTCCAGCCGGTCTCCGGTGTTCCTCTAGCCGGCCGCCCGACGATCGGTGCTCCCCGCCGTCCCCGTCCGTGTCGGGCGCGATCGAATGAGGTCACCGTGTACGGAGCCGAACTCGCCGAGATCTACGAGCTGATCCACCGCGGCCGCGGCAAGGACTACCTCCGGGAGGCGACCGAGGTGGCGAGGCAGGTGCGCAAGCACCGGCCGGACGCCGCCACGCTGCTGGACGTGGCCTGCGGCACCGGGGCCCATCTCCGGTGCTTCGACGACCTGTTCGACGAGGTGGCCGGGCTGGAGCTGTCGGAGCCCATGGCCCGGTGCGCGCGGGCGGCGCTGCCGCACGTGCGCGTGCACGTCGGCGACATGCGGGACTTCGACCTCGGACGCACCTACGACGTGATCACGTGCATGTTCGGCTCGATCGGCTATCTGCTCACGGAGCCGGAACTGACCGACGCGCTGCGCCGGTTCGCGCGGCATCTGACGCCCGGCGGGGTGCTGGCCGTCGATCCCTGGTGGTTCCCGGCGACGTACCGCGACGGTCATGTCGCCGGCGGCACGGTGACCGCCGGGGAGCGGATCCTGTCCCGGGTGTCCCACTCGGTGCGCGAGGGGGACGCGTCCCGGATGAACGTGCACTACCTGGTCGCCGATCCCGCATCGGGGGTGCGGCACTTCCACGAGACGCACCTGATCCGCCTGTTCACCCGGGAGCAGTACGAGTCGGCGTTCACGGCCGCCGGTTTCGACGTCGACCACCTCCCCGTCGAACCCGCCGGCCGGGGTCTCTTCGTCGGCGTCCGGACCGCCGGCTGAGCCCCGCGGGCCGTGGCCCGCGCGAGGGGCCGGCGGGACGGGCGGCCGTGTCAGGGCCGCAGGGCGAGCTGCTCGTTGGCCTCCGCGACGAACTGGTTCAGCGTCCGGATCCGGGCCTCCGCGTCCGGCATGCCGATCGAGTACGTCCGCTCCACGCGGCTGATCGCCTCCAGCAGGGCGAGCGAGTCGTACCCGAGGTCGTTCAGCTCCATGTCGCCGACGTCCTCGCGGTTCAGCTCGATGTCCGGCGCCTCGCCGGCGCACTCCCGGAATATCTCGACCAGGACCGGCAGGGTGAGTTCACTCATGGCACGTACCTTTCGGCTTGTGGGGAGGGGAGGCACGGGCTCAGCCCGCCGCCTCCCACATGTCGCGCAGCGAGTCGCGCAGGCCGATCTCCGGGCGCCAGCCGAGCTCCTCCCGCGCGCGCCGGATGTCGGCCCTGGTCCAGCCGCCGCCCTTGCTCTCGACCGTTCCGCCGGTCTCCTCGATCGTCCCGGGCGGGAATCCGGCCACCTCGACCAGGTCCGTGACCAGTTCACGCATCGTCGGCGCCTGCCCGCGCCCGATGTTGAACACCGTGCCGCCGGCCGCCGCGTCCGCGGCCCGCAGGACCGCCGAGGCCACGTCCCGTACGTCGATGTAGTCGCGGGCGGCGTCGGCGATCATCAGCTCCAGCCGCTCCCCGGGGGCCAGGCCGCGCAGCCGGTGCAGCAGGGTGCCCAGGAAGCTCGCCCCGGACGGGTGGGGCCCGCACACGTTGACCGCGCGCAGCACCACGCCGTCGACGTCCCCGGCGCGGGCCGCCTCCAGCACGGACCGCGACCCGGCCAGCTTCGTCCGTGCGTAGGGGGTGCCGGGGTCCGGTGGCCATGTCTCGTCGATGCCGGTGCCGGCGGGCACGGGGCCGTACTCGTGGATGCTGCCGATGTGGACGACGCGGGGGCGGGAGGGCAGGGTGGCGACCGCGGCGAGCATCCGCCGCACCAGCCGCACGTGGGCGTACCGCATCGCCTCCTCGGTCACCGCCCAGCCGCCCGTGGCGTTGACCACGACGTCCGCGTTCCACTCGGTGAGCAGTCCGGCGATCTCCGGCGGGTCCGCCGCCGCCACGTCCAGCGCGACGAACGGGTGCCCGGCGGCGTGCGGCGCGTGCTGCCGGGCCACGCCGAGGACCTTGTGGCCGGCGCGCGAGAACGCCGCGCCCACCTGTCGCCCGATGCCGCCGGTCACCCCCAGTACGGCGACCGTGCCGGGGCGTCCGGGGTCACGCGGGCTCACCACGGTGTCCGCCCTCCTCGCCGGTCCGGGCCGCCGCGCTCCCGGTTCCTCCCCCGGACATCACGGCTGCCGGTCGTCACGGGTGACCCTGCGTTCCCGCACCTTGAGTTCGCCGCCCACCCGGACCAGTACGTCGTCGCACACGCACATCAGATGGAGCCGGGGGCTGCCGCCCCGGGGGGTGGCGACGATCTGCGCGTACGACCGCACGGCGAGCGTGCCGTCCGCCCGCTCCTCGACCGCGACCATGACGAGCAGGTGGCGGTGCACCTCTCCGGCCTCGGCCAGCGCCGCGGCGGCCTTGCCGACGCCGGCGGCCAGCGCTTCGCGGCCGACGACGGGTTCCGGCAGCGAGGGCGGCGCGAACGAGCCGTCCTCGGTGAACGTCCGGGCCCAGCCCTCGCCGTCCCCGGCGTCCAGCAGGTGCATGTGACGGGCGTAGAACTGCTGCACTTCGGCATGGAGCAAACCGACCGACGAGGTTCCCACCGGCATTGCCACCGCGTCCTCCTCACGTTCGTGCCGTCCGCGTCCGTACGGCGGCGTCCACGCACGATTCCCGACGCCCTTCGACATCGGCTCGAACGCGCCGCGCGGGAGGCGAGTGAGGTTTGAGCGCTTCTCCGTCGCCGCGCGGCACGATTCCGACGCGTCGGCACGAACGGCCGGCGACGGTAGGCGGGAGGCCCGTGTGCGGTTGATCGACCTGTCCTCGGCGGTGGACGCCACGGCCCACGAACCGGATCCCGTGGTGCACGAGATATTGACGCCCCGTCAGGGGGCGGAGCACATGAGCGCGGAGATGAAGGCGCACTTCGCTCTCGACTTCGACCCGGACGAACTGCCCGACGGGGAGTTCCTGTCGCTCGACCGGATCACCCTGACCTCGCACACCGGCACCCATGTCGACGCGCCGTCCCACTACGGTTCCCGGGCCGGATACGGCGACGGCGTGCCGAGGCACATCGACCGGATGCCGCTGGAGTGGTTCTGCCGGCCGGGGATCGTGCTGGACCTGACCGACGCCCCGACCGGGGTCGTCGGCGCGGACCGGCTGGAGAAGGAGTTCGGGCGGATCGGCCGGGCCCCGGCCCCGCTGGACATCGTCCTGCTGAACACCGGCGCGTCCGCGCGCTCGGGCACCCCGGAGTACTTCACCGAGTTCGCCGGTCTGGACGGACCGGCCGTGCACCTGCTGCTGGACCTCGGGGTGCGGGTGATCGGCACGGACGCGTTCAGCCTGGACGCCCCGTTCACCGACATCATCGAGCGCTACCGGCGCACCGGTGACCGTTCGGTGCTGTGGCCGGCCCACTTCGCCGGCCGGGACCGGGAGTACTGCCAGATCGAGCGGCTGGCGAACCTCGACGCCCTGCCCGCGCCGCACGGCTTCACCGTCGTCTGCTTCCCCGTGAAGATCGCGGGCGCCGGCGCGGGCTGGACCAGGGCGGTCGCGATGGTCGACGAGTGACCGGACGGCCTGCCACCGACACCGACGGGAGAGGACATGTACGGACGGGAGCTGGCGGAGGTCTACGAGATCTTCTACCGCAGCCGGGGCAAGGACTGGCCGGCGGAGGCCGCCCAGGTCACGGAGCTGGTGCGGTCGCGCTGCCCGGGGGCGGATTCCCTGCTCGACGTGGCGTGCGGCACCGGGGCCCATCTGGAGACGTTCGCCGGACTGTTCCGGCACGCCGAGGGACTGGAGATCGCGGAGCCCATGCGGGAGCTGGCGCGTCAGCGGCTTCCGGAGGTGACCGTGCACCCGGGCGACATGCGCGACTTCGGCCTGGGCCGCTCCTTCGACGCGGTGGTGTGCATGTTCTGCTCCATCGGCTATCTGGGGACCGTGCCCGAACTGCGGGACGCGGTGCGGTCGATGGCCCGGCACCTGCGTCCCGGCGGGGTGCTCGTCATCGAGCCGTGGTGGTTCCCCGAGAACCACGTGGAGGGCTATGTCGCCGGCGACCTCGGCCGGGAGAACGGCCGCACGGTGGCCCGGATATCGCACTCCACCCTCCAGGGCCGGGCGACCCGGATGGAGGTGCGCTTCCTGGTCGGCGACCGGACCGGCATCCGTGAGTTCACCGAGATCGACGTGCTCACCCTCTTCACCAAGGACGAGTACATCGCGGCGTTCACCGACGCCGGCTGCACCGTCGAGTTCCTCCCCGGCGACCCGACCGGCCGCGGTCTGTTCGTCGGCGTACGGAGTTGAGACCCGGAGCGGGGCGTATGCCCGAAGACGAGCGGAGACAGTGACTCACCCATGACCACTTACGTATGGGACTACCTGCGCGAGTACGAGAACGAGCGGGACGACATCCACGACGCGATCGAGACCGTGCTGCGTTCCGGCCAACTCGTGCTGGGCGCCAGCGGACGCGGCTTCGAGGAGGAGTTCGCCGCCTACCACGGGGTCGGGCACGCGGTGGGGGTCGACAACGGCACCAACGCGATCAAGCTGGGGCTGCAGGCGATCGGCGTCGGCCCCGGCGACGAGGTGATCACCGTGTCGAACACGGCGGCGCCGACCGTGGTCGCCATCGACGCCGTGGGGGCGACGCCGGTCTTCGTCGACGTCGACCCCGACACGTATCTGATGGACGTGGATCAGGTGGCCGCCGCCGTCACCCCGCGCACCCGGTGTCTGCTGCCGGTGCACCTGTACGGCCAGTGCGTCGACATGACGGCGCTCCAGGCACTGGCGGACCGGCACGGACTGCTCGTCCTCGAGGACTGCGCGCAGGCGCACGGCGCCCGCCGTGAGGGACGGCTGGCCGGCACCCGGGGAGCCGCCGCCGCGTTCTCCTTCTACCCCACCAAGGTGCTCGGGGCCTACGGCGACGGCGGCGCCGTCATCACCTCCGACGCGGAGGTGGACGCCGCGCTGCGGCGGCTGCGGTACTACGGCATGGAGGAGCGCTACTACGTGGTCCGGACGCCCGGGCACAACAGCCGCCTGGACGAGCTGCACGCCGAGATCCTGCGCCGCAAACTGCGCCGGCTCGACTCCTACATCGAGGGCCGGCGTGCCGTGGCCCGGCGCTACGCCGAAGGGCTCGCCGACACCGATCTGGTGCTGCCGGCGCTCGCCCCGGGCAACGACCACGTCTACTACGTGTACGTGGTGCGCCATCCGCGGCGCGACGCCGTCATCGAAGCGCTCAAGGCCTACGACATCTCCCTCAACATCAGCTACCCGTGGCCGGTCCACACCATGACGGGCTTCTCCCACCTCGGGTACGCCAAGGGCTCCCTGCCGGTCACCGAGGCGGTGGCGGACGAGATCTTCTCGCTGCCCATGTACCCGTCGCTGGACCCCGCCCGGCAGGACAAGGTGATCGGCGCGCTCCACGACGTCCTGGCGACGCTGTGAGTCCAGCGAGCACCGGGCCGGACGGCCCCGTCCGCGGCCGGGTACGCATGGGCGTGCTCGGCTGCGCGGACATCGCGCTGCGCCGGATGCTCCCGGTCGTCGCGGCGGCCGACTCGGCCGAACTCGTCGCGGTGGCCAGCCGGGACGCCGCGAAGGCCCGACGGGTCGCGGAACGGTTCGGGTGCGCCGGTGTCCGGGGCTACCGGGCGCTGCTGGAGCGGGACGACATCGACGCGGTGTACGTCCCGCTCCCGCCCGCGCTCCACTTCGAGCAGGTGGCCGAGGCCCTGCGCGCCGGCAAGCACGTGCTGTGCGAGAAGCCCTTGTGCACGACGTACGCCGAGGCCGCCGAGCTGATGGAACTGGCACGGCGGCACCGCCGTGTCCTGGCCGAGAACTTCATGTTCCTGCACCACTCCCAGCACGCCGGTGTCCGGTCGCTCCTCGACGCGGGCACGATCGGCGAACTGGAGGTGCTGTCCGGCTCGTTCGGCGTGCCGCCGCTGGATCCCACGGGGTTCCGGTACGCCGCCCCGCTCGGCGGCGGGGCGCTGCTGGACGTGGGGGTCTATCCGCTGCGGACGGTGCAGCTGTATCTGCCGGGCGAGCCCGAGGTGCTCGCGGCGACCCTCCGGGTGGACGAGGCGACGGGGGTGGACGTGGCGGGCACGGCCCTGCTGTGCGCCCCCGACGGCGTCGCCGCGCAGATCGAGTTCGGCTTCCGGCACTCCTACCGCTCGCGCTACGCCCTGTGGGGCCGGCGGGGGCGGATCTCGGTGGAGCGCGCGTACACCCCGCCGGAGCAGCTGAAGCCGGTCGTCCGCGTCCAGCAGCAGGACCGGCTGACGGAGCTGGCGATGCCCGCCGACCACCAGGTGCGCAACGCGCTGGCCACGTTCACCGCCGCCGTCCTCGCCGGCGGGTCCGGCCCGGTGGGTGAGGCGGAGTCGCTGCTCCAGGCCCGGCTGGTCGACGACGTCCGCAAGGTCGCGAGGGTCGTCACGGCCTGACCGGTGCCCGGCCCCACCCCCGGGCGCTACGAGGTCTCGGCGGCCTTCAGCTCGGCGGCGATGGACATCACGTACTGCCCGTAGGCGGACCCGCTGATCTCCTCGCCGAGCCGGTGGCACGCGTCGGCGTCGATGAACCCCATCCGCAGCGCGACCTCCTCGATGCACGCGATGCGGCATCCCTGGCGTTCCTCCAGCATCCCGACGTACTGGCTCGCCTGGAGCAGGGAGTCGGGCGTGCCCGTGTCGAGCCATGCGAAGCCGCGGCCGAGATCGACGAGCCTCGCCTCGCCCTGTTCGACGTAGTACCGGTTCACGTCGGTGATCTCCAGCTCCCCCCGGGCCGACGGGGTGATGTTCTTGGCGATGTTCACCGCCCGGTTGTCGTAGAAGTAGAGGCCGGTGATGGCCCGGTTGGACCGGGGCCGCGCGGGCTTCTCCTCGATGGAGAGGAGCCTGCCGTCGGCGTCGGCCTCCCCGACCCCGTACCGCTGCGGGTCGTGCACGGGGTAGCCGAACAGCACGCATCCCCGGGGGTCGCGGGACTCGCGGGCCAGGACGTCGGAGAAGCGGGGGCCGTGGAAGATGTTGTCGCCCAGCACCAGCGCGACCGGGTCCGTGCCGATGTGGTCGGCGCCGATCAGCAGGGCCTCGGCGATTCCGCCCGGATGGAACTGCTCGGCGTACGTGATCCTCATCCCGAGGCGGGACCCGTCGCCGAGCAGGGTGCGGAAACGCGGCAGGTCCTGGGGCGTCGTGATGACGAGGACGTCCCTGATGTCCGCGAGCATGAGAATCGACAGCGGATAGTAGATCATCGGTTTTCCACCCACGGGCAGCAACTGCTTGGACACCACCCGGGTGATCGGATACAGCCTGGCCCCGGTGCCGCCGGCCAGAACGATGCCTTTCACGAGGACTCACCCCCACAACGCAACAGCACTACCGGGCAAGCAGTCTCACGGGGCGCTCTCGCAGGCACCTCAAGCCCCGCTCGTGCGCCCGGGCGGGCGGCGGCGCGTTCCGGGGGCGGCCGCGCCCCCGCCGCCCGGGTCAGCCCGGTGGCAGGCCCCGGCCGCGCAGCCGCCGGAGCAGGGCGTCCTCGTCGGCGGCGACGGCGCCCGGGTTCCAGCCGGCCAGCGGCACCGAGCCCAGGCGCCGCCCGGCGGGGTCCAGCAGCTGGCCGGCGAGCTTGACCGGCCACAGGGTGACCGCGCGGTCGGCGACGGTCAGGCCGGGGAACGGCGCGGTGAGCCGCGACTCGAAGGCGTGGATGTCGTCGACGGACCGCAGCCAGGCCGCGAAGAGCAGGTTGTGCGGGCCGGACAGGGAGGCGACCAGCCGGACCTCGCGCAGCCCGGAGACATGCGCGGCGATCCGCGCGGTGTCCTTCGGCGGTGCCGCGCACCACAGGCTCACGCTCACCGGCCAGCCGGACAGGCCGCGCGCCACCTCGCAGCGGAAGACCAGCGACCTGGACTCCTCCAGGCGGCGCAGCCGCCGCCGTACCGTCGTCGGGCTCAGACCCGTGCGCCGTGCCAGCCGGGCCACCGGCTGGCGCGGGTCGTCGGTCAGGGCCCGTACCAGGGTCTGGTCCTCACGCCGCACGGGTGAGCGCCCCGGCTGCCCGGGCGCGGCGCCCGTACGCCCCTGCCGCGGCCGGGCCGCCGCGGTCGGACGGTCCAGCCGCCACCGGCTGCCGTCCATGTGCAGCGCGGTCGCGATCTGCGTCCGGCTCGCCGCGACCCCGGGCAGTGCCCCGACCCGCATCCCGGTGTAGCGGGCCAGCTCGCCCAGACCGTCGAACACGCACGTCAGCACCAGGTCCCGGGCGCCGGTCATCTGCTCGACGGTGAACACGTGCGGGTCACCGGCGAGTTCGACGGCCACCTCGTGCACCCGGCCGGGCACGCAGTCCACCTCGACGAAGGCGACGACCATCGGGGCGCCCTCCAGGCTGACCGGGTAGCAGCTGAACCACGCGTGCCCCGCCGCGGAGAGCCGGGCCCAGCGCCGCGCCGCGGTCGAGGGGTCGACGCCGAGGGCCGCGCCCACCTCGCTCCACTCGGCCCGGGGCGAGTCCTGCAACAGGGTCACCAGCCGCATGTCCAGCTCGTCCAGCCCGCCCGCACCGCCGTCGCCGCCGGGGTCACGCGGGGACCACGGCCAGTCGGAAGCAGCGGATTCGGCGGTGGCGGACCGGGAGGCGGTGGATTCCTGCACGGGATCGGGTGACATCGGCGCATCCAGGCGTGTCGGCGGGTACGTCTTCGGCCAGGCGCACCCTATCGGCCATGTTCCACCTCAGCGATGCCTCCGTGCTCACCGACGACCTGCGGCGGCTGCGCCGCGCGCTGCACCGCCACCCCGAGACCGGCCTGCACCTTCCGCGGACCCAGCAGGCCGTGCTCGCCGCCCTCGACGGGCTCGGCCTGGAGATCACGACCGGCACGGCCCTCAGCTCGGTCGTCGCCGTGCTGCGCGGCGGCCGGCCCGGCCCCGCGGTGCTGCTGCGCGGCGACATGGACGCGCTGCCCGTGGCCGAGGAGACCGGGCTGCCCTACGCCTCCGAGCGCCCCGGTCTCATGCACGCCTGCGGGCACGACCTGCACACCGCCGCCCTGGTCGGCGCCGCCCGGCTGCTGGCCGGGCGCCGGGAGGAGCTGGCGGGTGACGTGGTGTTCATGTTCCAGCCCGGGGAGGAGGGCCACGACGGCGCCCGGCTCATGATCGAGGAGGGCGTGCTGGACGCGGCCGGCGAGCGCGTCGTGGCCGCGTACGCCCTGCACGTCACCGCCAACACGCTGCCCGCCGGCGTCGTGGCCACCCGGCCCGGCACGGTCCTCGCCGGCTCGGACGGGTTCGACGTCACCGTCACCGGCCGCGGCGGCCACGGCTCCTCGCCGCACACCGCCGCCGACCCGGTCACCGCCGCCTGCGAGATGGTGACCGCGCTCCAGACGATGGTCACGCGCACGGTCGACGTGTTCGACCCGGCCGTCCTCACCATCGGCTCGGTGCACGCCGGGGATGCACGCAACGTCATCCCGGAGACCGCCGTGCTCCGGGCGACGGTCCGCACCTTCTCCGAGGCCACCCGTGCCAAGGTCCGCGAGGGCGTCCTGCGCACGGTGCGGGGCATCGCGGACGCGCACGGCGTCACCGCCGACGTCGACTACCAGGACGGCTACCCGGTGACCGTCAACGACCCGGCCGAGACCGCGTTCGCCACCGCCGTGGCCGCGGACCTGCTCGGGCCGGGCCGCAGCCTCACCGCGCCGCGTCCGATCTCCGGCTCGGAGGACTTCTCCCTCGTCCTCCAGGAGGTGCCCGGCGCGTTCCTGGGTCTGGGCGCCTGCCCCGCCGGCCGCGACCCCGCCACCGCCCCGATGAACCACTCGCCGCACGCCGCCTACGACGACGGGGTGCTGCCGGCCGCGGCGGCGCTGCTGGCCGGCCTCGCCGCCCGGCGGCTGGAGCGGGCGGCGGAGGCGGTGACCGCATGACCGGCACCGCCACGCCCGGCAGGGCCGCCGGCACCGCGCCCGCCGCCTCGGTGAGCGCGGTCGTCGGACTGCTCGTGCTGTTCGAGGTGATGAGCGGCTTCACCCAGATGGGCATCACCCCGCTGCTGCCCGAACTGGCCGCCGCCTACGGCCTCGACGACTCCGCCGCGAACTGGATCGGGGCGGTGCAACTGCTCGCCGCTACCGTCTGCGTGCCGCTCTTCGGGCGCCTCGGGGACCTGTACGGCCACCGCCGGATGCTCAGGGTGGCGCTGGTGTGCGTGGCGGCCGGTTCCCTGCTCGTGGCGCTCGCCCCGGCTCCGGCGCTGCTGTGGACCGGGCGGGCGCTGCAGGGGCCGCTCGCCGCGCTCCTGCCGCTGGAGATCGCCCTCGTCCGGGACCGGCTGTCGGTGCCCGACGCCCGCCGGGCCATCGCCCGGCTGGTCGGCGCGCTGACCGTCGGCGGGCTGCTCGGCGCGGCCCTGATGGGTGCGGCGGCCGGCGCCCTCGGGGACGTCCGCGCCGCGCTGCTGATCCCGGCCGGGCTCGCCGCGGTGTGCGTCCCGCTGTCGTTCGTCGCGGTCCCCGAGTCCGCCGCGGCGGGCGGGGCGCGCATGGACTGGGCCGGGTTCGCGCTGCTCGCCCTCGGCGCGAGCACCCTGCTCGCCGGGGTCTCCGCACTGGAGCGGGACGGCGGCGCGGGGCCCCTGGTCGTCGGCCCGCTGGTCCTCGGGACCGTACTGCTCGCGGTGTGGGTACGGGTGGAACTGCGCCGCCCCGATCCGCTCGTGGACGTACGGTCACTGGCCGACCGGCGGGCGGGCCCGTTCTATCTGGCGGCGGCGGGCTTCGGCGTCGTCTACTTCGCCGCCCAGGCGCCGGACACCACGTTCCTGGCCGCCGACCCGGGCGACACCGGCTACGGCTTCGCGATGTCCTCGGCGGACATCTCGCTCATGCTGCTGCCCGCCATCCTCGCCGCCGTCGCCGGGTCGGCCCTCGCCGTGCCGCTGGCCCGCCGCGTCGGCTACCGCTCCGCGCTGGCCTGCGCGTTCGCCCTGGTCGCGGTGAGCTTCCTGGTGCTGGCCGCGCGGCACGGCGCCGTGGGCGAGATCGTGGCGGCCAAGGTCGTCACCGGACTGGGGCTGGGCATCGCCCTGAGCGCCATGCCCACGGTGATCGTCGAGGCCGCCGACCGGTCCCGCAGCGGGGTGGCGACGGCCCTCTACAACAACGTGAAGACGTTCGGCGGGGCGGTCGCCGGCGCTCTCATGGCCGCCGTGCTGGCCGCGTCCACCCGCGACGCCCCGGCACCGGACGCGGCCCCGACGGAGGGCGCCTACGTGGTGGTGTGGCTGCTGTGCGCGGCATGCGCGGCGGCCGGGTCCGGCGCGGCCCTGCTGGCCCGCCGTACGGAGGGGGCGGACGACGGCGTTCCCGCCTGACGACGGGCTCACGGCTCCGGCGATCCGGTGGGCGGCGGGTCCCGGTGCACGGCGGCCGTTACGGCTCCCGTGCACGGGGGACCCGCCGCCCATGGCACTCACACATGCGAAGCACCGCTCGCACCACCCCGCCGCGGCCATCGGCATCGGCGCCGCGGCAGGCCTCACCACGGCGGCGAGCGTCCTGCTCGGCCGCAAAGCGGCCACGATCGGCAGGATCGGCAAGGGACACCCGCTCAAGCACCGCGCGCTGGACCTGGCGGCCGGTGCGATGCAGCCGAAGTACCCGCTGGACGCGATGAGCACCTACCTCAACGGGTTCCACCTGTACGCCGACGACATGGGCCGGCAGGTGGAGGCCACGCACTTGTGCATCCACCTCCGGCACGACCTGCACCAGTGCGTGATCTTCGACCGCAACGCGCCCGACGCCCGGCTGATCGGCATCGAGTACATCGTCAGCGAGGAGCGCTTCCGCGGTCTGCCCGAGGACGAGAAGCGGCTCTGGCACAGCCACCACTACGAGGTGAAGTCGGGCATCCTCACCGCACCCGGCATCCCCGACCTGGCCGAGCACGTCTACTTCGAGGACCTGGTGACCACGTACGGGAAGACGTTCCACACGTGGCAGTACGACCGCGACGACTTCCCCTACGGGATCCCGCAGCTGATGATGGGCTTCACCGAGGACGGACAGGCCGCGGACGACATGGTCCGGGACCGGGACGACAGGCTCGGCGTCTCGACGTCCCGCAAGCGGCGGAACCGGTCGGACATCCCCATGCCGGACGTGGCACCGGGCGCCAACGCGTGGGAGAGCGGCCGGACGGTGCAGACACGCCTGGAGGAGATGGACTTCAGGCGCTGACCGTCACCGCCCGGGCGGCTCCTCCAGCGCGTGCAGCACCTTGTCCAGCGTGATCGGCAGGTCCCGTACGCGCACCCCGCAGGCGTGCCACACCGCGTTCGACACCGCGGCGGCCGTGCCGACGATGCCGATCTCCCCGATGCCCTTCGATCCCATGGCGTTGACGTGGGGGTCGTGCTCGGGGAGCCAGTGCGCCTCGATCCGGTCGACGTCCGCGTTGGCCGTGATGTGGTACTCGGCGAGGTCGTGGTTGACGACATGGCCGGTGCGGGGGTCGAGGACGCTGTTCTCGTGCAGCGCCATGGACAGCCCCATCGTCATCCCGCCGACGAACTGCGACCGCGCCGTGCGCGGGTTGATGATCCGGCCCGCGGCGAACACGCCGAGCAGGCGCGGCACCCGCACCTCGCCCGTGTCCGTGTGCACGTGCGCCTCGGCGAACTGCGCGCCGAAGGCGTGCATCGCGTGGTGTTCGTCGGGCGGCCCGACGGAGCCGGACGCCTCGGCCCCGTCCGGCGGCTCGGTCCCGTACCTGTCGCGGAAGGCCCGTGCGGCCTCGACCACGGCCGAGCCCCACGTCGTCATGCCCGAGGAACCCCCGGCCACCGACGCCATCGGGTAGTCGGTGTCGCCGATCCGCACGTCCACCCGGGAGACCGGTACGCCGAGCGCGTCCGCGGCGATCTGCGGCAGCGTGGTCCAGGTACCGGTGCCGAGGTCGGCCGCGCCGATCTCGGCGACGTAGCGGTCGCCTTCCCGCCGGACGGTCGCCGTCGACTCCGGCATCCTGCTCACCGGGTAGGTGGAGGCCGCGACGCCCGTGCCGACCAGCCAGCCGCCGCGACGGCGCACACCCGGCCGCGGATCGCGCTCCGTCCAGCCGAACCGCGCCGCGCCCTCCCGCAGACAGCCGACGAGGTCGCGGCTGGAGAACGGCTTGCCCGAACCGGGTTCGACCTCGGGCTCGTTGCGGATCCGCAGGTCGACGGGGTCCATGCCGAGGCGCTCGGCCAGCTCGTCCATCGCCACCTCGGGCCCGAACATGCCGGGGCACTCGCCGGGGGCGCGCATCCAGGACGGCACCGGGACGTCGAGGGCGGCGAGCCGGTGCGTGGTCCGCCGGTTCGGCGAGGCGTACATCATCCGGGCGGGTACGCCCGTCTGCTCGGCGAACTCCTTGATCCTTGACGTGTGTTCGACGACGTCGAGCGAGACGGCGGTCAGCGTGCCGTCGCGGTCGGCGCCGAGCCGGCACCGCTGGATGGTCGGGGTGCGGTGGCCGGCGAGGGAGAACATCTGCTGACGGGTCAGGGCCAGCCGCACCGGCCGGCCGGGGACCGCGCGCGCGGCCAGCGCGGCGAGCACCACGTTGACGTGCGGCTGCCCCTTCGACCCGAACCCTCCCCCGACGTACGGGCAGACGACCCGCACCCGCGCCTCGTCGAGGCCGAACACCGACGCCACGGCGGTACGCGTCGGATGGACGCCCTGCGTGGAGTCCCAGAGGGTGAGGAAGCCGTCGCCCTCCGGGTCCCAGAGGGCCGTGGTGGTGTGCGGCTCCATCGGGTTGTTGTGGTACATCGCGGTGGTGTACGTCTGCTCGACGGTCACCGCCGCGGCCGCCATGGCGGCGTCGACGTCGCCCTCGGCGGTGTCGGTGGGAATGCCCCCGCTCACCGTCTCGGGCGCGTACAGGTCGTCGCGGTCGGCCCGCAGGCCGACGTCGTGCGCCGCCTCCGCGCAGGTCACCCGGACGAGAGCGGCGGCGTGCCGCGCCACCTCGGAGCTGTCGGCGACGACCGCGGCGACGACCTGGCCCCGGAAGGCGACCTCCTCGTCCTGCAGGACCGCCAGTTCCCTGTCCTCGGTGGAGGCGAGGCGCTCCGCGGTACCGGGGGTGAGCACCGCGACCACGCCGTCGAGCGCCTCGGCGGCGGTGGTGTCCAGCTCCGTGACGCGCCCCCGGGCGATGGCGGCCTGGACGGGGTGCAGGTAGGCGGCGTTCTCCAGCGGGGTCTCGTAGGCGTAGACCGCGGTGCCCAGGACCTTGACGGCTCCGTCCCTGCGGGGCAGGTCGCGGCCGATGGCGTCCGGTTCGCTCAGGAAGGTCATCGGGCGTCGTCCTCTCGGGCCAGGTCGCGCAGGGTGGCGGTGAGGGTGCGGCGCAGCAGGGGGATCTTGAAGGCGTTGCCGCCGTCGAGCCCCTCGGCCGGCCGGGCGTCGGCGAGTTCCGCGTCCGCGGCGGCGCGGTAGCCGCGCTCCGACGCCGTCGAGCCCCGCAGCGCCTCCTCGGCCCGGTACGCGCGCCACGGCGCGTGTGCCACGCCGCCGAACGCGATCCGCGCGTCCACGATCACCCCGTCCTCGATCTCGACCGCCGCGGCCACGCTGACCAGGGCGAAGGCGTACGAGGCACGGTCGCGCACCTTGCGGTAGGCCGACCGGCGGGCGAGGGGCAGGGCCGGCAGGTCGATCGCGGTGATCAGCTCGCCGTGCTCGAGCACCGTGTCGCGCTCGGGGGTGTCGCCGGGCAGCCGGTGCAGGTCGACGAAGGGGAGGGTGCGCTCGCCGTCCGGGCCGAGCACCCGTACCCGCGCGTCGAGCGCGGCCATCGCCACGGCCATGTCGGAGGGGTGGACCGCGATGCAGTGCTCGGACGCGCCGAGGATCGCGTGGTGGCGGGTCCAGCCACCGATGGCGGAGCAGCCCGAGCCCGGGGTCCGCTTGTTGCACGGCGTCGTGACGTCCTGGAAGTAGACGCAGCGGGTGCGTTGCAGCGGGTTGCCGCCGGTGGTGGCCATGTTGCGCAGCTGCCCCGACGCGCCCGACAGCAGCGCCTGGGACAGTACGGGGAACCACTCGCGCACCCGCGGGTCCGCGGCGAGTTCGCTGTTGCTGACGCCCGCTCCGATGCTGAGGGCGCCGCCGCCGAGCTCCTCGATCCCGTCCGGCAGCAGCCCGGCGACCCCGACGACCAGGCCGGGCTCGACGATGCCCAGCTTGAGGTGGTCCACCAGGTTCGTACCGCCGCCGAGGAAGACGGCGGTCGGGTCGTCGGCGACGCTGCGCACGGCGGCCGCCGCGTCGGCGGGGCTCCGGTAGTCGAACGGCTTCATCCGGCCGCCTCCGCACCGGCCGCCCGCCGGGCGGTGGACGCCCCCGCGGCCTGCTGGACGGCGGACACGATGCTGACGTAGGCCGCGCAGCGGCACAGGTTGCCGCTCATCCGCTCGGCCACCTCCGCGCGGTCGAGCGTCGGCGCCGCCGTGCCGTCGGTGACGGCGCTCGGCCAGCCCCGCGCGAACTCGTCGAGCATCCCCGCCGCGGAGACGACCTGTCCCGGGGTGCAGTAGCCGCACTGGAACGCGTCGCAGTCGATGAAGGCCCGCTGCACCGGATGCAGCTCGCCCCCGGCCTGCTGTCCGCCGGCGGTGGCTCCCTCGGCGGTGGTTGCCTCGGCGGCGAGCCCCTCGGCGGTGACGACCCGGGCGCCGTCCTGGGTGACGGCGAGGGTGAGGCAGCTCAGCACACGCCGCCCGCCGGACAACACCGTGCACGCGCCGCACTGCCCGTGGTCGCAGCCCTTCTTGGGGCTCGTCACCCCCAGCCGTTCACGCAGGGCGTCGAGCAGCGTCGTGCGGGTGTCGACCGTCAGCCGATGCGGGACCCCGTCGACCTGCACGGTGATATCGGTATGCATTGCGCGAGAGTTCCCCGCACCGGCTGCGCTGACACGGCGGACGGCACCCGCTCACACAGGTGGCGGCAGGGGGCAGGGGAAGCACGGGCACGTGCATCCGCGTCCGCGTCCGTGTTGAAGCCGGCCGCCGCCGCGGGGGCGGCGTTTCGCCCGTGCCCGCACGGTTACCTTGCGCGAGTGGGATGTCGACCACGTCTTCGCCTACCCGGGCGACGGCATCAACGGTCTGCTGGCGGCCTGGGGGCGGGCGGACAACAAGCCGAAGTTCGTCCAGGCCCGTCACGAGGAGATGGCCGCGTTCCAGGCCGTCGGCTACGCGAAGTTCTCCGGCAGGGCCGGGGTGTGCGCGGCCACCTCGGGGCCCGGCGCCATCCACCTGCTGAACGGACTCTACGACGCCAAGCTGGACCACGTTCCCGTCGTGACCCTGGTGGGGCAGACCGACCGCACCGCCATGGGCGGCTCCTACCAGCAGGAAGTGGATCTCGCGAGTCTCTACAAGGACGTCGCCTCCGACTTCTGCGAGACGGCGACGGTCCCCGAGCAGCTGCCGAACCTGATCGACCGCGCCTTCCGCACCGCCTACGCCCGGCGCACCGTGACGGCGATCATCCTGCCCGGTGACGTGCAGGAGCTGGACTACAGCCCGCCCACGCACGCCTTCAAGATGGTGCCCTCGAGCCTCGGACTGGGACGGTACGCGCCGGTGCCGACCGACGAGGACCTCCAGCGGGCCGCCGACGTGCTGAACGCCGGCGAGAAGGTCGCCGTCCTCATCGGGCAGGGCGCCCGCGGCGCGAGGGAGGAGGTCGAGCGGCTCGCGGACGTGCTCGGTGCGGGTGTGGCCAAGGCCCTGCTCGGCAAGGACGCGCTGCCCGACGACCTGCCCTACGTCACCGGCTCCATCGGGCTGCTCGGCACCCGCCCCTCCTACGAGCTGATGCAGGAGTGCGACACCCTGCTGATGATCGGCTCCAGTTTCCCGTACACGCAGTTCATGCCGGAGCTGGAGCAGGCGCGGGGCGTGCAGATCGACATCGACCCGCACATGATCGGCCTGCGCTACCCCAACGAGGTCAACCTCGTCGGCGACGCCCGCGAGACGCTGCGCCGCCTGCTGCCCAAGCTGCACCGCAAGCAGGACCGGGCATGGCGGGAGAGGACCGAGAAGAACGTCGCCCGCTGGTGGGAGGTCATGCAGCGGCGCGCCGCCGTCAGCGCGGACCCCGTCAACCCGGAGTACGTCGTCCACGCCCTCGACGGCAAGCTGCCCGACGACGCGATCCTGAGCGCCGACTCCGGCTCGGCCGCCAACTGGTACGCCCGTCACCTGCGGCTGCGCGGCCGTATGCGTGGTTCCCTGTCCGGCACGCTCGCCACCATGGGCCCCGGCGTGCCGTACGCCATCGGCGCGAAGTTCGCCCACCCCGACCGGCCCGCCATCGCCCTGGTCGGCGACGGTGCCATGCAGATGAACGGCATGATGGAGATGGTCACCGCCGCGAAGTACTACCGCGAGTGGTCCGACCCGCGGCTGATCGTGGCCGTGCTGAACAACGGCGACCTCAACCAGGTCACCTGGGAGATGCGCGCCCTGTCCGGCGCCCCCCGGTTCGAGGAGTCGCAAGCCGTCCCCGACCTCCCCTACGCGGACATCGCCCGGCACATCGGCCTGGACGGCGTACGGGTGGAGAAGCCCCGGCAGGTCGAGGCCGCCTGGGACCGGGCCCTCGCCGCCGACCGGCCGTTCGTCATCGACTTCCGCACCGACCCGGCCGTGCCGCCGATCCCGCCGCACGCCTCGCTGGACCAGATCGAGGCCGCGGCCACCGCGATCCTCAAGGGCGACAGCGACCGCGGCTCCATGGTGAAACAGGGCCTGAAGGCCAAGGTGCAGGACATGCTCCCCGGCATCGGCGCCCTGGACGTCCCGACTGAGCCGCGGGGTGTTGACGGCCGGCATCCGGAACCGTCATGGGCTGTGAGCGGAACCGTCTGCGCACCGGTTACGGTTTCCTGGACCGTGCCCGTACACAACTCTGCACGAGGAGACGGACGTTGACACCCGACCCGACGACCCTTCACCCGCTGCCGGCACATGACCGGGTGGTCTTCCTCAAACCGCTGGTCGGCTCACCGAAGATCGTCGTCGGCGAGTACACCTACTACGACGACCCGGAGACCGCCACCGAGTTCGAGCACCGCAACGTGCTCTACGCGTACGGCCCGGAACGGCTGATCATCGGCAGGTACTGCGCCATCGCCGCCGGCACGCGATTCCTCATGGCCGGCGGCGAGCACCCCACGATGGGCGTGTCCACGTACCCGTTCACCATGTTCGGCGGCGACTGGGCCGAGCGGACCCTCGACATCGTCACCGGCATGCCCAGCCGCGGCGACACCGTGATCGGCAACGACGTCTGGTTCGGCCACCGGTCCACCGTCATGCCCGGCGTACGCATCGGCGACGGCGCCATCGTCGCCGCGGGCGCGGTCGTCACCGCGGACGTACCGCCGTACACGATCGTCGGCGGCAACCCGGCCCGCCCGATCCGGCAGCGGTTCGAGGACGCCGACGTCGAACGGCTCCTGCGTGCCGCCTGGTGGGACTGGCCGGCGGAGCTGGTCACCGAACACGCCCGCACCATCATGGCCGGCACCCCGGCCGACATCGCCCGTATCGCCGCCGGCCCGGACGGCTCCCTGTGATTCACCGAGTACCAAGCAGACCGCATCGGCCGGATCACACGCTCCGTGGACAGTGCTTTCAGGTCGGTGGCCCGTAGCGCGCCGCGATCACCGAAGCACGGTGGTGCAGGGAGGTGCGCAGCCACTGCGGGGCCTCCACCTCCGCGTCCATGGCGTGCTGCCACAGCGCCCATTCCGCGTGCCGTGCGTCCTGGAAGACGACGTGCAGCCGGAGCCGGCCGTCCTCGTCGGTCTCCTCGGAGCGGACCGCCAGGGCGGTGGCGACCAGGTGCTCCCGGTGCGCGGGGTCCACGCGGACCACCACGGTGGTGTTGTCGCCGCCGGTCCGGAACCGTACGTTGCGTTCGCGCCAGGCCCGGTCCAGATCGACCGTGTCCGAACGCTGCGCGGGTTCGTCGAGCTCCTCGGCTGCCAGGATCCGGCTCAACCGGTAGGTGCGGTCCTCGGTGCCGCGCTTGGCCAGCAGGTAGCCCTGGTCCCTGACGGTGACCAGACCGATCGGGTCCACCGTGCGCCACTTCGGGGGCCGGCCCACGGCCTCGTAGCAGATGCGCAGTTTGTGCCCGGCGAACACCGCGCGCCGGACCTCGGCGGTGATGGAGTCGGGGATCTCCTCGGGGGCCACGCGACGCGAGAGGAGGTCGGTCTCCGGGTCGATGAGCAGCCGCTGCGCCGCTCCGGCGGCGGTGTCCCGCAGCCCCTCGGGCAAGGCGTCGACCACTTTCAGCACGGCCGAGGCGAGCGCCGATCCCAGACCGAACAGCTGCGCGCCGCGCCGTGATCCTGCGACCACGAGGGCGAGCGCCTCGTCGTGGTTCAGTCCGGTGAGCGCCGTCCGGAAATCCGGCAGCAGCTCGAACCCGCCGTGCCGCCCGCGCTCCGCGTAGACCGGGACCCCCGCCGCGGAGAGTGCCTCCATGTCGCGCAGCACCGTCCGGGTCGACACCTCCAGCTCACGGGCGAGTGTCTCCGCGGTCATCCGGCCCCGCTGACGCAGTAACAGCACCAGGGAGACCAACCGGTCGGCGCGCATGGGAAAACCCTAACGACATACATGACCAAAGGTGTCACGTTTTCCTGGCAGCGTTCATCACACGACGTTAGAGCGCGGCGGTTGCCGGCGCGATGGGCGTGCGCAGTGTCAGTGAACCGAACGGAGCAGATGCGGCAATGGAACGTAACGCGGTCAACCCGGTGTCGTGGTCGGTCGAGATGGGCTTCAACCAGGGCGAGGTCGTCTCCGGGCACTCGCGCACCCTGTACCTCTCGGGCCAGACGGCGATGAGCAAGGAAGGCAGGCCCGAGCACGACGGTGACATGGCGGCGCAGCTGGCGCTGGCCATCGACAACGTCGAGGCGGTGCTCGCCGAGGCGGGCATGACCCTCTCGGACCTCGTCCGGCTGAACGTCTACACGACCGACGTCGATCTGCTCTTCCAGCACTACGGTGTGCTGGCGGGCCGCCTGGGAGCCGCCGGCGTCGCGCCGGCCACCACCATGCTCGGTGTGACACGGCTGGCGATCCCCGGTCAGATGATCGAGCTCGAGGGCACCGCCGTCGCGTGACGTGAACCCGTCTCGGCCACTGCTCAAGCCCGTCGAACCGGCACGAGCAGCGGGCGGCTCGTCACCCGCCTGCGCGCTACCGCTCCCCGCCGTGCCGCGTGGGGCGGTAGTGGTCCTCGTCCACAAAGTCGCCCGGCGGGTACTGCTTCGGCATCCCGGGGACCGGGCGACGTCCACCACGTCCACGCCGGACCACCGGTACGGCTTCCGAACCGAAACGAACCGTAGCCTGACGCCTCGTCGGGTCCGGCATCGGACGAGCGTCAGGACGGTCGGCGCCCGCCCGCGGAGGTCACGGCCTGTTCGCGGCAGGCTCCAGAATCGCCACGCACTGCTGAGAGCAGGGTTCGGTTTCCCGAACCCCTGAATCGGTGGCTGCCACGATCGATCGCCGTGCCGTGGCCGCCGAGGATGAGGGCATGGCTGAGATGACGACGGATACCGGCGGGGGAACCGCCGCCCGGGCGGCGGACCTGCACCGTGAGTACGGGCGCGGCGCCGCAGCCGTGCATGCGCTGCGCGGGGTGTCGGTGACCCTCGCACCCAGGACGTTCACAGCGGTGATGGGGCCCTCGGGCTCCGGCAAGACCACTCTGCTGCACTGTCTTGCGGGGATGGACCGGCCCACTCGGGGCTCCGTCTGGTGGGGCGGTACCGAGGTGTCCCGGCTGCCCGAACGGCAGTTGGCAAAGCTGCGGCGCAGCCGGGTCGGATTCGTCTTCCAGGCATTCAACCTGATGCCTGCCATGACGGTCTCGCAGAACGTCGAACTCCCCGGTCGGCTGGCCGGGAAGCGGCCTGACCGGGGCCGGGTGATGGAGGCGCTCGACCGGGTCGGGCTGGCCGGGCGTGAGCGACACCGGCCCGGGCAGTTGTCCGGCGGGCAGCAACAACGGGTGGCGATCGCCCGGGCGCTGGTGTCCCGCCCCGAGGTGCTTTTCGCCGACGAGCCGACGGGCGCGCTCGACCGGGCCACCGGCCAGGAGATCCTCGCCCTGCTGCGCGCCGGTGTGGACCGGGAGGGCCAGACCTGTGTGATGGTGACCCACGATCCGGTCGCCGCCGGGTACGCGGACCGGGTGCTGCTGCTCGCCGACGGTCTGGTGGTGGACGAGCTCGACCGGCCGTCCGCCACCCAGGTCGGCGAGCGTCTGAGCCGGCTGGGCGGGCGAACATGATGGCCTCGGTCGCCCTTGGACAGATGCGCCGGCGTCCGGCTGCCTTCGTCGGTCTGGCGGTCGCGCTTTTCCTCGCCATTGCCACCCTGACGCTGTTCGGTTCCCTGTTCGCCGTCGATGTCACCACACCTGCCTCCGTCCGGGAGGCGACCGCAGGGCCCGGGCTGATGGTGATCGCCGGTGCCTTCGGGGAGATCGCTGTCCTGGTCGCGTTCTTCGTCGTGATCAACGCGCTGGGTTTCGCCCTCCGTCAGCAGCACCATGAGCTGGCCCTGCTGCGCACCATCGCGGCGACGCCGCGTCAGGCACGGCGACTGGTCCGTGTCCAGGTCTTCACGACCACCTTGCTGATGGCTGTGCCGGGCTGGGTCGTCGGAGTGGCCACGGCACGTCGTCTCCTCGCCGAGCTCCAGCGGCTGGGGTTGGCCGTGCCGGGGGTTCGGGTTCCAGTGATGCCGGTACCGATGCTGGTCGCACTGGCCGCCGCGCTCGCCGTCGGTCTGGCGGCCTCGGCCGTCGCGGCCCGGAGGATCTCCCGCATCGCGCCTGCGGCAGCCCTCACCGCGAGCTCCACCGAGCACGGGCGGGCGGGCGCGCTGCGCCTGCTCGCCGGCATCGGCGTACTGGTGGGCGGAATCCTGCTGCTGCGGCTGGCCGCGACGCGGCCGCCCGAACAGGCGGACAAGGCCGGGCAGGCAGCGTTGCTCGGCTCGCTGGTTCTGCTCATCGCCGTCGCCCTGACGGGGCCGTTCGCGGCGCGGCTCCTGGCGGCAGCGCTGGGGGCGCCGGTACGGGCGCTGGCACCCGGTGCGGGATGGCTGGCCGACGCCAACCTGCGCGGGTATGCGCGGCGGATGTCGTCCGCCGTGGTGCCGGTGGCACTGCTCGTGGGACTGTCGGGCACCATGCTGATCATGACAAGCACCGCCGAGCATGCCACGAACCCGACGGCGGCCGGCGCCACCTCCGCGACGGACGTCTGGCTACGCCAGGCCGAGTTGGCGCTCCTGGCCTGCTTCGCCGCCGTCTCCACCCTGAACACCCTGGTCGCCGTGACCGCCGAACGGCGCCGCGAGTTCGCGCTGCTGCGGCTGGCCGGCGCGACCCGGCCGCAGCTCATGCGCATGCTGACCGCGGAGGCTGTACTGACCACGGCGGTGGGTGTCCTGCTCGGAGCGGCGGTCGCGGGCGCCGCGTCAGCGGCGTTCAGCACAGCGGTGACCGGATCACCCGTGCCGTCCTTCCCCGTGGTCGCCTGCTGGCTCATCGTCGCGGGTGCGGCTCTGCTGACCGTCCCGTGCATCCTGGCCACGGGCCTGCGGGCGGCCCATGGCCCGGCGGCGGAACTGGTGGGCGGTGGCCGTGAGTAAGCGCAGCGGTGGACCCGTCGCCGGGGACGCGGCCGGCAAGCAGACGTCCACCCGCACGGGACTCCGGACCGGGGTGAACCCGCCACCCCCCGGGTCGTTTCTGTCACCCTCCACGCAGGAGGTGGCCGGGCCGGAGATGGCTGAGCAGCGGCGCTACCTGTCCGTCCGAGGCGGCGAGTGGGCCTTCGCCGTCGTCGGGCTGCCGCTCGCCCTGCTCGGCGGCGTCTACGCATTCGCCGTCCTGTATGCGGGGGCACTGCTCTCGCTCACCGTGATCGGTCTGCCGTTCGTGGTCGCCGCGCTGCTGGGCGCGCGTGCTTTGGGCACGCTGCACCGACGGCTGGTCGACCAGTTGCTCGGCGAATACGTCGAGGCACCGGCGAAGCTGCCTCTCCCGGCGAGCGCAGTCGTCCGTGGCCGTGTCGTGCTGACCGATCCGGTTGCCTGGCGAACACTGCTCTACCTGGTGTTGCGGTTGCCACTCGGAGTACTCGGGTTCGCCACCGCCGTGGCGCTGCCCCTCGGCTGCGGCTGGCTGATCGGCTTTCCGCTCTGGGTTCACCTGCTGCAACCGGGTACGCGGCCGGCCGGCTGGCTGGATACCGCCTCCACGGTGCTGGGACTTCTCCTCCTGTCCGCGGTGCCCGGTACGATCCGGTTGCTGAGCGGAGCGAACCGACGACTCGCACGATCGCTGCTCGGCCCGGCCCGTGCACAGCAGCGTGTCAGAGCGCTGGAGACTGCCCGTGCCGCCCTGCTCGCGGACACTACCGATCAGTTCCGCCGCCTGGAGCGCGACCTGCACGACGGTACCCAGGCCCGGCTCGTCGCCCTGGCCATGACCCTCTCGCTGGCCGACGACGCCCTCTCTCCCGCCGGCGGCCCGGACCTCCGACGGCTGCGGTCCCTGCTGGACCGCGCCCGCACCCAGACCGACGACACCGTCGCAGAACTGCGGCGGCTCACCCAGGGGATTCACCCGGTGGCGCTGGACGGCGGCCTCGGCGAGGCGCTACCGGGCCTCGCCGCCACCTCACCGGTACCGGTCCTCGTCCATCTGGATCTGCGGGAACGCCCCCACCCGGTGGTCGAACGCGCCATCTACTTCTGCGCCGCCGAACTCCTCACCAACATCGCGAAACACAGCGGTGCCCGCTCAGCCGAATGCACAGCGCGCGCCGCCGACGGGCGCGTCCGACTGATCGTGCGCGACGACGGCTGCGGCGGCGCGACCCTCGGCACCGGCACCGGACTGACCGGCCTGGCCGAGCGGCTCGCGGCGGTGGACGGGGTTCTGCGGGTGGACAGCCCGCCCGGCGGGCCCACTGTCGTCACCGCCGAGTTGCCGACGCATCTGTGCTGAGGTCTCGACCGCCACTCTCCGACAGGTAGGCCAGGACGGCCTTCACCCGCCTGTTGTCGGTGTGTGTCGCCCGCAAACCGAACTTGGCGAAGACAGCAGCGACGTACTTCTCCACCGCCCGCTCCGACACCACCAGCAGTGCGGCGATGGAGCGGTTGGAATGACCTTGCGCCATCAGTTCCAGCGCCTGGCGCTCGCGCGGTGTGAGGGTGTCCACCCGGCTGCGCTGTCCACCGCGCATCATCCGGGTGACCACGTCCGGGTCGAGCGCCGTGCCCCCTTCGGCAACCCGGTGCAGCGCGTCCACGAACTCAGAGGTTCGGGCGACGCGTTCCTTCAACAGGTACCCGGTACCTGCGGCGCCGGCGGCCAGCAGCCGGGAGGCCCAGGCTGTCTCGAGGTGCTGGGAGAAGACCAGGATGCCGACCTCGGGTGTCTTCGCACGGATCTCGACGGCGGCACGAATGCCCTCGTCGGTGTGGGTGGGCGGCATCCGGATGTCCACCACGGCTACGTCAGGTTGGTGCTCGGCCACCCCGGCGAGCAGCTCGGGGGCCGTCCCGGCGATGCCCACCACCTCGCATCCGCGGGCACCCAGGAGCTCGACCATACCGTCGCGGAGAACGACGGAGTCCTCGGCCAGCACCACACGCAAACGCCTGTTGATCACGACGCCATTATCGGGCCCCGGCCGACAGCCGTCACTGCCTGTCGCCCCGCCGGATGCTCTTGCAGGGCGATGCCGTCCGGGCAGGGCCGGCCCCTCCGAGCGGGACGGCCCCGCGTCAGCAGCCCGAATGGAGCGTCATCCGAACGTCAGCAGCCGTGAAGGCCACGTCGTCACCATCACTCGGACGATCCTCGCCCCCGCCCCTGTGCCCGCAGGTCGGCTCGGTTCTCGACGACGGTGACACAGCGGGGCTTGAAGCCGGTGCGGGGCTTGGCGACGACCGGGAAGCCGTGAGGGAGGGCGTCGCCGACGCAGGTTCCGTCCGACCGGCCGACGCTTCGGGTGGCCGGCACCCGTGCCGCCCCTTCACATGTCTCGACGAGGCGCCGTGGAGCGGCAGAAGGGCATGGCTTTTCGGCGGACTCGTTTTCCGGACCCGGCCGGCCGGCGACGTGGTCGGCGCCATCGTCTTCCTCCTCGCTCCCAGGCCGCCCACCCTGTCGGCGGGCCCGGAGCGAAGCGCGCGGGCGGCCGAAGTACCGGCGAAGTGACCTGCTCGCCACGGCCCGCGGCTCAGGCCCCCTTCGCGGCCGGTTCGAGGATGGCGACGCACTCCACGTGGTGCGTCATCGGAAAGATGTCGGCCTGAGCGAGTCTCGGAAAAGGCCAGGTCAAAGCCTCTTTCTCGGCTCGCTGTCCTGCATACGGACGCCCAGAGCGTCAAACGAGCGTCATGACGAACTAGCCATCTCTCCTGGGGGCGGAACTGGCTGGCACGACCAGCTCCCCCTGCGTGAGCTCGACTGCGTTCACTGCGGACACCGGCTCGCACATCATGATCCGCACCACTTGGCCGGCCACGACAATGGAGTCATGCCTTCCAGCCCACAGCGCCCCGCACCCGCGCCGAGGGCCCTCTCGGGAGCGAACGCCGAGGATCTCGCGTTGTACGGGAGAAGTTGCGGCGGCGCCTACCGGAGTCGCTGGCCGAGCTGCAGGGACCCACTCAGGGGGCGTGGCGCTGCCGCCGCACATGGCTTGGTCCGGGATGACCTCGTACGACCTCAGCAAGCCACGCCAGCGCATGGGGCTGCAGCGCACCGTCCTACACGAGGGCCTACGATGATCTGCCCCTCTATCTCAACCAGGACCTGCTCCTCCAGCTGTGGCCGATGCTGTGCACACTCGTCGGTCGCACCGTGCGCACTGTCTGGGAGGACACCTTCCCCGAGCTCGCCTCCCGCACTCGGGCAGCCTCGTGACGGACATGCCGGGGCTCCACACGTGGCTGCTGGCGGATGTGACTGCGCTCGGCTCCCCGTACACCCCTGGTCCTCACTGGCGGATACACCGTGCGGGCGCACCACCTTGTAAACCGCCCTCGCCAGGACCTCGATATCGCCACCGACAACCCGGCGCCCGCGGCCGCCATCGCAGCCCCTCCGTAGGGTCTGGAAGCCGGGACTGGAAGGTGCAGGCGCTCGAGACCGCCCCGCTGGCCGCCCGTTTAACCGTAACCGGCTCAGCCACCGGGCAGGACGTGAGGTCGGCATTCTCAAGGAGATCTTCTGGCGGCCGTCCCCCAGAACCCGTACAGGCTTGTCCTCGCGGAGGAGGACGTGATCGGGACGAAGATCCGCGCTCTCGCCGACTGCGGAGTGCCGCGTGATCTGATCGACGTGTTCGCTGCGTGCCGCCTCTTGACCACGGCCGAACTCGAGGAGTTCGGCCGTCGCCGCGCCCGCGGCCGCTTCGCCCCAAGCCAAACAAAGGTTGATCATTCAGCAGGCCCCGCTGCCGTGTGGACCTCGAAACGTTCAGGTACCCAGCCTCCGGGTTCACTCTTCCCGAAGGACGTGCACAGGTCATTGTCAGTGGTCCCTCTTATCCTGAGTTGACTCGGACCACGCGCGAACGACGGAGGATCACTGCATGGGGTGGGACAACAAAGCGCGCCGTCGGCCGCCCAGATTCAGCAGGGCTGCGGAGCACACATGTGTGCGTTTCTCGGAGCACTGATCGGATGCCGAAGCGCAGTGTCCAGCAGCGGGCTGGGTACCGGGGTGAAGCATTCGTCGACAAGGCCGTCTCCGATGCCGGCCATGTGTGGAACGACACCAAACGTGACTTCGCCGTCGACGGGCAGATCGAGTTCGTGGATGTCGACCGGGAAGTCACCGGTGTCGCCGTCCTGGCTCAAGTGAAAGGCACAGAAGTCGGATTTCGGGGCGAGACGGCGACGGGATTCAAGTTCACGTGCAAGGCCGACCACATCGCCTACTGGCTTCGGCTGGGGCGACCAGTCGTGCTCATCTGCGTCGACCTGCGTATCCAACAAGCATGGTGGAAGCGCGTCGACACCTGGTTCGCCGACCCTGAACGCAAAGCCCGGCGGGTCGTTCAGTTCGACAAGGCCGCAGACCGCTTCGACCCCGACGCCTTCAGCCGACTGTCGGCCCTGGGCGTACCCGTGGGGGAGCCGTTGCCGCGGCTCGAAGGAAGCGAACAGCTGGTCTCGAACCTCCTCAAGGTTGAGGGCTTCGCCCCACTCATCTACGAGGCGTCCACGCCCTGTCGTGACCGCGGCGATGCCTGGGAGCGGATGCGATCGAACGGCAACCAGTTCGAGAGCGGCTTCGTCCTGGCTGCCGGACGGATCTTCTCGCTGTGCCGACTGGACGAGGGCCCGCTGGCCGTGCTCTGCGACGGGCCGGTCACCTCCGTCCTCAGTGAGGAATGGGCGACCACCGAGGACCCCGACCTGCAGCGGCGCTTCGTGTCCCTGTTGAACTTCACGCTGCGCTCCGCCCACCATCCCGAGTTGGTCTGGCATCCCACCAAGAAGGTCGTCTATATGCAGGCCCCGCCCGACCGGTCCCGCCGGAAGATCAAAGGCCGCTACCGAGGCAGCCGCGGACGCACCTTCTTCACCCCGTATTTCGGCAAGGACGACCAGACCAAGATCAGCTTCTGCCGTCACTACGCTGCCAGCCTGTACTTCCGCCGCTGTAGTGAGCAGTGGTTCTTGGAGATCAACCCCACCTACCACTTCACCATCGACGGTCACCGCGACTCCCTGTTCGACGCCGAGTACGTCCAGAAGATCAAGCGGCTGGAACGCAACAATGCCGTCTACCAGCTCGTACGCGCCTGGGCCGACTATCTGCAAGGCGATGACACCCTGTTCAGGAGCCGGGATGAGCGCATCCGATTCGGCCAGCTCCTACAGCTCGACTGCGATGCCGCCATCGACGAAGGCGTCTGGATTCCGCAAGAACCAGCGCCGAAGCCGAGCGTGAACGGGCTGGCCGAGGGACTGTGGGAGCTGCCGCAATGAAAGCACCAGTGCTTCATGAGCCGGAACTGGAGTTCCGCGCCGGAAACCGTCACATCGATCCCCGCTACGGCATCAGCGTGTTCGGCCCGGCCGACGCCGACTCCCCTACCGGACCCCGTCAGATCCCCATCGCCTTGGTCGGCCCCGCCCATGCGGTCGACGGCATCCGGAGTTGGCTGCAGCGCTGCCAGGACCCAATCGAAGCGAAGGAGACGAAGCCCGGGCAGGAGAATCTTCACCAACCGTTCCCCGGTTTCAGCGGCGACTCCCCGTTCGGTGCCCAGCTCGTCTTCGACGACGCCCTCGTCCGCGAGATCCCCGAACGCCAGCTGCGCCGCCTTGCCCGCGTCGACATTGCCTCCGCCACCGCCGATGCGGTCGAGCTCTACGCCGACGCCGCCCGGTCGCTGGCCGAGACCGGGCGCTGCCGGGTCATCATCTGCGCTCGCCCTGAAGAACTGCGGGACAGAGAAGACCCTCTTCCCTCCAGGGTCTTTGAGAAGTCTCGAGGTGGGCGGTTTGCCTGCTGAGCTCCGGATGTGACGATTTGTCGCCTTCTGCCCGTGGCATGCCCTGGACGT
>NZ_JBVIFC010000024.1:0-72626 GCF_055571535.1 Streptomyces sp. NPDC030893 | reverse complement strand
CGTGCACCCCCTGGGGTCGAACTGCCCGTTCACTCCGGACAGTTGCACGGTGGCCTGCCAGTTGAGCAGGGAGCAGACACCGGCAGACGGTGCACTCCAGGGAGCGGAAACCGCGCACTCAACCGCGGAGATCCCCTACACCACACAGCGGGACGCCATCAGGCGCTCGGTCTCAAGTGGACCGATGTCGACCTGGACGGGGGAGTGCTGATGGTCCGTCGCAGCCGCCGGCGCCCCCGCTATGCCCACGGATGCGGTGATGCCTGCGGTCGGAAGGCCGGGTACTGCCCGCAGCGCAAGCGGACCAACCCCGAGACGGCCGATACGAAGTCCCGCGCCGGCCGCCGAGCTGTCGGCCTTCCCCCACAGCTTGTGGATCTGCTTCGAACACACAGGAAGCGCCAGGACGCCGAACGGGTGGCGGCCGGGGACAAGTGGACGGAGGAAGGGTGGCTCTTCGCCACCGAGACCGGGCGCGGAACGTCCCCCCGAACGGACTACGACGACTGGAAGGATCTGCTCACCGCCGCGAAGGTTCGGGACGGCCGATTGCACGATGCGCGACACACGGCCGCCACGGTGCTGCTGATCCTCGGGGTGTCTGAGCGCGCCGTGATGGGGCTCATGGGCTGGTCGTCCACGGCCATGGCCGCGCGGTACCAGCACATGGTGGACACGGTTCGAACCAACATCGCCCGACAGGTCGATGACCTCATTTGGCAGTCGGATGGGCCCGAGCCGACGGTCGACGGCTGAGTATCTCTGCTGTGCGTCCCACCTCTTCCGGGGTGGGACGCCTGCTGGATGTGGCTACTGGCTAGCTCCGCTGAGCGGACGGTGATAGCGGCCACGTGGTGACGGCCGACGTGGGATGCACCTCCGGCGGCATGTTTCCCGTCTGCTCAGACTCGCCGACATCACCGAAGAGGAGCATCAATACGGTGATCACGGCGCACGCCGCAGTGATCGCCCCGACGACGTCTCCTCGGGTCGCGGGAAGACCGGGGTGCGTGCTCGCGGAGTGTTTGAAGACGAAGTAACCGATCAGGCAACCGACTGCCATGATCGCGATCCGGACACCTTCGATGTGTACCGTCAAGGTGGGCCCCTTGGGGTTCCGGGGGCCTGTCCGCCTCGACCCGCCAAGATCCCGGCGGACAGGTCCCTCTTCCGGGCCTCGCGGGATTGCGTGGCCCTCCATCCCTTCTCAGGGCTTGTAGGGCCTCAGACAGCAAGAAAGCCCAACTCTCCTTTGAAGGAAGTCGGGCTAGGCCCCGGGGGGCGACGGAAATACGTTGCATGATCGCTTTGATCAGGTCAAAGTTGATCAGGGGTTTTGTGGCGCACGTCACCATTTTCGGGGTGCAAAAGGTCGCATAGTGCTACAAAGCGCTACGGCGCAAATGCGACAAAAGGCCCTCGGGAGCAAATCTATGCGAAAGCCCCAAAGGTGCCGAAGGGGCGCTGCTCGCGGCTTTGTTGGTAGGTCGCCAAGGTGGACGCTGCAGGGTCAACTGAGACGGAAAACGAGACGGGAAGAGACGAAGGGCCCGGTCCATCGGACCGGGCCCTTCGTCTACCAGCGGTAGCGGAGGGATTTGAACCCTCGGTGACTTGCGCCACACTCGCTTTCGAGGCGAGCTCCTTCGGCCGCTCGGACACGCTACCGAGGGAGACCTTACAGCACGGTGGGGCGTGGTTTGAAATCGGTATTCAGCGGCTCCGGAAGAACTCCGTGAGCAGCCGGGAGCACTCCTCGGCGAGCACTCCCCCGATGACTTCGGGACGGTGGTTGAGCCGGCGGTCGCGGACCAGGTCCCACAGGGAGCCGGCCGCGCCCGCCTTCTCGTCCCGGGCGCCGTAGACGATCCGGTTCACCCGGGACTGCTGGAGCGCCCCCGCGCACATCGTGCACGGTTCCAGGGTCACCACCAGGGTGCAGCCGGTCAGCCGCCACTCCCCGAGCCGCGCGGCGGCCCGCCGCACGGCGAGGACCTCCGCGTGGGCCGTGGGGTCGCCGCCGGCCTCGCGTTCGTTGTGGGCGGCGGCGAGCACGGTGGTGCCGTCCGGGGCCAGTACGACGGCGCCGACGGGGACGTCCCCGCCCCGGACGGCCAGGGCGGCCTCGGCCAGGGCGAGTCGCATCGGCGCCCGCCAGCGGTCGCGTACCGGGTCCGGCGGTCCGGACGCGGGGGTGGTGGTGGTCGGCACGGTCAGCGGACGGTCTCCAGTACCTCGGAGGCGCCGAGGGCGTCGGCGATCTCGGTGACGGCGTCCCCGGTCATCGAACGCAGCTCCTTCTCGCTCACGCCCAGGTCCTCCAGGACCTGCGCGTCACCGACCGGTCCGTGCGGCACGGCGTCGGCGGGGCCGGCGGACGCGGCGCCGTCGTCGGCGTCCTCGTCGTCCGGTTCACCGTCCTCCGTGCCGTCGAGGTCGAGGGCGTCCAGGTCGGTGCCGTCGTCCCCGGGCTGGCGGCCGAGCAGTTCGTCGGTGAGCAGGATCTCGCCGTAGCTGCTGCGGGCGGCCGCGGCGGCGTCGGAGACGTAGACCCGGGGGTCCTCCTCGCCGTCCACCCGGACGACGCCGAACCAGCCCTCCTCCTTCTCGATCAGCACGAGCACCGTGTCGTCGTCGGGAGAGGCTTCCCGGGCCAGGTCGGCCAGATCCGACAGGGTTTCCACATCGTCGAGCTCCGTGTCGCTCGCATCCCACCCGTCTTCGGTGCGCGCGAGCAGTGCGGCGAAGTACACCGTGACTCTCCCACTGGTCATAGGCGTGCCGGTTGGGGATCCCCCCGGCGGAGGTGTGCGGTCGGGAGTCGGTGACCCGAGCCCCGCCCACTCGGAATCGTGGCAGAAACAAGGCCGTCAGGGGACGTCTTCGGCTCCCTGTGTCCGGCAGTTTCGACCGCAGGGGGCCGAGTGCGCCCCCGAACGACTCACCAGCGCACTTGCACCGCTGTCGCTGCCACGTGCGGATCGTACGCGGCCGGCCCCCCACATCCGCGCGGCACTCGGAAGCGACGATTCCGCCGACGGGGGAGCGGAGGGGCATTGCAGCGCGTCTGCGGGCAGGCGGCGGCACCTCCGAGGGGGAACGGGGCGGTGCGCGCGGGGGAGGGCGGCGGGTCTGCGGGTAGGAGGCGGCGGGTTCGACGGTGGAGGCCGGTGCGTCTGCCCGACGGGAGGTCCTGGGCCTGCGGAGGGAGGGGAGGCGGTGGGCCGCAGGGCGGGACACGGCGAGTCGGCGGGAGGCACCGGGCCTGCGGGCGGGATGCGGCAGATCTGGGCATCGGGGTGGTTCGCGGGTGGAGGGCGGTGCGTCTGCCGATGGGGGTGGGGGCGAGCGCGGGCTGGTGGGCCAGTAGGCCTGCGCTGACCAGCGTGATCGTGCCGGCCGTCGCGGTGAACTGCCGGGCCTGCGGAGGGTGGGCGGTGGATCTGCGCGGGACGCGGCGGGATCGGCGGTGGAGGGCGGTGCAATTGTCTGCGGGGAGCCGGGCCTGCGGGCGGAGGGGGGCGTCTGCACGTGGGGGTGGGGGCGAGCGCGGGCTGGTGGGCCAGTAGGCCTGCGCTGACCAGCGTGATCGTGCCGGCTGCCGCGGTGAGCCGCCGGGCCTGCGGAGGGTGGGCGGTGGATCTGCGCGGGACGTGGCCGGATCGGCGGCGGTAGGCGGTGCAACCGCCTGTGGTGAGGTGCCGGGGCTGCGGGCGGAAGGCGGTGGGGGGCGGGCCTACGAACGCAACGTGGCGGGGTTACCAGCGGAACGTCCGCATGCGCATCGCGTGTCGCAGGCGGGCGGCCTTGGCGCGGCGCGGCTGGACGCGGTCGCGCAGCGCGCGAGCCTCGGCGAGTTCGCGCAGGAACCGGGCGCGTCGCCGGCGTCGCTCGGCCTCCGACTCGGTCTCCGTACCGGCCCTGCCCCCGCCCGGGCCGGGCATGTCGCGCGGCGACGGATCGTCTCGGTCTTCCTGCTCAGGCATCGCTTCATCACTCCAGTCCGTCCCTCCCACCTTCCCCCGGACGGGCGGTTTGACGCCAGCGAACGAGTGACGGGGACACCGGAACGCTTGCCGTGCCGCGGGGACGCCGAGCACTCGGGGCCCGGTTAATGTTGACGACATGCGTCTCCACGTCGTCGACCACCCCCTGGTCGCCCACAAGCTCACCACTCTGCGCGACCGCCGCACCGACTCCCCGACCTTCCGCCGCCTCGCCGACGAGCTGGTCACCCTGCTCGCCTACGAGGCCACGCGTGACGTGCGCACCGAGCAGGTCGACATCAGCACGCCGGTGGAGCCGACCACGGGCGTCAAGCTCTCCCACCCGCGCCCGCTGGTGGTGCCGATCCTGCGGGCCGGGCTCGGCATGCTGGACGGCATGGTGCGGCTGCTGCCGACCGCCGAGGTGGGCTTCCTCGGCATGATCCGCAACGAGGAGACGCTGCAGGCCTCGACGTACACCACCCGGATGCCGGAGGACCTCTCCGGGCGTCAGGTGTACGTCCTGGACCCGATGCTCGCCACCGGCGGCACGCTGGTCGCGGCGATCCGGGAGCTGATCGAGCGCGGCGCGGACGATGTGACCGCCGTGGTGCTGCTGGCCGCGCCGGAGGGCGTGGAGGTCATGGAGCGCGAGCTGGCCGGCACGCCGGTGACCGTCGTCACGGCGTCGGTCGACGAGCGGCTCAACGAGCACGGCTACATCGTGCCGGGCCTCGGCGACGCGGGGGACCGGATGTACGGGGCGGCCGAGTAGGCGGAGGTCCTCCCCCGCGCTCTCAGCAGTTCTTCTTCGAGGCGGGTGCCGGTTCCGGGTTGGCCAGTGCGGTCAGGGCCCGGTCGGCGTCCGCCTTCTTCGTCAGTTCCCGGAAGCCGTCGCCGATGATGAGGTCGAGCTCGGTGCCCTTGCGGACGGGGTCGGTGCGGCGTTCCGCGGCGGCGAGCTGGGCGCCGAGTACCGGCAGCGAGGTGTCGAGGGCGGTGGCGGGCCCGAGCAGCACACCGGTGCCCTTCACCTTCTTGTCGTACTCCTTGGTCGCGTTGGCGACCTCGCCGATCTTGAAGCCGCGCTTCTTCAGCTCGTCGGCGGTCTTCTGGGCCAGGCCGCTGCGGGTCGTGGCGTTGAGGACGTTGACCGTGATCGTGCCGGGCACGGGGAACGCCTTGGGGGCGGCCACGGGGGCCGCCTTGGTGGCGCAGTCCGCCTTCGTGCCGGCCGCGGCGGCGGAGTCGTCGTTGCCCGTGAACACGTCGATGAGCTGCAGCGTGCCCCAGCTCCCCAGGCCGAGGACGGCCGCGGAGGCGACGGCCAGCGCGACGAGCCTCCCGCGCCGCCGGGGCCGGCGCATCCGCGGGTATCGGTCGCCCGTGATCCGGTACTGGCCGCCCATGCCAGGTGGAGTGAGCATGCTCATGAGCGCAGCGTAGTGCGCCCGGGCTGCAATGCCTACTAGATGATCATTCGACTGGGTGCAGTGCTGGGGCACTCCAACCCGAAAGGGTCACAACGCGACCGGGGGACGGCGCTGAACGGGCGTCAGTCGAGTTCGAGCACGCGTGCGTGCAGCACTTGGCGCTGCTGGAGCGCCGCCCGTACGGCGCGGTGCAGCCCGTCCTCCAGGTACAGATCGCCCTGCCACTTCACGACGTGCGCGAAGAGGTCGCCGTAGAAGGTCGAGTCCTCGGCGAGGAGCGTCTCGAGGTCCAGCTGCTGCTTGGTCGTCACGAGCTGATCGAGGCGGACCGGGCGCGGCGCGACGTCCGCCCACTGCCGGGTGCTTTCCCGGCCGTGGTCGGGGTACGGCCGGCCGTTTCCGATGCGCTTGAAGATCACACGGAAAGCCTACCGGTCAAGGCGTTCCGGGCGCAGCCATGGCGACGCAGTGCGACACCGGAAAAACCGTCCCATGCCGGTGCGAACCGATCCTCCTGTGTGAGACACGTCCACTGCTTGACGACGTTCCCGGGACCTCACACACCGGATCGGGCACTCCCGCACCCGATTCCCCCGAAAGTGGCCGACACGAATGCGACGGCGCGGGTTCCGGCACCACGCGTCTCGTACGGCCGCGCGCGTGCGGCGTGTTTCGTGCGGCTGTGTGTGTGGCGGTGCGGGGCGCTAGGCGCCGGGCTTCTTCGTGGCCTTGGCCGCCTTCGCCGCCGCCTTCAGTTCCTGTTTGTGCGCCCTCACCTTGGACAGGGACTCCGGGCCGATGATGTCCGCGACCGAGCGGAACGCCTTCTCCTCGCCGTACGCGCCCGCGGCCTCGCGCCAGCCGGTGGGGCGGACCCCGAGCTGCTTGCCGAGCAGGGCGAGGAAGATCTGGGCCTTCTGCTTGCCGAACCCCGGCAGGTCCTGGAGCCGCTTCAGCAGTTCCCTGCCGTCGCCGACGTCCCGCCACACGGCCTCGGCGTCTCCGTCGTAGTGCTCGACGAGGTACCGGCACAGCTGCTGGATGCGGCCCGCCATCGAGCCCGGGTAGCGGTGCACGGCCGGCTTGTCGGAGAGCACCGCCGCGAACGCGTCGGGGTCGTACGCGGCGATCTCGTGCGCGTCCAGGTCGTCCGCGCCGAGCCGCCGGGCGATCGTCGCCGGGCCCTTGAACGCCCACTCCATCGGGATCTGCTGGTCCAGCAGCATCCCGGTCAGCGCGGCGAGCGGGCTGCGGCCCAGCAGCCGGTCGGCGTCGGGGTCCTGGGCGAGGTGAAGAGTGACGTCCATGCCCCCGATGATCGCGCGTCGCGGCTCAGCTCGCGCGCCAGTACCCCAGCGCCTGCATCCGCTGCTTGGGCACGCCCAGCTCCTTGCGGACGAACGCGGAGAGGGTCCGGGTGGTGGCGGTGTCGCAGGCGATCCAGACGTACGGGTCGGGGCCGGCCCGCAGCAGTTCGGGCAGTTCGGCCCGTACGCGCTCGACCAGCGCCGCCCCCGCGTCCTGCCGGGGAACCTCGCGCACCTCGTGCCGGGCCGGGTCGGCGAGGCAGGGCAGCCCGTCGAGCGTGCCCTCGAACCAGATGGTCGCCGGGGCGTCGCCCACCGCGCCGAGCAGGGAGTTGATGGCCGGGAGCGAGGCCGGGTCGCCGACCACGAAGACGTGGGAGGGAGCGGGGAAGGGGTTCTCGAACCCCGTGCCCTGCACGGTCGCCTCGATGGTGTCCCCGGGCTTCGCCGCCCGCGCCCAGTCGCTGGCGCACCCCTCGTGCAGCGCGAACTCCAGGGTGAAGGTGCCGTCCGCCGGGTCGGGGTCGACCAGGGTGTACGCGCGCTGGTGCGGCTTGCCGGCGTTGGAGAACCACAGCCGCACCCACATCGTCGGGTGGACACCGGCCGCCGCCAGCAGCCCGCCGTCGGTGAAGCGCACCCGCCGGTAGTCGGCGGTGACGTCCTCGCTCCCCGTCACGGTGAACGTGAAGTCCTTGCCGCGCAGCAATTTGAGGACCGCGCCCTCCCAACCCCGCCCCTGCCCCATCGTCTCGTCACCCTTCGCGTACGATTCCGCCACGATTACTTAGGGGAGCCTAACCTAAAGGGAATGGGGGGCACAGTGACCGGCGAGATCTTTCGGGATCCCTGGGGAATCCCGCATCTGCGCGCGGACGGCGTGCACGAACTCGCGCGCCTCCAGGGCCGGGTGACCGCCCGCGACCGTGCCTGGCAGCTCGAGGTCGAACGCCACCGCGCGCAGGGCACCTCGGCCGCCTTCCTCGGTCCCGAGGCCCTGCCCTGGGACCGCTTCGCCCGCCGCGCCCGCCTGTCCGACACCGCCCGCCGCTGCTTCACCGAACTGGAGCGACGGGACCCGGAGACGGCGCGGTGGGTACGGGCGTACGTGGACGGGATCAACGAGGTCCTGGCGCCGGACGCGGCGGGGCCCGCCACCGGGCCGGAACCCACCGGGACCGCCGCGTACGCGGAAGGTGCCGGGCGCCGGACCGACGTGCCCGTCGGCGCGACCGGCCCGGGGCTGACCGGCGCCGACGGGCCGACGACGCCCGCCCCGGGCCCCGGCACCGCCCCGACCGCGGCTGACATGGCCGACTCCGCCGTGCCTGTCGTCGACACGGCGGTCCCTGGCGCGCGTGCCGCGGACGCGCCTGTCGCCGACACGGCCGGCTCCGCCGCGCCCGTCCCCGACACGCCCCGCCCGACCGACAACTCAGCCGACAGCCCGACCCGGAGCGAGTCCCCCACGTCCACCCCCACCGCCCCCCGGACCGGTGCGGACCACGGGCACGGTCCCGCCCCCGAGTTCGCCCGCACGGGCCTCGCCCCCGGCCGCTGGGAACCCTGGACCCCGCTCGCGATCTGGCTCGGTACGCACATCCTCTTCGCCGGCTTCCCCGCCAAGCTCTGGCGCGAGCACGTGACCACCCACCTCGGCGCCGACGCCGTGGGCCTGTTCGCCACCGACGGCCCCGGCACCTCCGGCAGCAACGGCTGGCTGGTCTCCGGCGAGCGCACGGTCACCGGACACGCGGTGATCGCCGGGGACCCGCACCGGTTCATCGAGGACCCGGGCGTGTACCAGCAGATCCGGCTCTCCTGCCCGGAGTTCGACGTCGTCGGCCTCGCCGTGCCCGGGGTCCCCGGGATCGCCCACTTCGGCCACACCGGCACGGTCGCCTGGGCCATCACCAACGCCATGGCCGACTACCAGGACCTCTACCGCGAGCGGTTGCGGCGCACCGGTGCCGGTGTGGAGGCGCTCGGCCCGGACGGCACCTGGCGGCGGGCCGCCCGGCACACCGAGACCATCGAGGTGGCGGGCGAGGAGCCGGTCGAGGTGGAGGTCGTCGAGACCGACCGCGGCCCCGTCGTCATCGGCGGCCCCGAGGGCCTCGACGACGGCGTGCCCCAGCCCGGCGAGCCGCCGCTCGCCGTCGCCCTGCGCCACCCGCCCCGCGTCACCGGCGACCTCGGCTTCGGCGCGCTGCTGCCGCTGCTGCGGGCCCGCCGGGTCGCCGACGTGGACCGGGCCGTCGACCGGTGGGCCGAACCCGTCAACGTGATCATGGCCGCCGACACCGACGGCGGCACCCTGCACCGGGTGGCCGGCCGCGTCCCGCTCCGCGCGGAGGCGAACCGGACCCGGCTGGTCCCCGCGTGGGAGGCCGAGTACGCCTGGCGGGGCTGGCACGAGCCACCGCGCGACGGACTGACCGACGGGGTCGCCGTGATGGCGAACCAGCGCGGCCCGGCCGCCCCCCTGGGCGTGGAGTTCGCCCCGCCGCACCGCGCGGAGCGCATCGCCGCCCTGCTGGGCCGGCAGAGCCGCTGGTCCGCCGCCGACATGTCCGCGATCCACACGGACACCCACCTCGCGTCCGCCGCCCCCCTCCTGGACCACCTCGCCGCACTCGGCACCGAGGACCTCACCGGGCCCGCCGCCGCCCTCCGCGACCGCCTGCTGCGGTGGGACCGCCACATGGACGCGGACAGCGCCGACGCGGCGGCCTTCGCCGCGCTGCGCACCGCGCTGGTACGCCGGCTCGCCGCCCACCCCGCCTTCGCGGCGGCGGCCACGCCACCCCCGTACCCCGAGGTGTTCCGCCCCTGGCTCGCGCTGCTCCCGCGCGTGGGCTACGCACTCGAACACCTGCTGTCCGCGGAGGACCTGTTCGGGATCGACCGCCCGGCGGCCGTCCGCGCGGCGCTGGAGGAGGTGGCCGCCGGGCCGCCCGCCGGCACCTGGGGCGACACCCACCGCCTCGCCCCCTGGCGGGCCCTGCCGCCGTCCGGGACCCCGTACGACGAGCCGGGGCTCTCCGGCGACCACGACTGCGTGCTGTGCACCTCCGCCGTGCCGGGCCTCACCGACCTCGCCGCGCGCGGTCCCGCCGCCCGCTACGTGTGGGACCTGGGCCGGCGCGAGGACAGCCGCTGGGTGGTGCCGCACGGCGCCTCGGGCGTGCCCGGTTCACCCCACCACCGCGACCAGCAGCCCCTGTGGCTCGCCGGCGACCTGGCCCCGGTCCTCACCGACTGGGCGCAGCTGACAAAGGAGACCGATGTCTGACCCGTACGCCTCCCGCACACCCGTCCACGAGCAGCACGTCGACGGCTTCGGCACCGTGCGCGTCCTGCCGCTGGACCCGGCCGCCGACGCGCCCCTCCTGCACCGCTGGGTCAGCGAGGAACGCGCCGCCTTCTGGGGCATGAACGGCCTGACCGAGCAGCGGGTCGCCGAGATCTACGCCCACATGGACACCCTCGACACCCACCACGCGTACCTCGTCCTCAAGGACGGCACCCCGGCCGCGCTGCTCCAGACGTACGACCCGGAGGCCGACCGCGTCGGCGCGTGCTACCCCGTCGAACCGGGCGACATCGGCATCCACCTGCTCCTCGCCCCCGCCGCACCCGGCGACGCCCGCTCCGGCTGGACCGGCGGGCTGGCGGCCGCCATCGTCACGTACGTGCTGCTGGTGCTGGACCGCGGGCGGGTGGTGGTCGACCCGGACGTCGCCAACGAGAAGGCGGTCGCCCGCTTCGTGAAGCAGGGCTTCACCGCCGGACCGGCGGTCGTCCTGCCGGAGGTCGACCTGCCCGACGTGTACCTCCCGGAGAAGAAGGCACAGCTCGCGTTCCTCACGCGCGAGGTAGCGTTCGGCGGGTGACCCCCGACGAGCTCGTCGCCCACTACGGTCTGGAGCCGCTCCCGCGCGAGGGCGGCCGTTTCCGGCAGACCTGGGCCGGTCCCGCACGCCCCGACGGCCGCCCCGAGGGCACCGCCATCGTCGCCCTGCTCACCGACGCCCCCGGCGACTACTCCGCCCTGCACCGCCTGCCCGCCGACGAGATCTGGCACCACTACCTCGGCGACCCGCTCCAGCTGCTCCTGCTCGCCCCCGACGGCACCTCCCGCACCCCCGTCCTCGGCCCGGACGTCCTCGGCGGCCAGCACGTCCAGCTCACCGTCCCCGCCGGAACCTGGATGGCCGCACACGTGGCGGCGGGCGGCGCCTGGACGTTCTTCGGCTGCACGATGGCGCCCGGCTTCACCTTCGAGGGCTACGAGCACGGCGACGCGGCCGACCTGACCGCGCGTTACCCCGAACGGGCGCCGCTCATCGCACCACTGTGCCGCCCATGAGCGAACGGGGACTGCCGCACGGCAGCGGACGGGGACTGCTGCACGGCCAGATCGCCCTCGTCACCGGCGCGGGCGGCGGCCTCGGCCGGGGCATCGCGCGGCGGTTCGCCGAGGAGGGCGCGGCCGTCGCCCTGCACTGCCGTACGGCACTGGCCCCCGCGCGGGACACCGCCGACCGCATCCGGCAGTCGGGCGGCAGGGCGGTCGTCCTCCAGGGCGACCTCACCGACGAGGACGCCTGCCACCGCGCGGTGGCCGAGACGGCGGAGCGCTTCGGCGGACGGCTGACCGCGCTGGTCAACAACGCGGGGATCCAGCCCGTCCAGGAGCTCGCCGGGATGACGGCCGCCGAGTGGCGCTCGGTCGTGGACACCAACCTCACCACCGTCTTCGCCTGCACCCAGGCGGCGGCCCGCCTCATGCGGGACCAGGACGGCGGCGGCTCCATCACCCACATCGCCTCCGTCGAGGCGGGCATCCCCGCCCCCGGGCACGCCCACTACGGGGCGTCCAAGGCGGCGGTGGTGATGCACGCCCGCGCGGCGGCACAGGAGTACGGACCGTGGGGCGTCCGCGTCAACACCGTCTCGCCCGGCCTGATCGACCGGGAGGGCCTCGCCGACGCCTGGCCGGAGGGCGTACGCCGGTGGCGCGAGGCGTCCGCGGTGGGCCGCCTCGGCCGCCCGGAGGACATCGGCGACGCCTGCGTGTTCCTGGCCTCCCGGCTGGCGTCCTGGGTGACCGGCCACGACCTGGTGGTGGACGGGGGAGCGACGGCCCGCCCGACTTGGTGATCCGATGAGCACACCGCACCTCTCATCCGTACCTCTCTTGAAGCCGGACGGCCGGGAGGCGGGTACGACGTGGAGCGACGGCGCAGCGAGGCGGCGGCGGGCGGGGGCGGACGGAGCGGAGCCCCGGGCGGCCGCCGGACGCGGCGGCTGCGAGGGCTGGTGCTGCTGGGCACGATGCTGGTCCTGCTCGTCCTGGGCAGCGCCGCCCCGGCGAGCGCCCACGCCGCCCTGCGCGCCAGCGACCCCGAGGCCGGAAGCGTCGTCGAGACCGCCCCGCAGCACATCACCCTGACCTTCACGGAGTCCGTCGGCCTGCTCGACGACTCCTTCCGCGTCTACAGCCCCGACAACCGCCGCGTCGACCTGGGCGAGCCGCAGCACGCGGAGGGCGCCTCCGACACCGCCCGGGCCGCACTCCCCGGCGACCTCGCCGACGGCACCTACACCGTGGCCTGGCGGGTGGTCTCCGCCGACAGCCACCCGGTCTCCGGCGCCTTCACCTTCTCCATCGGCGAACCCTCCCCCACACCACCCGCCGCACCCGCCGACCACGCCGAACACCCGGTCACCAAGAGCCTCTACGACACCGGCCGCTACCTCGCCTACATCGCCGCCGCCCTGATGATCGGCGCCGCCGCGTTCATCGGGGTGTGCCGTCCGGCGGACAGGGCCCCGCTGCGGCCGGCGCTGCTCATCGGCTGGTGGACCCTGCTGACCGCCACGGCCGCCCTACTCGTCCTGCGCGCCCCGTACGAGAACGGCACGTCCCCCGCGACCGCCCTCGACCTCTCCGCGTTCACCGACACCCTCACCGGCCGCCCGGGCCTCGCCCTGCTGACCCGTCTGGCCCTGCTCCTGCTGACGGTGGCGGTCCTGATTCCGCTCGCCCGGCGCAGCCGTCCCCGGACCCGCCTGGCGATCGGCGCCGCCACGTCCGTCGCCCTCGCCCTGACCTGGGCCGCCGCCGAACACGCCTCCGCCGGCATCCAGGTCCCGGTGGCGATGACGTCCTCCGTCCTCCACCTGCTGGCGATGGCCTGCTGGCTCGGCGGCCTCACCGCCCTGCTCCTCACCCTCCACCGCGCGAAGACCCCGCCCGCACCGGACGCGGTCGCCCGCTTCTCCCGTCTGGCCTTCCTCTCGGTGACCGTCCTGGTCGTCACCGGCCTCTACCAGTCCTGGCGGGGCCTCGGCTCCTGGTCCGCCCTCGCGGAGTCGTCGTACGGCCGCACCCTGGCGGCGAAACTCGCGGCGACCGTCTTCCTGCTGCTGGCGGCGGCCTTCTCCCGCCGCTGGACGACCCTGCTGGTGACGCGGGCGGCGGTACCGGCGCCGACGGAATCCCGGATACCGGAACTGGTGGGCGCGCCCGGCGGAACCCCGCCGGAGCCGACACGGGACGACCCGACCCCGCCCGACACACCCCCGCAGCCGACCCCCGACCACTACCGCCGCGCCCTGCGCCGCTCCGTCCTGGCGGAAGTGCTCGTGGCGGTCGTCGTCCTCCTGATCACCACGGTGCTCACCGGCACGCTCCCCGCCCGCGCGGAGGCCGAGGCGGCACAGGCCCCCCGCCCCCAGGTGGCCGGACTCCCCGGTGCGGAAGCCTTCACCATCCCCTACGACGTCGGCACCCCCGGCGGACGCGGCACCGTGCAGATCCAGATGGATCCGGGCCGGGTCGGCGAGAACGGCCTCCAGGCGGTGGTCTTCGGCCCCCGGGGCGCCCTGACCTTCGTCCCGGAACTCCGCATCTCCTTCACCCTCGCCGCCAAGGACATCGGCCCCATCGACGCCAAGGTCACCGACCGCGGCGGCTACTGGGCCACGAGCGACCTCAACCTCCCCCTCGAAGGCACCTGGACGATGAAGCTGACGATCCGCGTCACCGAACTCGACCAGGTCACGGAGACCCGCCAGGTCGAGATCACCCGCTGAGCCACCGGAACGGGGCACGGCAGGGGCTTCACCTCGCCGATCGTTCATTCTCCGCGAGAAGGTGGAGGTCGACTCGCATGCGGTGAGACCGTGTGGTGGCACGGCGCCCGAGGCCCTGCCGAGGGTGTGCTGAATCGCCGTGGGCTGCCCCGGGTCCCCCCGAACTCGGCAGTGAGGCGATGGTCGAGAGGGCGGACGACGAACTCCAGCCCGGCCCGTCCCCGCAGCGGGGCATCGCCCGACAGCAGCCGCCCCATGAAGGACAGCGCCGAGCAGGAGGACGGACAACGTCGAAGGGCCCCCTGTTTTCAGGGGGCCCTTCGACAACGTGCCCGGTGAGGCACTGGCGGAGGATACGAGATTCGAACTCGTGAGGGGTTGCCCCCAACACGCTTTCCAAGCGTGCGCCCTAGGCCTCTAGGCGAATCCTCCGCTGGAGACATTACATGACCGGGAGGAGTGCTCGCGAACTCGTTCCCGGGCCGGGACATGGGGTAGCCTCTGCGTAGCCCCTCACGCGGCGCTATCTGACTGAACTCCCCCAGGGCCGGAAGGCAGCAAGGGTAGGTCGGCTCTGGCGGGTGCGTGGGGGGCGCTTGCGTTCCCGAGCGGCCGGTCCGGTTGTCGGTGCTCGCCTATAACCTCGTAGACGTGTCGTCTCTCGCGCTGTACCGCCGTTATCGCCCGGAGTCGTTCGCCGAGGTCATCGGGCAGGAGCATGTCACCGACCCGTTGCAGCAGGCGCTGCGGAACAACCGGGTCAATCACGCGTACCTGTTCAGTGGTCCGCGCGGCTGCGGCAAGACGACCAGCGCGCGCATCCTCGCGCGGTGCCTGAACTGCGAGAAGGGCCCCACGCCGACGCCGTGCGGGGAGTGCCAGTCGTGCCGGGACCTCGCGCGCAACGGGCCCGGTTCGATCGACGTCATCGAGATCGACGCCGCGTCCCACGGTGGTGTGGACGACGCCCGTGACCTGCGCGAGAAGGCCTTCTTCGGGCCCGCCTCCAGCCGGTACAAGATCTACATCATCGACGAGGCCCACATGGTCACGTCGGCCGGTTTCAACGCGCTGCTCAAGGTCGTCGAGGAGCCCCCGGAGCATCTGAAGTTCATCTTCGCGACCACCGAGCCCGAGAAGGTCATCGGCACGATCCGGTCGCGTACGCACCACTACCCGTTCCGGCTGGTGCCGCCCGGCACCCTGCGGGACTACCTCGGCGAGGTGTGCGGCAAGGAGGACATCCCCGTGGACGAGGGCGTGCTGCCGCTCGTCGTGCGGGCGGGCGCCGGGTCCGTGCGTGACTCGATGTCCGTCATGGACCAGCTCCTCGCCGGAGCCGGCGAGGACGGTGTGACGTATGCCATGGCCACCTCCCTGCTCGGCTACACCGACGGATCGCTGCTCGACTCCGTCGTCGAGGCCTTCGCGACCGGTGACGGGGCCGCCGCCTTCGAGATCGTCGACCGGGTGATCGAGGGGGGTAATGATCCGCGCAGGTTCGTCGCGGACCTGCTGGAGCGGCTGCGGGACCTCGTCATCCTCGCCGCCGTTCCCGACGCCGCCGAGAAGGGGCTCATCGACGCCCCCGCCGACGTCATCGAGCGGATGCAGGCCCAGGCCGGCACCTTCGGCCCCGCCGAGCTCAGCCGCGCCGCCGACATCGTCAACGAGGGGCTCACCGAGATGCGGGGCGCCACCTCGCCGCGCCTCCAGCTCGAGCTGATCTGCGCGCGCGTGATGCTCCCCGCCGCGTACGGCGACGAGCGCTCGCTCATGGCCCGGCTCGACCGGATCGAGCGCGGGGTGAACTTCTCCGCGGGGACGGCCGGCACGCCGGCGGTGGGGTACGTCCCCGGGCCGGAGGCCCATGGGGGAGGGGCGGCGCAGGGCGCGGGTCCCGCGGGTTCCGTCGAGCCGGGAGGCGGTCCGGCCGCCGCCCGGGCCGCGGTACGGGGACCCGGGCCGTCGTCCGCGCCCCAGCCCACGCCCGCCGCTGCGGCTCCCGCTCCCGCCCCCGCTCCCGCTCCGGTCCAGCCTCCCGCGGCCCCCGCTGCTGCCCCGGCCCCTGCTCCGGCCGCCGAGGCTCCCGCCGCGCCGACCGGTGCGCCCGGTGCCTGGCCCACCGCCGCCCCCGCCGGTGGCGCCGGTGGCCGGCGGCCCGGCGGCTGGCCCACGGCCGCACCGGCGGGCGGTGGCGGCGGGCGGCCGAGCGCCCCCACGCCGAGCGCCTCCACGCCGAGCACCCCCGCGCCCGCCCCCCAGGCGGCACCCTCGGCTCCCGCGCCGGCGGGCGGCGGTGGCGGTCTCGACCCCCGCAACCTCTGGCCGAACATTCTGGAAACGGTCAAGAACCGCCGTCGCTTCACCTGGATCCTGCTCAGCCAGAACGCCCAGGTGACCGGTTTCGACGGCACGACCCTCCAGCTCGGCTTCGTGAACGCGGGCGCGCGGGACAACTTCCTCAGCAGTGGCAGCGAGGACGTGCTGCGCCAGGCGCTGGCCGAGCAGTTCAACGTGCAGTGGAAGATCGAGGCGGTCGTGGACCCGTCCGGCGGCGGTGCCCCGGCCCCCGCCCCCGCCGGACCGCCCGGCGGCTACGGCGGTGGCGGCTACGGCGGAGGCTCCGGGTACGGCGGCGGCACCCCCGGTGCCGGTCAGCGCCCGTCCGCGTCTCCGGCCGGCCCTCCCGCCGCCCCCGCACAGCCGGCGAGCCCGCCCGGTGCCCCGGCCGCCCGGCCCGCGCCCGCACCGGCCCCCCGTCCGTCCGCCCCGGAGCCTCCGCCCCCGGTCTCGCCCGAGGACGACATCCCGGAGGACGACGACCCCGACCTGGACGAGTCCGCCCTCTCCGGGAAGGAACTCCTCGTACGGGAACTGGGAGCGACGGTCGTCGAGGAGATCACGAACGAGTAGTCCCGGGGCGGCCCGAGACGTACCGAGAGCGCCCCGCACCGCGGGCCGCGTCTGGAGGAACCCACAAACCGTCTCCCCGCCCTCCTTCGGAAGCCCGCACAAAGGGGACCCGCCGTCTGCCGTTAGGCTGACCCCGTGAAGGTCCTCGTCATCGGCAGCGGCGCCCGCGAACACGCCCTGTGCCACTCCCTGTCCCTCGACCCCGATGTCACCGCGCTGCACTGCGCGCCCGGCAACGCCGGCATCGCCGAGGTCGCCGAGCTGCACCAGGTCGACGCCCTCGACGGCGCCGCCGTGTCCGAGCTGGCCGTACGCCTCGGTGCGGACCTCGTGGTCGTCGGCCCGGAGGCGCCCCTCGTCGCCGGTGTCGCCGACGCCGTGCGCGACGCGGGCATCCCGGCCTTCGGCCCCTCCAAGGAGGCCGCGCGGCTCGAGGGCTCCAAGGCCTTCGCGAAGGACGTCATGGCGGGGGCCGGAGTGCCCACCGCCCGCAGTTACGTCTGCGCGACGCCCGAGGAGGTCGCCGCGGCCCTCCAGGCGTTCGGCGCCCCGTACGTCGTGAAGGACGACGGGCTCGCGGCCGGCAAGGGCGTCGTCGTCACCGGCGACATCGAGGTGGCCGGCGTGCACGCCGACGGCTGTGAGCGCGTGGTCATCGAGGAGTACCTCGACGGCCCCGAGGTCTCCCTCTTCGCGATCACCGACGGCGAGACCGTCGTGCCCCTCCAGCCCGCCCAGGACTTCAAGCGCGCGCTGGACGGCGACGAGGGCCCGAACACCGGTGGCATGGGGGCGTACTCCCCGCTGCCGTGGGCCGATCCGAAGCTGGTCGACGAGGTCGTGGAGACGGTTCTGCAGCCGACCGTCGACGAGATGCGGCGCAGGGGAACCCCGTTCACGGGCCTGCTCTACGCCGGTCTGGCGATCACCTCGCGCGGTATCCGCGTGATCGAGTTCAACGCCCGCTTCGGCGACCCCGAGACCCAGGTGGTGCTGGCCCGGCTGAAGACCCCGCTGGGCGGCCTGCTGATGGCCGCGGCCACCGGCAATCTCGCCCACGTGGAGCCCACCCGCTGGAGCGACGAGGCCGCGGTCACCGTGGTCGTCGCCTCGCACAACTATCCCGGTACGCCGCGCACCGGCGACCCGATCACCGGCCTGGACGAGGTCGCCGCCCAGGACGCCCCGCACGCGTACGTCCTGCACGCCGGGACGCGGCGCGAGGGCGACGCGGTCGTCAGCGCGGGCGGGCGCGTGCTGTCCGTCACGGCGACCGGCAAGGACCTCACGGAGGCCCGCGACCGCGCCTACCGCGCGGTGTCCCGGATCGGCCTCGACGGCTCCCAGCACCGTACGGACATCGCGGAGAAGGCGGCGAAGGCGGCACAGGACGCGTGATCCGCGTAGTCCTGTAGTTCGCGCGGCACACGATCCGCGCGGCGCACGATCCGCGCGGCACACGATCCGCGCGGCACACGATCCGCGCGGCACACGATCCGCGTTGGATCGCGATCCGCGTTGGGTCGCGATCCGCCCCGGCACCGCGTTCCGCGCGAGGCGCCCGGCCCGCCCGCACCGACGACCCCTGAACCCCGCAGGCCCCGGAACCGTCTCAGGATCCGGGGCCTGACCCTTGCCGTCCGTCATCCACCTTTCCCCAAAGCCATTCCATCGAGTGAGCGATACGCCATCCGGCTGACGTGACCCGGGGCCCCAACTAGGGTGCCGCGCAAGCGTTCCGGCACTTGGCCCATCGGCATTGCGATGTCAGTGGCGGGTGCCACAGTGGGGGCATGGGCAACGCCAGGACAGCGTCCGGAGCCGGGAGGGGGTGACGTCGGGCCATGAGCGCAGGCGCGAGGGGAGCAGCGGAGCCGGGGGGACCGGGCGCGCGGGCCCGGGCGCTCGCCGTGCTGCGGGTCCGCAGCCGCGCGCTGGCCGTCGCGCTGCTGCCCGCCGCCGTCGCCGTGATCCTGCTCGCCGGCGGCTCCACCGGCCATCTCACGGGCGCCGGCTGGGACCTCGCCCGGCGCGTGCTCACGCCCGTCGCGGTGCTCGTCCTGCTCCTCGCCGCCGGGGTCGCCCTGGTCGTCGCCCGGGCCCGGCCCGCCATGAGCCCCACGGTGCCGGTCGCCGAGGAGGCGGCACCCGATCTGTACCGGATGGTGCGCGACCTCGCCGACCGCCTCGACGTCCCGGCCCCCTCCGCGATAGCGCTCACCCCGGACTGCGACAGCTGGCTGGAGGACCGCACCCACCCCGCCCACGGCCCGCCGCCGGCCGAGAGGTACGACGACATGGCGGGCGGCGGACGGCCTCCGCGCGGGGCGCCCGCCGCGCCCGTGCTGGTGATCGGCTCCCCGTTCCTGTGGTGGATGCGCGTGGGCGAGCTGCGCGCGGTCCTCGCCCCGGTCGTCGCCGGTACGGGACCGTCCGCGCACCCCGACATAGCCGCCGCCCGGCGGTTCGTGCAGGGGCTGGACGCCGCGGTGGCCGTGGCCTCGGCGCCGCACCGGGGTCCCGTGGCACGTGGGGTGCTCGCGGGCGTCGGCCGGGTGGCCCGGCTGCTGCTGCGCGGCTGCCGGGGACACGCGGCCGAGATGGAGCGGGGGGTCGCGGCGGCGGCGGCCGACCGTGCACAGGCTGTGGACTACGGGGTGCGGATCGTCGCCCAGGAGCAGGTGGGCCTGGCGTACGCGGGCTGGGACCGGCTGCTCACCCGGGTCGCGCTGCCCGCCTGGCGGATGGGCCGCTGGCCCTCGCGGCTCAACGCGGGCGTGGTGTCGGCGCTCACCGAGCTGTCCCGGCGGGACCGGCTGGCGGAGGGGTTCGCCTCCCGCCTCGGTGAGCGTCCCGCCTGCGACCTGCTCGAGGAGCCCGGCGCGGTGGACCAGGCCGCCTCGCTGCTCGCCGCCCGGCTCTTCCACGGGGGGCCCGCCGAGACGGGGCCCGACTGGTCCCCGGTGCACTGGGGCGACTACCCGGAGGAGGTCGTCGACCGCAAGTGGCGCACCGACGCCGCCCGCCTCCACCGCGTCCTGGACTCCCTCCACGTCCCCCCGGCCCCCGGCGAACCCCCCGCCCCGGACGGCCCGACCCTGACCCGCGTCCTGGCCCACCTGACGACCCGGGAGGCCCCCGGTGAGCCGCCCGCGGCCCCGCAGCCGCCCGCCCGTCCCCCCGTACCCGCGGCGCACTACGACGAAGACGCCGACGACGACGGGGACCTGTCCGGCACCACCGCCCGCAGTGCCGCCCTGGCGGCCCGGCTGAGCGCCGAACTCGCCCGCGAGGAGGCGGCCTCCGCCGGGGCCCGTGCCGCCACCGCCGGCCAGGAAGGCGCCGCCCCCTCCGCCACCCCGGATCCGGCCGCGCCCTTCCGGGACGACCGGCCGCTTCCCCTCTTCCCGCTCCAGTCCCCGCGCACCGCGCGTGAGCTGCTCGCCGACCACATCACGGCGATGGTCTGCTGCGCGGCGATGGACACCGCGGGCGCCGTCCCCGGGCTCGACTGGCTCGACGGACCGGCACTGCTCCTGGACGGCGTACGAGCGTCCGACCTGTCCTCGCAGGTCCTGGCCCTGATCGAGGACGGCGACCCCACCGACCTGCGTCTCTGGCTGTCCCGGCACGGCATACGCCCCGAGAAGCCGGTACGGCTCGTCTGAGACCGGCAGACCGGCAGACCGGCAGACCGGCAGCCCCACACGACCCCGCCGGTCCCGACCACCCCGGAGCCCCCGGAGTCCAACCCTCCGCTTTCGGTCAATTCAAAACGAACGGTGACGGACTGCGCGCGATATGTGATGTGCTTGGACCGTTCGGGTTCGCTGGCAAGAGCTCGCGACATACGACAAACACATAACTGGCGCCAGGCCTCACCCGTCCGGCGACTGCCGGACAGCACCACGCACCGCATCGCAACCGGGGCACGAGGGAGGGGAGCGATCATGGGCTCGGAGCAGATTCGCCGCTGGGAGTCGGGAGCTCTGGCGCACGCCGTGAACGACCCCTTCGGGCAGGGGCCGCTCCCGTGGCTGCGCGGCAGCGAGACGTACTTCGGAGACACCGGCCAGGTCGTCCCCTGGTACGTGGACACCGACCTGGACCCCGCACCGCACCCGGCCGACCGGACGGCGGCCCGCCTCCCCCGGCAGGGCGGCCCCAGGATTCCCGCCCCCCGCTCCTCCGTCGGACCCCGCGCCGCCGACGACGTACGCCGCCAGATCAAGGGCTTCGCCTCCACCGGCGCCGTCGCCCCCGGCGACTCCATCGACTTCCACATCACCGTCGACCCGCCGCAGGAGTTCGACGTCGACGTCTACCGCATCGGCCACTACGCCGGCGACGGCGCCACGAAGATCACCTCCAGCCCCCGCCTCTCCGGCATCGTGCAGCCCCCGCCGCTCACCGCCGACCGCACCGTCTCCTGCCACCACTGGTGGCTGTCCTGGCGGTTACCCGTCCCGTCGTACTGGAGCGTCGGCGCGTACGTCGCCGTGCTCACCACGGCCGACGGCTACCGCTCCCACATCCCCTTCACCGTCCGCGACGACCGCCCCGCGGACCTCCTCCTCGTCCTGCCCGACGTCACCTGGCAGGCCTACAACCTCTACCCGGAGGACGGCCGCACCGGCGCGAGCCTCTACCACGCCTGGGACGAGGAGGGCAGGCTCCTCGGCGAGTCCGAGGCCGCCACCACCGTCTCCTTCGACCGCCCCTACGCGGGCGCCGGCCTGCCGCTGCACGTCGGGCACGCCTACGACGTCATCCGCTGGGCCGAGCGCTACGGCTACGACCTCGCCTACGCCGACGCCCGCGACCTGCACGCCGGCCGCGTCGACCCCGCCCGCTACCGGGGTCTGATCTTCCCCGGCCACGACGAGTACTGGTCGGTGCCGATGCGCACCGCGGTGGAACGCGCCCGCGCGCACGGCACCTCCCTCGTCTTCCTCTCCGCCAACACCCTCTACTGGCAGGTGGAGCTCGCCCCCTCCCCGTCCGGCCCCGACCGCCTGCTGACCTGCCGCAAGCGCCAGGGCCCCGGCAAACCGGTGCTGTGGCGGGAGATCGACCGCGCGGAACAGCAGCTGCTCGGCATCCAGTACGCCGGTCACGTCCCGAGCCCGCACCCGCTGATCGTCCGCAACGCCGGCCACTGGATGTGGGAGGCGACCGGCGCCCACGAGGGCGACGGCATCGAGGGCCTGGTCGCCGGCGAGGCCGACCGCTACTACCCGCGCACCCCCCTGCCCGAGTACGAGGAGCGCGTCCTGCTCGCCCACTCCCCCTACACCGACCGGGCGGGCGCGCGGCGCCACCAGGAGACCTCCCTCTACCGTGCCCCCTCCGGCGCCTGGGTCTTCGCCTCCGGCACCTTCGCCTGGTCCCCGGCGCTGGACCGCCCGGGCCACGTCGACCCCCGCGTCCAGCGCGCCACCGCCAACCTCCTGGACCGCATCTGCAAACGCGACTGACCCGCGGCCGCGCCCGCCCGCCCGGTACGGGAGAATCGACGGACATGGACAGAACCACGGGGAGGCACCGTGTCCGGATTCGTCGAAAAGCCCGAACCGATCCAGGTTCCGGGCCTGGTGCATCTGCACACCGGCAAGGTGCGCGAGCTGTACCGGAACGAGGCGGGCGACCTCGTCATGGTCGCCAGTGACCGCATCTCCGCCTACGACTGGGTGCTGCCGACCGAGATCCCCGACAAGGGCCGGGTCCTCACCCAGCTGTCCCTGTGGTGGTTCGACCAGCTCGCCGACCTGCTTCCGCACCACGTCCTGAGCACCGAGGTCCCGGACGGCGCCCCCGCCGACTGGGCCGGCCGCACCCTCGTCTGCAAGTCGCTGAACATGGTCCCCGTGGAGTGCGTGGCCCGCGGCTACCTCACCGGCTCCGGTCTCGCCGAGTACGAGGAGTCCCGTACGGTCTGCGGGCTCGCCCTCCCCGAGGGCCTGGTCGACGGCTCGGAACTGCCCGCCCCGATCTTCACCCCGGCCACCAAGGCCGCCGTCGGCGAACACGACGAGAACGTCCCCTACGAGGAGGTCGCGCGCCAGGTCGGCGCCGACACCGCCGCCCGGCTGCGCCAGGCGACCCTCGCCGCCTACTCCCGCGCCCGGGACATCGCCCGCGACCGTGGCATCATCCTCGCGGACACCAAGTTCGAGTTCGGCTTCGACGGCGACACCCTGGTCATCGCCGACGAGGTGCTCACCCCGGACTCCTCCCGCTTCTGGCCGGCCGAGCAGTGGGAGCCGGGCCGCGCCCAGCCGTCGTACGACAAGCAGTTCGTACGGGACTGGCTCACCTCGGCCGAGTCGGGCTGGGACCGCGCGGGCGAGCAGCCCCCGCCGCCGCTGCCGCAGCACGTGGTGGACGCCACCCGGGCCAAGTACGTGGAGGCGTACGAGCGGTTGACCGGCACCACCTGGAGCTGAACGCACGACCGGCCGGGCCCCACGGGCCCGGCCGACCACGACAGAGGCCCCGGTCGATGACCGGGGCCTCTGCTACGGAGCGAACGACGAGGTTCGAACTCGCGACCTCAACCTTGGCAAGGTTGCGCTCTACCAACTGAGCTACGTTCGCATGCGCCGTGGCGTGAGACCCACTATACCCAACCCCGCTCCCGTGCGAGGCGCACCGCCGCATGACGGTTCTCCGCGCCGAGCTTCGAGACGGCCGAGGAGAGGTAGTTCCGCACGGTCCCCTGGGACAGCGCGGCCCGCTCCGCGATCTCCGCCACGGGCGCGCCGTCCGCCGCCAGCTCCAGCACCTCCGCCTCGCGCACGGTCAGCGGGGAGTCGCCGGCGGCGATCGCGTCGGCCGCCAACTCGGGGTCGACGTACCGGTTTCCCGCGTGCACCGTGCGGATGATCTCCGCGAGGCGCTGGGCACTGACGGTCTTGGGGACGAACCCGCGCACACCGGCCGCGAGCGCCCGCTTCAGATGCCCGGGCCGGCCGTGACTGGTCACGATGAGGACCCGGCAGCCGGGCAGTTCGGCCCGCAGCGCTGTGGCGACCTTCACACCGTCGGCGCCGGGCATCTGCAGATCCAGTACGGCCACGTCGGGGGCGTGCGCCCGGGCCATCGCCAGCGCCTCGGGACCGGAGGCCGCCTCGGCGACGACCGTCAGATCGTCCTCCAGCGACAGCAGCGCGGCCAGCGCGCCCCGGATCAGGTGTTCGTCGTCGGCCAGCAGCAGCCGCACGGGCCGGGCGTCGGTCATGGTGTCGCCTCATTCACGGGGTCGGGGGCGGGCGCGGCGGCGGGAGGGGTCTGCCCGGAGTGCGCGGGCAGCGGGACCTCGGCGGTCAGCAGGAACCGCCCGTCCCCGGTGGGCCCGGCCCGCAGCGTCCCGCCGATCTCCGCCAGCCGCTCGCGCAGTCCGACCAGACCGGACCCCCGGCCCGGGCCGTCGCCGGACTCCGGCACCCCGTCGTTCTCCACCGTCAGCACCACGCGCCCCTCCCGCACCCTGAGTTCCATCGCGCACCGCCGCGCGTCCCCGTGCCGCAGCACATTCGTGGCGGCCTCCCGCACCGCCCAGCCGAGCGCGGACTGCACCGGAGCGGGGAATCCGGTCACCGGTCCGGTGACCGTGCAGTGGATACCGGCGGCGGTCAACACGCCCTGGGCGCCCGCGAGCTCGCTGCCGAGGTCGGCCTCGCGGTAGCCCCGCACCACCTCACGCACCTCCCGCTGCGCCTCGTGCGCGAGCCGCTGCACCTCGACCATCTGGGTCACGGCCTCCGGCCGCTCCCGCTGGGCCAGCTGCACGGCCAGCTCGCTCTTCAGCGCGATCACGGCGAGGTTGCGCCCCATCACGTCGTGCAGGTCCCGCCCGAACCTGAGCCGCTCCTCGGCGACGGCGAGCCGGGCCCGGGTCTCACGGGCCTCGTCCAGTTCGTAGACGGAGTTGAGCAGCCAGGCGGAGAAGGCGTACGTGAAGGCGAAGAACCCGCCGCCGGCCAGCACGAGCAGACTGGTGACCAGCGTGGCGGGCCACGGCAGCCCGATGGCGTACGACAGCGCCGCCGACGCCACCGCGAAGCCCGCCGTCACGGCGAGCGCGTGCCACCGCCCGCGCACGCAGACGCCGGCCGTACCGGCGCCGAAGATCATCACGATGGAGAAGACCCCGCCGGCGGCACCCGCGGCGTCCTCGCCCGGGTCGTGCCGGGCGACGACGAGCGCGGCGGCGGCCATCAGCGCCGTCGCCGCGCCGAACGCCCACATCGTCCGGACCGGCCGGTCCCGCTGCCCGCGCTGCCAGTCCAGGGCGCGCGAGGAGGTCACCGCGTAGACCGCGCTGTGCAGGGCCGCCACGGAGATCAGCAGGGCGGCCGACCGCGGCTCGACCCGGCCGATCACCGGACCGCCGGCCGCGGAGAGCTCGGTCAGCGCGAGCAGATGGAACGACCACCGGGTGTACGTCTCGAACTTCGCCGGTGTGCTCTTCCGCCCCCACCAGCCGTCCGGCCTGCTCATCTGCTCGCGCCTCCTGCCCCTGCCGGCGTGCGTCAGCGCCGCGGCTCCCAGCGGAACCGGCGTCGTACAGCGAATACCGTGACCGCGATCCAGGCCACCGCGACCGCGATGGCGCCCAGGGTGTCACCGGCCGACAGGTCGCCGGTGAAGCCGCCGCGCACCAGGGTCATGACGGGGCTGAGCGGCAGCAGTTCGCAGAAGGTGGCGATCCGGTCGGGGAGGATCTCCAGGGGGAACATCATCCCGGAGGCCAGCATCGACAGGAACATCATCGGCATCGGTGTGACCTGCGCGCTCTCGCTGGTCTTGGTGAAGCTCGCGGTGACCGCCGCGAGCAGCACGCACAGCACGACACCCAGCAGCAGGCCCAGCACGGAGAGGTACACGGCCGACGGGGCGGACATGTCCAGCAGGACCATGCAGCCGGCCGCGAGGAGCAGCGACTGCACCAGGCCCGTGGTGGCCGCGGGCAGCGCGGAGCCCGCCAGGATCTCGGCGTCCCGCAGCTCCCCGGTGCGCAGCCGCTTGAGGACGAGTTCCTCGCGACGGGTGACGAAGGAACCGACGAGCGCCGTGTAGACGGCGAACAGCAGCGAGAAGCCGACGGCGGCGGGCAGCACCATCGTGCCGATGGTGAGCCCGTGCTCGGCGAGGTCCATCTCCCTGGCCGCCTCGCGCGCGCTGAGCGGCAGCACCAGCGGCACGAACAGGGCGGCGAAGAGGGTGCCCTTGGCCCGTCCCAGCAGGGTCAGTTCGGCGCGGGCGAGCGCGGTCATCCGGCTCACCGGGGTGGTGACGGTCGTGCTCATGCCGCGTACTCCTTCGTCTCGGCCGTCCCCGCGGCCGCCTCCTTGGCGATCCCGAGGAACGCCTCCTCCAGTGATGCCGAGCGCACGTCCAGCCGGCTCAGTTCCACTCCGGCGCGTTCGGCCCACACCAGCAGCGCGGTGGCGGCCCGCTGGAGTTCATGGGTGCGCAGCCGGACGGTCCGGCCGTCGACCGTGTGGTCGCTCACGCCCAGTTCGGCGAGCGGCGGCAGGTCGCCCACGAAGTAGCCCTCGGGCAGGTCGAAGGTGATCCGGGACGGCTCGGAGGCGGTCACCTCGGCCGGGGTGCCGGTGACGGCGATCCGGCCCTCGTGCATGATCGCGAGCCGGTCGGCGAGGAACTCGGCCTCTTCGAGGTAGTGCGTGGTGAGCAGCACGGTCGTGCCGCGGTCGCGCAGCTCGCTCACCAACTCCCAGGTCTCCCGGCGGCCTTCCGGGTCGAGCCCGGTGGTCGGCTCGTCCAGGAAGAGCACCTCGGGGTCGCCGAGCAGCGCGAGCGCCAGGTCCAGCCGGCGCCGCTGGCCGCCGGAGAGCTGCTTCACGCGGACACCGGTCTTCGTCGCGAGCCCGACCAGCGTCAGCACTTCCTGCTCCGGGCGTGCCCCGCTGACGCAGCCGGCCCACATCCGGGCGGTCTCGGCGACGGTCAGCTCGGAGGGGAAACCCCCTTCCTGGAGCATCACGCCGGTGCGCGGCCGGACGGCGGCGCGCTCGGTGTACGGGTCGTGGCCGAGGACCCGGATGCGTCCGCCGGCCGGCGCGGCGAGCCCTTCCAGCAGTTCGACGGTGGAGGTCTTGCCCGCTCCGTTGGTCCCCAGCAGGGCGAAGATCTCGCCGCGTCGCACGGAGAAGTCGATCCCGCGCACGGCTTCGAACCCGCCCCCGTAGACACGTCGCAGGTCGGAGACCTCGATCACGTGCTCGTGTTCCTTCGCTTCCATGCCTCGATCATGCAAGTCAGGAAGGCGCAGGGGCAGTGCGGGGTGTCATCACCGGGCATGACAAATGTCAGACGGGCCCGTGACATGCGAAAAACCCCGGTCCGATGGACCGGGGTCTCCTATCCGAGCGGACGACGAGGCTCGAACTCGCGACCTCAACCTTGGCAAGGTTGCGCTCTACCAACTGAGCTACGTCCGCATGGCATCCGATCAGCTCTCACCGATCGGCGCGAGCACCAGCCTACCTGATCGACAAGGATCCTCGGTACGGCGATGCAGAGCGGGTGACAGGAATTGCACACTGCGCCTTCCCCCTGGAAGGGGGATGTTCTACTACTGAACTACACCCGCATGTACTCCGTGAGCCGGGCCTTTCGGCCTTGCCCCTCGGCGTGCTCCAGACTCTAGCTGATCAGCGGGGGTGTTGCGCAAGTCGGTTGCCGGGAGGGACCGGTGACCGGCCGTCGGCCGGGTCGCCCGACGGGGCCCGGAGACGTCAGCCCGGCGAGCTCGGCGTCACCCCAACGGCCCCGGCGCCACCGCAACGGCCCCGGCGTCACCGCAACGGCCCCGGCGTCACCCCGCCGGGCCGGGGACGCGCGGCCGGACTCACCGCGCCGCTTCGAACGCCTCGTAGACCTTCTTCGGGATTCGTCCCCGCGCGGGGACGTCCATCCGGTTCGACTGGGCCCAGGCGCGTACGGCGGCCGGGTCGGGGGCGACCTCCGTCTGCCGGTACGCCTTGCCGGAGCGCGACCGCTTGCGGCCGGCGTCCACGTACGGCTCGAGCGCCTTCCGCAGTTTCCTGGCGTTGGCTTCATTGAGGTCGATCTCGTACGACTTGCCGTCCAGTCCGAAGGCGATCGTTTCCGCCGCTTCCGAGCCGTCGATGTCGTCAAAGAGAGTGACCACGACCTTCTGCGCCACGAATATCGGTCCCTTCGTGCGGCACCTCTCGTCCGGACGTCCGTGATGACGTGCCGGTACGTCGCCGAGATCTCGGCTGTCCGCCTGTAATCGGGCAAAGTATCTGCTAATGACAATTCATTTGTACAGTGCCCGGCATTGCATTGTGAAGCCCGACTAAATCTGCCCGCGTGTCCGCGGCGCAATAGAGATGTGCGAGGGGACGCGGATCTTTCCCGGATCTTTTCCCGAGGGCCTCCTCGCGATGCCGAATCGTGATCGTGCTCACGTAGATTCCTACAACTCTACCCGCGTAGAAATTTTGTACGGGTAGTCTGAAGGAACCTGCTCAGCACCACACACCGGGAGTGCCAGTGGCACGCGTCGTAGTCGACGTCATGCTCAAGCCGGAGATCCTCGACCCCCAGGGCCAGGCGGTGCAGCGCGCACTGCCGCGACTGGGTTTCGAAGGGATCTCGGACGTCCGTCAGGGAAAGCGATTCGAACTGGAAGTTGACGGGCCGGTCGACGAGGCCGCGCTCGCCCGTATCCACGATCTTGCGGAATCCTTCCTCGCCAACACCGTGATCGAGGACTTCACCGTCCGTGTCGAGGAAGTCGCGGAGGCCGTGAAGTGACCGCTCGTATTGGCGTCGTCACTTTCCCGGGCAGCCTCGACGACCGGGACACCCAGCGCGCGATCCGTGTCGCAGGCGCCGAGCCCGTCGCCCTCTGGCACAAGGACAAGGACCTCAAGCAGGTCGACGCCGTGGTGCTCTGCGGTGGTTTCAGTTACGGCGACTATCTGCGCGCCGGCGCCATCGCGCGCTTCTCGCCCGTGATGGACACCGTCATCGACCAGGCCAGGGCCGGCCTGCCGGTGCTCGGCATCTGCAACGGCTTCCAGATCCTCACCGAGGCGCACCTGCTCCCCGGCGGCATGCTGGGCAACGACCACCTGCACTTCATCTGCCGCGACCAGAAGCTGCGGGTGGAGAACGCGGACACCGCCTGGACCGCCGACTACACGGCCGGCCAGGAGATCCACATCCCGCTGAAGAACATGGACGGCCGTTACGTCGCCGATCAGCGGACGCTGGACGAGCTGGAGGCGGAGGGCCGCGTCGCCTTCCGTTACCTGGACGTCAACCCCAACGGCTCGCTCAACGACATCGCCGGCATCACCAACGCCGCCGGCAACGTCGTCGGCCTGATGCCGCACCCCGAGCACGCCGTCGAGCCGCTGATCGGTACGGGCCGTACCGACGGCCTGCCGTTCTTCACGTCGATCCTCAAGAAGCTGGTCAACGCATGAGCCGGACGCCTCTGGACACGGTCGAGCACGCGGCCGCGACCCCCGACGTCGAGCTGCCCTGGGCCGAGCTGGGCCTGAAGAAGGACGAGTACGAGCGGGTGGTGGAGATCCTCGGCCGCCGCCCGACCGGCGCCGAGCTCGCCATGTACTCGGTGATGTGGTCCGAGCACTGCTCGTACAAGAGCAGCAAGGTCCACCTGCGCCAGTTCGGCGAGAAGGCCCCCGAGTCGGACGCGATGCTCGTCGGCATCGGCGAGAACGCCGGCGTCGTCGACGTCGGCCAGGGCTACGCGGTCACCTTCAAGGTCGAGTCCCACAACCACCCGTCGTACGTGGAGCCCTACCAGGGCGCGGCCACCGGCGTCGGCGGCATCGTCCGCGACATCATCGCGATGGGCGCCCGCCCGGTCGCCGTCGTGGACCCCCTGCGCTTCGGCGCCGCGGACCACCCCGACACCAAGCGCGTCCTGCCGGGCGTCGTCGCCGGCATCGGCGGCTACGGCAACTGCCTGGGCCTGCCCAACATCGGCGGCGAGGTCGTCTTCGACGCCTGCTACCAGGGCAACCCGCTGGTCAACGCCGGAGCCATCGGCGTGATGCGGCACGAGGACATCCACCTCGCCAAGGCCTCCGGCGCCGGCAACAAGGTCATCCTCTACGGCGCCCGCACCGGCGGCGACGGCATCGGCGGCGCATCGATCCTGGCCTCCGAGACCTTCGACGACGCCAAGCCGTCGAAGCGCCCCGCCGTCCAGGTCGGCGACCCCTTCCAGGAGAAGCTCCTCATCGAGTGCACCCTGGAGGCGTTCAGGGAGAAGCTGGTCGTCGGCATCCAGGACCTGGGAGCGGCGGGCTTGTCCTGTGCGACCAGCGAACTGGCGTCGAACGGTTCCGGCGGCATGCGCGTGACGCTGGACGACGTGCCCCTGCGCGACTCGACGCTCTCGCCCGAGGAGATCCTCATGAGCGAGTCGCAGGAGCGCATGTGCGCGGTGGTCGAGCCGGAGAAGGTCGACCGCTTCCTGGAGATCTGCGACAAGTGGGACGTCATCGCCACCGTCATCGGCGAGGTGACCGACGGCGACCGCCTGGAGATCTACTGGCACGGCGGCAAGATCGTCGACGTCGACCCGCGCACCGTCGCCCACGACGGCCCGGTCTACGAGCGCCCGTACGCCCGCCCCGAGTGGCAGGACGCGCTCCAGGCGGACGACGCGAACAAGCTGCCCCGCCCGGGGACGAGCGAGGAGCTGAAGGACCAGGTCCTGAAGCTGGTCGGCTCGCCCAACCAGGCCTCCAAGCAGTGGATCACCCAGCAGTACGACCACTTCGTCCAGGGCAACACCGTGCTGGCCATGCCCGAGGACTCCGGCATGATCCGCATCGACGAGGCGTCCGGCCTCGGCGTCGCGATCGCCACCGACGGCAACGGCCGCTACGCCAAGCTCGACCCGTACGCGGGCGCGCAGCTGGCCCTGGCGGAGGCGTACCGCAACGTGGCGACGACCGGTGCCAAGCCGCTGGCCGTCTCCGACTGCCTGAACTTCGGCTCGCCCGAGGACCCGGCGGTCATGTGGCAGTTCGCGGAGGCCGTGCGCGGTCTGGCGGACGGCTGCCGGCAGCTCGGCACCCCGGTCACCGGCGGCAACGTCTCGCTCTACAACCAGACGGGCGAGGTCGCCATCCACCCGACCCCGGTGGTCGCGGTCCTCGGTGTCATCGACGACGTGGCCCGCCGCACGCCGGTCGCCTTCCAGGAGGACGGCCAGCTGCTGTACCTGCTCGGCGACACCCGCGAGGAGTTCGGCGGCTCGGCCTGGTCCCAGGTCGTCCACGACCACCTCGGCGGGCTGCCCCCGAAGGTCGACCTGGAGCGCGAGCGCCTGCTCGGCGAGATCCTGATCTCCGCCTCCCGCGACGGCATGATCGACTCCGCGCACGACCTGTCGGACGGCGGCCTGATCCAGGCGGTCGTCGAGTCGGCGCTGCTCGGACGGAAGGGCGCCCGCCTGGTCGTCCCGGACGGCCTCGACGCGTTCACCTTCCTCTTCTCCGAGTCGGCCGGCCGCGCGATCGTCGCCGTGCCGCGCTCGGAGGAGGTCCGCTTCAACGACATGTGCGGTGCGCGCGGCCTCCCGGCCACCCGCATCGGCGTCGTCGACGGCGACACGGTCGAGGTGCAGGGCGAGTTCACCCTCACCCTGACCGAACTGCGCGAGACCCACGAGGCGACGATCCCGGCCCTGCTGGCCTGACCCCCGCCGCCTCGTACGAAGCCCCCGCCCGGTCCGGGCGGGGGCTTCGTCGTGTCGCGCCGCGGTTTCCGCGGAATCCCTCTTGCGAAGAATTACGTAGTTACGTAATCTCGAAGGCGTGGAACTCGAAGAACGCATGACCGAGCTCGAGCGCCGACTGGCCGCGCTGGAAGCGGCCGGCCGCTCCGCTCCCGGGCTGGGCGAGGGCGACTTCTGGGCCCTGGAGGGACTGAAGCAGCAGCTCGCCGAGTTGCGGGCCGCCGACGGCGGCGTGCTGTTCACCGGCGCGGTCCGGCTGCCGACCGGTGAGCAGTACGAGTGGCAGCACGGCGCGCTCACCGAGGGGCTGCTGGCCTACGCGTGGCCGGACGCCGCCGAGGCGCTCGCCGCGCTGGGCCATCCGGTGCGGCTCCGGCTGCTGCGCGAGATAGTCGGCGGCCGGCGCACCGCCGCCGAGCTGGCCGAGCTGGAGGGGATCGGCACGACCGGCCAGATCTACCACCACCTGCGGCAGCTGACGGGCGCCGGCTGGCTGCACACCACCGGCCGGGGCCGCTACGAGGTGCCGCCCGGCCGGGCCGTACCACTGCTGGTGACGCTGTCGGCGGCCCGGCCCTGACCCGACCACTGCCCGACGCCCAGGACAACAGGGGGAAACATGTCCGCACGCAAACTCGCCATGATCACCTTCCGGGGCCTGCAACTCGGCTTCATCGCGCTGGTGATCGCCCACATCTCCTTCCGCTGGGACTACGGCTGGTGGTGGGACCTCGTGCCCCTGGCCCTGGCCTACGCCGTGGTCATCACGGTGAACAGGTGGGGCGGCGCCCCGGACGCCCCGCGCGTCGCCCGTGAGCCCGTCGAGGTGGCCCCGCCCGTCACCGGCCGCTGGTCCGCGCTGAACAGCCCGGCCGACCGGACCCCGAGCCACGGGGTGCACGCCTACGGCCAGACCTACGCCATCGATGTGGTCGCCGAGCCGGAGCCGGGCGCCCGCCCGGGCTTCTCCGTCCTCTGGCCGCTCACGCGCCGGCCCCAGGACTTCCCGGCGTTCGGCGCCCCGCTGCGCGCCGTCGCCGACGCCACGGTCGTCCGCGCCGACGACCGGCAGCGTGACCACCGCAGCCGCACCTCGCTGCCCGCGCTGCTGTACCTGATGCTGATCGAGGGCTCGGTGCGCGAGATGACCGGAGTCCACCGGATCCTCGGCAACCACCTCGTCCTGGACCTCGGCGACGGCGTCCACGCGGCCTACGCCCACCTCAGGCGCGGCTCCCTCACGGTCCGCGAGGGCGACCGGGTGCGCGCCGGGGACGTGGTCGCCGCCTGCGGCAACTCCGGCAACTCCTCCGAGCCCCACCTGCACTTCCAGCTGATGGACGGCCCCGACCCGGACACCGCGCGCGGCATCCCGTTCACCTGGCACGGCACGGGCGTTCCCCGGGGCGGCGAGGTGTTCCGCATACCCGAACCGGCACCCGCCGGACCCGCATAGGCTGCCGCCATGCCACCGGCCAAGAAGCGCCCCCGCTCCTACGACCCCGCGAAGACCCGCGCCGCCGTCCTGGCCCAGTTCGGGAACGTACGGGCGGCGGTCCGCACCCTCACCCCGGAGCAGCTCGCCCTGCCCACCCGGCTCGGCGACTGGACCGTACGGGAACTGGTCGCGCACATCGGGACGGCGCTGACCGCCGTGGACCGGCTGCTCGACGAGCCCGAGCCGGCCCGGCAGGACGGGCACCTGCTCGACTGGCCGTCCGCCATCGCGGCCGACGCGGACACCATCGCCGGCACCGCGCGGCGGCTCGCGGCGGACCACCCCGAACCCGACGCCCACCTCGCCGACGCCGAGCGGCGCTTCACCGCCCGGCTCGACACCCACCCCGGCAGCCGGCTGCTCCCCACCGGCGCGGGCGCGCTGCCCCTGGCCGACTACCTGGTCACCCGCACCGCGGAGCTCGTCGTCCACACCGACGACCTGAACGCCGCCGTCCCCGGCCTCGACATCCCGTACGACCGTCAGGCCCTCGCCGCCTGCACCCGGCTCCTCGCCGACACGCTCGCCGCGAAGGCGCCCGGCGGCTCGACGGAGGTGCGCATCCCGCCGTACGCGGTCGTGCAGTGCGTGGAGGGGCCCCGGCACACCCGCGGCACCCCGCCGAACGTGGTCGAGACCGACCCGCTGACCTGGATCAGGCTGGCCGGCGGACGGACGGCCTGGCAGGACGCCGTGGCCGGCGCCGAGGTGAGCGCGAGCGGGGAACGGGCCGACCTCGGCCCGTACCTGCCCCTGCTGACGTGAACCTCCGGGAACGCCGGGACCTGGGGGAACCACCCGCTCCCCGCCCTCGTCGAACCGGCATGTACCGGCAGAAGCAGCAGCGCATGGTCCTGACGACGGTCGCCGCCGTGCTCGTCGTCCCGCTCGCGGCGGCCTGTGGCAGCGAGCAGGCGGGCGCCGGCAGCGGCACCGCCGAAGCGGCCGAACCGGTCACCGGCATCCGCTGGACCGTCGACAGCGTCACCGTCGACGGCACCACCCACCGCGCCCCCGACGGCGCGCACCTCACCCTCGACGAGGACGGCCGGGCCACCGGTGACTACGGGTGCAACCTGTTCAAGGGCCGTGTCACCTTCGAGGGGGACCGGATCCGGCTCGACGACCGGGAGACCACCCTCCGCGCCTGCGAAAAGCAGATCATGGACATGGAAAGCACCCTCGCCCGCACCCTCGGCGACGGAGCCCTGACGACCGAGGTGAACGACGGCCGCCTCACCCTCACTACCGAGGGCGGCGACACCGTACGCCTCAGCAGGACCGGCGACAGCCCGCTCCACGGCACCAAGTGGACCGTCACCACGCCGGCCGTCGACCACCGCGCCCACCTCACCTTCGACCAGGAGGAGGGCACCGTCGCCGGCAGCCTCGGCTGCAACCAGGTCAACGCCGGCGCCACCGTGCGCGACGGCCGTATCACGCTGGGCGTGCCGGGTCTGACCCGAATGATGTGCGAAGACTCACTCATGGCCGGCGAGAGGACTCTGACGAAGCTCTTCAACGGCACCGTGAGCTACGAAATCGAAGGCCGGACCCTCACGCTGACCAGCGAGAACGGCACCAGTGTCCGGGCCGTCGCAGAGCGCTGATCCACCCCGGCGCCCGTATCCCGCATTCGGACCAGTGGTCGATCTCGCCTACACTCGGTGGCGTGCCACGTGGTGACGGACGACTCAACCACGACCTGCTCCCCGGCGAGAAGGGCCCTCAGGACGCTTGCGGCGTCTTCGGTGTCTGGGCTCCGGGCGAAGAGGTCGCCAAGCTCACGTACTTCGGGCTCTACGCCCTCCAGCATCGGGGCCAGGAATCCGCGGGTATCGCGGTCAGCAACGGCTCCCAGATCCTCGTCTTCAAGGACATGGGCCTCGTTTCCCAGGTCTTCGACGAGACCTCGCTCGGTTCGCTCCAGGGTCATATCGCGGTCGGACACGCCCGCTACTCGACCACCGGCGCCTCCGTGTGGGAGAACGCCCAGCCGACGTTCCGTGCCACCGCGCACGGATCCATCGCGCTCGGCCACAACGGCAACCTGGTCAACACAGCCCAGCTCGCCGAGATGGTCGCCGAACTCCCCAAGGAGAACGGCCGCGCCCCCAAGGTGGCGGCCACCAACGACACCGACCTGATCACCGCCCTGCTGGCCGGCCAGCGCGCCGCCGACGGCGAGCCGGTGACCGTGGAGCAGGCCGCGCACGTGGTCCTCCCCAAGGTCAGGGGCGCCTTCAGCCTCGTCTTCATGGACGAGAACACCCTCTACGCGGCCCGCGACCCGCAGGGCATCCGCCCGCTGGTCCTCGGCCGTCTCGAGCGCGGCTGGGTCGTCGCCTCGGAGTCCGCCGCCCTCGACATCTGCGGCGCGAGCTTCGTGCGGGAGATCGAGCCGGGCGAGTTCGTCGCCATCGACGAGAACGGACTGCGAACGTCCCGATTCGCGGAAGCGAAGCCCAAGGGCTGTGTCTTCGAGTACGTGTACCTGGCCCGCCCGGACACCGACATCGCCGGCCGGAACGTGTACCTCTCACGCGTCGAGATGGGCCGCCGCCTCGCCGCGGAGGCCCCGGTCGAGGCCGACCTGGTCATAGCGACCCCGGAATCGGGCACCCCGGCCGCCATCGGCTACGCGGAGGCCTCCGGCATCCCCTTCGGCGCCGGCCTGGTCAAGAACGCGTACGTCGGACGTACGTTCATCCAGCCGTCGCAGACCATCCGCCAGCTCGGCATCCGCCTGAAGCTGAACCCGCTCAAGGAAGTCATCAAGGGCAAGCGCCTGGTCGTGGTGGACGACTCGATCGTCCGCGGCAACACCCAGCGCGCCCTGGTCCGCATGCTCCGTGAGGCGGGCGCCGCCGAGGTCCACATCCGGATCTCCTCGCCGCCCGTGAAGTGGCCCTGCTTCTTCGGCATCGACTTCGCCACCCGCGCCGAGCTCATCGCCAACGGCATGACCATCGACGAGATCGGCACCTCGCTGGGCGCCGACTCGCTGTCGTACATCTCCATAGACGGCATGATCGAGGCGACCACCATCGCCAAGCCGAACCTGTGCCGCGCCTGCTTCGACGGCGAGTACCCGATGGAGCTGCCCGACCCCGAGCTCCTCGGCAAGCAGCTCCTGGAGACCGAACTGGCCGCCGGCACCGCCGCCCCGGCCGCGGTCGACGCGATCCGCCGCCCGTAAGCCCTGACGGACGACACGAAAGCTCTCACAGTCATGTCCCAGAACACTGGTGCCAGCTACGCAGCGGCGGGCGTCGACATCGAAGCGGGCGACCGCGCGGTCGAGCTGATGAAGGAGTGGGTGAAGAAGACCCGGCGCCCCGAGGTCCTCGGCGGCCTCGGCGGATTCGCCGGCCTCTTCGACGCCTCCGCCCTGAAGAACTACGAGCGCCCCCTGCTCGCCTCCGCCACGGACGGCGTCGGCACCAAGGTCGACATCGCGCGGCGGATGGGCGTCTACGACTCCATCGGCCACGACCTGGTCGCCATGGTCATGGACGACATCGTGGTGTGCGGCGCGGAGCCGCTGTTCATGACCGACTACATCTGCGTCGGCAAGGTCCACCCCGAGCGGGTCGCCGCCGTCGTCAAGGGCATCGCCGAAGGCTGTGTACTGGCCGGATGCGCCCTGGTCGGCGGCGAGACGGCCGAGCACCCGGGCCTGCTGGGCCCGGACGACTTCGACGTCGCCGGCGCCGGTACGGGCGTCGTGGAGGCCGACCGGCTGCTCGGCCCGGACCGCATCCGTACGGGTGACGCGGTGATCGCCATGGCGGCCTCCGGCCTTCACTCCAACGGCTACTCGCTCGTCCGGCACGTGCTCCTGGACCGCGCCGGGCTCGCCCTGGAGACCCGGATCGACGAGCTCGGCCGCACCCTCGGCGAGGAACTGCTGGAGCCCACCAAGATCTACTCGCTGGACTGCCTGGCGCTGATGCGCACCACCGAGGTGCACGCCTTCAGCCATGTCACCGGCGGCGGGCTCGCGGCCAACCTGGCGCGGGTGATCCCCGACGGTCTGCACGCGACGGTGGACCGCTCCACCTGGACGCCCGCCCCGGTGTTCGACCTGGTCGGACGGACCGGTTGGGTCGAGCGGCTGGAACTGGAGAAGACCCTGAACATGGGCGTCGGCATGATCGCGATCGTGCCGCAGGAGTCCGTCGACGTGGCGCTGGCGACGCTGGCCGACCGCGGTGTGGACGCCTGGGTGGCCGGTGAGATCACCGACCGTGACGACCACGCCACGGGTGCGGCACTCGTCGGTGACTACGCGAACTGAGCACGCGGAAGCTGCCCGCGCGGTGACCGCGCGGGCAGCATCCCGAGTGGTGAGAGCGGCCCGGTGGTCCCGGGCAGCACTGAACCCGGCCGGTGACCGGGGTCACCTACCGGGTTCATGCTCAGCGCAAGGTCAAGCGCCGCGACGTTGGGAGGACGGGCCGTCCTCGTCCTCGTCGTCGTCCTCATAGAGGTCGGCGTACCGTGCGTACAGGTCGTCGTCTTGCTCATCGTCCTCGAAACGCTCACCGTTCGGTGGCTGATTCGACGGCGATGCACCCAGCTCCTCGGCCAGGCGTGAGAGGTCAGTCCCACCGCTGTTGTACTTCAGCTGGCGGGCGACCTTCGTCTGCTTGGCCTTGGCCCGGCCGCGCCCCATGGCTCGACCCCCTCAACGACGGGGCTCGACGGCCCCAGAGTCTTGACACGCGTTCATGGTCCAGAACGGGCTCTCCGTGGAGAGACCGGTCCGTAGGGCTTCCACGGTACCTGAGCCCGCGCCCATACGGTACGTCGCCCGCATCAGGTGCCCGCGCCCAGGACCGTCGAGGCGCCCCGTCCTCGCTGGTCAACCGCGATTTTAACCACTTATCGGCGGTCGACCCGCCGGGAGAAGTGAGAGTTCTCTCCAAGTGCCCGCCGACGGGTACCGCTCAAACGTACGAGGGCGACCCGGACCGGGCCGCCCTCGTCACTTCTCAACGGGTCGGACGCGCCTCCGCCATCCGCTGCTCGGCGATCCGGTCGGCCGCGGCGGCCGGCGGAATCCCGTCCTCCTTCGCACGTGCGAATATGGCGAGCGTGGTGTCGAAGATCTTCGACGCCTTCGCCTTGCACCGGTCGAAGTCGAAACCGTGCAGTTCGTCGGCGACCTGGATGACACCGCCGGCGTTCACCACGTAGTCCGGGGCGTAGAGGATCCCGCGGTCGGCGAGGTCCTTCTCCACACCCGGGTGGGCGAGCTGGTTGTTGGCGGCGCCGCAGACCACCCTGGCGGTCAGCACCGGCACGCTGTCGTCGTTCAGCGCGCCGCCGAGCGCGCACGGGGCGTAGATGTCCAGGCCCTCGGTGCGGATCAGCGCCTCGGTGTCGGCGACGGCCGACACGCCCCGGGGGTGCCGGTCGAGGACGCGCCGCACGGCGTCCTCGCGCACATCGGTGATCACGACCTCGGCGCCCTCGGCGCGCAGGTGCTCCACCAGGTGGTGGCCGACCTTGCCGACGCCCGCGACTCCGACCTTGCGGTCACGCAGCGACGGGTCGCCCCACAGGTGCTGGGCGGCGGCCCGCATGCCCTGGTAGACACCGAAGGAGGTGAGCACGGACGAGTCGCCCGCGCCGCCGTTCTCGGGGGAGCGGCCGGTGGTCCAGCGGCACTCGCGGGCCACGACGTCCATGTCGGCGACATAGGTGCCGACGTCGCAGGCGGTGACGTACCGGCCGCCGAGCGAGGCGACGAACCGGCCGTAGGCCAGCAGCAGCTCCTCGCTCTTGAGCTGCTCCGGGTCGCCGATGATCACGGCCTTGCCACCGCCGTGGCCGAGACCGGCCATGGCGTTCTTGTACGACATCCCGCGCGCGAGGTTCAGCGCGTCGGCGACGGCCTCCTCCTCGGAGGCGTACGGGTAGAAGCGCGTACCGCCGAGGGCCGGGCCCAGGGCGGTGGAGTGGATGGCGATGACGGCCTTGAGGCCGCTGGCACGGTCCTGACAGAGCACGACTTGCTCGTGTCCCCCCTGGTCCGAGCGGAACAGGGTGTGCAGGACGCCGTCAGATACGTCGGTCACTGTGGTGACTCCTGAGTCAGTAGCGGCGGGTGGGGTCGGCTCCCGTAGAGGTGGCGGGGGCTGTGGCACGAGAGTAGATCCTTACGCGTCCGACGGCGGCACCGTGTTCCATATCACCTCCGTCCGGAGTACCGCGTGCGGCGGTTTGCCGTGGTTTCCCACCCGTCCGGGCGGGGTCCCGGCAGGTTTTCGCGGCGGTCGGCGGGGGAGGGAGCAGGCGTGCCCAAGGTGTCCTCGGTGATCGTCCCCTACGCGACCTATTTGCGCGTGTACGAACCGCTGGCGGCCTTCCCGGAACCGGAACGCGGTCACTGGAGGCGTTACGCCGACCGCTCCGACCGTCCCTCCTACCAGGACGAACTCCGCCGGTCGCTGGCGGGCCTGGCGGCCACCCCGCCGGTGCCGGTGCCCGTGCGCGAGAGCGACGACGCGTTCGTCCTGGAGGCCGACGGCGTGGTCTGCGTCTGCCCCTGGCGCACCCGGCTGCGCGGCTGGCAGGCGCTGGGCGGGCTCGCCGAGGACTTCCCGCTGCCGGTCCTCGACGCCCTGCTGCCCCCGGTCGTGCGGCACCAGGCCACCCAGGACTACGAACGGTGGCTGTCCGGCCACCCCGACGCCCGGCCCTGGATCCGCACCGCGACCTGGCACGTGCCGATCAACTGGTTCGTCCTGTTCGAGGACGGCGAGCGGGAGTACGGCAAGGGGGCCGCCGGTGAGCCGCCCGTCCTGCGGTACCGGACGCCCATGGTCCAGGCCCGCCGGCGGGTGGCGCGGGGGCTGCGCGCGCTGCGGGACGCGATGGAGGAGAGCCTGCTGATCGACGGGCTGGTGGAGGTCGGGCGGTGGCTGGAGGAGTTCCACCCGCGCTCGCTGGTCGAGCTGGACTACGGCGGACTGGTGCACGCGCTGCCGGCCGGCTCCCTGGAGGACGACCACTCCGCGGCGGACGTGGCCGAAGGGATCGCGGCGCTGCGGCGCGGCGACGAGGAGGGCGCCGGGGCGGCCTACGGACGGCTCGTGGAGCGCTGGCGGTCGGTGCGTGACCTGCGCTCGGCGAACTGACGTTTGACCAAACGCCCTTCTTGGGGTTTTGTCTTCGCCCTGAGCATCCTGAGATTCCGTCAGCGCGAGCCCGACAACGGACGTAGCTGCCGATCCGGGCGTATGCCTCAAGCGCGTCAAGCGTGACGGACCGCACTTACACGGCCCTTGCGCCCCTTGCCCACCCTCATGCCAAAATAGGACAAGGAGTCCGGGGAGGGCTCCTCCGTCCTGCTGTGCTCGACTATGGGCGGATTCTCAGCATTGCACGCTTTGGGGGGTCTGGTGACTCCTGATCGCTGGTGTGACTGATCGTCACAGCGGCGTGACTGTCCGCTATGGCATGGTCCATCGGCTTCCGCGGCTGATGAACACCTGGGAGGGCAATTCCATCGGTTTGGCCGACGTGGCTGGACAGATGGTGTAGTTGTAGTGCCGAGGACAAGCCGTTCGTCCTATAACCGACTCGACTCGCGTCCGCCATTTCGGGCAACGCGGGTCAAGGTGCAGAATTTAGAGGAAAGAACCGAGAAGGTTCGGTTCTCCCGAGGAGGCCGCTCATGACCGCTCGCACCCCTGATGCCGAGCCGCTGCTGACCCCGGCTGAGGTCGCCACCATGTTCCGCGTCGACCCGAAGACGGTCACGCGCTGGGCGAAGGCAGGCAAGCTCACGTCGATCCGCACGCTCGGCGGGCACCGCCGCTACCGCGAAGCCGAGGTCCGCGCACTGCTCGCGGGCATTCCGCAGCAGCGCAGCGAGGCCTGAACCACCGCATGAACCGGGTGACACCGGCTGGTCCCCCACTGGCCGAGACGCCCGGGAACACTGGCTCCAAGCGACGCGGGGACTGCCCCAACAGGCCCCTCGCCCAAGCCGATCAGAGCTTTCCAGGCAACTGAACAAGGGTGCGTCGTCGATCGCGCTGGACTCCGCCGGGTCCAGCGCGATCTTTTTTGTGCGCTGCTGTCGGGGTCGCCGCCGTCCCGGCCGGGGGGTCCGTGCGCGGGCTTGTCGGAGTCTGGGGGTGGGTGTGGGATCGGCCGGGCGCCGGCCCGTGCGGACCTCTCCGAGTGGTGCAATGGCACATATTAAATTGACTAGTTGTAGGAGAGGTGTAAGTACCGCACTTCCCAAAACTCATGCGGTGACACCCGTCACACGACGCTCGCCTTGTTGAGCCTGTGGCATATGCGCTAGAGAGAACGCCCGTTGGGCGCGGGTTGTTCCTCGGCGGGTTCCGGCGGACGGGGCGGGGAGTCCAGCGCGAGCCGCAACAGGCGGTGGCAGATGGGGCAGTGGCGCATCAGATGCCGGTACGACGACGCGGCCGACAGGTGCGCGCGGAGCAACGCCCGCGTCTCGTGCCTAGCCGATGCCGCCATACGCCACCTCCAGGGGCCCCACGGAGTTGTGCCCTGCTCCTGGAGTACCGAGGGCTGACGGGCCCGTCAAGACGGCATGAGGGGCCCTGGGGGGTGTACGACGCCGGGGGGCACGGAACAGGCCGGGACCGAAGGCCCGGACTCCCGCGGCTGTTGGTCGCGCGGGGGCGGGTACGGGGAGGGTTCGCGGTCCCATGCGGGGCACGGCGGGCACGGGAAAGGCCCGCGGTCCCTTGCGGGGAGCGGGCCTTCTGCTTGTTGCGGTCCTGACGGGATTTGCTGTGTTCATGCGCGGCTCCGCCGCGGGGCGCGGCCTTTGAGGTGCGGCGGGTACGCGGAAGGCCCGCGGTCCCTTGCGGGGTGCGGGCCTTCTATCTGCTGCGGTCCTGACGGGATTTGAACCCGCGGCCTCCACCTTGACAGGGTGGCGAGCACTCCAAACTGCTCCACAGGACCAGGTTTCGCTGCGCGATTCGTGCGGTGCGCTGCGAGAAGGACTGTACAGGAGTAGGAGCCCCCTGGTCGAACTCACCCTGTGTGCGAGTGCCGTTACGGCACCGCCGCGTCGATCGCCTTCACGATCCGCTTGTCCGACACGGGGTACGCCGTGCCCAGCGCGTGGGCGAAATAGCTGACCCGCAGCTCCTCGATCATCCAGCGGATGTCCCGCACCTGCTGCGGAACGGGCCGCCCCTGCGGCATCTGCTCCAGCAGCCACGCGTACTCGTCCTGCATCTCGTGGACCTTCGCCATCCGCGTCGAGTCCCGCTGGGCGTTCGCCGCCATCTGCTGCAGCCGGCGGTCCGCGGCCACCAGATACCGCATCAGGTCCGGCAGCCGCCGCAGCCCCGCGGCCGTCACGAAGCCCGGCCGCACCAGCCCGTCCAGCTGCTTGCGTACGTCCTGCAGGTTCGGGAGCAGCGCGGGGCTCCGTACGCCCTTCAGCCGGCGCTCACAGGCCTGCCACGCGGCCAGCACCTGCTGCACCTGGCCCACCGCGCGGACCGTCGTGTCGACGATCTCCGCGCGGACCTTGTCGAACAGCTTCCGGAACGACTCCTCGTCCCAGACCGGCCCCCCGAAGTCCGCGATCAGCTTGTCCGCCGCGGCCGTCGCGCAGTCGTCGAACAACGCCTGCACGGAACCGTGCGGATTCGCGGACAGCGCCAGCTTCTGAGGGTTGGTCAGCTTTTCGGAAGCGAACTTCGCGGGGTTCACCGGGATCCCGAGCAGGATCAGCCGCCGGGTGCCCTTCCACATCGCCTCCGCCTGCTCCGCCTCCGAGTCGAACAGCCGGACGGAGACCGTGTCGCCGTCGTCCACCAGCGCCGGATACGCCTTCACCGGCTGGCCGGCCCGACGCGTCTCGAAGACCCGGGTGAGCGAGCCGATCGTCCAGTCCGTCAGCCCCTTGCGCTCCAGCGACTCGCCGCCCTGGCGCTGCGCGGTCGCGGCGGCCGCCTGGGACAGCGCCTTGCGGGCCTTCGGCCGCAGCTGGAGCTTGAGCGCCTCCAGGTCCTTGTCCTCGGCGAGTGTGCGACGCCGCTCGTCGACGATGCGGAACGTCACCTTCAAGTGGTCGGGGACACGGGCCCAGTCGAAGTCCTCCGCCTCGAACGGCACTCCGACCATGCGCTTGAGCTCACGGGCCATCGTGACCGTCAGCGGCTCCTGGAGGGGCACCGCCCGCTCCAGGAACGCCTTCGCGTAGTTCGGCGCCGGCACGTAGTTGCGGCGGATCGGCTTGGGCAGCGAACGGATCAACTCCGTGACCACGTCCTCCCGCAGGCCCGGGATCTGCCAGTCGAAGCCCTCGTCCGTCACCTGGTTCAGCACCTGGAGCGGAATGTGGACCGTCACGCCGTCGGCGTCCGCGCCCGGCTCGAACTGGTACGTCACCCGGAACTTCAGCGGGCCCTGCCGCCACGCGTCGGGGTAGTCGGCCTTGGTGACCGCCTCCGCCGACTCACGGATCAGCATCTCCCGCTCGAAGTCGAGGAAGTCCGGCTGCTCGTGCCGCTTGCGCTTCCACCACGAGTCGAAGTGCGCCCCCGACACCACGTGGTCGGGGATCCGCTGCTCGTAGAAGTCGAACAGGGTCTCGTCGTCGACCATGATGTCCCGGCGCCGCGCCCGGTGCTCCAGCTCCTCGACCTCGGTCAGCAGCTTCCGGTTGTCCGCGTAGAACTTGTGGTGCGTGCGCCAGTCGCCCTCGACCAGGGCGTTGCGGATGAACAGCTCCCGGGAGACCTCCGGATCGATCCGGCCGTAGTTCACCTTGCGCTGCGCCACGATCGGCACGCCGTACAGCGTGACCTTCTCGTACGCCATCACGGCCGCCTGGTCCTTTTCCCAGTGCGGCTCGCTGTAGGTGCGCTTGAGCAGGTGCTCGGCGAGCGGTTCCACCCACTCGGGTTCGATCTTCGCGTTGACCCGTGCCCAGAGCCGGGACGTCTCGACCAGTTCGGCCGACATCACGAACCGCGGCGGCTTCTTGAACAGGGCGGAGCCCGGGAAGATCGCGAACTTGGCGTTGCGCGCGCCCAGGTACTCGTTCCGGCCGCCGTCCTTGCGGCCGCCGCCCTGACCGGAGTCCTTGGACTCCTTCACGTCCTTCATGCCGATGTGCGAGAGCAGGCCGGACAGCAGCGACACATGGATGTGGTCCTCGGCGGCGTCCTCCTCGTTCAGATGGATGCCCATCTGCTTGGCGACCGTCCGCAGCTGCGTGTAGATGTCCTGCCACTCGCGGATCCGCAGGAAGTTCAGGTACTCCTGCTTGCACATCCGCCGGAACGACGACGAGCCGCGCTCCTTCTGCTGCTCGCGGACGTACCGCCAGAGGTTGAGGAAGGCGAGGAAGTCGCTGGACTCGTCCCGGAAGCGGGCGTGCTGCTGGTCGGCCTGCGTCTGCTTGTCGGCCGGCCGTTCGCGCGGGTCCTGGATCGACAGTGCCGCCGCGATGACCATGACCTCACGGGCGCAGCCGTTGCGGTCCGCCTCCAGCACCATGCGCGCCAGCCGCGGGTCCACCGGCAGCTGGGCCAGTTTCCGTCCGGTCTGGGTGAGCCGCTTGCGCGGGTCCTTCTGCGCCGCGTCCAGCGCGCCCAGTTCCTGGAGCAGCTGGACACCGTCGCGGATGTTGCGGTGGTCCGGCGGGTCGATGAACGGGAACTTCTCGATCTCCCCCAGGCCGGCCGCCGTCATCTGCAGGATGACCGAGGCGAGGTTGGTGCGCAGGATCTCCGCGTCGGTGAACTCGGGACGGGTGAGGAAGTCGTCCTCGCTGTAGAGCCGGATGCAGATGCCGTCCGACGTACGGCCGCAACGGCCCTTGCGCTGGTTGGCGCTCGCCTGCGACACCGGCTCGATCGGCAGCCGCTGCACCTTGGTGCGATGGCTGTAGCGGGAGATACGGGCGAACCCGGGGTCGATGACGTACTTGATGCCCGGCACGGTGAGGGACGTCTCGGCCACGTTGGTCGCGAGGACGATCCGGCGACCGGTGTGCTGCTGGAACACCCGGTGCTGCTCGGCGTGGGACAGCCGGGCGTACAGCGGCAGCACCTCGGTCGACCGGTACCGCTTCTTCGTCAGCGCGTCCGCGGTGTCCCGGATCTCCCGCTCGCCGGAGAGGAACACCAGGATGTCCCCGGGCCCCTCCGCCATCAGCTCCTCGACGGCGTCGGTGATCGCCGTGATCTGGTCCCGGTCGGCGTCCTCGGAGTCCTCCTCCAGCAGCGGCCGGTAGCGCACCTCCACCGGATACGTACGCCCGCTGACCTCGATGATGGGTGCGTCGCCGAAATGCCGGGAGAAACGCTCGGGGTCGATGGTCGCCGACGTGATGACGACCTTGAGGTCCGGCCGCTTCGGCAGCAGCTGCGCGAGATAACCGAGCAGGAAGTCGATGTTCAGCGACCGCTCGTGCGCCTCGTCGATGATGATCGTGTCGTAGGCGCGCAGCTCGCGGTCGGTCTGGATCTCCGCGAGGAGGATGCCGTCCGTCATCAGCTTGACGAACGTGGCGTCCGGGTTCACCTGGTCGGTGAAGCGGACCTTCCAGCCGACGGCCTCCCCGAGCGGGGTGTCCAGCTCCTCGGCGACCCGCTCGGCCACCGTGCGGGCGGCGATCCGCCGGGGCTGGGTGTGCCCGATCATGCCCCGGACGCCCCGGCCCAGCTCCATGCAGATCTTCGGGATCTGCGTCGTCTTGCCGGAACCGGTCTCACCGGCGACGATCACGACCTGGTGATCCCGGATCGCCTCGGCGATCGCGTCCTTCTTCTGGCTGACGGGCAGCTGCTCCGGGTAGCGGACCTCCGGGACCCGGGCGCGCCGCCCCGCCATCCGCTCCTCGGCCGCGGCGACCTCCGCCTCGATCTCGGTGAGCACGGCGGCGCGGGCCTCCGGCTTACGGATCTTGCGTGCGCCTTCCAGCCTCCGCCCGAGCCGGTGCGCGTCGCGCAGCGAGAGCTCGGTGAGACGGGAGGCGAGGGAGCCGAGAGCGGGGGCAGAGTGCGTAGACATACGGACTCCAGGATCTCATCCTGCGGAAATTCGCGGCGAATGATTTTGCCGGGGCGGATGTGCTGGACGGATGTACCGGTGCACACAACAAGGCCCCGATCAATGATCGGGGCCTTTGCTGTGGCTGGGGCCGGGGTCGAACCGGCGACCTATCGCTTTTCAGGCGATCGCTCGTACCAACTGAGCTACCCAGCCGCGGTGTTTCACGTGAAACACCAGCGGTCCTGACGGGATTTGAACCCGCGGCCTCCACCTTGACAGGGTGGCGAGCACTCCAAACTGCTCCACAGGACCAAGCGTGTCGTACGACAGTGTCGCACAAGGTGGTGCGTGCCCCCAACGGGATTCGAACCCGTGCTACCGCCTTGAAAGGGCGGCGTCCTGGGCCACTAGACGATGAGGGCGGACCCAGCGCGTTGCTTCGCTGTGCGGCTCCGCAGCCGGAGACGTGAGAAGCATGTGACTGCGCATCCCCCCGAAAGGTTCCGCTTCTCCCTGGCCCCGTACGGGGTTCGGGACGGTCAAGCCCTGACCGATGCCCTTGGGCACGACCAGACTGTACTACGGCTTCCGGGACGCGACCAAACCGAATAGTCGCGGGTCACCGAGGGGCCGGGGTGCTCTCCGCCGGTGAGGATTCCCCGTCCGCCGGCGAGGGGTCCGCGCCCGGCTGGTTCTCCTCGGGGAGGTGGCGGCTGACCTCGGCCGTCGTCAGGCCGAGGCCGCCCAGTTCGATGGAGTCCCAGGCCTGGAGGCGACGGCTGTCACGGTCGAAGTAGAGGATCGACGTCTCGATGGGGTCGGGGTACGTGCCCTCGATGGCGCGCAGCCCGCTGCCGCCGGTGGAGCCCTCGACCCGGAGCCGGGTGCCGTACCGCATGACCTCGGTCTCCTCACGGTGGAGGTGGCCGGCCAGGACCAGGGGCACGGTGCCGTCGACCTCGCGGGCGGCCGACGGTTCATGGGCGAGGGCGACGTCCACGGGGGTGCCGGCGGTGCGCTGGTCGCGCAGGGCGGAGGCGAGACGGGCGCCCGCCAGTTCCTGCGACTGCTCGGCGCCGTTCCTCTTCGAGCGGTCGGGGGTGAACTGCGGGTCGCCGATGCCGGCGAAGCGCAGGCCGGCCACGGTCCTCGCCCTGCCGTCGTCGAGGACGTGGACGTTCTCCAGGTCCTCGAGGTAGCGCTGGGTGACGCGGGAGTCGTGGTTGCCGCGGACCCATACGTAGGGGGCGCCGAGGTCCTCGATGGGGTCCAGGAAGCCGTTCTCCGCGGCGGTGCCGTGGTCCATGGTGTCGCCGGTGTCGACGATCACGTCCACCCGGTACTGCTCCACCAGCGAGGCGATGATCTTCCAGCTCGCGGGGTTGAGGTGGATGTCGGAGACGTGCAGGACGCGGATCGTGGTCGGGTCCGGCTGGTAGACGGGGAGGGTGGAGGTGGCGTCGTAGAGCTTGGTCACATTGGTGACCAGGCGGGCCAACTCCTTCTGGTAGACGTCGAACTCGGTGACGATGCTGCGCGCGTCGCCGACGAGGGACGGGGCGGAGGAGAGCAGACCGGAGAACTTCGGCTCCAGGACCGAGTCGGGGTTCCAGGTGGCGTAGGCGGTGCCGCCGGACGCGGCCAGCAGGACGAGGGCGAGACCGCCGGCGGCGAGGGCCCGGCGCGGACGGCGGTAGACGACCAGGCCGAGCGCGGTGGCGCCGGTGACGACGGCGACACAGGAACGCACGGCGAGGTCGGCGGTGCCGTGCGCGATGTCCTCGGTGACCTCGTCCTGGAGGCCGGAGAGGCGTTCGGGGTGGTCGACCAGGGCCTGGGAGCGTTCGGGGTCGAGCTGGTCGACGTTGACGTCGAGGCGTACCGGGGCGGTGTGGCTGTCGAGTTGCAGGGCGCCCAGCGGAGAGACGTTGATCTTGGTGCCGCCGGTGAGGGAGGGGCGCAGGGTCATCGTGGTGTTCATGGGGCCGACGGGGACGCGCACATTGCCGACGACGAGCAGTCCGAGCCAGGCGCCGAGGACGACCACGGCGACGAGGGCGAGGGCGCGCGTCCAGGGGCGCCGTCCGGGAACGAGGGCGACCGTCGTGGCCGTGCGCGTCGGCGTGGGCCCGGGCCGCCGTGAGCGGTGGCGGCGGGTGAGGGCCCGCGGGACCCGTCGGATGCGGTGGACGGCGTTCGTGACGGCGGAGGGGACGCGGGCCATTGATCCCGTATGCCCAAGTCGCCGTCCGGATATGCGGGTGCCCCGCGCATCTCGTACGGACGGCCCGTGCCCGACAATGGGCCTGTGCTGGAGATGACGCGCGAGATGTTCGAGGAGCTGGTCTCCGAGGCGCTGGACCGGATTCCGCCGGAGCTGATGCGGCTGATGGACAACGTGGCGGTGTTCGTCGAGGACGAGCCGCCGGCGGACGATCCGGAGCTGCTCGGGCTGTACGAGGGGACGCCGCTGACGGAGCGGGGCGAGTGGTACGCGGGGGTGCTGCCGGACCGGATCACCATCTACCGGGGGCCGACGCTGCGGATGTGCGAGTCCCGGGAGGACGTGGTCGCCGAAACGGAGATCACGGTGGTGCACGAGATCGCGCACCACTTCGGCATCGACGACGCCCGACTGCACGCGCTCGGGTACGGGTAGGCCGTACGCGTGTCTTCTTGCGGGTGGCGGGAGTTGGGGAGGTTGACCCTGTACTCCCAACGGAGGTGGCCCCGTGCGCCGCTTGTACGTACCCGTCCGCCTGGCCGTCACGGTTGCCGCCGTCGCCGCTGCCGCCGGCTGTGTGAGCGTGGGTGAGGACGGTGGCGGTGCCGCCGGACCGTCGCACTCCACGGGGAGGACGGGCGGTGAGGCGCCGGACGGAGGCCCGGCCGGGCCGGGCGGCGGAGCCGGGTACGGCGCCGCGGCGGCCGACGGCGAGCGCGCGGACGGCGGCGGGGACGAGGGGCGCAGGAGCAAGGGCGGGAAGGACGGGCCGGGGGAGCCGGAGCCGGCCGAGGCCTCCCCGTCCGCGGGGGCGAGCCGGTCCGCCCCGGCCGGCGGCGGCACCCCGGGGCCGGTCCCCGACGAGGGCCCCGCCGCGCCCGAGCCCTCCGGGTCGCTGGACCCGGAGCCCACGCCGGAGCCGCCCGAGCCGTCGCCGCCGCCGGAGCCGACCGAGGCGGAGCCGTCCTCGTCGGCGCACCAGCCGCCCGGGACCCAGCTGGCGCAGCGGGAGCCCGCGCCGGAAGCGGGGGCGCCCGCCTGAGACCCCGCCCGTGCTTCCGTACGCGCCCGGCCCCCACGCTCACCTGCCGATTTGCTATCGGGGCGCCGGGGTGCGTATGGTGGCAGATCGTTTGATCCTATTTGCCCGGCGCCACTGCAGAGCGCGCCGTGTGGCGCGTACTCTCCCTTACCGTGGTGGACCGCATCGAGGCGGTCGTTATTTGCGAATCGCGAATCACGGAGTTGACGGGCGCGTGCCGAAGAGACTCCGGAAGGTTTCGCATTCGTATGCCCATCGCCAGTACTGATCACGTCGTCGTGCCCGAGAACGCCGAGAACGCGGCGGACACCGACATCGACGTCACCGCCGAGCCGGCGGCCCTCGAACTCACCTTCGCCGACCTCGGCCTCCCCGAGGGCGTGGTGCGCAAGCTCGCGCAGAACGGCGTGACCACCCCCTTCCCGATCCAGGCCGCGACCATCCCGGACGCCCTGGCCGGCAAGGACATCCTCGGCCGTGGCCGCACCGGCTCCGGCAAGACCCTCTCCTTCGGACTGCCGACCCTGGCCACGCTGGCCGGCGGCCGCACCGAGAAGCACAAGCCGCGCGCCGTCATCCTGACGCCCACGCGTGAGCTCGCCATGCAGGTCGCCGACGCGCTCCAGCCGTACGGCGACGTCATGGGCCTCAAGATGAAGGTCGTCTGCGGCGGCACCTCGATGGGCAACCAGATCTACGCCCTCGAGCGCGGCGTCGACATCCTCGTCGCCACCCCCGGCCGTCTGCGCGACATCATCAACCGCGGCGCCTGCTCCCTGGAGAACGTGCAGATCGCGGTCCTCGACGAGGCCGACCAGATGTCCGACCTGGGCTTCCTGCCCGAGGTCACCGAGCTCCTCGACCAGGTCCCGGCGGGCGGCCAGCGGATGCTGTTCTCCGCGACCATGGAGAACGAGATCAAGACCCTCGTCGACCGCTACCTCAACGACCCGGTGTCGCACGAGGTGGACGCGGCGCAGGGCGCGGTGACGACCATGTCGCACCACATCCTCGTCGTGAAGCCCAAGGACAAGGCGCCGGTCACCGCGGCCATCGCCTCCCGCAAGGGCCGCACCATCATCTTCGTCCGCACCCAGCTGGGCGCCGACCGCGTCGCCGAGCAGCTGCGCGACGCCGGTGCGAAGGCGGACGCGCTGCACGGCGGCATGACCCAGGGCGCCCGCACCCGGACGCTGGCGGACTTCAAGGACGGCTACGTCAACGTCCTGGTCGCCACCGACGTCGCCGCCCGCGGCATCCACGTCGACGGCATCGACCTGGTCCTGAACGTGGACCCGGCCGGCGACCACAAGGACTACCTGCACCGCGCGGGCCGCACCGCGCGCGCCGGCCGCACCGGCACCGTCGTCTCCCTGTCGCTGCCGCACCAGCGGCGGCAGATCTTCCGCCTGATGGAGGACGCGGGCGTCGACGCCACGCGCCACATCATCCAGGGCGGCGCGGCCTTCGACCCGGAGGTCGCCGAGATCACCGGTGCCCGGTCGATGACCGAGGTCCAGGCCGAGTCGGCGGGCAACGCGGCGCAGCAGGCCGAGCGTGAGGTCGTCCAGCTCACCAAGGAGCTGGAGCGGGCCCAGCGCCGCGCCTCGGAGCTGCGCGAGGAGGCCGACCGTCTGGTGGCCCGGGCCGCGCGGGAGCGTGGCGAGGACCCGGAGACGGCGGTGGCCGAGGCGGCCGTCGTGGCGTCGGCCGAGGCCGAGGTCGCCCTGCCGGAGCAGCCGACCGCGCGGGACGTCGAGCGGACCGAGCGCGTGGAGCGTACGGACTCCCCGGCGCCGTTCGAGCGGCGCGAGCGCCGTGACGACCGGGGTGACCGTGGCGGTTTCCGTCGCGACGACCGGGCTGACCGGGGTGACCGTGGCGGGCGTTCCTTCGAGCGCCGTGACGACCGGGGCGGTTTCAACCGCGACCGGGACCGTGACCGCGACCGCGGCGGTTTCCGCCGTGACGACCGGGGTGACCGGGGTGACCGTGGCGGGCGTTCCTTCGAGCGCCGTGACGGCGACCGGGGCGGCTTCCGCCGTGACGACCGCGGTGGTTTCCGCCGGGACGACCGTGACGACCGCGGTGGTTTCCGCCGGGACGACCGGGGTGACCGTGGCGGTTTCCGTCGCGACGACCGGGCTGACCGGGGCGACCGTGGCGGGCGTTCCTTCGAGCGCCGTGACGACCGGGGCGGTTTCAACCGCGACCGGGACCGCGGCAGCGACCGCGGCGGCTTCCGCCGGGACGACCGGGGCGGCCACCGCGGCAGCGACCGCCCGTTCAACCGCGACCGCCAGGGCGACCGCCCGGGCTTCCGTTCCGGCGGCCACGACCGCCCGTACGGCCGTCGTGACGACCACCGCGGCGGCGGCTCCTTCGGCCGCCGCGAGGACAAGCCGCGCTGGAAGCGCAACGGCTGACGCGTTCCGCTGACGCTCGCTCACCGAGCCGACCGGAAGGGCCCGCACGACACCCGTCGCGCGGGCCCTTCCGCGTCCGTGAGCGGGACACATCCCGACCCGCCTCCCCGATACCCGATCGGAGACCGGGCCACGTCCCGCTATGCTCGGGGAGGCAACATCGCCAGGGGCCCTTAGCTCAATTGGCAGAGCAGTGGACTTTTAATCCATTGGTTGTGGGTTCGAGTCCCACAGGGCCTACCGAACGGACAGCCCCCGCCCCGCGGTGACGACCGCGGGGCGGGGGCTGTGTCGCGTCCGGGCGGGCCCCGGGACCCGTGGGGTCAGGGGCGCGGCGGACGCGGGGTGCGGAGCGGGCGCGGGGGGCGGCCCGTCCGGCGGCGGTCGGGGTCGAGGAGCTGCACGGCGATGCCGGAGAGCACCAGGCCCGCCGCGATGAGCAGTCCGTCGGGAACGATCACTCCCGCGATGAGCATGACCACTCCGATGACCAGCGCCCACCAGGCACCGGCGCGCCGGTACTCACGGGGGCGGGCCGGCTGTCCGGTGGACAGTGAACGGGCGAACCGGGGGTCGTCGTGCTCGAGGCGGGCCGCCAGGGCGACCAGGCGGTCGTCGTTGGGGCGGGGCACGGCTCCTCCTTCCCAGGGGGTGGCCGCACGGTCACAAGCCGGCGGCCGTCGTTCCGGTACCGCCGGACGGGTGGAGGGTCCGCCGGTCTGCTGCGAACTCGGGCCGCTATAAAGGAGTTTGCCCGTGTGCCGACGTCTCATCCGTCCGGTACCGGAACATCCAGGGTCGCCCGCCGGCACCCGTCCGGTCCATCGGTCGCGGGCCCCATCCCCCAGGGGGAACGGAGCGCACACGCGGCCCCGGCCGGTCGGGGCCGCGGGGGAAAAATGGGGGTTGTCACCGATGGCACCAGACCCTTTCAGCGGACACGCTGGATCCTGACGGCCCGCGCCGCGCCCCCGGTCCGCGGGTCCGTCGCGGGCTTCCGCCGCACCGGGAGCCCGGGCGAGCGGCCATGGTGAGGAGGCGGTAGGCGGGTGCCTCTGTTCTGGCGGATCTTCATGCTGAACGCCGTCGTGCTCGTCGTTGCCACGGCCCTTCTGCTGGGACCCGTCACCGTATCCACCCCCGTACTGCTCACCGAGGCCGCGGTCCTCACCGTGGGCCTGGGCGCCATGCTGGTCGCCAACGCGCTGCTGCTGCGGGTCGGGCTCACGCCGCTGCAGCGGCTGACCCGCGCCATGACCACCACCGACCTGCTCCGCCCGGGGCACCGGCCCGCGGTCGGCGGGCGCGGCGAGATCGCCGAACTGATCACCACGTTCAACACCATGCTCGACCGGCTGGAGGACGAGCGCGCCACCAGCAGCGCCCGCGCCCTGTCCGCGCAGGAGGGGGAACGCCGCCGCGTCGCCCAGGAGCTGCACGACGAGGTCGGCCAGTCCCTGACCGCCGTGCTGCTCCAGCTCAAGCGAGCCGCCGACCACGCCCCGCCCGAGCTGCGCGAGGAGCTGCGGATGGTGCAGGAGACCACCCGCGCGAGCCTGGACGAGATCCGGCGCATCGCCCGCCGGCTGCGCCCCGGTGTGCTCGACGAGCTGGGCCTGGCCAGCGCCCTCAAGGCCCTCGCCACCGAGTTCGGCGGCCCCGGGCTGAGCGTCCAGCACAGCCTCGCCCCCGACCTGCCGGAGCTGGACCGGGAGACGGAGCTGGTCATCTACCGGGTCGCCCAGGAGGGCCTCACCAACACCGCCCGGCACTCCGGCGCCCGTCGCGCCGAGCTCGCCCTGTACCGGGCGCCCGGCGGTGTCGAGCTGCGGGTCCGTGACGACGGCCGGGGTACCGGCCCGGCCCAGGAGGGCGCCGGTATCCGCGGGATGCGGGAGCGCGCGCTGCTCGTCGGCGCCGTGGTGACCGTGGAGTCCCCCGTCGGCGGCGGCACCGAGGTGCGCCTGGCCGTGCCCGTCCCCGCCCGTTTCCCCGCGCACGCCCTCGTTCCGCTGCGGGGCCCGTCCTCGCCCGCCCACTCCCCGCCCCCGTGACCGATGTCCCCCGACCGGAAACGCTGACATGACCGAGCAGGCCCCCACCCGTATCCTCCTCGCCGACGACCACGCGCTGGTCCGCCGGGGGGTTCGCCTCATCCTGGACAGCGAACCGGATCTGACCGTCGTGGCCGAGGCCGCAGACGGTGCCGAAGCCCTCGAACGGGCCCGTGAGCACCGCCCCGACCTGGCCATCCTCGACATCGCCATGCCCCGTCTGACCGGGCTGCAGGCGGCCCGCGAGCTCTCCCGCACGCTGCCGGAGACGCGGATCCTCATCCTGACCATGTACGACAACGAGCAGTTCTTCTTCGAGGCGCTCGCCGCCGGCGCCTCGGGGTACGTGCTGAAGTCCGTCGCCGACCAGGATCTCGTCGAGGCCTGTCACGCCACCATGCGCGGGGAGCCGTTCCTCTACCCCGGAGCGGTCAACGCCCTGATCCACAACTACCTCGACCTCGCGCGGGAGGGCCGGACCCTGCCGGCCAAGGCCATCACCGACCGCGAGGAGGAGATCCTCAAGCTCGTCGCCGAGGGCAACACCTCGCAGCAGATCGCCGACCTCCTGGTGATCAGCCCCAAGACGGTGGAGCGGCACCGCGCCAACCTGCTGGCCAAGCTGGGCCTGAAGGACCGCCTGGAACTCACCCGGTACGCCATCCGCGTGGGCCTCATCGAGGCCTGACCCGTCAGGGGCGCGGGCGCCCGGCCGCCCGGCGGGTTGTCAGACTGGGGCCGGCCGGACCCTGGCCGCGCCCGCCGCCCCACCCTCACCCGGAGTACGCCGATGCGCCGTCCGTACGTCCTGCTGTCCGCCGCCGTCTCCCTCGACGGCTACCTGGACGACACCGGCCCCGACCGGCTGCTGCTGTCCGGCCCGGCCGACTTCGACCGGGTCGACGAGGTACGGGCGGGGGTGGACGCCATCCTGATCGGCGCCGGCACGATCCGCGCGGACAACCCCCGGCTGCTGGTCAACTCGCCCGAGCGGCGTGCCGCCCGGATCGGCGCGGGCAGGCCCGAGTACCCGCTCAAGGTCACCGTCAGCGGATCCGGCGACCTCGATCCGGCGGCGCGGTTCTGGCACACCGGCGGCGAGAAGGTGCTCTACACCACCGACGAGGGCGCCGAGCGGGCCCACGCCCTCGGCCTCGCCGCCGACGTCGTCCCGCTCGGCCCCGCACTGGACTGGCGGCGGCTGCTGGAGCACCTGTACACCGTGCGCGGGGTGCGGCGGCTGATGGTGGAGGGCGGCGGCCTGATCCACACCCAGCTGATCACCCAGGGGCTCGCCGACGAACTCCAGCTGGTCCTCGCCCCGCTGTTCGTCGGCGACCCGGAGGCCCCCCGCCTCTTCGGCCCCGGCTCCTACCAGGGCGGCCGGCTGCGCCTTGTGGAGACCCGCCAGGTCGGCGACGTCGTCCTGACGCGCTACGAACCCACCGCGCCCGGCACGGGTGCGCTGCCCTCCGCCGCCGACCACCACTGGCTGGCCCTCGCCTGCGAGCTGGCCGCCGAGTGCCCGCCCTCCGACACCGCGTTCAGTGTCGGCGCGGTGGTGGTGGCCGCCGACGGTACGGAGCTGGCGCGCGGCCACTCCCGGGAGGGCACGGACCCGGTGGTGCACGCGGAGGAGGCCGCGCTCGCCAAGACCGACCCCACGGACCCCCGCCTCGCCGGCGCCACCGTGTACTCCAGCCTGGAGCCGTGCGCCCGGCGCGCGTCCCGCCCGGCGCCCTGCGCCCGGCTGATCCTGGACGCGGGGGTACGGCGGGTGGTCACGGCCTGGCGGGAGCCGGACACGTTCGTGGCGGACGCCGACGGCAGCGGCGTACTGGAGGACGGGGGAGCCACCGTCGTGGTCCTGCCGGAGCACGAGGAGCGGGCCAAGGCGCCGAACCGGCACCTGACCGGCGGCTGAGAACGGGGCCGCCGGTCACGGGTGTGCGTGGTGTCCCGCGGATGACGTACACTGGTTTCAACGACGCGGGGTGGAGCAGCTCGGTAGCTCGCTGGGCTCATAACCCAGAGGTCGCAGGTTCAAATCCTGTCCCCGCTACTGAAGGCCGAGGGCCGGAATCCGACAAGGATTCCGGCCCTCGGTGTTTTCCGTGCGCTCCGCCCTCCGGCCGCCTTCTCACTCACGGTGATCGCGCCGTCCCGCAGCGCATAACAACTGACGAACCGTCAGGAATGGGCCGGCATCTGAAGCGGGGTCAACTCGCCCGGTTTTGCCCGCTGGTGGCGGGTAAGTCCCCCCGGGATTCGCTAATGATCAAGAGGAACGGCTTGGAATCCGGCCCTCGCGTCTATTAACGTTCGATAACGCAGCGCGGTCGTCCCAGCCGTCACAGAAGGCGGCTCCGTGCGCACGCGCCGAATCCCGCAAGGGAACCGGGGAACCAACAACTTGGGGTGAATCGCGTGGATGCGGCCGTGGAGACACGGCTCGCAGACGCGCGTAGGAGACCTTCCTGCTCCGAACCCGTCAGCTAACCCGGTAGGCGAGAAGGAAGGAAAGGAGTACGCCCACGTGGCGTCCAACCCGCCTGCCCCCGAGGCCCCGTTCAAGCCGAGCGACACCTTCGCCTACGGCGGAGTCCGCACCGACGAGGGCCCCTTCGAGGAGTGGAACCCCACCGCGGAGTCCATTCGCCCCGTACGGGGCCGGCATCGCGTCGCCAAGCAGCGCGGCGGAGGACTCGCCCGCAGCTCCACCGTCCTCGGTGTCGGTGTCATCGCCGCGGTCGGCGCCGGCGGCATGGCCACCGCGCAGACCGGCAAGCCCCCGGTCTCGATCTCCATGCCCGACCTCCCCAACGTGGGTTCCCTCATCTCGGACGAGGAAACGCCCAAGGGATCGGCCACGCCGCTCAGCACCCTCGGCATGACGGAGGCCGACGCCGAGCAGGGCGCCGCCGGCGCCGGTGAGGCACTGCGCTCCCGGATCATGGCCCAGGTCGAGCAGCAGCAGACGCAGGCCGAGGCCAAGGCCGCCGCCGAGGCCCTCGCCGCCGCCGAGAAGCAGGCCGCCGAGGCCGCCGCCAAGGCGGAGAAGGAGGCCAAGGCCAAGGCCGAGGCCGCCAAGAAGAAGGCGGAGGAGGAGGCCGCGAAGGCGGCCGAGGCCAAGCGCCTCGCCGAGCTGGCCAAGCAGTACACGCTGCCGACCTCCTCGTACACCATCTCCTCGACGTTCGGTCAGTCCGGCGCCTACTGGTCCTCCGGCCAGCACACCGGCCTCGACTTCGCCGCCCCCACCGGCACCCTGATCAAGGCCGTCCACACCGGCACGATCACCTCCGCCGGCTGGGACGGCTCCTACGGCTACAAGACCGTGCTCACGCTCGACGACGGCACCGAGATCTGGTACGCCCACCAGTCCTCCATCAGCGTCAGCGTCGGTCAGAAGGTCAACACCGGCGATGTGATCGGCCGCGTCGGCTCCACCGGCAACTCCACCGGGGCCCACCTCCACCTGGAGGTCCACACCGGCGGCTCCTCCTCGGGCATCGACCCGATGGCGTGGCTGCAGAGCAAGGGCCTCAACCCCTGAGCCACCCCCTCTGATCCCTGCCGCCCCTGAATCCCGGCAGTCCCGACGACGACCCCCCGACGTCAGGGCTGCCGGTCAGGTGTTTTCGGGGCCGCTCCGTGGGACCGGACCGGTCAGGAACGGTGGGCGTCCGGGTCGTACGCCGGATAGGGGTGCCCGTAGGGCGGGTGCCCGTGCGCGGGATGCGCGTACGGCGGAGGGCCCGCGGGGTGAGTGCCGTACGGGTGAGGCCCGTACGGAAGCCACCCGTACGCCCCGTGCACCGGCCACGGTGCGGCGGCGGGCGGCGCGGTGAGACGGGCCGCGTGGTCCAGCGCCGGGCGGGCCGCTCCCCGCCGCTGCCACAGCTCCAGCAGCAGCGCCCGTTCCCGGGTCACGAAGTCCGTCCCGGCCTTCCCCGCCCGGCCCCGGTGCCGCAGGAACGCCAGCGACGTCGCGTACGCCTCGTACTGCGCGACCGCGCGCGCCGCCGGTCTCCCGCCGTACCGGCGCGCGTACTGGCGGGCCAGGCGCCTCGCCCGCATCGAACCGAGCGCGAACGGCTCCGCCGGGGTGAGCCAGCCGGCGACCGCATAGGCGGGCAGCTCCTCCCGCACGGTCCGCAGCTCCCGCTGCCGGGTCCACACCACCAGCCAGGTCAGCAGGCCGAACGACGGCAGCATGAACGCCGCGTAGACCGCGAAGAAGCCGTACTGGCCGAGGGTGGCCGAGCCGTTCCACAGCGCGTGCACGCCCATCGCGAGGACCAGCCCGGCGAGCGGCAGCAGCACCCGCCGCCACCGCTGCCGGTCCGTGGACAGCGCGGCGATGCCGAAGCCGATCCCGGTGAGCACGCTGAACAGGGGATGCGCGAACGGCGACATGACGATGCGGACGAAGAACGTCGCCGCGGTGACCGAGGCCACACCGCTGCCGCCGGTGAGCTGGTCGGTGCCGAAGGCCGTGCCGAGATAGAGGATGTTCTCGGTGAACGCGAACCCGGTGGCGGTGACCCCGGCGATCACCACGCCGTCGAGGATCCCGGTGAAGTCGCGTCTGCGGAAGAGGAAGACCAGCAGGACGGCCGCCGCCTTCGCGGACTCCTCCACGACCGGCGCTATGACCGTCGCGCCCAGGGTGTCCGCGCCGATGGGATCGGCCGTCGCCGTCGCTATCCACCGCGTGGCGAAACTGTTCGCGACGATCGCTATCAGCGCCGCCGCGCACGCTCCCCAGGCGAAGGCGAACAGCAGGTTCCGCCACGGTCCCGGCTCCACGCGGTCCAGCCAGCGGAAGGCGGCCAGCAGCAGCGGCACCGGGAGCACGGCCAGACCGAGCCCGACCAGGAAACCTTCCGTCCCCGTCTGCTCGCGGACCAGGGCCAGGATCACCAGGCCGGAGAGCGTGAGCAGGGTGATCAGCGCGCCGTAGCGCACCCAGGGCCGCTGCCACCAGTGCGCGTGCCGCGCCGGCCCGCCGGGAAGGCCGTCCGGCTGCGCCGGGAGCGGAGGGCTGGTGACCACGGGATCGACCCTAACGACGCAGGGGCAGGACGGCGTGCGGTCTCAGGCTCGGTGCCCGGCCCGCTCCTCGTGCGGTACGCGGCGGAAGAGCAGGTCGTTCACGACATGTCCCTTGTCCAGTCCCTGCCCCTCGAAACGAGTGCGCGGACGGAACCCGGGACGCGGCGCGAAACCGCCCTCCGCCCGCGTGTTCTCGAACGCGGGATGCGCGGTGAGCACCTCCAGCATCTGCTCCGCGTACGGCTCCCAGTCGGTGGCGCAGTGCACGACCGCCCCCGGCCGCAGCCGGGCCGCGGCGAGGGTGAGGAACTCCGGCTGGATCAGCCGCCGCTTGTGGTGCCGCTTCTTGGGCCACGGGTCGGGGAAGTAGACGCGCAGTCCGTCCAGGGAGTCCGGGGCGAGCATCTCGCGCAGCAGGATGATCGCGTCGCCGTTGCCCACCCGGACGTTGGCCAGCCCGTGCTGTTCGGCGAGGTTGAGCAGATTGCCCTGGCCGGGGGTGTGCACGTCGACCGCGAGGAGGTTGGTGTCCGGGTCGGCCCCGGCCATCTCCGCGGTCGCCTCGCCCATGCCGAAGCCGATCTCCAGCACGACCGGGTTGCCGTTGCCGAAGAACTCGGCGAGATCCAGCCGCCGGCTGCCGTCGATGTCGAAACCCCACAGCGGCCACAGCCGCTGCAGCGCGTCCGCCTGCCCGGCGGTGACGCGGCTGCGGCGCGGCTGGAAGCTGCGGATCCGCCGCTCGAAGTGCGACCCGGCGGGATCGGCCTTCGGACCGTCCGGGAACCGCGGCTCGCCCTTGGCCCGGGTACGGCGGATCGACACACCGGGCGCGGGTGCCGGGTGCGGTGCTTCGGGGGTGCTCACGGAGTCAGACACAGTGCTGTCGATTTTACGGGGGCGCGGGCACGGTCCGGCCTGCCCTCACCTTCCCTCCTCCGTGAGCTGCGCCATCGCGCGCCCCGCGATCTCCCGGCCGATCGGCAGGGACGCCGTCGCCGCGGGCGAGGGCGCGTTCAGCACGTGCACCGCGCGGGGGGTCTCCTGGATCAGGAAGTCGTCGGCCGGTGTGCCGTCCCGCAGGACCGCCTGCGCTCTCACCCCGGCGGGCGCCGGCACCAGGTCCTCGTCCCGCACGGCCGGCAGCAGCCGGCGCACCGCCCGGGTGAAGGCCGCTCGGGACAGGGAGCGGTGCAGCTCTCCGGCGCCGTACCGCCAGTGGCGGCGGGCCAGCTGCCAGGAGCCCGGCCAGGCCAGGGTCGCGCCCAGCTCACGCGGGCGCACCGTGCGCCAGTCGTAGCCCTCGCGGGCCAGGGCCGGCACCGCGTTCGGCCCGACGTGGACGCCTCCGTCGATGCCCCGCGTGAGGTGGACGCCGAGGAAGGGGAACGCCGGGTCGGGCACCGGGTACACCAGGCCGCGCACCAGTTCCGGCCGGGCCAGCTCGTAGTACTCACCGCGGAACGGCACGATCCGGGCGCCCGGATCGTCCCCGGTGAGGCGCGCGACCTCGTCGCAGTGCAGACCCGCGCAGTTCACCAGGACCCGGCCGCGCACGACGTCCCCGCCGGCCGTCAGGACGGCGACCCCCCTGCCGGGGCGGCGGTCGACGCGCACCACCCGTGTCCCGTAGCGGATCTCCGCGCCGGACGCCTCCGCGAGTCTGCGGGCGACCGCCCCGAAGTCGCAGATGCCTGTCGTGCCGACGTGGATGGCCGCCAGGCCCTCCACCTCCGGCTCGTACTCCGCGATCTGGCCGCCGCACAGCTCGCGCACCGCGATGCCGTTCTCCCGGCCGCGCTGGACCAGGGCGTGCAGCCGCGGGAGCTCCTCGCGGGCCGTGGCCACGATCAGCTTGCCCGTCACCGCGTGCGCGATGCCGTACTCCGCGCAGAACTTGACCATCTCCGCCGCGCCCCGCACCGCGTACCGCGCCTTCAGCGAGCCGGGGCGGTAGTAGACCCCGCTGTGGATGACCCCGCTGTTGCGGCCCGTCTGGTGCCGGGCCGGGCCCGGCTCCTTCTCCAGCACCGTCACCCGGGCCCCCGGAGCCGCGCGGCCGATCGCGTACGCCGTCGACAGGCCGACGATCCCGCCGCCCACCACCAGCACGTCGCAGTCGTACGACCGTGCCCTCACCACCCGCACCACCTCCCGCATCGATAGTGCACCGTGCCACTGACAACGACTCCGCGAAAGGGCGGTACGGGATCAGGCCGTGGTCATCAGCAGCGGCCGGGCGCGTTCGCGCAGCTCCACCACGCGCGGCTCGTCGCCGTACGGTTCCAGACGGTGCAGGAGGTCCTTGACGTACTCGGTGGTGCGGGCGGACGAGATACGGCCCGCGACCTCCACCGCGCGCACGCCCTGCTCGCAGGCCGCGTCCAGATTGCCCGACTCCAGTTCGGCGACCGCCGAGACGACCAGGCGCAGTCCGTGCGAGCGGACGAACTCCTCCGTCGGCCGCGACAGTGCCTGCTCGGTGAAGCGGCGCACCTGGCGGGGTGCCTTCAGGTCGCGGTAGCACTCCGCCGCGTCGGCGGCGAAGCGGTCGTAGGAGTAGAAGCCGAGCCAGACGGGGTCGCTGTCGCCGGGGCGGGAGCGCTCCAGCCAGCTCTCCGCCGACTTCAGGGCCGCACCGGCGGCCTGCGCGTCCCCCGCGCGTGCGTGCGCGCGGGCTTCGACGAGGCGGAAGAAGCTCAGGGTGCGGGCGGTGGCCAGCCCCCGGTTGCGCTCCAGCGCGGCCTGGGCCAGGTCCACGCCCTCGTCCCCGAAGCCGCGGTAGGTCGCCTGGAGGGACATCGAGGCGAGTACGTAACCGCCCAGGGGGACGTCGGCCGCCGCGCGCGCCAGGCGCAGCGCCTGGATGTAGTACCGCTGTGCGGCCTCCTGCTGGCCGGTGTCGAAGGCCATCCAGCCGGCCAGACGGGTCAGTTCCGCCGCCGCGCCGAAGAGCGAGCGGCCCACGTCGTCGGAGTAGGAGCCGAGCAGCAGCGGGGCCGCCTCCACCCGGAGGCACTCCGGCACCATCGACGAACGCCAGTCCCCGCCGCCGTACTTGGAGTCCCAGCGCCGGGCGTCCTCGGCGGCCTCCCGCAGTTTCTGCACATCACTGTGGCCGACTTTGAGCGGTGCGCCGGAGCCGTCGGCGGGGTTCACCTCCCGCGCGACCGAGCTGTCGGCCGGGGTTATCAGCCATCGCGAGGCGGGTGTGGCGTACGCGCTCACCGCGAACGACCCGGCGAGCGACTGCCAGATGCCGCCGGAGCCGGCTCTGCGGCCGGCGAGGTCCAGCCGGTACAGCTCCGTGGCGGTGCGCACCGCCTGTCCGACGTCGCGCGGGAAGGCGAGGCCCACCTCGGGTGCGGGATCCGCGTCCGCCAGGCCGATCTCGTGGAGCGGCACGGGACGGCCCAGCTTCTGGCCGATGGCGGCGGCGATGAGATGCGGCGCCGCACCCTGCGGCACCATTCCCTTCGACACCCAGCGCGCCACCGACGTCTTGTCGTAGCGAAGTGTCAGTCCTCGCTGTGCGCCAAGGTCGTTGACGCGCCGCGCGAGGCCTGCGTTGGAGATTCCCGCGAGGGCGAGAACGGCGCCGAGCTTTTCGTTCGGCCCGCGTTGCTCCCTGGACATGCGCCACCCCTCGACACAGACGGCTGCCGCGCTGGCATAACCACGCGGCATTCGTAAACCCAGCGTAGTTCGCCGCATCCCAAGCGTTAAGGGGCATTCTTCCGGATGGCGGGATTGTGGTCCGTACTGAAGTACGGGTCCGATACGCGCAGTTGCCGCGTGCTCCCGTTGTGTGGCCGTGCGCCCGTCCGTGCGCTCTTCTCCGGCCATCAGGGGAGCGGTTCCATGGTCGGTGCGTGGGTCGGCCCGCTGTACTGGATCCAGTGGGCTGGGGGACACCGCCGCCTACATCCCCGCGGGCGGCGGAACGGTCCGGGAGGCGTGTCCCGTCTCCCGGACTGCGCGACCGTCCATCGGTGCGCAAAGCCTGTACGGAGCGTGTTCGAGGTGGTTCTCACCGCTCCGATTTGGCCGAAAATCGACTCCGCTCCTTCGGGTGTATCAGCGCTTCTACCCTGGTAGTTGACGGCGCGTTGGGGGTTGCGGGGGCGCGCCCGGGGGGCGCATTCGCGTCGTAGCTGCCTGGTGGGCGGTGGGGCGCCGGTGCGGTGGCGGGTCGTCAGCGGGTGGGGTGCGGGCGGGTGTTCGGATCGGGGTGCGTTCAGGGCGGGTGTATCCGCCGGGGCGCATTCGGCGGAGCACATACGGCTCCGGCACCCTTACCGAGCGCCTCCTTCATGGCAGCATGGGGAACCGGTTCGTACGGTGCACTGGTTGTCCACAGCCTGTGGAGGCGGCGATGCGGTGGTTAGTGGGATGGAGCAGCACCGCCGCCGGAGCCATGGGGTTCGGCCCCACCGGCTCCGCCGGCGCCACCGGGTTCGACGGCGAGACCGTGCAACCCGTGGGCTCCCAGCCGCTGTGGGGCGACCCCGACCCGCTGTGGGCGGTCGGCGACTGGCGCCCCGACGAGGTGCGCGTGGTCACGGCCGACGAACAGACCCGGATCGCCGTCCTCGGCACCTGCGGCGCCACCGACGAACAGCTGCGCGTCGCGCTGTTCGCCGCCCGGGGCGGTGCGCTGCGCCACCTGACCGCCTGGGCCGGGAGCTACACCGCGGTCGTGCAGGTGGGGCGCCGGATCACCGTGTGCGGCGACCTCGCCGGCGCCCGGCCCGTGTTCCACACCCCCTGGGCGGGCGGAACGGCGTACGCCACCGCCGCGTTGCCGCTCGCCGACCTCGTCGAGGCCAACCTCGACTTCGGCCACCTCGCCGCGCTGCTCGCCGCACCGGACGTGCCCGCCGCGCTGCACGACTCCACGCCGTACGACGGCGTGAAACGCATTCCGCCGGGGCACGCGCTGATCCTCCGCGCGGGGGCGCGCGAGATCGCCGGGTACGAACCCGCCGCCTCGCTCGTCGTCGCCGCACCGCCCGCCGACCCCGGCCACGCGGTGGACGCCGTGCGCGACGCGCTGGTGGAAGCCGTACGGACCCGGCTCGCCGCCCCCCGGCACGTCCCGGGCGCCGACATCGACCCCGGGCCCGTACCGGGGATGGGGCCCGCCGAGCGGCGGGCCGCCCGGGGGACGCCGGTGCCGGGGATCGGGGCGGACCTGTCCGGCGGGCCGGCGTCCGGGGCGCTGGCGCTGCTGGCGGCGGGGCTGCCGGGAAGGCCGGGGACCGTGCTCGGGCACGGGACGGGAGCGGGGGAGCGGCTGCTGGCCGTCACCTTCAACGACCTGGCCGGTGGTTCCGCCGGGGGGCGCGACGAGGGCGAACTGGAGCGTGCGGGGGCGCTCGCGGCCAATCCGCGGCTGCACCATGTGGTGGTGGCCGGTGGGGAGTCGACGCTCCCGTACGTCGAACTGGACGTGCCGCTGACGGACGAGCCCGGGCCCTCGCTGGTGTCCGCCGCCCGGCACCGGGCACGGCTGGCCGCGGGGAGCGCGGACCACTTCACCGGGTACGGGGCGAAACAGGTGCTGGACGCGCATCCGGCGCGGCTGGCGGATCTGCTGATGGACCGCAAGCGGCGGCACCTCGTGCGGCCGGTCGCCGCGCTGGCGAAGGCCGACGGGTCCGTGATGGTGCCGGCGCGGGTGTACGCGGCGGCTCGGCGGCTGGCGCGCACGCCGTACCGGGCGGGGCTGGAGAGCCTCGCCGAGCGGTTGCTGCACCGGCGGCTCGACGACGACGGGCCGGGAGCGGCGGATGCCTCGCTGGCCGCGCTGACCTGGGGGAGACCCGGGCCGGCGGCGCGGTGGCTGACCGGGGAGGCGCTGGCTGAAGTATCGGTTCGCCTCCAGGCGTCGACGCGGCGGTCGGACGTGGGGCCGGGGCAGCGGCCCGGTGACTTCAGGGCGCGGGCGGCGCTGGCGCGGCACGCGGCGGATCTGCGGGTGCTGGAGCAGGCGGCCGAGATCCGCTCGCAGCGGCTGCACGCGCCGTTCCTCGACAACCAGGTGGTGCGTGCTTGCCGGGCGCTGCCGGAGGCGCTGCGGGTGCAGCCGGGGGCGCGGGCGTCCATCCTGCGGTCGGTGCTGGAGGGGGCGGGGGTGCGGGAGCTGCCGGCGGGGTGGGGTGCGCCGGGCGCGGCCACGTCGGTGGCCGCGGCGCGGTCGGGGCTGCGGGTGGCTTCGGGCACGCTGATGGCGCTGTTCGACACGCCGTTGCTGGCGGAGGCGGGGCTGGTCGAGGCGCGGGTGGTGCGCAAGGCGCTGCGGGGGGCGGCCGAGGGGGAGCCGCTGCCGCTGGACGGTCTGGCGGATCTGGTCGCCCTGGAGGTGTGGCTGCGGCGTCTGCTGGCTCGCCGTGGCACCTGCTGGACCGGCACGCCGGCCCGCCAGCGGGCGGTCCCGGGCGGTATCGCACCGCAGCGCGGAGCACTGGGCGCGAGCGCGAGCGGTACACGTTGAGGCGTGTGCCGGCCGGTGGTCGTATGCCTGCGGCGCCACTGTCCCTGTGGTGGGGGTGCGCGTAGCGCCTACGGGCGGTGGGTGGGTCGGGGCCGGGTCGGGGGTGGCCGTCCTCGGACTGGCGCGGAATAGGCCGGCCGGTAGGGGTTCGGGGCGCGGACGCGCCAGTCGCTGCGGGCGACCACCCCCGCCCCGCCCCCTCCCCGCCGCGCGCGCCCACTGCCGCCCACTGCGCCGTCCACCCCGATCGCCGTACGCGCCCGCGGGCAGCCCTCCGCGCGATCCGCGGGCAGTCGTGCCGCTCCCCGCTCTCCGCGGGCAGTCGTGCCGCTGGGGCGGCACGGGTGGGCGCGACGGCACCCCGTAAGCGCCGGGCTGCGCGAACAACCCCCGGCCCACACCAACACCGGGCAACGGTGCAGCGCCGGGCTGCGCGAACACCCCCGGCCAGCACCCGCGCCGGGCAATGGTGCAGCGCGGCTCACCCGGCCGGTACCGGTAGCCGCGGCACGCTGTAAGCATCGGGATGCAACAGCCCCCGGCCCACACTCACGCCGGGCAACCGGCCATGCACCGGGCCGCGCCCCCGGACTACGCCGGTCGCGACCGCAACCCCTCCAGCAGAATGTCCAGCAACCGCGCCGACGCCGCCGCCTGCTGCGCAGCATCCGGCAGGGACGGCGCCGCCGTGGCGATCACCAGCAGCACGTCCGACACGGACACATCCGGCCGCAGCTCCCCCGCCGCCCGCGCCCGCTCCACCAACTGCCCCACCACATCGAGCAGCTGCGCGGCCCCCGTCTCATCGGCCACGCCCGCCGGCGGAGCCTCCGGCACCAGCCGCAGCTCCCCCGCCGCCTGCGTCCGCTGCTGCGGCAGCCGCGCGTGGTCCGCCGGGCCGTGCTCCTCCGCCACGCCCACCCGCAGCACCTGCGGAGGCAGCAGCCGGCCCGCGCCGGAGGCGACCGAGGTGCGCAGGAAGCGGGACAGCGCCGACCACGGCTCGTCCTCCTGACCCAGCGCCGCACGCGCCTGCTCGGTCAGCCGGGAGGTCTCCTCCTCGGCTATCCGCCGCACCAGGACGTCCTTGCTCGGGAAACGCCGGTACACCGTGCCCACACCGACCCGCGCCCGGCGGGCCACATCCTCCATCGGCGCGCCATAGCCCAGCTCGCCGAAGACCTCACGCGCCGCACGCAGCACGTGCTCCAGATTGCGCTGTGCGTCCACGCGCAGCGGCGCCGTGCGCCCGCCGTCCCCGCGTGCGCCGCCCGCGTGAGCGCTCAGCGCGGCGCCTGTCGCGACGGCGGAAGACCAATGAGAGTCCTGAACATGCATATGTATTCCCCCGGTAATGACGTCTCCCCCCGGAGACTTCTCCCCGCCATTGATGGCCGGGGCGCTCGGAAGAGGCCCGGCTTGCCGGTTCCGCCCGTCGCGGACCCGATGAGCACAGCCCCCCACACCCCGTCGACACACGAACATAGTTGAGCGGGGGTCAATTCAGAAGGGGCACGTTCCGCACGGAGCGCCCCTCGATCGGACCACGAGTCGTTTACGTCCTGAATGTACCCCGGGGAGGTCGCCGGTAGAGGGCTGATGACCTGCGAATATGGCAGGAGGGGCGGTGAATCGGCCAACCCCGGGCGCCAAGAACGTCCGGTCACACAATTCGTCGAGGCTGTGGACAAACGGAAGCGGCGGGTGCGTCATGGGATGGTGAAGGAACGTGCGCGCATTCTCGTTGTCGGCGGCGGCTACGTCGGGATGTACACGGCCCTGCGGCTCCAGCGGAAGCTGAAACGGGAACTCGGACGGGGCGAGGCCGGGATCACCGTGGTCACCCCGGACCCGTACATGACGTACCAGCCCTTTCTGCCCGAAGCGGCCGCCGGTGCCATTTCTCCTCGTCATGTCGTCGTACCGCTGCGTCGCGTACTCGACCGGTGCCACATCATCATCGGCGAGGCCACCGGTATCGACCACGCGAAGCGCACCGCCACCGTCAGCACCCTCGCCACCGAGGAGGAGGGCACGGGAGGGCGGCGGATCGCCTACGACGAGCTGGTGCTCGCGCCCGGTTCCGTGTCGCGCACGCTGCCCGTCCCCGGTCTCGCCGACCACGCCATCGGCTTCAAGACCGTCGAAGAGGCCATCGGCCTGCGCAATCACGTCCTCGAACAGATGGACATCGCCTCCTCGACCCGTGATCCCGCGCTTCGCGACGCCGCCCTGACCTTCGTCTTCGTCGGCGGCGGCTACGCGGGCGTCGAGGCGCTCGGCGAACTGGAGGACATGGCCCGTTACGCCGCGCGGTACTACCACAACATCCGGCCCGAGGACATGAAGTGGGTCCTCGTCGAGGCGTCCGGGCGGATCCTGCCCGAGGTCGGTGAGGAGATGGGGCGGTACACGGTCACCGAACTGCGCCGGCGCAACATCGACGTACGCCTCGAGACGCGGCTCGAGTCCTGCGCCGACCGTGTCGCCGTGCTGAGCGACGGATCGCGCTTCCCCACGCGGACGGTCGTGTGGACCGCCGGGGTCAAGCCGCACCCCGTGCTCGCCGCCACCGACCTGCCGCTGAACGGGCGGGGCCGGCTGAAGTGCACCGCCGAACTGGCCGTCGACGGTGCCGCACACGCGTGGGCCGCGGGAGACGCCGCCGCCGTTCCCGACGTCACCGCGCGGGAGCCTGGCCGGGAGTGCGCCCCCAACGCACAGCACGCCCTGCGCCAGGCACGGGTCCTCGGGGACAACATCGTCCACTCCCTGCGGGGCGAACCACTGGAGACGTACGCCCACAAGTACGCCGGTTCCGTCGCCTCCCTGGGGCTGCACAAAGGGGTCGCGCAGGTGTACGGGCGCCGGCTCAAGGGCTTCCCCGCCTGGTTCATGCACCGCACCTACCACCTCAGCCGGGTGCCGACCTTCAACCGGAAGGCGCGGGTGGCCGCCGAGTGGACCCTCGCGGGCCTCTTCAAACGGGAGATCGTGTCCCTCGGATCACTCGAACACCCTCGGGCGGAGTTCGAACTGGCGGCCGGTGGAAAGCCTTCTCACGACCCCCCGCACAACCCGAAGGGGTCGTCCTGACCGGACTCAGGAACTCCTGCGGCCGGAGCGGCGTCTGACGGATGTCGGCCCGGTCGGCACCCTGCCAGACTGGTCCACCACCGCGGGCGGGTCCCCGCCCACCCCGGTGCGGCCCCGGGGCCCCGGCCGGTCCCGGTTTCCGGCCGCCGACAACTACACGAGGCAAGGATTCGTGAACTTCACGCGCTGGAGCGCCCGGCTCCCCGGAACGCAGCGCCGCGCCGCAGCGCGGACCGAGCAGGCGGTCTCCCCGGACCGGCGGGGAGAGGGCTCCGTGCCCGCGGCCCGCGCCGAACAACTCACCGACGACGCCCGGCCCGTGCCCGCCGTCGACGAGCTCGGGGTGCGCGAGGTCCTGGACCGCGTCCCCTCCCTCGTCGCCCTGGTCCACGGCCCCGACCACCGCATCGCCTACGTCAACGACGCCTATACGGCGGCCTTCGGCGTCCGCCCGGTGGGCGCCCCCGCGCGGGGCGCGCTCCCCGAACTCGACGAGCTCGGCCTGCTGCCCCTCCTCGACCAGGTCCTGCGCAGCGGCAAGCCCCGCACGGTGAAGTCCCGCAAGGCACCCGACGGCCGCTCCTACACCTTCACCTGCACCCCCGTCAGCGAGGGCGAGGGCCGAGGGGTGCTGATCTTCGCCACCGACGTCACCGACCACGCCGAGGCCGCGGAACGCCTGCGCGCCAGCGAACGCCGTCAGCGCCAGACCGCCGTCACCCTCCAGCGCTCCCTCCTCCCGCAGGAGCTGGAGGAACCCGACGACCTGCGCATCGCCGCCACCTACCACCCCGGCGGCACCGAGGCCGCCGTCGGCGGCGACTGGTACGACGTGATCACCCTGGGCGGCGGACGCACCGCCCTGGTCATCGGTGACGTGATGGGCAGAGGGGTCCGGGCCGCCGCCGTCATGGGCCAGCTCCGTACGGCCGTACGGGCCTACGCGCGGCTCGACCTCCCGCCGCACGAGGTCCTCCAGCTGCTCGACGGCCTCGCCATGGAGATCGACGCCAACCAGATCGCGACCTGCACCTACGCCATCCACGACCCCAACGAGGGCCGCCTGGTGTACGCCTCGGCCGGCCACCTGCCCATCCTCGTCCGGGACGAGACCGGCACCGTCCGGCGCGCCGACGAACCGACCGGCCCCCCGCTCGGCACCGGCGGCTGGATGCACTCCTCGGGATCCGTCCCCCTCGCCCCCGGCTCCACCGCCGTCCTCTACACGGACGGCCTGGTCGAACGGCGGAACGAGGACCTGGACGAGGGCATCGCGGCCCTGGAGCGCGCCCTGGCCGGAGCCACCGGCACCCCCCAGGTCGTCTGCGACCGCCTGGTCCGCTCGGCCGGGGTGACCCCGGACCACGACGACGACGTCGCCGTCCTGGTCCTCCAGCACCCCGCCCGCAAGGGAGCGGAGAGCGAACTCTTCCGCAACGCCGCGCTGGAGCTGATCGGCGGCGTCGAAGCGGCACCACGCGCGCGTGCCTTCGCGTCGGGAGTGCTGACCAGCTGGCGCTTCCCCGCCGAGCTGCACGACCTGGGCGTCCTGGCGACCAGCGAACTGGTCGCCAACTCCCTCCAGCACGGCACGCCGCCCATGCGGCTGCGCCTGCGCCGCACCGACCGCCGCCTGATCATCGAGGTCACCGACGGCGACGACCACCTGCCCCGGCGCCGCCGCGCGGAGCCCGGCGACGAGTCGGGCCGGGGCATCGCCATCGTCGCGACGATCGCCTCCACCTGGGGCAGCCGGCGCACCCCCGGCGGCGGCAAGGCGGTCTGGTGCGAGTTCCTCCTGCCGAAGGCCGCCGACTCCTAGGCCCTGGCGGACGGCCGGTGGGCGGAAGCCGGCTCAGGCGTGTGCCGGGGCCTGTCCCGGCGCGGCCGCGCCGCCGCCCTGCGCCACCACCCGGCTCCGCGCGGCGGAGGGATGGTTCTGCACGTCGGTGAGCTGCCGCCCCAGCCGCACCGCCAGAACGGTGATGCCGAGCGAGAACAGCAGGAAGACGACGATGTACGGCGCGTGCAGCGAGGCACCCATCGGTCCGCCCACCGCCGGACCCACGGCCAGCGCGAGCTGCTTGACCAGGGCGAACGCCGAGTTGTACTGACCGGCCATCCCGGCCGGCGCGAGATCGGCGACCAGCGGCGCGAGCGTCGGCGACAGCAGCGACTCCCCGAGCCCGAACAGCGCGTACGTCGATATGAACGCGGCGGTCGCCATCGCCTGGCTCCCGTTGCCCAGTCCCGCGTATCCGGCCACGGCCCACGCCACGGCCCAGATCAGTCCCACGGACGCGATCACGCGCGAGCGCTTGCGCCGCTCCACGAACCGCAGCACCGCGAACTGCGCCACCACGATCGCCAGCGTGTTCGCCGCCAGCGCCGTCCCCAGCGCGGAGGTGGAGATCCCGGCCGCCTCGACGCCGTAAGCGCTCAGCCCCGACTCGAACTGGCCGTAGCAGGCGAAGAACAGCACGAAGCCCAGGACGCAGAGCTGCACCATGGCCCGGTTGCCCAGCAGCTGCTTCCAGCCCGTCCCGGCCGACTGCTGCGGCGTGTCCGCGATGCGCGGTGCGCGCGGCATCCGCACGGTCGCCATCACCCCGACCAGCAGCAGGAACATCGCCGCTTCGATCGAGAAGAGGAGAGTGAACGAGCCGACCTTCGTCGTGTCCACGAGATGACCGCCGATGAGGCCGCCGACACCGAGACCGAGGTTCTGCAGGAAGAACTGCATGGCGAACGCGCGCGAGCGGGTCTCCGTGGTGGAGCAGTCCACGATCATCGTGGCGAGCGCCGGCTGCATCACCGCCTGCCCGGCACCGAGCACCGAAGCAGACAGCAGTACGGTCGCCGCACCGCTCGACAGCCCCAGGCTCAGCGCGCCGACCGCGGCCGTGACCAGGGCGACGAGCAGCACCGGCAGCGGACCCCGCCGGACGATGGCCCGCCCGGCGAACGGCAGCACGATCAACGCGGCCACGGCGAAGGCGGCGAGTACCAGACCCGCCGTCATGGACCCCAGTCCCCGCACCTCGGCCACGTAGACGTACAGATACGGGACCGTGAAGCCCAGCCCGAATGCGCTGAGTGCGTTGCCCACATGGATCCGGCGCATCGCAGCGCCCATCGCCCTGGTCACGTTCACCTCACTCACTAGTTAGACCTGAAGACTTAGAAGCTAAAGTTCGAGGCTAAAGAGTACACAGCGAAGGACTTCAAGGCAAAGAAGAGACGTGCCATACTGCGGGCATGGGCGACACCTCCGGCATCGGCGAGCCGACACTCGAAGAGCAGATCGCCGCCTACCAGCGTGAGTTCCAGGACCTCGACCCCCAGGTCGAGCAGATCGTCAACGCGCTGTCCCGGCTGAACCGGCGCATGAACGTCGCCTACGGCCGGCAGACCGCCGAGCTCGGCATCACCAACGCCGACTGGGAGGTCCTCAAGGCCCTCGTCCTCTCCGGCGCCCCGTACCGCATGGGCCCCAGTGACCTCGCCAAGCGACTCGGCCTGACCCCGGCCGCCATGACGCACCGGATCGACCGGATGGTCGCCGAGGGCCTGGTGACCCGGGAGCGGGACGAGAGCAACCGGGTCCGCGTGATCGTGGAGCTCACCCCGGCCGGTCGTGAGAAGTGGCAGGAGGTCATGCGGATGGCCACCGTCTTCGAGAGCGACCTCCTCCAGGACCTCGACCAGGACGAGCGGGCAGCGCTCGGCGAGGTCCTCACCCGCCTGCTGCGCAGGGTGGAGGACGCCCAGCCGGACGCCGGCGGACGCCTCACGGACCTGGACTGAAAGATCTTGACCTGGGCCGGTTGACAGCCGCTCGGTCGGTCCGTAAAGTTCTTCGGGTTGCCACGGAGCCGTAACGGTTCTTCGGTAGCACCTTCCGCCGCGACTGCGGCACTCAAAACCCCAGCACGACCTCCCAGCGGGAACGATTTCGGCATGCCCGAATTCGAATTCCCGCCCCCGATTTGGGAAACACGGAGGAAGCCGCTAAGGTTTGAGACGTCGGAACGGCCCAACGGCCGGGAAGACAAACCCCGCTGACTGGGGGTCAGGTCGAGAAAAAGATCTGATAGAGTCGGAAACACCGAAGGGAAGCGCCCGGAGGAAAGCCCGAGAGGGTGAGTACGAAGGAAGCGTCCGTTCCTTGAGAACTC
>NZ_JBVIFC010000023.1:0-86384 GCF_055571535.1 Streptomyces sp. NPDC030893 | reverse complement strand
ATTTCCTGGAGGGAGGAAGGGTGTGTGGCCCACGCCCCCCCCCCCCCCCCCCCCCCCCGCCCCCCCCCCCCCGACCGGCACCGCTCCCGGGTGATCACAGCCGCCCGCGGGCACCGTAAGGTGCCTCCATGTCTGCGACGTTGAACGCGGGGAAGACCCGTGCCGCACTGCGCACCTCGGCGCGCATCTCCGGTGAACTGCTGCTGGTCCTGGTGGCCGCCGCGGTGGTGCTGTGGGTACTGGGCCGCATGTGGTCGGTGGTCTGGCCGCTCGTGGTCGGTCTGCTCCTCACCACCCTCACCTGGCCCCCGGCCCGCTACCTGCGCCGGCGGGGTATGCCCCCCGCGCTCGCCGCGACCCTGGTGACCGTGCTCTTCCTGCTGGTGGCCGCGGGCACCGTGGCGCTGATCGCGGTGCCCGTGGCATCGGAGTCCGGCAAGCTGGGCGAGGGCGTCGTCGAAGGCGTCCAGAGGCTGCGCGAGTGGGCCGCCGGGCCGCCGCTCAACATCGACGACGCCCAGATCTCGGACGCCTTCGACACCGCGACCGCCCGCCTCCAGGACAGCGCCGGCTCCATCGCCACCACCGCCGTCACCGGCGTGAGCACCGTCGTCAGCGGTGTGGTCACGGCCGTACTGGCGCTCTTCCTGATGTTCTTCTTCCTCAAGGACGGCCCGCGCTTCCTGCCCTGGCTGGGCCGTCAGCTCCCCGGCCGGCTCGCCACCGACATCCCGGCCGTGGCCGAGCGGTGCTGGCTCACCCTGGGTTCCTTCGTGCGCTCCCAGGCGCTCGTCGGCCTGTTCGACGCCGTACTGATCGGCCTGGGCCTGTGGATCCTGGACGTACCGCTGGTGCTTCCGCTGGCGGTGCTGACCTTCGTGGCCGCGTTCGTGCCCATCATCGGTGCCCTGTTCGCCGGACTGGTCGCGGTACTGATCGCCCTGGTGTCCAACGGACTGATGAACGCGCTGCTCGTCCTCGCCCTGATCATCGTGGTGCAGCAGCTCGAGGGCAACGTGTTCCAGCCCATCATCCAGAGCCGCGGCCTCGGACTGCACGCGGCCGTCGTGCTGCTCGCGGTGACCCTCGGCGGCAGCCTGGCCGGCATCGTCGGCAGCCTGCTCGCCGTACCCGTCGCCGCGCTGATCGCGGTCGTCTGGAACTATCTGCGCGAGCAGCTCACCGACCCGCCGCGCGAACCGGCGGCCGGCGGACCGGCCACCTGACCGCCACACGGCCCCGCACCGAGAGGAAGCCCACGTGACGTACGACCTCACCGCCCTGCGCGCCCAGGTGCCCGCGCTGGCCGCCGGCACCACGCACTTCGACGGCCCAGGCGGCACCCAGACACCGCGGCCCGTCATCGAGGCGATCAGTGCCGCGCTGTCCCGGCCCCTGTCGAACCGCGGCGGCCTCCTGCCCGGCGAACGCAACGCCGACACCGTCGTCACCGAGACCCGCCGCGCCATGGCCGACCTCCTCGGCGCCGACCCGGCGGGCATCGTCTTCGGACGCAGCGCCACCCAGCTCACCTACGACTTCTCCCGCACCCTCGCCGCCGGCTGGCGACCCGGCGACGAGGTGGTCGTCACCCGGCTCGACCACGACTCCAACATCCGCCCCTGGGTCCAGGCGGCCGAACGCGCCGGCGTCACCGTCCGCCGCGCCGACTTCGACCCGGACACCGGCGAACTCACCGCCGACCACATCCGGGCCCGGCTCACCGGACGCACCCGGCTGGTCGCCGTCACCGCCGCCTCGAACCTGATCGGCACGATCCCCCCGATCGCCGAGATCGCACGGATCGTCCACGAGGCGGGCGCCCTGCTGTACGTCGACGGCGTGCACTACACCGCGCACGCCCTCGTCGACGTCGAGGCGCTCGGCGCGGACTTCTTCGTCTGCTCCCCGTACAAGTTCCTCGGCCCGCACCACGGGGTCCTGGCCGCCCGTCCGGCGCTGCTGGAGACCCTCCGCCCGGACAAACTGCTGCCCTCCACGGACACGGTTCCCGAGCGCTTCGAACTCGGCACACTGCCCTACGAGTTCCTCGCGGGCACCCGCGCGGCCGTCGACTTCCTGGCCGGCCTCTCCGGGCAGCCGGGCGGCGACCGCAGGGAACGGCTCGCCGGGGCCTACCGGCTGCTCGAGGAACACGAGGCCGGGCTCCGGGACCGGCTCGAGAAGGGCCTGGCGGCCCTCGACGGGGTCACCGTCCGCTCCCGCGCCGCCCGGCGCACCCCGACCCTGCTGATCACCTTCGACGGCCACCGCACGGAGGACGCCCACCGCTTCCTCGCCGAGCGCGGCGTCCACGCGCCCTCCGGCAGCTTCTACGCCCTGGAGGCGTCCCGCCACCTCGGCCTCGGGGACACCGGCGGCCTCCGCGTGGGCCTGGCCCCGTACACCGACGTCGAGGACGTCGACCGGCTCCTGGCCGGCCTGGCGGACTTCCTGGCGCGGCCGGCGCATGGGTGACGGCACCGGCCTCAGCTACCCCGCCCGCGGCGCGACCTCCCCCGCCGCCCCGCGCTGGGCGGCGTCCCCGCCCGGATTCCGCCGGTACGAGAGAACGGTGACGATCGGGCACGGCGAGGACACCTGGACGGCCGCCGGGGACGCGGTGGCGCGCTGGGAGATCAAACGCCGCAGCGGCTTCGGCGTCGCCCCGGCCGACGGAGGCGCCATCACGGTGCGGGAGGGCGGACGCTACACCATCACGGCGGGGCCCGGCCGGTTCGCCGTCCGCGAGCCGGTCGAGGTCGTCGCCGTGGTGCGGACCGCGGACCGCTGCGGCTTCGCCTACGGCACCCGCTGGGGGCACCCGGTCAGCGGGGAGGAGGCCTTCATCGTGCACCGGGACGGCGACGGCCGGGTCCTGCTGACCCTGCGCTCCCTGACCCGGGCGGCACCGGCGGGCCCCTGGCGGCTCCTCTTCCCCCTGCTGCTCCTCCTCCAACGCGGCGTCCGCGCCCGCTACCTTCGCGCGCTGCGATGAACGCCGCGCGGCGCCGCGCCGCCCCGTGCGGCGTGGCATCGTGGGCGCATGACCGTCGAAGTCCGCCCCGCGACCGCCTTCGAGGACGTCCGTGCCGTCCTCGGTCCCAAGTCGCCCGGGGCGAACGTCTGCTGGTGCCTGAGCCACCGCGTCCCCTCCAGGCTCAACCAGGAACTGCGCGGCCCGGCCCGGGGCGAGTACGTCGCCGAACTGTGCCGGACGGGAACACCCATCGGCGTCCTCGCCCACGACGGCGACGAGCCCGTCGGCTGGGCCGCCGTCGCCCCGCGCGCGGACACCTCCTTCGCCCGCAACCGCAGGATCCCGCACGTCGACGAGCTGCCCGTCTGGTCCCTGTGGTGCATCCGCGTGCGCCCCGGTCACCGCAAGCAGGGCATCTCGCACGCCCTCATCGCCGGCGCGGTCGACTTCGCCCGCGCCCACGGCGCCCCCGCGATCGAGGCCTACCCCCTCGACAACGGAGACGCCCGGGTCGACCTGACGATGGCGTACGCCGGGCTCCGGAAGAACTTCGAGCGGGCCGGCTTCACCCACGCCGCCGACACGACCTCGGTCCTGTCCGGCCACCCCCGCGTCCTGATGCGCCTCGACCTGCGCTGACGCGGACGCGGGCAGCGGACGTCAGGAGTACAGCGCCGCGATCTCCGCCGCGTACGCCTGCTGCGCCGCCTGCCGTTTGACCTTGAGCGAGGGGGTCAGCAGTCCGTTCTCCTCGGTGAACTCGCCCTCGACGAGGGTGAAGGCGCGGATGGACTCCGCCCGGGAGACGGCCTCGTTGGCGTAGTCCACGGCCTTCTGCACGTCGGCGCGCATCCGCGGGTCGCGGACCACCTCGGACATCGGGGTGTCCGCGGGCAGCCTCCGCACCGCCAGCCAGTGGGCGACCGTCTCGGGGTCCAGGGTGATCAGCGCGGCCACGAAGGGCCGGTTGTCGCCGACGACGAGGCACTGCCCGACGGGCGGGCGGCTGCGCAGCCGGTCCTCCAGGACGGCGGGGGAGACGTTCTTCCCGCCGGAGGTGACGAGGATGTCCTTCTTGCGCCCGGTGATGGTCAGATAGCCGTCCTCGTCGAGGGATCCGAGGTCACCGGTGGCGAACCAGCCGTCGTCCAGCACCTCGTCCGTGGCGGCCGGGTTGTTCCGGTACGCGCCGAAGACGATGCCGCCCTTGATGCGCACCTCGCCGTCGTCGGCGATCCGGACCGCGGTGCCGGGGACCGGCAGGCCGACCGTGCCGGGGCGGGGGCCCAGCGGCGGGACGATGGTGGCGGCCGCCGTGGTCTCGGTCAGGCCGTAGCCCTCGTAGACCATGATGCCGGCCGCGTAGAAGAACAGGTTGAGGTCGCGCTCCAGGGGGGAGCCGCCGCTGATGGCGTACCGCATGCGCCCGCCGAGTTCCTTGCGGACCCGGCGGTAGACCAGCAGGTCGTACAGCGCCCAGGCGGCGTACAGCCCGGGGCCCGGGCCCTTGCCGCGGCCGAGGAACCGGTTCAGATGGGCCTCGCCGAAGCGCACCGCGACGCGGTGGGCGCGCTCGAAGGAGGCGCCCCGGCCGAGCTTCTCTGCGGTGGCCCGGCCGGTGTCGTGGATCTTCTCGAACAGGTAGGGGACGCCCACCAGGAACGTCGGGCGGAACGCCCTCAGCTTGGGCCGCAGTTCGTCCGGTTTGATGCTCGGACAGTGGCCGATCTCGATACGGGCCATCAGACAGGAGATCTGCAGCGTGCGGCCCAGGATGTGGGCGAGCGGGAGGAACAGCAGGGTCGAGGCGACCTGGTCCGTGACCTCCTTGAAGATCGGGTGCAGCAGCTCGACCGTGTTGGCGGCCTCCGCGTACAGGTTGGCATGGGTGAGGACGCAGCCCTTGGGACGTCCGGTGGTGCCGGAGGTGTAGCAGACGGTCGCGACGGTGTCCGGGGTCAGGGCCGTACGCCGCTTGGTGACCTCCTCGTCGGGGACGCCCTCGCCGAGCGCGGTGAGGTCGGCGAGGGCGTCCGCGTCCAGTTCCCACAGCCGCGGGGGCGTGGCATGGGCGGCGGTGCCGGCGCGGACGGTGGCGGTGTTCTCCGGGGTCTCCGTGATGGCGTACTGGGCACCGGAGTCGCGGACGATCCACTCCACCTGGTCGGCGGAGGAGGTGGCGTAGACCGGCACGGTCGTGCCGCCGGCCGCCCAGATCGCGAAGTCCAGGACCGTCCACTCGTAGCGGGTGCGGGACATCACCGCGACCCGGTCGCCCGGCTCCAGCCCGGCGGCGACCAGGCCCTTGGCCACGGCGGAGACCTCATGGGCGAAGGCCGCCGCCGTGACCGGGCGCCAGACGCCCCGCTCCTCGCGGCGCAGCACCACCGCGCCGGGCGCCTCGGCCGCGTTGGTGAACGGGATGTCGGCGGTACTGCCGGTGGCCGGCCGCGGGGCGAGGACCGCCGTACGGGCCTCGCGGACGACACCCTTCTCGTCCCGGACCGTCTCGACCCCGGTCCGCACCGTGAGACCGGTGCGTCGTTGTGCCCGTTTCAGATCCTTGCGTACGCCCATGACGGCTCCCGGTCGCGGCTGATGCGGTCGTGCTGATGCTGCCGTACTTACTTACTCGGGAGTCAACTTACCGGTGCGTAAGGACGAGTCAATGGGCCGGGGTCAGTCCAGCCGGTCCGCCGTCCGGATCGCCTCGGCCAGCTCGCGGATGTTCTCGTCCTCGGTCCGCTCCGCCAGGGAACCGGCGCGCTCGGAGAGTTCACCGAGACCGGGGGCGCCGGGCAGGGCGCTGTAGCGGTGGTCGGAGGAGCGCAGGGCGTCGGCGAAGTAGGCGGCGGTCGCGGTGACCGCCAGACCGCGCCCCGCGCGCCAGACGGAGCCGGCGAGGGCGCCGGTCTCCAGGTCGCCCGTTTCCTCGTGCGGGGTGCGGCTGCCGGGGTCCAGCCAGCGCACGGTCGCCGTCGCCAGGTGCCCCTCGGCGCCCGGACGGGTGCGCACCGCGTACAGGGCGGTCACGGTGTGACCGGGTCCGACCTCGCCGCCGTCGACGCCGTCGTCGCGGAAGTCCTCGTCGGCGACCCGCCGGTTGTCGTAGCCGACCAGGCGGAACTCGGCGACCGTCTCCGGATCGAAGGCGACCTGCGCCTTGGCGTCGCGGGCCGTCAGCCGGATGTTGCGGGGAAGCTGCTCGCAGAACACCTCCCGGGCGTCCTCCTCGTCCGACACGTACACCGTGTGGCCGTCGCCCCGGTCCGCGAGCCGCTCCATGAGCGCGTCGCCGTAGTCGCTGCCGACGCCCACGCCGAACAGGGTGACGCCGTGCTCGCGGCGGGAGTCCGCGATGCGTTCCAGGATCGCGTCGGCCTCCGTCTCCCCGGTGTTGGCGAGAGCGTCCGAGACCAGGACGACCCGGTTGGTGGCGCCCTCGCGCAGCCCTTCGACGGCGGTCTCGTAGCCGCTCTCCACGCCCGCGCCGAGGTTGGTGGAGTCGGTGGGTTCCAGACTGTCGATGGCGTCGTGGATCTCGCCCCGGTGGCCGCCGAGCCGGGTCATCGGCAGGACGGCCTCGGCCTCGTCGCTGAAGGTGACCAGCGCGACCGAGTCGTCGTCGCGCAGCCGGTCCGTCATCGTGCCGAGGGACTCCCGTGCGAGATCGAGACGGCCCGGTTCGGCCATCGAGCCCGAGACGTCGATGACGAAGGTGAGGGCGGCGGGCGGCCGTTCATCGCTCGGCTCGGCCGTCCGGGTGGCCAGGCCCACCCGGACCAGTGACCAGTCCTCCCGCTCGGTGCGGGCCCCGTCCACGGTGACCGTGAAACCGTCCCCGCCGGGACGTTCGTAGTCCTGCCGGAAGCTGTTGACGAACTCCTCGGGACGGACGGTCGACGGGTCGGGCAGCCGGCCCTCGGCGAGGGTGCGCCGGGCATAGCCGTACGAGGCCGTGTCGACGTCCAGGGCGAAGGTCGACAGGTAGTCGGGCGCGGGGGCGACCTCGCGGGAGTCCTGCTCGCCCTCGTCGCGTTCACCTCCGTACTGTCCGCCGGGGCCGGTGCCCCGGTCGGGGGCGGGCAGCGGCGCGGAGCCGCCGCGACCGCGGTCGTAGGAGGAGTCGCTCGCCTTGGCCCCGCCGTCGCTCCCTCCGCCGCACCCGCTGATCAGCAGTGCGCTCGCCGCCGTGAGTGCGAGCAGCACCCCGGCCGGCCGTCGTGCCCCGTGCCGCTTCATCGTCCGTGCCCCCTCGGTTGGTTGACGCCGACTCCAGTGACTGTGACGGCGGGGCGGGCCGGAACGTGCGGTACGAAGCGTTGCGGGTGAGTCTCGAAGTGGGCACGGAGCGGGCCCGCCGAGACCGGTAGGTGATCCTTCGTTGACCTGCGGACGTACGCCGCCGGGGCCGAAACGGCGCCGGGCCAGGGCGAACGGCGCGCGTGCGCACGTTATGCGCCGACGGCGCGCGGACGCCGCGCGCGACCGGCCCGCGACGGCTCCGGCGGGCCGGGCCCGCACCGGGGCACGGCCGGGCGGCCGAGGCCCCCGGCATGCGCTGCGTGGCCGGCGACGGCCGGCGGTTCGCCGCCGTGGCGGTGACGCGTCGACGGCCCGCCGGCCGCTACGTGATCGCCGTCCGCGGCCGGAAGTGACCACCCCGGATTGCCGTCCGCGGCCGGAAGGGACCCCGCAGCCCCGCCCGCGGTCGGGGCGCGGCCTGGGAACACTGTTCGGGGTCGGAAGGGCCTCCGGAATGCCGTCCGTGGGTGGGGTGTGGCCTGGGAACACTGTTCGGGGTCGGAAGGGCCTCCGGAATGCCGTCCGTGGGTGGGGTGTGGCCCGGGAACACTGTCCGGGGTCGGACGGGATTCCGGAACCCCGTCCGTGGTCGGGGCGCGGCCCCGGAACACCGTCCGCCGGAGGCCGTGGTCCGGGACCGTGGGCCCGGTTCCGTGGCCGATGGCGCCGGCTCCGGACGGCAGGAGGGTGGCGCCGTGTGCACGGGCCGTCCGAACCGGGGCCCGGGCGCCGTAGGATCGGGTGGTCTCGTGGGGGGTGGTCATGGTCAGGCGGCGTCCGGGCACACCGACGCTCGAGGAGGTGGCCGCGCTCGCCGGGGTGGGACGGGGCACCGTCTCCCGCGTCATCAACAACGCGGCGGGCGTGAAGGATTCGACCCGCCGTGCCGTGCAGCGGGCCATCGCCGAACTGGGCTACGTCCCCAATCTGGCCGCTCGCTCACTGGCGGGCCGGCGTGCCGACGCCGTCGCCCTGGTCATGACCGAGCCGGACTGGCGCATGTTCGGCGAGCCGTTCTTCTCGGAGATCGTCCGGTCCGTCGGCGACGCGCTGACCGACACCAAGGTGCAGCTGCTGCTGACCCTGGTCCGTACGGACGCCGAACGCCGGCGCTTCGTGGAGTACGCGCGCGGCGGCCGGGTGGACGGCGTCATGCTGATGTCCGTGCACGCCGAGGACCGGCTCCCCGACATGCTCGCCGAGGTGGGACTGCCCACCGTCCTGCTCGGGCGGCGATCGGGCGACGAGGGCGTGACCTACGTGGACGCGGACAACGCCGGGGGTGCCCGCAGCGCGGTGACGCACCTGCTGGACTCCGGCCGCCGCTCGGTCGCCACCGTCACCGGGCCGCTCGACATGTACGTGGCCCAGTGCCGGCTGCGCGGATACCGCGAGGCGCTGCGGCGGGCGGGGGCAGGGAGCAGCCCTTCCTGGATCGTCGAGGGCGACTTCTCGGAGGACAGCGGGCGCCGTGCGACGGCCGAACTCATCGAGCGCGCACCGGAGATCGACGCGGTGTTCGCCGCCTCGGACACCATGGCCGCCGGAGCGCTGAACGCCCTGCGCGCCGCGGGCCGCCGGGTGCCCGAGGACGTCGCGGTGATCGGGTTCGACGACTTCCCGCTGGCCCAGCACACCGACCCGAAGCTGACCACGGTGCGGCAGCCGCTGGAGGACATCGGCCGGACCATGGTGCGGCTGCTCCTGGAGGAGATGGAGGACTCGGCGGTGGCCTGGCGGCACGTCATCCTCCGCACCGAACTGGTGCTCCGCGGCTCGGCCTGACCCGCCCCGCCCGCCCTGCCGCACACGGGCGGGCCCGACCCGCTCCCACCGGCCTGCCGCACATGGAGCTGGCCCGCCCCGCCACCGAATGTTTTCGGGAGCGCTCCCGTCGCCGAGCCGCTCGTGGATCACCTCGCTGACCTGCGGCTTCGAAAGAGTATCGACACATCCGCGCGCACAGTCTTGTCAGGGACATGTGAGCCTTCTACAGTCCCGATCCGAACCACCTATGGGAGCGCTCCCATCACATGGGGAGACGGGAGCGCTCCCGCCGGTCGCCCCCGCACCCTCTTGGAGAGGCCCCCCGCATGCGACGGTTACCGCCCCACACCCGCGCCCGGCGCGGCCTGTTCGCCACGCTCCTCACCGCGCTCGCCGTGGTCGCGGCGCTGATGACCGCGACGGCTCCGGCCCAGGCCGACACCACGATCTGCGAACCGTACGGATCGACCACCCTCCAGGGCCGCTATGTCGTCCAGAACAACCGCTGGGGCAGCAGCGCCCCCCAGTGCGTCACCGCCACGGACAACGGCTTCCGTGTCACACGCGCCGACGGCTCGGTGCCCACCGACGGCGCCCCGAAGTCCTACCCGTCGGTCTTCAACGGTTGCCACTACACCAACTGCTCCCCGGGAACCGAGCTCCCGGCCCGGATCAGCGGCATCTCCGGCGCGCCCAGCAGCATTTCCTACGGCTATGTGGGCGACGCCGTGTACAACGCCTCGTACGACATCTGGCTGGACCCCACGCCCCGGACCGACGGCGTGAACCGGACCGAGATCATGATCTGGTTCCACAAGGTGGGCCCGATCCAGCCGATCGGCTCCCCGGTCGGCACGGCCACCGTGGGCGGCCGCAGCTGGCAGGTGTGGTCGGGCGGCAACGGGTCCAACGACGTACTGTCGTTCGTCGCACCGTCGGCGATCGACAGCTGGAGCTTCGACGTCATGGACTTCGTCCGGGAGACCGTCGCCCGCGGAATGGCGCGGGACGACTGGTACCTGACGAGCATTCAGGCAGGGTTCGAGCCCTGGCAGAACGGAACAGGGCTCGCGGTGAACTCCTTCTCCTCCACCATCGAAACCGGTGACGGCGACCCCGGCGAGCCCGGCGAACCCGGAGAGCCCGGTGACCCGGTGGCGTGCACGGTGTCGTACGCCACGAACGTCTGGCCGGGCGGCTTCACCGCGAACGTCACCGTGCGCAACGCCGGTTCGGCACCGGTCGACGGCTGGGCGCTCTCCTTCACCCTGCCCTCCGGACAGCGCGTCACCAACGCCTGGAACGCCTCCGTCACTCCCTCCTCGGGCGCCGTCACCGCGAGGGCGACGGACAGCAACGCACGGATCGAGCCCGGCGGAACCCAGAGCTTCGGCTTCCAGGGAAGCTACAGCGGCTCCTTCGCCCAGCCGAACGGCTTCAGCCTGAACGGCACCGCCTGCACGACCGCGTAACACGCCCCCGGCGGCCGAGCGTCCGCCTCGTCCCCCTGCTCCGGGGCCCGCACTTCCTCCCCGCCCCGGCGGGGCGGGCCCCGCTTCCGCCCCCTCCATCCCCCCTGCCCGTCCGGTCGACGCCCCTCCCCGGACGGGCGGGGGTTCCACACGCCGTCCGTTTCCGCCGGTCCCGCCGGCTCCCCGCACGCCCGAGTTCACCAACTCACCACCGGTACAGGAGATCCCATGGCCTTACGCAACAGATTCATCTCCCTCGCAGCGGTACTGGCCACCCTCCTCGGAGGGCTAGGCCTGAGCCTGCTCTGGCAGAACGACGCGAAGGCGCACGGCGTGTCGATGATGCCCGGCTCGCGCACCTACCTCTGCCAACTCGACGCCGTCACCGGCTCCGGAGGACTGGACCCGACCAACCCGGCGTGCCGGGACGCGCTGAACCGCAGCGGCGCCACGGCGCTGTACAACTGGTTCGCCGTCCTGGACTCCAACGCCGGTGGCCGGGGCCCGGGTTACGTGCCGGACGGCACGCTGTGCAGCGCCGGTGACCGGTCCCCGTACGACTTCTCCGCCTACAACGCGGCCCGCGCCGACTGGCCCCGGACGCATCTGACGTCCGGATCGACGATCAAGGTGCAGTACAGCAACTGGGCCGCGCACCCTGGTGACTTCCGGGTCTACCTCACCAAGCCCGGCTGGTCGCCCACCTCCCAGCTGGGCTGGGACGACCTGGACCTCATCCAGACCGTCACCGACCCGCCCCAGCAGGGCTCGCCCGGCACCAACGGCGGTCACTACTACTGGAATCTGAACCTGCCCTCCGGCCGCTCCGGGGACGCGCTGCTCTTCATGCAGTGGGTGCGTTCGGACAGCCAGGAGAACTTCTTCTCCTGCTCCGACATCGTCTTCGACGGCGGCAACGGCGAGGTCACCGGCATCGGGGACTCGGCACCGGACCCGGACCCGGAGCCGACCCCCACGGACCCGCCGCACACCGGCTCCTGCATGGCCGTCTACAACGTGGTGAACTCGTGGAACGGCGGTTTCCAGGGTTCGGTCGAGGTGATGAACCACGGAACGTCACCGCTGAACGGCTGGGCCGTGCGGTGGAAGCCCGGTGACGGGACCCGGATCGGCAGCGCCTGGAACGGGTCGCTGACCACCGGCTCCGACGGCACGGTGACGGTGCGCAACGCCGACCACAACCGCGTGATCGCACCCGACGGGAGTGTCACGTTCGGCTTCACGGCCACGTCCTCGGGCAATGACTTCCCGGCGGGGACGATCGGCTGCGTGGCACCGTAGCGCCGTCCGGTCCCGTCCGCCGGCGGGACCGGCGCGGGGCCCCGCACCGTGACGACAGACGACACGGTGCGGGGCCCTCGCCCTGCGGAAGACCGGCCCGCTCAGACGCCGGCGACCGACTGGATCCAGGAGCGGTACGCCGTCACATTGGTGTACGCGGTGGTCGTCTGGCGGTCGCTGGTGGAGGCGACACCGACCTGGACGCCGTTCGCCATCATCGGGCCGCCCGAGTCGCCGCCGGCGGTGATGCCGTCGCCCCGGCGGGCGCAGATGGCGGAGCCGCCGTAGGCGTCACTGCACCCGCTGGTGACCGTGACGTTCGCGACCTTCAGGTAGCGGGACTGGCAGTTCGCCTCGGAACCGCACCGGGAGGTGGCACCCCAGCCGTAGACCTGCACGTTCTGGCCGACGCGCACGGTGCCCGGCTGGCCCAGGCGGGCGTAGGTGGCCTGCACGGACCGGTCGAGGCGGACGAGCGCCAGGTCCGAGCCGTGGGTGTAGGTCTGGACCCCGTTGGCGACGGTTCCGCCGCTGTGCTGGTCCAGACTCCCGATACGGAACGACAGCCCGCCGCCGGTGACACAGTGCCTGGCGGTGAGGATCCAGGTCGGGGCGATGATCGTCGCCGAGCAGGTCTCCCTGCCGTTGGAGAACAACCGGGCGGCCCAGGGGCCGCTGCCCGCGTAACCGCCGCCGATGATGGGCTGCGGGGCCTTGGTGACCGGGGGCGCCGGCGCCTCGGCCGCACCGGCGTTGGGGGAGAGAAGCGCGAGGACGGAGACCGCTGCCGCGGCGAGAGCGGGCATGAGCCTTGATATGCGCAAGGTTCCTCGATTCCTGGGACACGCCGGTGGGCGTGAAGGTGTGGGGGTCGACGGCCCCGAGGGCCGTGCCTCGGACGAACTCGGCCGGGTGACGGTCGAGTTCGCCGTGGGCAGGGCCCAGAATCCCGGAGAATCGTTCAACGGCGGTACTAACACCTGGCGATAACGCGGTGCTATACCCGGCGGCGGGTGAGGAAGCCCCGATGGCTCGGGGCAGGGACGCCGCGCTACAGCCGGACGACGATCAGCGCGATGTCGTCGGGTCCGCCGTCGGCCACGCCGAGGCGCTGGAGCAGGGTGTCGGCCAGGTCGTGGGGGCTGAGGCGGGCGTGCCGCGCCACGGCGTCGGTGAGACGGAGCAGCCCGGTGTCGATGTCCTCCCCCCGGCGTTCGACGAGACCGTCGGTGTAGAGCACCAGGGTGTCGCCGGGCGCGTACGGCACCGTGGCCTGAGGGCGTGGCGTCTGGTCGGTGAGGACGCCCAGGGGAGGGTCGGTCGCCTGGTCCAGCAGGACGACGCTGCCGTCCTGGCGGGACAGGACCGGCGGGAGGTGACCGGCGCAGGTGTAGGTGATCCGGCGGCTTCGGCGGTCGATCACGGCCTTGGCCGCGGTCGTCGCCAGCGCGCCCTCGAACGTACGGGCGTACCCGCTGAGGACGTCCATGGCCTTGCCGGGTTCGGGGATGGCGCGGACGGCCGCGGACAGGGCGCTGCGGAGCATCCCCATCACGGCGGCGGCCTCCAGGCCGTGGCCGACCACGTCGCCGACCGCGACGGTGAACTTCTCTTCGGGGAGATCGACCACGTCGTACCAGTCGCCACAGACGTTGAGCGACCGGGTGGCGGGCATGTAGCGCACGGCGATCTCGGTGTGCCCGGCCAGGTCGGGGGAGTGCAGCATGGCCTGTTGCAGGGTGAGGGCCGTGTGGCGTTCCCATTCGTGGGCGACGCGCAGTTGGTCGTTGAGGAGCTGGAGGTCCTGCGCCCGGGTGAACAGCTCGGCCTCCCGGTCCTCCTGTGCCTGGTCCGCGACTCCCGGTTCGGCCCGCAGCGGCCGGGACAGCATGAACTCCGTCAGGTCCTCCACCCGGTGGATGATCCACTGAACCTCTCCGTCGGGGCCCAGGACGGGTGTGTTGACGGGGGACCACCATTTCGCCTGGAACACCCCCGGGCGTCCGGCGACCACGAGGTCGTACCGCTGCACCGCCATCGTGTCCGGCTGCTTCGAGCGCAGCACCCGCTCCAGCGAGGCGGTCAGGTTGCGCACCCCGTCGGCGGCGGGGTCCGCCGGATTGTCCGGGTGGACCTCGAACAGGTACCGGCCGACGAGTTCCTCCCTCGTCCGGCCGGTGACCCGCAGGTATGCCTCGTTGACCTCGGCGATCACCAGGTCCGGCGCGAGCACCAGGTAGGGGCTGGGTGTCGCGGCGAACAACGTCCGGTAGTCGATCCGCGGTGTGCTCACGTGTGCTTCTCCCGGTCCGTCCGCCGCCTGCCCTGCTTCCTGTATTCGACCACGTGCCGCCCCGGGCGGCGGACAGCCGCTGCGCCGCCCGGCACCGGCCGGACGCGCGGCGCGGTGCTCGCACCGGGTGCGGCTCAGCCGAGGCTGTTGCGCAGGCGCAGGACGGCGGCCTGGAGGTCGTCGAAAGCGCGCTGCTCCTGGCGTGGCGTCGTCCGCGCGGTCGCGAAGAGGCTGTCGCGCGCCGCCCGGGCCCGGGCATAGGCGTCGAAACGTACGACGACTTCGTCGATCAGCTCCGGCATCGGGGGAGTGGGCTCACGGGACTCGTGTCGGTGCGGCATGGCGGGACGATTCCGGGGGAGAGAGGGGAGGACGCGGCGGTGTGTGCCGCGAGGCGCACGACGTGACGTTCTCGTCCTGCGACCGGGCAGCGCGGGGTCACCGGAAGTCCTGCGGGCGGACGAACCGGACACCGACCGGAATTCCCGGCACACAGGAGCGACCCTAGGCAGTCCCACCGGGCCACGACCGGTCGGCAGGTCGGCAACCTTGCGGGCCGCCGCGTTGCCGGGAGCAGGCAGGGTGAGGCTCCGGACACGTCCGGCCGGCCCCGGTTCCGGCGCGACGGCCCCGCCCGTGCGCTGCCGGCCTCACGACGACTCGCGCACCACCAGTTCGGTCGGCAGCGTCAGCTGCTGCCGGGGCGCGCCGTGCCGGGTGATGTCGGTGAGGATGCGGGCCATGGTGCGGCCCAGCTCCTCCACCGGCTGACGCACCGTCGTCAGGGGCGGGTCGGTGTGCCGGGCGAGGACGGAGTCCTCGAAGCCCACCACGGCCACATCCCCGGGCACCTGCCGCCGCTGACGGCGCAACTCGGCCAGCGCGCCGACCGCCATGAGGTCGGACGCGGCGAAGACGGCGTCCAGATCCGGTGCGCGTTCAAGAAGCAAACGCATGGCGCGGCTGCCGCTCTCCTCGGTGAAGTCACCGGCCTCGACGAGCAGTTCCCTCGCGGGAACGCCGGCCTCCGCGTGAGCGGTGCGCCACCCGGCGAGCCGGCTGCGGCCGACGTCCATGTCCTGGGGGCCGGTGATCGTGGCGATCCGCCTCCTGCCGCCGCCCAGCAGGTGCCGGACGGCCTCGGCGGCCCCGCCGGCGTTGTCGGAGTCGACGTAACTCAGCTGTTCGCCCGCGTCACGCCGGCCGGCGAGCACGGTCGGCAGGCCCATCTCCTCCAGCATGCCGGGCAGCCGGTCCTTGGAGTGCACGGAGACCAGCAGGACGCCGTCCACCCGGCGCGTCGCGACCGACTCGGTGAGCTGGTCCCGCTCCGCCTGGTCACGCACCAGCATGAGCTGCAACTGGGTCCGGCTCTCGGCGAGGGCGCCGCTGACGCCGCGGATCAGCGCGGCGAAGAACGGTTCCGAACCCAGCCGGCTCTCCGACTCCGGGATCACCAGGGCCACGGCGTCGGTGCGGTTGGTCACCAGTCCCCGGGCGACCGAGTTGGGAACGTAGTTGAGCTCCTTGATCGCCGCCAGCACTCTGGCCCGGGCGTCGGCGCTGACCAGGTCGGAGCCGTTCACCACGCGGGAGACCGTGGTGCGGCCCACGCCGGCGCGGGCGGCGACCGTCTTGATCGTGGGACGGCGGTTGCTGCTCATGTGCTCCCCCTCGGCGGCCGCGGCGGCGACAGCTGCCGCGGAGGTGACCTGCGGCAATTCTTGCAGACCCGGCCACCGGCGGAGCACCCCCCACAGTGCGGGAACCGAACGCCGGACCGTCCGCACCCCGACGAGTTGCGTTCAAGTCATTGACAGATCGTTCCGCTGCCACGAGTCTTCGAGACGCGATGGGAACGTGCCCACCCAGAGATGGGCACGTTCCCACCCCGGTTCGAGCCGCTGTAGTCATCGCAGAACGCGTCACTCCGATGTGTCAGCGCCGTCGCTAGGAGGAGATCCATGGGCACTCTCGGTTCACTGCGCACGAAAGCGGTGGCGGCGACCGCCGCCGTCGGTGCGCTGGCACTCGTCGTCGGCTGCAGCGGCGGTGGTGACTCGGTCACCGGCGGTGGCAAGAAGGACGGCAAGGTCACCATCACGATGGGCCTCTTCGGCGTGATGGGCATCAAGGAGACGGGACTCCTGGAGCAGTACGAGAAGGAGAACCCCGATGTCGACATCAAGGCCGAGATAGCCGGCGACGAGCAGACCTACTACACCGCGCTGCAGACCAGGCTCGCCGCCGGCAACGGCCTGAAGGACATCCAGGGCATCGAGATCGGCCGGGCCAAGGAGATCACCGAGACCCAGTCCGACATGTTCGCCGACTTCGCCGGAACAGCGGGCACGGACCACTTCCTGCCCTGGAAGCAGTCCCAGATCAGCACCGCGGACGGCAAGGTGCTGGGCCTGGGCACCGACATCGGCCCGATGGCCGTCTGCTATCGCAAGGACTACTTCGAGAAGGCCGGACTGCCCACCGACCGGGAAGAGGTCGGCAAGCTGTGGGCGGGCGACTGGAACAAGTACGTCGAGGTCGGCCGCACCTTCAAGAAGGACTTCAAGGGCGGTGACGTGGCGTTCATGGACTCGGCCAGCGGCCTGTTCAACGCCATGGTCTACGGCCACTCCGAGCAGTACTACAACGAGAAGGGCGACCTGATCCACGACAAGAACCCGGTCGTCAAGGAGGCCTGGGACCTGTCGTCGGACGCCGGTGAGGAGGGCCTGACCGCCAAGCTGCGCCAGTTCCAGCCGGGTTGGGACCCGGGCCTGGCCAACGGCACGTTCGCGACCGCCGTGTGCCCGGCCTGGATGCTCAGCCACATCAGCGAGAAGGCCGGAGCCGCGAACAAGGGCAAGTGGGACATCGCCCGGGCACCCAAGGGAGCCAACTGGGGCGGTGCCTTCCTCAGCGTGGTCGAGAAGAGCCCGGTGAAGGAGGAGGCCCAGAAGCTCGTCGCCTGGCTGACCGCTCCGGAGCAGCAGGCGCACATCTTCAAGGAGATCGGCAACATCCCGTCCTCGCAGAAGGCGCTGGAGACCGACGAGGTGAAGAGCGCCGAGTCGGAGTACTTCAGCGGCGCCCCGATCGGCCAGATCTTCGGCGCGGCCGCGCAGGAGATCCCGGACAAGCAGGTCCTCGGCCGCAAGGACGGCACCATCAAGGACACCTTCTCGCAGGGCCTGGCCCTGATCGAGCAGGGCACCGCGCGTGACGAGGCGTGGGACACCACCATGGAGCGCATCGAGAAGGCGGTCGGCTGACCGGTCGTCCCCGCGGCCGTCCCGGGCCCGCCGCCCAGTCGCCGGCGGGCCCGGGCCCCGGTTCACACATCCGCTCTCAGGAAGGAAGTCCGGTGGCCACCTCCACCACCAAGGCCCGGGCAGGCGAGGAGCCGCCGGCCGGGCCGGGCACGACAGGCGGCTCGGGAACCGCCCGGCGGCGCAGCGCGCTGCTGCACCGGCTGGACGTCAAGGGCGCGCCGTTCGCGTTCGTCGCGCCGTTCTTCATCGTCTTCGCCGCGTTCAGCTTCTACCCCCTCGTCTACACCTCGTGGATCTCCCTGCACGACGTGGAACTGGCCACCCTCGACGTCATGGAGTGGGTGGCCTTCGACAACTACGTCGAACTGTGGGGCGATTCACGGTTCTGGAACGCGCTGTGGAACACCATCACCATCGGCGTCATCTCCACGGTGCCGCAGCTGCTGATGGCCCTCGGCCTGGCGCACCTGCTCAACTACCGCATGCGCGCCTCGCTGTTCTTCCGCGTGGCCTCGCTCGTCCCGTACGCCACCTCGGTCGCCGCCGCCGCCCTCGTCTTCACCATGATCTTCGAGCGCGACTTCGGCATGATCAACTGGGCGCTCGGCACGGTCGGCATCGACCCGGTGAACTGGGAGGCCGACAAGTGGCCCGCCCAGGTGGCGATCTCCACCATCGTCATCTGGCGCTGGACCGGCTACAACGCCCTGCTCTACCTGGCCGCCATGCAGGCCATCCCCGCCGAACGGTACGAGGCGGCCTCCCTCGACGGCGCCTCCCGGTGGAAGCAGTTCACCCATGTCACCGTCCCGGGCATCCGCTCCACCATCGTCTTCACCATCGTGCTCTCCACGATCGGCGCCACGCAGCTCTTCGGCGAACCGCTGATCTTCGGCCAGGGCCCGAACGGCATCACCGGCGGCGCCGACAACCAGTACCAGACGCTGGGCCTGCTGCTGTACGAGGAGGGCTGGAAGAACTACCAGATGGGCCGCTCGGCGACGGTCGCCTGGGCGATGTTCATGCTGCTCGTCCTCGCCTTCGTGGCGCAGCGTCTGATCAAGCGCCTGCGTTCCCGTACGTCCTGACCTGGAGTCGTCATGACCATCCACAGCCTCCCGGCCCGGACGGACACCCCGGCCCGGACCCCCGACCAGAAGCCGGTCCGCCGCGGCGGCCGCCGGCTGCTGCGCGAGCGCGCGGGGCGCCAGCACCACGCGGGGCCGCTCGCCTACGTCCTGCTCGTCATCATGGCGGTACTGTCGATCTTCCCGCTGTACTGGACGATGGTGGCCGCCTCCACCGACAACACCCGGGTCAGCCAGACCCCGCCGCCCTTCCTGCCCGGACCGAACCTGTTCAGCAACCTCGCCCGGGCGTGGGACGAGGCGGCCATGGGCAAGGCCATGATCAACAGCCTGATCGTGGCCGGGGTGATCGCCCTGTCCACGGTGATGTTCGCGACGCTGGCCGGATTCGCCTTCGCCAAACTGCGGTTCAAGGGACGCAACATCCTGCTGATGCTGGTGATCGGCACCATGATGGTGCCGCCGCAGCTCGGCGTCGTACCGCTGTTCATGATGATGTCCGAGCTCGGCTGGTCGCAGCAGCTGCCCGCCGTCATCTTCCCCACGCTGGTGAGCGCGGTCGGCGTGTTCTTCATGCGGCAGTACCTCTCCGAGGCGCTGCCCGACGAGCTCGTCGAGGCCGGACGCGTGGACGGGGCGCACTCGCTGCGGATCTTCTGGAGCATCGTGCTGCCCGTCGCACGGCCCGCCATGGCGGTCCTGTTCATGATCACGTTCGTGCACGCCTGGAACGACTTCTTCTGGCCGTTCGTGGTGCTCGACATGACCAACCCGACGGTGCCCGTCGCCCTCACCCAGCTCAGCGCCGGCTATGTCCGCGACCAGTCGCTGATCATGGCGGGCGCGCTGCTCGGCACGCTGCCGCTGCTGGCGATGTTCGTCGTCTTCGGCCGCCAGATCGTCAGCGGCATCATGGCCGGCGCCGTCAAGGGCTGACCCGCCCACGCCTCCGCGCCCCACCCCACCCCACCAGGCACCCGCCTGTGCATCCCCCCTCTCCCGAAAGGACTTACGTGGTCACCGCAGCACAGCAGACCGCGTCCGCCCCGGACGCCGCCCGCACCTTCCCCAAGGGCTTCCTCTGGGGCTCGGCAACCGCCTCCTACCAGATCGAGGGGGCCGCCGCCGAGGACGGCCGTACGCCGTCCATCTGGGACACCTACGCCCGCACCCCCGGCCGGGTCCGCAACGGCGACACCGGGGACATCGCCACCGACCACTACCACCGCTGGCGCGAGGACGTCGCCCTCATGTCCGAACTGGGCCTGGGCGCCTACCGGTTCTCCCTCGCCTGGCCCCGGATCCAGCCCACCGGCCGCGGCCCCGCCGTCCAGAAGGGCCTGGACTTCTACCGGCGTCTCGTCGACGACCTGCTCGACAAGGGCATCCAGCCCGTCGCCACCCTCTACCACTGGGACCTCCCGCAGGAGTCGGAGGACGCCGGCGGCTGGCCGGAGCGTGTCACGGCCGAGCGGTTCGCCGAGTACGCGGCCCTCGCCGCGGACGCCCTCGGCGACCGGGTGAGGACCTGGACCACCCTCAACGAGCCCTGGTGCAGCGCCTTCCTGGGCTACGGTTCCGGCGTGCACGCCCCCGGCCGCACCGACCCGGTCGCCGCCCTGCGCGCCGCCCACCACCTCAACCTCGCCCACGGCCTCGCCGTCCAGGCGCTGCGCGACCGTCTCCCGGCCGCCGCCCAGTGCTCGGTCACCCTCAACATCCACCACGTGCGGCCGCTCACCGACAGCGACGCCGACACGGACGCGGCCCGCCGGATCGACGCGCTCGCCAACCGGGTCTTCACCGGCCCGATGCTCCAGGGCGCCTACCCGGAGGACCTGCTCAAGGACACCGCGGAACTGACCGACTGGTCCTTCGTGCGCGACGGCGACCTCGAACGGATCCACCAGCCGCTGGACTTCCTCGGCGTCAACTACTACACCCCCACCGTCGTTTCCGCGGCCGACGGCAGCGGCACCCACACCTCGGACGGACACGGCAACAGCGCCCACAGCCCCTGGCCGGGCGCCGACACGGTCGCCTTCCACCAGCCGCCCGGCGACACCACCGCCATGGGCTGGGCCGTCGACCCCAGCGGGCTGTACGACCTGCTGCGCCGGCTGTCCGCCGACTTCCCCAGGATGCCGCTGGTCATCACGGAGAACGGCGCGGCGTTCGACGACTACGCCGACCCCTCCGGGAACGTCAACGACCCCGGCCGCATCGCCTACGTACGAGGCCACCTGGCCGCCGTCCACCAGGCCATCCTCGACGGCTCGGACGTGCGCGGCTACTTCCTGTGGTCGCTGCTGGACAACTTCGAGTGGGCCCACGGCTACAGCAAGCGCTTCGGCGCGGTCTACGTCGACTACCCGACCGGCACCCGCATCCCCAAGGCCAGCGCACGCTGGTACGCACAGGTCGCCCGCAGCGGGGTCCTGCCCGGTGCCTGACCTCCCCCGGGGCGGCGCACCCGCGCCGCCCCGGGGTCACGGGGAGTCCGTCACCACCGGCGCGGGCGTGGGGACGACCCGGCTTCCCGGTGGCGCCGCGGGCGCCTCCGTCGCGGCCCGCGGGCCGCGCGGCGACTCGGCGGGCTCCGGTGACGCGGACGGACTCGGTGTGGACGAGCCGCTCACGGGGGGCGGGGCCAGCGGAACGGTGGGGGAGACGGGCTCGCCGGCCCCCGGCGTGTTCAGCAGGGGCAGGGCGACGAGGGCGGCGACGGCGCACGTCAGGGCGACACCCGCCACGGCCCGCGCCCGCCGGCGCCGCGCCGCCCCGCGACGGATCGCCTCGAACCTCCCGGGGGGCGGGCCGAGGTAGTCGGACGTGGGCCGCAGGACCACGGCGAGGGGATCGTCGGGCTCGAACTCCGGACCTTCGTCAGAGCGTGTGATCAAGGCTTCTCCTCAGGTGGGCGCGGAGCAGTTCCCGGGCCGCGTGGAGATCGGCCTTGACGGTTCCCTCCTTGCGTCCGGTCACGGCGGACACCTCCCGGATCGGCATGTCAGCGTAGTAGTGCAGCAGGATGGGCACCCGCAGTCGTTCCGGCAGCGACTGCACGAGCAGGCGTACGGACGGGTCGGACTGCTCGGTGTGCGGCCGGACGGCGGCTTCGGTGCCGGCCCGGTGCACGGCCCGGCGCTCACGCTCGAGCCTGCGCCAGTGGTCCCGGACCAGGTTGGCCGCGGTGACGTAGAGGAAGCCACGGGGCTCCGCCACGGAGGTCCAGCGCGACCACAGCCGGGTGAACGCCTCCGAGGCGATCTCGTGGGCCGTCTCGTCGTCGTCGACCAGCCGGCGGCACCAGCCGGCGAGACGCGGGTAGAGGGCGGCGAAGAGTTCGGACGCTGCCTGCTCGCGGGACCGTTTCAATGTTCTCCAGGGTGACGGCGGTACCGGTGGTGCGGTACCGCTCGCGACGGGGTCCCGGGCCGCCGGCGCGCGGCGCGCCGGGACCCCGTCGCCGGGTCAGGACGTCGTGGCGCTCAGCACGGCGAACACGATCACGTTGTCGCGGTACTCGTCCCCCGTGCGGGGGCCGCCGCAGGTGATGAGCCGCAGCTCCGGACGGTCGACGTCCCCGTAGACCGCCTCCGTCGGGAAGTCGGCCCTGGGGACCGTGCGCACCTCACCGACGGCGAACTCCGCCGCCGTGCCGTTCTCCAGGCGTGCCGTGATCCGGTCGCCCCGGCGCAGCCGCGCGAGGTGACGGAAGACGCCGTCCCCGTGAGCGCCGACCGTGACGTGGCCGAGGATCACCGACGGGCCCTTCTGGCCGGGCGTCGGTGAGTGCCGGTACCAGCCGGCCCGGTCGTCGGCCGTGATCGGAGGCACCTCGACACTGCGGTCCGGGGCCAGCCCCAGCCGCATCACCGGGGTGTCGACTCCGATGGCGGGGATCTCGAGCCGGACCGGAACCGACCGCCCGAGGGCCCGCGCCGCCCCCGCGGAGGGTGCGGCGGGCTCCCCGTCCCGGCGCCGTTCACCGGCGGACGGCCCGGTCCGGTGCCCGCCGCCGCAGCCCCCGAGGAGCGCGGCGGCCGCCCCGGCGGCGAAGGCACGCCTGGAGAGCGACCTCATTCCCCGGTGGCCCGCCTGCGTACGAGGAAGACCGCCGCGCCCCCGGCGGCGAGCACCGCGGCGCCCCCGCCGATGAGGACGCCGTCGCTTGCGGACTCCGGCGACGCGGGAACGGCACCGGTGTCGGGTGCGCCCCTGGGGACGACGGTGACCCCGCCCGTGTCCTCCGCCGGGGCCGGGTCACCGCTCTCGGCGGGCACCGGGCTCGGGTCCGTTTCGGCGACCGTGGCCGGCGACGCGCTGGGGGACACCGCGGTGTCCGGCACGGGGGAGGGGTCGTCGGCGAACGCGGGCATCGCGCTCGCCAGTACGGCGGTACAGGCAAGTGCCGTGGCGCTCAAGACAGTTCGGCGCATGGGTCGCTCTCTTCTCGGTCCGCCCGCACGGTGCCCCGGCGGGCTGGGTCATGGATCGTGCGGAGAGACGAGGCAGCGACGGCCCGGGTTGCAAAGAGCGGGTAAAGCCGGGCCGTCGCCGACGCCGGACTCAGTCGAGGACGGCGGTCGCCTCCACCTCGACCAGCACATCCGGCTCGAAGAGGTGGTCCACACCGATCAGCGACGAGGGAGGAAGCGGCACGTTCAGCCCGATCTCCTCGGCGACCTGCTCGACGCCCGCCATGAACGGGCCGATCTTCCCGGGCGCCCAGTCGGTGACGTAGAACGTCAGCCGCAGCACGTCGTCGAACGACGCGCCCGCTCCCGCGAGGCCCGTCGCGGTGTTCCGCAGCGCGTGGGCGACCTGCCCGGCCAGGTCGCCGGGGGCGAGCGGGGAGCCGTCCGCCGAGCGGGCGACCTGGCCGCTGACATGCACGTGACGCGTGCCGGTGCCGACGGCGACATGCTCGTACGGCGTGGGGCGCAGCATGCCTTCAGGGGTGAAACGACGGACGGACATCACGGTCTCCTCAGGTGTTCCCGGTAGGTATATCTTTGCTACCTGGTACACGAAGGACACTTCAAGGAGACCAAGTATCGTGCCGGATACCCCGCCGGGCCACGAGGGCCGGTTCGAGATCGCGCTCCCGCACCGCGAGCTGCTCGACCAGGTGCTGGACAAGTGGTCGCTGAGCGTGCTCAACGAACTCTGCGAACGGCCCTGCCGGTTCAACGACCTGCGCCGTGCGATCCCGGCGGTGACCCAGAAGTCGCTCACCGCGACACTGCGACGGCTCGAACGCAACGGCATCGTCGAGCGGGTGCTCCTCAGCTCGCGCCCCGTCGCCGTGGAGTACCGGATCACGCCGCTGGGCAAGACCATGCGGCCGCCGGTCGAGGTGCTTCTGGAATGGGCGGCCGCCCATCTGCCCGAGATCGAACGCGCGCGCCGCGCCTACGACCTCGGATGACCGGACGCGCGGCGTCGGGGCAGGCCGGGCTCGGACCGTCGCAGCTCACGCCGAGGGTGTGACGAAGGGCGAAGTCCGGCCTCGGCGAACGCCGTTGGGCGTCGTGGGGCCTCCGACTGCTGGCAGAATCGGGTCACCTACCGGAAGACCTTGAACGGGAGTGGACGGATGAACGCGGCGCAGGACGGCACAACTCGGTCGGTGGACACGGCGATTCCTGCGGGGCGGACCCGGTGGGGGAGGGTCGCCCTGATCCTCGGGGCGCCGGCTCTGCTCGTGTTCGGCCTGCTGTTCCTCATGCTGCTCTGGGTACTGGTCGGCTGACCTCCCGAGCCCCTGGCACACCCCTGGCCCGAAATCCCTCAGGCCACCGCCCGGCCGTCGTCGACGGGAACGCCCAGCCGGCCGGCCACCGTGGTGAGCGCGGCGCCCAGGGGGAGCGCGACCCGGGTGACGGCGTGCCGGTCGCCGCGGGTGGGATCCCGGTTGACGATCAGCACCGGTGTCCCGGCCGCGGCGGCCTGCCGGACGAACCGCAGCCCGGACATCACCGTCAGCGAGGAGCCGAGGACCAGCAGTGAGGACGCCCCGCGGACCAGCGCACGGCAGTGCTCGACCCGCTGGGGCGGAACGTTCTCCCCGAAGAACACCACGTCCGGTTTGAGGATGCCGCCGCACACCGTGCAGGGCACCACACGGAAGTCGCCGACCTGCTCGTCGGTGAGATCGGCGTCACCGTCGGGGTTGATCCCGGTGGCCACCGGCGCGAAGCCCGGGTTGGCCTCCTCGAGCCGCGCCGCGAGTGCGGCCCGCGGGCTGAGGTCACCGCAGGACAGGCAGACGACCCGGTCCAGGCCCCCGTGGAGCTCCACCGCACCCTCGCTGCCGGCGGCCCGGTGCAGCCCGTCGACGTTCTGGGTGATCACTCCCGAGAGCAGACCGTGCCGCCCGAACGCGGCCACGGCCCGGTGCCCGGCATTCGGGCGGGCACGGCCGAAGGTGCGCAGGCCGAGGTGGCTGCGTGCCCAGTACCGGCGGCGTGCCCGAGGGCTGCCGGTGAAGTCCTGGTAGGTCATCGGAGTGTGCCGGCTCAGGCTCCCGCCCTCGCCCCGGTAGTCGGGGATGCCCGACTCCGTGGAGAGGCCCGCGCCGCTGAGCACCAGGACACCGCCGGCGCCCAGCGCGTCGGCGACCGGCGCCAGGTCCGTGGTGCCCGGCGGCAGGTCATCGGCAGGGGTCCAGCTCAGGGTGGGGCGCATGCGCATGCCGCCAGGGTACGGAACCGGCTGCCCCGACCGCCGTCCGCGCAGTGCCCGGCCGCCCGGGCAGCCGGCGGCCTCAGCGGCCGGCGCACGGTGGTGCCGGGAACGGGATGCCCCGCTCCCGGCACACAAGGGCCCCGCGTCAGCCGCGGACGTCGACGTCGATGCAGGCGTAGAACGCGTTGGCGGTGTCGGCCACGTTCCAGACCGCGAGGACCTTCTGCTGCCCGGTGAGACCGCCGAAGTCGACCTGGTGGTTCACGACTTCACCCGGCCTGGCGCCGCCGTCGTCGAACAGGGCGATCCGCTGACCGCCGGCGTAGTACTCCCAGGTGCTGGTCGCGTGCCGCGCCGTGAGCCGCCAGGAGAAGGTCGTGTTCCCGGCGACCGGCGTGACCGTCCAGCCCTTGCCGTCGTCGTCCAGTTCGGCGAAGCGGCTGTTGCCGCCGCTGCAGCTCGTCAGGCCCTTCGGCCCTTCGACGCTCTGCGGTTCGTAGGTGATGTCCCCGCAGGAGACCGTTCCCGCGGCGCACTGGGCCTGGCGGCTGGGCGGGTCGGAGATGTAGCCGTGCGCGCTCGCCGACGAGGCGGGGAGGCTGACGGCGACCACGGGGGCGAGAGCCGCGCCGATCAGCGCGGCGGTCTTCTTGCTGGTACGCATGGAGGAACTCCTTCACATCGGATCGTCCCGGAGCGCGCACGGCCATGGATCATGAAGGGGGGACCGCACGCGGCACGGCGACCGCTCGTGGGTGGGGCCAAGAGGCGCGAAGGTGGCGCGCGTTCGCCGTCCTCGCGGGGAAGTGGTCGGGGCCCGCGGAGGATCAACTCCCGAAGCGGAGCGGCGAGTTCTGTTGGACTAGACCATACAAGCGGTGGGCGTGACCGTGTCAAGAGCGGGGCGGAACGGCACGGGTGTGCCGCCCGTGCCGCACCGGGACTCCGGTGGTGGTCCGCGGGAAGGGTGACGGTGGCGTCGTACGGGGCGCCCGGCCGGGCCGGTCAGCGCCCGGTCGCTCCGTCGATGAGTTCGCGGAGGATGTCCGCGTGGCCGGCGTGCCGGCCGGTCTCCTCGATCATGTGGGTGAGCGCCCAACGCACGCTGGGAGCCGGGCTGTTCGGCCGGGAACGGGGCAGTGGCGCCGCGAGGTCGGTGCACCCGTCGAGTACGGCGTTCGCCCGGGCCACCGCCTCCCGGTACCGGCCGACCACATCGGCCACGCCGTCCTCGGGCGGGGCCCGGAAGGTGCCCTGCCAGTCGGTGACCCGGTCGCCGAGGAACGTCGCCCGCTCGACGAAGGTGAGGTGGTGGAGCAGTCCCAGCAGGTTCGTGCCCGACGGGACGCGGGCGGTACGGACGTGCGGTTCGGGGGCGTCCTCGACCTTGGCGGAGACCGAGGCGCGGAGGTAGTCGAGGAAGCCGCGCAGGACCTCGCTCTCACTGCTTCCGGTGCGGGGCGGCGGGGTGTCCCTGCGGCTTCCGCGGCGCGGGGTGGCGGACATGGTGCCTCCTCGTGGGACGGGGCCGGTTCAGGCGGTGCGGCGGACGATCAGGACGTGGTCGATGACGTCGGCGGACCGCCCGTCCGGCCCGGTCGCGGTCCGGCGGGGCGCGTCGGCCCGCTCGACCGTCCACGTTCCGGGGGCCAAGGCCATGTCCGCGGCGACCTCCCGCGGAGAGGGATACCGGATGCCGGGGTCCTGGTCCCACGACCAGGGAGCGGTCGATCCGTGGTCGACGACCAGCAGGCGTCCGCCCGGCCGCAGCGCGTGCGCCGCCGAACGCAGCACGCTCGCCCGGTCCAGATCGAGGGGGGTGTGCAGATAGTGGGCGCAGACGAGGTCGAACGAGCCGTCCGGGAAGGACTCGCGCAGATCGTGGCGCCGGGCGGTGATCCGGTCGCCCACGCCGTGCGAGGCGGCCAGTTCGCCGAGGCGCTCGACCGCCACGGACGAGACGTCGACGGCGGTGACCCGCCACCCCCGGCGAGCGAGCCACAAGGCGTCACCACCGGCGCCGCAGCCGAGGTCCAGCACATCACCGGGCGGCAGGCCGCCGACCACTTCGGTGAGACGTGCGTTGGGCCGCGGATCGGTGGCCGCCGGGCGCTCGGCGTGGACACCGTCCCAGAACCTGACCGCATCGGTGGAACTCATCGAGGACTCCTTCTGCCGGGTGGGGATTCCGATTCTCGTCCGGCCCCGAGCCATGCGGCACGAAATGTTGCCGATACGGCAAGTCGGCTCGGGGGAACGCCTGTTGGCAGGGGCAGGCGGGGGTGCGAGGAGCGGGTGCCGACCGGTGGAAGCGGCCGGCGGCGGCCGATGGGCGGGCGGGCCCGGAACCGGCGGGACGACGCGGTCGGACCCGTCGTGCGCCGCCCGCGGTCCACGCGGCCGGCCGGCTCGCTTCGCTGCCGGAGAGGGCCCTCGCCTGCCGGCCACCGAGACAGGGAGGGCGCCGGGCCGGGTGCGCGTCGTCGTCACTCTCTCGTTGAGCGGAACGGCTGCCGAGACGACCCCGCACTCCGCCGACCGGCCCCGCAGTGCCGGTTGATCCGGGCGGGTGAAGAGCCCACCGGCGAGTGCGGGCGCACCGAACCGGGCGATCGACACCCGGGAACTCCTCGCCGCCGGACCGTTCCCGGCTACCCCCTGGAGTCCGGCTTCCACTCCTGGACGAGGAGCCCGAGCAGCACCTCGTCCAGGAACTCCCCCAGCACCCAGGCCGAGGAGCGCAGCACACCCTCACGGACGAAGCCGTTGCGCTCCGCGGAACGCAGCATCGCGGCGTTGTCCGCCAAGGTCTCGATCTGCAGCCGCCGCAGGCCGCGTACGACGAAACCGTAGCGGCAGAGCACCCCGACCACGTCCGTGCCGTAACCCTTGCCGCGTGCGGACGGCAGCAGCCCCAGCCCGATGTGCGCGGACCGGTTGTGGAGGTCGATGCCCCACAGCGCCGCGGCGCCGACCAGCGTGCCGCCCTCCAGCTCCACCACGGAGAACGGGACGCGCCCCGGATCCGTGTCGTCCACCACGAGCCGCGGATCCTTCGAGCCGGGCCCGACCGGACGCCAGGGCCCGCCCTCGGCCCGCGCGGCGTTGACCACGTCGTCGTAGAGCTCGGCCCGCAGGACCGGTATGTCCTCCTCGTGCCGGGCCCGCAGCCCGACCAAGTTCCCCTTGAGCATGCGGGTTTCCTACCCGACCGGATCGCCCGGCGGCAATCGGGTTCCGGCGCACGGGGGCGCCGTCCAGGAAACTCGGACCGTGAGCGCCGGATCTGTTTGGACCGCTGTCGCCGGGACACACGAGGGGCGTCGCCCCGTGGGGGCGGCGTCGGACCGAGGACGTGAGGAGGCCGGCTGTGGCAGGCGGGAACATGGGCAGTGGAGCGCAGGGGCGTTCGGCGATGCCCCAGGAAGAGGCGGAGATCTCGCCGCCCTACCGCTTCCGGCGGCAGCAGCGTCCCGGTATCGAGGCGGACATGGAGGTCCGTCCGCGCTATCTGGCCGAGCGGTACCGGGGCTCCGGCAAACTCGAGGGCAAGGTCGCGCTGATCACCGGCGGGGACTCGGGGATCGGCCGGTCGGTGGCGGTCCTCTACGCCCGTGAGGGCGCCGATGTGGCGATCGTCCACCTGCCCGAGGAACAGCGGGACGCGGAGGAGGCCCGTGAGGCCGTGGAGAAGGAGGGCCGCTCCTGCCTGCTGCTGCCCGGGGACCTGTGCGATCCCTCCTTCTGCGCCGAGGTGGTCGAGCGCACCGTGGCCGAACTCGGCGGCCTGAACGTGCTGGTGAGCAATGCCGCCTACCTCAACAGCCAGAACAGCCTGTCGGATCTGACCGCCGAGGACTTCGACCGCGTCTTCAAGACCAACGTCTACGCCTACTTCCACCTCGTCATGGCGTCCCTGCCGCATCTCTCCCACGGTGACGCCGTCATCGTCACCGCCTCCGAGGAGGCGCTCAAGGGCAGCTCGATCATGATGGACTACGCCGCCTCGAAGGCCGCCGTCGTGGCGTTCACCAAGTCCATCGCGTCGCACCTCGCGGAGCGCGGGGTGCGCGCCAACGTCGTGTGCCCCGGCCCGACATGGACCGTGCTCAACCTGTCGGGGCAGCGGTTCCCCGACGACTACCTGACCCACCTGGGCAGTTCGTCGCCCATGGGACGGGTCGCCCAGCCGGAGGAGGTGGCACCCGCTTACGTGTACCTGGCCTCGGACGTGGATTCCAGCTTCACGGTCGGCGAGATCATCACCGTCACCGGTGGTCTGACCGACAGCCGGTGAGCGAACCCGCTCACGCGACCACCCCGGCGCCCTGCCCCGCCCCGCGCCGACGCCCGTGAACCGAGCACGTCTCCCCGCGACGGCCCCCGCCCCCTCGGCGGAAGTCATCGGTTACCGTGGGGCTTCACGCTGGGGAGGCGATGGTGTTCGAACGGGGCACGCGGTTGCTCGCGGGCGCGGTGATCCTTGCCTGCATGGCGCTCCTCGGACCGAGCGCACCCAGCGGAGCCCCCTCCGCCCGGCCGCTGCCCGTCGACGCCCCCGAGGACTTCGTACCGAACCGGGTGATGACCTGGAACATCTGCAACCCCTGCGGCGAGAGCAACGCCGACCGGGCGGCGGAGATCGCCAGGTTCGCGCCCCAGGTCATCGGACTCCAGGAGGCGTGCGAGCGTGACGTCGAGCGGGTCAGGGACCACCTGGAGAACCTGTACGGGCTCGACTACCACGTCGAGTACGGGACGGTGCTGCAGAACTGGGGCCGCTGCGGGGGAGTGCCGTGGAATCCCGGAGGTTACGGCCAGGCGATCCTCTCCGCGGAGCCGATGACGGACCACGTGAACGTGGAGTACCCCGACGGCGGTTCCGAGGACCGCGGCTTCATGGCCGTCACCACCGTGGTGGGCGACCGGCCCGTCCGGGTCTTCAACACCCACCTGGCGCAACGGCGCCAGGAAACGGTCCGGGCCGAGCAGACCGGCGTACTCGCCGCGGAGATCGCCCGTCACGACCGTGCCATCGTGCTCGGCGACTTCAACGCGGTCCCGGACACCGACGAACTCGCCCCCCTCTGGGCCCTGGCGGACGACACCGACCCCGAGTGCCACCCCCCGCACACGGGTTCCTGCACGCCGACCACCGACTGGCGCAGCAAGTTCGACTACGTGTTCCTGCGTGGCATCACCCCCCTCGAACACCACGTGCAGACCACCCCCTACTCGGACCACGACCTGCTGCACACCGACATCGACGTGGTGTGACGTGCGCCGGCGGTCCCGGAGCCGGTGCCACGGTGCCGCCCAGGGCTCAGGACTGGGGCCGCTTTCCGTGGTTGGCGGGGTGCTTGCGCCGCGCCTTCTTCTTCCTGCGCCTCTTCGAGGACATGGGCGTCTCCCTCGTGACATCGGCCGTGAGACCACGTCTCACCCGTGGCCGGGCCGGCGATCGGCAGATGCTCCATTCTTCCCCGGGATGCCCGGCCCCGCGACTCGCACGGCTTCCCGCAGGTCAGGCGAATGGAGCACGCCTCAGGAATGGGCGTTGCCTCCATGAGACACAGAAGCTGAGTCAGCAGCACGCGGCACCCGGCCGGACCCGGCCGCCCGCCGGGTGCCGTACTGCCCCGTCTTCCTCCCCCCGGAGGCCGCAGCGATGCGCAACCCCGCAGCCCCTTCCCCCGAGCCGCCGGCCCCGCGGGCCAGAGGACGGCACCTGCCGGAACCACGACTCCTCAGCGGCGTCTACGGACTCGTCCTGGCCAGCGCGCTGGCAGCCGCCCTCGATTCCCCGGACGAGCAGACCGACCCCGGCTCGGCTCGGACGCGGTGTGGGTCCTGTTCACCGCCGTCGCCGCCGCGGCCGCCCACGGCTACGCCCATGTCCTCGCGCACCGGATGTCGGCGGACCACAGCGGTGTCGGGGTCGGCCTGCGCGCCATGGTCGCCGAGTGGCCGGTCGTCGCGGCGGCGGTGCCCACCGTCGTGTTCCTGCTGACCTCCGTCCCCTCCTGGTGGCCGGAGAGCGACGCGGTGAACGTCGCACTGCTGTTCAACACCTTGCTCCTCGCGGCCGGCGGAGCATGGACGGCGCGGCGCGCCGGCCGCAGCCGGCCGGCATCCATGCGGGCCGGAGCCGGGGATATGGTCATCGGCCTGGTGATCATCGGGGCCAACGCCGTGATCAAGTAGCGGCGCCGTCCGGCGGGACGCCCCGGGGGCCGGGCATCCTTCTAGGGGTTCAGGACAGCACGCGGTACGTCACATGTGTGACCAGCGTCGCCGACCGGGACGCCACCTGCTCCAGCTTCAGCGGCGGAACGCCGTCGAACAGCCGGGTGCCGGCGCCCATGGTGTACGGCACGATGTGCAGCCGCAGCTCGTCGATCAGGCCGGCGGCGAGGTACTCGTTGACCGTCGTCGCGCCGCCCTGGACCGCGACATCGCCCTCACCCGCCGCCTCACGCGCCCGATCCAGTGCCGCGTCGATCCCGTCGGTGACGAAGTGGAACGTGGTGCCCCCCTCCATGGGCTGCGGCTCGCGCGCATGGTGGGTGAGCACGAACACCGGCGCGTGGAACGGCGGATCCGCGCCCCACCAGCCGTTCCACGGCCGGTCCCACGCGCCGCGCACCGGGCCGAACATGTTGCGGCCCATGATGTACGCGCCGGCTCCGCCCAACCGGTCGATTTCGGCCCTGTTCTCCTCGGGCGTTTCGAGCATCCAGGCGTGCAGCCGGTCGCCCGTCCCGGCGCCGCCGTCGTCACCGAACGGGCGTTCCTCGGTCTGGTGGTGCCCGGCCGAGTAGCCGTCGACGGTGGTCGTGATGTCACAGGTGACCTGGCCCATGTCTGCGGCCCTCCTCGTGGCCGTCGCCGGTGGATCGGGCGACGCGGACGTCATGGCGGCCCTCACGAGTCTAGATCCGAACAGCGTCGTACGGCATTTCCGCGACCCTCGCCCCGGCCGCTCGATAGGGTGCCGGAGAGGAGGGCAGGCGACCATGAAGGTGTCGGATCTTCCGCGCGCGGTGGCCGCGGCCCTGGAGACCGCCTCATCACTCGGCCTGCCAGCCGACGACGCGACCGTCCTCCACGACTCGAACAAACTCACCCTGCTTCTGAGCCCGTGCGGCGTCCTGGCCCGGGTGGCGCCCGCGGCGGACCAGGTCGCACACTTCGAGGTCGAGCTCGCTCAGCGGCTCGCCGAAGCCGGGTGTCCCGTAGCCGCTCCGGAACCCCGGGTCGAGCCACGCGTCCACGAGCGCGACGGCTTCGTGGTCACACTGTGGACCTACCACGAACCCGTGACCACTCGGGAGATCCCCCCGGCCGACTACGCCGGCGCGCTGGAGCGGCTGCACGCCGGAATGCGCAGGGTCGATGTCCCGGCACCCCACTTCACGGATCGCGTGGAGCAGGCCCTGCGGCTCGTCGAGGACCGCGACCGCTCTCCCTCGCTCGCCGAAGCGGACCGGGAACTGCTCGTCACCACGTTGCGCGGCCTGGGAGGGTCGATCGCCGGGCGCGGTGGCGCCGAGCAGCTGCTGCACGGTGAGCCGCACCCGGGCAATGTGCTCGCCACGGAGAACGGGCCGCTGTTCATCGATCTCGAGACGTGCTGCCGTGGACCCGTCGAATTCGACATCGCGCACGCACCCGAAGAAGTCGGCCCCCGATACCCGGGTGCCGACCAGGACTTGGTGCGCGAGTGCCGTGTCCTCGTGCTGGCGATGATCACAGCATGGCGCTGGGACCCGGGCGACCAACTCCCCGACGGGCGCCGGCTGGGCAGGGAGTGGCTCGACCGGATCCGTGCGGCCCGGCGCGGCGACGGGCCGTACGGCCGGTGATGGCCGGTCAGGGCCCCTGCGCGGCCAGGTGACCCGGCGCTAAGGTGGTCGTCACGGACAGCGAGCGGGAAGGGACCTGTTGTGGCCGGAACCGGCTCCGCGGCCCGGACGACCGTCCGGGGGCCCAGCGAAGCAGCGCTCTCCGTCCGGCGTACGGGGGTGACCCGGATCGGCGTCACCGGGCACCGCTCGATTCCCGCCGCGGTGGAGCCCTCCGTACGGTCCGGCATGCGCAGGCTGTTGCGTGACGGCGGGAACCTGGAGGCGCTGACCAGTCTCGCCGCCGGCGCCGACCAGCTCTTCGCCGACATCGCACTGGCCCGCGGGGTGCCGGTGACGGCCGTCATCCCCGGCATGGACTACGAGACGCACCTCGGCGACGCCGCCGCCCGGGCCTCCTACCGACGCATCCTGGGCTCGTGCAGCGCACGGGTGCAGCTGCCGGCCGAGCCGACACACGAAGAGGCGTATTCCGCGGCCGGCCGCTGGATCGTCGACCACGCCGACCGACTGGTCGCCGTCTGGGACGGCCGCCCGGCCCGCGGCCCCGGAGGCACCGGGGACGTGGTGGCGTACGCGCGGCGCAGCGGCGTGCCCGTCACGGTGCTGTGGGAACCGGGCGTGCAACGCGACTGACCCGGCGCCGGCCCGGGGACCGGGCGTGCCGTCAACGGCCGAACGTGCCCAGCCAGTCCGAGTGCTGAGGAGACACCAGCCGTTCGGCCTCCGCCACCGCCTCCGCCCAGCCGTCCTCCGTCACCGTGGTGGTCATCGCGACCCGCAGGGTGTCCAGATCCTGCTCGACGAGCGAGTGCGCGTACGTGAGCGGCCGGTGCCGCCGCACCTCCTGCCAGGCCACGGCCGTCGCCGCGGCGGTACTGAACAGCCCCGTCAGATCCCAGCCGCCGATCAGGCCGGCGGCCCGCAGCACGGCCGCGGTCAGGGCGAGCAGGGTCAGCAGCGCCGTGATGGACGACCAGCGCGCGGCGGCCCGGTGGGCCCGGGCGGCACGGCGCTTGTACCAGGCCTGCTGTTCCAGGAGCCGGTCGCGCAGATAGATGTCCCGGCGCACGGCGAAGGGTTTGGCCCGCACCGCCCGCATGGCCGGGGTGATCTGCCGCGCCCCCCGATGGCCGGCCCGGCCCCGGGAGTCCTGCCAGCCGACCTTGCGCAACTCCCGCAGCCGGGCCTCCAGACGCTCCTCGAACAGAGCATCGGGGTTGGGCACCCGGGAGTGAAAGGGACCACCGTGCACCATGTACTGCCAGGCCAGCGATTTCAGCAGCTCGGCCACGGCCCGGTGCGTCTGCCAGTGAGCGCGGGAGCGGCGCCGCGAGATGTGCAGGCCCAGGGCGATGCTGAGCGCGTACAGCACCGCGGCGAGAGCCGCGGGAAAGCGGCTGTCGAGCCGTTCGGCCAGCATGGCGACCGCGGTGGCGGTCAGCAGAACGGCCAACTGGGTGCGCACGGCGCGGAAGGACTCACTCTGGCGGGCGATTGCCCACTGATCGTTCGCATGGAAGAGCGGCGGCAGGTCCCTCTCGGTCAACGTCGTGCCGGGACCGGGAACAGTGGAGCTCATCGACCACCCCCGAAGTCGCCTCGCACCCCGAAGTATGAACGCGAACGGCCCGCAGGGCCATCCTCCCGGCACGTCCCTGGGGTAGGGTCCGCCTAAACCCGCGCTGTCCCTTTCACAGCAGTCCGAGGACCACCCATGGCACCGGACCTCTGGTCCCGTTGGACCGGGGACAAGCCGGTGTCCTTGAGAGGAGACATCAGCACGATGAACGCACAGATGACCGCCGGACGGGAGTCGGCCGCCGGCCCCGCGCCGCGCCGACCGCTCACCCCGCTGGCGGCGATCGACCCGCGCGACGCCGCCAGGACGGCCGCCCGGGTCATGGAAACCGCAGGCCGGCCCTCCGCGAAGCGGGTCACGTTCAACTCCACGGTCTGAAACCCGCGCGGAACCCGGACCGAACCCCCGGGAACCACGTGACGACAACGGGTCACGCCCGGCAGCACACCGGGCGCGGCCCCGTTCGCCCGCGACCGTCCGGCGGCACGACCCGCTCCGGTCGATCACCCTTGACGGCAAGGGAGACAAGGGCGGCCGGCGCCGACGGCCCGCGATAGTCTGTCGTGAATGAACGACCCCGCGGCCACTCCGCTGCAGCAACTGGTGCTCAAAATCCACAGTCGTTGCGATCTGGCGTGCGACCACTGCTACGTCTACGAGCACGCGGACCAGAGCTGGCGGGCCCGGCCCGTCGTCATGGCGGAGGAAACGGTCGCGCACACCGCGCGCCGACTCGCGGACTACGCCCGGTTACGCGCTCTGGAGACCGTCACCGTGATCCTCCACGGTGGCGAACCCCTGCTCGCGGGACCCGCCCGGCTCCGCGCCGTCTGCGCCGAACTCAGGGCCACCGTGGGCGCGGTCACCCAGCTCGACCTGCGCGTGCACACCAACGGCGTACAACTGGGCAGACGTCATCTCGACGTGTTCCGGGAATTCGACGTCCGCCTGGGAATCTCGCTCGACGGCGACCGCGTCGCCAACGACAGACACCGCCTCGACCGCCGTGGCCGCAGCAGCCACGACCGCGTACTTCGCGCCATCGGCCTGTTGCAGGCCCCCGAGTACCGGCACCTGTTCGGCGGACTGCTCTGCACGGTGGACGTGGCCAACGACCCCGTCGCCGTCCACGACGCGCTCACCGCGCTGGACCCGCCCCGGATCGACTACCTCCTGCCCCACTCCACGTGGGACAGCCCACCGCCCCGCGGCCTCTCCGACTCCCGGGTCCCCTACGCCGACTGGCTCCTCGCGGTCTTCGACCGCTGGCTGGAGCAGGGCGCGAAAGTGCCGGTCAGACTCTTCGACTCGGTGCTGAGCACACTGCGCGGCGGGCCCAGCCTGACCGAGGCCATGGGGCTGGCCCCCTCCGACCTGGCCGTCGTGGAGACCGACGGCACCTTCGAGCAGGCCGACTCCCTCAAGATCGCCTACGACGGCGCCCCCGCCACCGGCTACGACGTCTTCCGGCACGACTTCGAGGAGTTCTCCCGCCACCCCGGCGTACAGGCCCGCAGACTCGGCCTCCAGGGCGTCTCCCGAACCTGCCGCCGCTGCCCCGTCGTCGACTCCTGCGGCGGAGGCCTCTACGCCCACCGCTACAGCGCTGACCGCATGTTCGACAATCCCTCGGTCTTCTGCTCCGACCTTCGTGCCCTGGTCGAGGGCATCGCGGAACGGATCACCGAGCGCGCCCTGTGCCCGGGCGTCCGAGACGCCGACGAACTGCGCTTCGCCCAGCTCAGACGGGACCGCGAACTCCTCTTCCACACCGGCGAACGGCTGGCCGGCCAACCGGACTGGGACGAGGTCTGGCGGGCGCTGCTCCGGCTGGACGCCGACGAGGAATCCGCCACCCACCTCGACCGGGTGATGTCCAGCAGCCATCTGCGCGCCTCCCTCGGCCACCCCGCGGCCGACGGCATCGTCACCGCCCGCGTCGCCGCCGCCGCGGTCGCCGCCGCCGTCCACGCCCGCGTACCCCTGCGCCTGTCCTGGCCGCAGCCGGACCCGACGCTGCATCTGCCGACGCTCGGAACGCTCACCCTCCCCGCCCCCGGGCGCGTCGAAGTCGCCGTGAAGGGCCGGGACTTCACCGTCCGCATGCCCGACGGCACCGACCACACGGTGGACGCGCAGGAACGCGCCCCGCGTTGGCGGCCGTCCGCCTTCGTGGACATCGGGGACACCCGGCCGGTGCTCGTCGACGACGCCGACCCCTGGCGCACCCGCTACGACGCCGCCGTCACCGATCCTCTGGAACCGCCCGCCCTGACCGCGTTCGGACAGCGACTGCGCACCGCCCACCGCATCCTCGCCGAGCGTGAGCCCGGACGGCACGACGACCTCAACACACTGCGCGCCGATGTGGTCACGCCCCTGGCGGCCGGCACCGGAGTGCGGCTCGACACCGATGGCCTCGGCGCCCTGGGCGTGGCCATCGACGCCGAACCCGAGGACATCGCGGCCGAGTTGCCGCGCCTGGGCCGACGCGCCCGGCTGGCCGGCCTACGACGGGCGACGGACCTGAACGTGCCGGGCACCCGTGCCGGACAGCTGATCACCGAGGCCGTCGAGGCACTCGGCGACGCCGCCCGCCACCGGTCCGGACCACACGAGGCGGCACCGGCGCCGGACCGGGCGGCGCACGCCCTGACCGAGCTGACCGGCCCGGCGGCCCGCGACCTCACCGAGACCGGAGCCGCCCTGGTGGCCGAACTGCGCGCCGAGTGGGCCGCACGCACGAACGGCCGACATGTCTGAAACCGGCGGAATCCACGCACTCCTCCATGAGCTGGGCATCCGCCGCGGGGGCGCTCTCCTGGTGCACGCCTCCCTCCGGGGCACCGGCACCGCCCCCGAACGCGTACGTGACGCCCTGCTCACCGCGCTCGGCCCCGACGGCACCCTCGTCGTGCCCGCCTTCACCCCGGAGAACTCCGACACCTCCCGCGCCCACCAGGACCTCATCGCCGGCCTGGACGAGACGGAGGTGCGTGCCTTCCGGGAGTCGATGCTCCCCTTCGAGCCCGGTACCACCCCCTGCCCCACGACGGGTGCCCTCGCCGAATGCGTACGGACAACACCCGGGGCCCTGCGCAGCGCCCACCCCCAGACCTCGTTCGCCGGAATCGGACCGCGGGCGGCGGAACTGCTCGACGGACACGACCCGCACTGCCACCTCGGCGAGCGGTCCCCCCTGGCCCGGCTGTACGCGGCGGACGCCCAAGTCCTCCTGCTCCGCGTCGGGTTCGACGTCTGCAGCGCCTTCCACCTCGCCGAGTACCGGAAGAACCCGCCACCGCCCCGGCGCACCTACCGGTGCGTGGTCGAGGACAAGGGCAACTGGACCTCGTACGAGGACGCGGCCCTGGACGACGGCGACTTCGCGGAGATCGGACAGCGGCTGCCGAGTGATCTCCTCACGCGGCGGGAATGGTCGTCACGAGCGGTCGTGCTGTTCCGGATGCGCCCCGCCGTCGACGACGCCACGGACCAACTGTCCAGGAGCGCCCGACGATTGGTGTGAAACAAGCGGTCCCGCCGGAGCGGTCGTCGGGCACATTGTTGGCGTCGGTCGGGGCGACCGCGAGGGCGCGGGTGCGACAACGGGTGGGGGGACGTGTTGGACGTACCCGGAAGGGAACGGGACAGGGCTTCGGACGACCAGCCCTACTTCTTCCTCAGCTACGCCCACACACCGCGCGTCGGACCCGGCGGCGGCGACCCCGACCACTGGGTGCACGTGCTCTACCGGGACCTGTGCAACCACATCATGGCGCTCACCGACCTGCCCGCCGGAGCACCCGCCGGCTTCATGGACCGGGAGATGAGCTCCGGCGACGGCTGGCCGCAGAAACTCAGCGAGAACCTCGCCCGCTGCCGGGTGTTCGTGCCGCTGCTCTCCCCGCGCTACTTCACCAGCGAGATGTGCGGCCGGGAGTGGTACGCCTTCCACGAGCGCCAGGTGCGGGTCAAGGCAGTCGACGGCAGGGAGGTCTCCGCCATCGTCCCGGCCCTGTGGACCCGCGTCGACTACGCCCAACTGCCCGACTCCGTACGGCACCTCCACCTCGACCACGCCGCCTTCGGCGAGCGGTACGCGACCAACGGCATCTACGGACTGATCAAACTCAGCCGGCTGCGCGACGAGTACGAGGAGACCGTGCTCACGCTCGCCCAGCGGATCGTCCAGGTCGCCGAGCGGACCCCGCTGCCGCCGAGCAGACCCCGCGACTACGAGCACGCGCCGAGCGCGTTCCGGCCACGCGGCGAAGGACCCCGGCGCATCCACCTGACGGTGGCCGCCCCCACCCGGGACACCATCCCGCACCACCGGGACGCCGGCCCCTACGGCGACGATCCGCAGGACTGGAACCCGTACCACTCGGAGTCGACCCGGCCGCTGCCGGCGCTCGCCCAGGAACTGATCCGCTCGCTGGACTACCGGATCACCGTCTCCTCCCTGGACGACGAGGACACCCACGGCCCTCAGCAGGCCGGCCCCGGCCGGGAAGGCAAGGCGGCGGGCCGCCCCGGCATTCTCCTGGTGGACCGCTGGGCCCTCACCGACGACGACCGGCGTGACCGGCTCGCGGCGTTCGACCGCGCCTCACCGCCCTGGACCAGCGCCATCGTGCCCTGGAACCGGGCGGATCTGCAGTGCCACAGCCAGGAGGGCAGACGGCTGACCGCCGAACTCGAACACACCCTGCCGCTGATCCTGGAACGCGGCAGACGCACCGAAAGCCGGATCGCGGTCAACGGCGTCCCCACCCTGAAGGCCTTCACCGACGTCCTCCCGGCCGTCGTGGCGCACACCACCCGCCAGTACCTCAAACACGCCGAGGCCTACCCGCCGCCCGGCCCGCACATACCCCGGCCCCGTCTGATGGGCCCCACCCAGCCGCCGGACCCGGCAGGCGGACCCGACGACGAAGGAGAAGCATGACGGCCGCGCGGGATGGACGCATCATCACCTTCTACTCGTACAAGGGAGGCACCGGGCGCACCATGGCCCTGGCCAACACCGCCTGGATCCTGGCCGCCAACGGCAAACGCGTGCTGGCCGTCGACTGGGACCTCGAGGCCCCCGGCCTGCACCGCTTCTTCCACCCCTTCCTGGACCTCAAGGCGCTGTCGGCCACCCCCGGTGTCATCAACATCATCGAGGACTACGCCTGGGCCGCGACCACGGGCACGCACGACCGGCCCGACGACTGGCACCTGCCCTACGCGCACGTCGAACAGCACGCCCTGTCCATCCGCCCCGAACGCCTCGACCTGCGCTTCCCGGACGGCGGCTCCCTGGACTTCCTCTCCGCCGGCCGCCAGGACCGTGCCTACTCGACGACGGTGACCTCCTTCGAGTGGGACAACTTCTACGAGCGCCTGGGCGGCGGCAAGTTCCTCAACGCGCTGCGCGCCGACATGAAGGCGACGTACGACTACGTCCTGATCGACAGCCGCACCGGACTGTCGGACAACGCGGACATCTGCACCATGCAGATGCCGGACGTGCTGGTCGACTGCTTCACCCTGAGCGACCAGGCGCTGGAGGGCGCCGCCGCGGTGGCACGCAGCATCGAGGAGGGCTACCGGCCGCGCCGCATCCGGGTGCTGCCCGTACCGATGCGCATCGACGAGGGGGAGAAGGAGAAGGTCGACGCGGGACGGGCCCTGGCCCGGATGCGGTTCGAGGGACTGCCCAGGGCAGCCGACGGCCGGGAGCTGTCCGCCGAGGAGAGCAGCGCCTACTGGGGAAACGTGGAGATCCCCTACCGGCCCTACTACGCCTACGAGGAGACCCTCGCCACGGTCGGCGACGAAGCCGGCATCGCCAACTCGCTGCTGTCCGCCTTCGAACGGCTCACCGCCGTCATCTCCGACCGCGAGGTCACCTCCCTGCCCCCGGTCCCCGAGGCGGTGCGGCTGCGCTGCCGCGACGCCTACCTCAGGCGCCGCCCGCCGGCCGGGGCGGCCGCCTTCCTGGTGGCGTACGCCGCGGAGAACCGCACCTGGGCCGACTGGGTCAGATACCTGCTCAGGCGGGCCGGCTGCGACGTCACCCTGCACGACATCTCCACCGGCCCGGCCGAACCCGCCGACCCCGGCACCCGCACCCTGGTGCTGCTGTCGAAGGTCTTCGAGAAGTCCCGCCACGCCGGCTCCGTCCGGCGCACCCTCACCGGCCCCTCCGCGCACGCCGTCGACCCTCCGGTGGTGGCGGTACGCGTCGACGAGGTGCGGCAGCTCCCGGAGTCGTTCATCGACCTGCACCGGCTCGACGAGGCGGAGTGCGTGACCGTGCTGCTGCGCGCCCTCGAACTCCCCGTGATGCCCGCCGAGTCGGCGCCCACGGCACCCCGATTCCCCGGCAACACACCGGCGATCTGGAACGCGCCGCAGCGCAACACCACCTTCACCGGACGCAACGTGATCCTGGAACGCGTCCGCGACCGGCTCGGCACGACCCCCGGACCGCCGCAGCCGCAGGCCCTGTACGGGCTCGGCGGCGTGGGCAAGTCCCAGCTCGCCATCGAATACGTGCACCGCTTCATGGCCGACTACGACCTGGTGTGGTGGACGTCCGCCGAGCACGTCGACGACGTCGTCGCCTCCCTCGCCGAACTCGGCGCCCTGATCGGCGTGCCCGGCGGCGAGGACATCACCCTGGCCTGCCAGGAGACCGTGCACCGGCTGTCGCGCGGAGTGCCCAGCAAACGCTGGATCCTGGTCTTCGACAACGCCGACGACCCGGCCCGGCTCGCCCGCTACTTCCCCAAGGGCGGCAGCGGGCACATCCTCGTCACCTCCCGCAACCAGACCTGGCAGCAGCAGGGCACGTCCGAGCAGATCGACGTCTTCCTGCGGGCGGAGAGCGTGGAGCACCTGACCCGGCGTACCGAAGGGGGGCTGTCCGCCGAGGACGCCGACCGTGTGGCGGAAGCCGTCGGCGACCTGCCGCTGGCCGTCGAGCAGGCGGCGGCGTGGCTCGCCGAGACCGCCACCCCGATCGAGGACTACCTGCGGCTGCTGGCCAGGCAGACCACCGACGTGCTCGCCCTCAGCCAGCCCTCCGACTACCCCGAGACGGTCGCCGCCACCTGGAACGTGTCGATCGCCCGGATGGAGGAACGCTCCCGGGCCGCGGTCAGGCTGCTCCAGCTGTGCGCCTTCCTCGCCCCCGAGCCCATCTCCGCACAACTGCTCTACAGCAAGGAGATGATCGAGGCCCTCAAACCCTACGACGCCGCGCTCCAGGAGAGCCTGCTGCTGGGCCGGATCATCCGCGAGATCGGCCGGTTCGCCCTCGCCAAGGTCGACCAGAAGACCAGCAGCATCCAGGTGCACCGGCTGGTCCAGGCCGTGATCCGCTCCCAGATGCCGGAGGAGGAGCAGCGCGAGGCCCGGCGCGTGGTGCACACCGTCCTGGCCGGTGCCCGGCCCGACGGCGACGAACCCATCGACGACCCCGACACCTGGCCCCGGTTCGCGATCATCTGGCCGCACCTCGCCGCCTCCGACGCCCGCAGCAGCGAGGCGGCCGAAACCCGCAGGCTGCTCATCGACCGCGTCCGCTACCAGTGGAAGCGAGGGGACTTCCCCGCCGCCAAACGGCTCGCCGAGGACCTGCTGGAGCACTGGAGGCCGCTGCTGGGCGAGGACGACATGCAGTACCTCTACCTGCGCTGCCAGCTCGCCAACGTGCTGCGTTCGCAGGGACGTTACGTGGAAGCACGGGCCATCGACGAGGAACTGGTGGAGCGGCAGGCACGCGTCCTCGGCGCGTCGCACCCGCACACGTACGTCACCATGTCGTCGCTCGCCAGCGACCTCGCCGCGCTCGGCGAGTACCGCAGGGCGGTGCACCTCGCCGAGCAGGCGTACCGCGGATTCGGCCAGATCTTCCACGAGTCGCACCGGCGCACCCTCAACGCCGCGAACAACCTCGCCCTCGCCCTGCGCATGGTCGGCCAGTACGGCGAGGCGCGCAGGATCGACCAGGACACCCTGGACCGGCGCATGGACGTCCTCGGGCCCGACCACCCCTACACGCTGGCCTCCGCGGAGGGCCTGGGCCGCGACCTGAGGGAGGTGGGCCGGTACGCGGAGTCGGTCACGACACTGGCACGGGCCTACGACGCCCACAAGCGCATCCTCGGCAAGGACTTCCCCGGCACGCTGCGCTGCGCCAAGTCGCTGGCGGTGTCGCTGCGCAGGGACGGCCAGCTCGAGGACGCCCACCGGCTGACGACGGCCACCCGGGCACAGTACCGGGCGCAGTACGAGGCGCCCACACCGGACTCGCTGGCCTGCGATCTGAACATGGCGGCCGACCTGTTCGCGGCGGACGACCGGGAGGCCGCCCGCGAGGTGGCCCTGGAGGCGCTGGCCGAGTACATGAAGGTGCCGGGCGAGGCACACCCGTACACCCAGGCCGCGCTCAACAACATCGGCATCTTCCACTGGGGCTGCGGCGATCTCGAGGAGGCCGAAAGGGTCTTCCTGAAGGTGATCTCGCGGATGACGGAGGTGCTCGGCGAGGAGCATCCGCACACCCTGTTCGCCGGCGTGAACTACACCAACGTGCTGTTCTCCCAGGGCCGGCTGGACGAGGCCCGGGGCCGCGAGGAGCGGTATCTGGCCGCGCTGCGCGTCGTCCTGGGTCACCACCACCCGGAGAGCCTGGCCGTGGCCGCCAACCACTCGCTCACCCTGCGGAGTCTGGGGCGGGAGGCGGAGGGACGGCTGCTGCGGGACGAGGCGCTGACGGAGCTGCGGCGGCTGCTCGGCGAGGACAACGGCATCACCCGGCTGGTCACCCGTGAGCAGCGCATCTACCGGGACCTGGAGCCGCTGGCGGTGTGAGGCGGGTCAGTCGGCGAGCAGCCAGTTCAGTACCTCGGGCAGTGCGCGCAGGGCGGCGAAGTGGGCCGCGCCGGTCTCCAGGACGGCCGTGGCGTGCGGGATGCGGTCACCGAGCCAGGCCGAGTGCGAGGCCGGTGAGAACACGTCCTGCGCGCCGTGCCACAGCAGTACGGGCACCCGGATCCCCGCCGGGTCGAAGCCCCACGGCCCGGTGATGGCCAGCGCGTCGTCGATCCAGCCGTAGGGCGAAGTGCGCAGCGCCTCGCGGTAGTTGCGCAGCAGCATCGAGCGGACGGTGTTGTCGGAGACGATCAGCCGGTCGTCCGCGGTGAGATCGTCGCGCAGTTCCTCCAGCAGCCGGGCGGGGTTGTCGCGGATGCGTGCCGAGCGCGGGATGATCCCGGCCGCGAACCGCTCCGGGTCGGCCACCGCCGTACGGAACTCGGTGACGTTGGACGGCGCCATGCCCTCGAACCAGTTCAGTCCCCGCGCGTCCTGCGGCGCGAGGCCGACCAGCGCGGCGGCCCTCGTCACCCGGTCGGGCAGCAGCGCGGCACAGGCCAGGGCGTGCGGGGCGCCACCGGAGCGGCCGGCCACCGCGAACCGGTCCAGCTCCAGTGCGTCGGCGACGCGGGCCACGTCCTGGACGGCGTCCGCCACCCGGCGGCCCGGCCGCCGGTCCGAACCGCCGTAGCCGGGCCGGTCGTAGCTGATGAGACGGGCGCCGCGCTGGTAGAGGAACAGGGACCGGGGTCTCGGGCCCACCCGGCTGCCCGGCATGCCGTGCAGGAGGAAGACCGGCCGCCCGTGCGGATCCCCCGAGACCTCGACCCGCAACCGCCGTCCGTCCGCCGTACGTACCTGGTCGGGCACCGTCGCGCTCCCCCTCGCCGGGTCCTGGGACCGGGTCCACGCTGCCGGGACTCTGCCCGCGGGCCGCCGCACTGAAACGACGGGGCCCGCCAGTGTGCCGGTGCCGGGGCGTCACAGGGCGGGGGAGTTCACGCCGTCCACCGGTGCCGCGCACGCTCCATGTCCACCCGCGCACCCCGCATCGGGGTGCCCTCGCCGCGCAGCAGTTCCGGCGCGCGCCCGCCGTGGCAGGACGCCGGCGTGCCGTCGGCGTACACCACACGCCACCACGGCACCTGTTCGTCGAGCAGGCTCATGGCGCGTCCCACCTGCCGCGGACCGGCACCGATCCGCTCACCGATGTCACCGTAGGAGGCGACCGAACCGGGAGGAACCGACGCGACGGCCTCCCGGACGTCCTCGACGAGACTCATGATCCCTGCCGCGCGATGGTGGTGCCCCATTACGACTTCTTCAGCGCCCCGCCCTTGTGCATGGCGATGTGGCCGGTTTTGTCGCTCTCGATCTCGTACTGGGGATCCTCCTTCGAGCAGCGACGCGTGTGCCCCTTGTACTGGACGTCGTGCGTGTGCTTCTTGACGATGACGCCTTCGACATGGCCGGCCTCGGAGTTCCACCGCACGTGGTCTCCGACGGAGAACTGTTTCGTCATTCCGTTTCCCTTGCGCTCCGCTCGTCCCGCACCGGGCGCGGCAGGCCGCCGACCCGGCGCGGAAGAAGATCATGGGGTGCGGGTTCCCCGGCTCACGGCCCCCAACCGCCGGGCAGCCGCCCGACGGCTCCCGGCGGTGGCCCGCCGGGCCGTCAGCCGGCCGACGGCCCCTGCGGTCCGCCCCTGGCCAGCAGCTTCCTCTGGGCACGGCGTCCCTGGGCGACCACGAGCGGTACGGTGGCGAGGCCCAGTGCCGGCACCGCGTCGGCCAGGCGGGCCAGCAGCCCGCGCCAGCCCGGTACGGCCGTGACCAGGCGGGGCTTGTCCAGCACGCGGCGGACGGTGTCGACCACCTCCTCGGAGCGCAGCAGCTTGCCCGAGAAGGACAGTGCCGAGGCGGGGTCGTCCAGCTTGTCGTGGAGCATCGGTGTCCAGATGCCGTCCGGGCAGACGCAGGAGATGCTGATGTCCTTGACGCCGGCGAGCTTGAGATCGGCCATCGTGCTCAGGCTGAAGCCGATCGCCGCGTGCTTGGACGCCGCGTAGACCGCCTCGCCCGCCACGGCCGTCAGCCCGGCGAGGGACACGACGTTGACCACATGGCCCCCGCCGTTGCCGCGCATGGCGCCGATCGCGGCGACGGTGCCGTTGATCGTGCCCAGGGCATTGACCTCGATCATCAGCCGGCGGGTCGCCTCGTCCTGTTCCCAGGCCGGGCCGGTGACCAGTACGCCCGCGTTGTTCACCCACACGTCCAGGCGCCCCGCCCGGGCGACGATCGCGTCCCGGGCGGCCTCGACCTGGTCCTGGTCGCGGACGTCGACCGCCAGAGCGGTGGCCGCGCCGCCGAGTTCGTCGGCGGCCGCCCGGGCGGAGGCGGCGTCCCGGTCGGTGAGCAGGACCTGGTGGCCGCGCTCGACGAGGAGCCGGGCGATCCGCCGCCCCAGGCCGCGGCCGGCGCCGGTGACGACCGCACCGGCGGGCGGGCGGCTCATCGCCGGCCCGACGTGATCTCGCCGTACGCGATCCCGCCGTGCGCGTAGGTCGGCACGACCGGCCAGAACCGTTTCCACGGGGCGAGTTCGGTCGAGGGAAGGATCTGCAGCCAGCGGGGGTCCTTCGCGCAACGGTCGGCCAGTGTCTTCTCCTTGACCATCGAGTCGTACTGGTCGAGGGAGTCCTCCAGGGTGTTGGCGTTCGGGCAGATCTCGCGCCCGAACTGCCGGTGGTACTTGCGCACGCCGGGAATCCTCGACAGCTCCGGCTGCCAGTTGTCCAGGGAGATGCCGTTCTCCGAGGACACCCACACGCCGTCCGGGGTGTTGATCACCAGCGAGTGGTTGCCGTCCGTATGACCGGGCGTCCACAACAGCGCCACTCCGGGGCCCAGTTCGATGTCGCCGTCGAACGTCACGAGCTTCTCGGGGTCCACTCCGCCGAGACCGCCGTCGACGTACCAGGCCCACTGCATCGGGTGCAGGGAGCGCAGGGTGGCGAGTTCGCGACTGTGCACCAGCATCCTCGCCTCGCCGAACAGGGGCCGGCGCGGCTCCGTCTCGCCCTCGATGACCTCGGTGGAGCCGAGGATCATGCGCGGGTCCTGCACATGCAGGTGGTCGAAGGTGCAGAAGTCGATGTCGTCGGTGGTCAGTCCCACCTCGGCGAGGACGTCGCCGGGCTCGTTGTAGTACTTCAGGACCGTCTTCTCGACCAGACGGCCGCCGGGCACCTTGTCGATGAGCCTGCGCAGGTTCCGGTAGAACGGTGCCTCGGCGGAGCCGTCCGGCACCGTCGGTTCGAAGACCAGGGTGCGGGGGGTGCCGTTCCAGTCGTCGTACTGGACGACGACCATCCGGTTGATCATGGAGATCAGGGGCAGGGTGGGCACCGAGACCGCCCCGTGGAAGGCGTACGAGACGGGGTACGGCGCCGCCGCGATGTCCACCGAACGCACCGCGAGGACCTGGCCCTGCGCCTTGAAGCGCTCCTTGTACGCCGCCGCGGACCGCCGGACCGCCGCCAGCCGTTCGCCACGCGGCCACACGTCGTGCACGCCGTCGAACTCGGGAATCGGGCGGGCGCCGATCGCGGCGAGATCCGTGTCGCTTCGCTGTTTCTGTTCCACCATGGGTCGCTCCCTCCAGGGCCGGGGTTCCCCCCAGGGTGCTGACACGGCGGCCTCGATACTTGTTTCAGTGCGACAATCCCGGCCGGCCGTCGGCGGGCCGTGCCGCCCGGCGCAACGCGCGCGGACTGGTCCCGAACCAGCGCCGTACGGCATGGCTGAGGGTGGACTGCTCGCTGAACCCGACGAGTGCCGCGACCTGCCCCAGCGGGAGGTCGGTCGTGGTGATGCAGCGGTGCGCCGCGTCCCGCCGCGCCTCGTCCAGGAGCGTCTCGAAGGTGGTGCCCTCGCCGGCCAGTTGCCGCTGAAGCGTCCGCGGGTGCACGGACAGCAGCCGCGCGACACCCGCGAGCGCCGGGGGAGCGACGCCGAGGCTGCCCGACAGGGCGCGCCGGACCTGGGTGGACACCTCGCGTCCGGGATCCGCGTAGTGGTCGGCGAGGTATCCCACCGCCAGCTGCCGGATCGCCTCGTCGGCCGTGCGGAACTGCTTGTCGAGCACGTGCCGTTCCACCCGGAGCGCGCCCGTCGGCCGGCCGAACCTCACGTCGGTGCCGAAGAACTCGGTGTAGCGGCGCACGGGGGAGAGGGGCTGATGCGGGACCTCCACCGAACGCAGCCCCGTCGGGCTGCCGACGAGCATCACGGCGACCCGCCGGAAGAGCCCGAGCCCCAGCTCCATCGCCTGCGGCGAGTACGGCGACTCGCCCAGGTCCTTGCGGTAGGTCAGCGCGACGACCCCGCGGTTCCCGTACGGATCGGCCTCGACGCCGACACTGAGCGCCGGACTGTGCACGAACATGTACTGCGACGCCGCGTGCAGCGCCTCGGCGACCGTCGACGACGCCTCGATCACCACCGCCAGCGGTCCGAGGATGCTCAGGTCCTGCGCCTCCGCCAGGCGCAGACCGAGGTCCGGGCAGCGCAGCCGGGCCGCCGCCGCGTCGAGCACCAGATCGTTGGCGGTGATGGGGATGAGGCCCTCGTCGGACTCCAGCACCTCCCGTGCGATGCCGAACCGGGCGAGCAGCCCGCCCGCGTCACCGCCGAGCCCGTCCACGAGCTCCACGAAACCGCGGAGGCTGGCGGCGCGGATCATCGGAACCATGGGGGAAAGAGTACGGTGCCGCCGCAGTACGCGATCCGTACGGCAACCGTGCGCGATCCGTACGCCCGAGGCGCTAGAGTCCGTGTCCGGAGGTGTTCCATGTCGGAGTTGTTCGACGCGGTCGACGCGCTGGTCGCGTCCCGCTCCCCGCTGCCGCCGGCGGAGGAGCGCAAGCGGCTGCGTACGGCACACGGCCTGACACTGGACGAAGTCGCCGCCGCGCTCCAGGTACGGCGGGCCACGGTGTCCGGCTGGGAGTCGGCCAGGAAGCCGACCGAGCCGCGCGGCCCGGAGCGTGAGGCGTACGCACGGCTGCTGAAGCAGCTCGCGGAGCTCTACCCCCCGCCCCCGGCACGGGAGACGCCGAGCGCTCCGGACACGGCGGTCCCCACGGTGACCGAGAACGCCCGGACCAGCCCCGAACCGCCCTCGCCCAGCCACCCCGATGCGGAGGGAACCGGCCGGCGGTTCGAGAACGGTCCGCTGGCGGTCGTCGACGTCGACGCCGACGGCCAGGTGCTGGCGTACTGCGCCGGCGGCCTGATCCTGGAGGTGCCCGCCAAGTCACTCCCGGCCCTGGTGCAGTGGACCCTGAACGAGGCAGGGCTCGGGCAGGCGAAGCTGTCCGGACCGGGCAAGGACGCCGACCCGCTCCTCGTGCTGACCGCCGCCGCGCTGCGGCGCTACGGCCTGCCGGTCACCCTCACCGAGAAGGAGCGGCTCGCCGGACGGATCCCGGACGGCCACAAGGTCGTCAAGCAACTGACCCGTGCGCAATGGCAGTTGACCAAACGCGGCTTCGGGCCGTGGGCGCGGATCTACCGCCCCGCGCAGGGCTCGGAGCGGGCCTGCGTGCAGCTGTGCATCCCGTCCTGGAACGCGCTGGACACCCGGCACTGGAACGGAGCCGGACAGCTCCCGCCCGCCGAACTCGCCCGCGTCCTCGGCGTGTACGCCGCGCGGGTCATGACGCCGCGCGGGTCCACGGCCGTGACCGGCCTGGAACTGATGACCGCGCTGCACCCGGCGACCCGCGCCTCCGAGCCGGACGCCGAAGGCAGACGGCACTCCGAGCACAACCCCGGCTCGCTCGGGAAGGACCCGGTGCACTGCGCGCCGTGCGAGGCCCCGGACGGGCACCCGCTGCTCAAGGACCTGCCGCGATTCCATGTGCGCGGCCCCGCGGAGAAGCTGTTCGAGGAGGCGTACGACTGGGCGCGGCCCATGACGGACGCCGAGTGCACCCTGCGGCACCTGGTCGGCATCGACGTGAACATGGCCTTCGCCGCCGGAGCCAACGGCCTCGTCGTCGGCCTCGGCGCACCGACCCACGTCGAGCGGCCGGTGTTCGACCCGAAGCTGCCCGGCTCCTGGCTGGTGGACCTCTCCCACGTCGACCTGTCGAGGGTGAGGGTGGGCAAGGAGAAGTGGGCGGAGTTGGACGCGAGCCTGCTGCCCAGCCCGTTCACGCCGAAGGGCGAACGGCCCGAGGGCCCCGCCTGGTACGCGACACCGACCGTGGCGTACGCGGTGGAGCTCGGCTACGAGGTCCGGCCGGCCGAGGCGTACGTCCGGTACGAGAACGGCCGTTACCTGGACGCCTGGTACCAGCGGCTGCGCGACGCCTACCTCGCCACGATGGCCGACCTCGGTGTGCACGCGGACATGGCGCCGGCCGACTTCCTCGCCGCGATGGACGGCCACCGCAGCCGTGACCCGCAGCTGGCGATCGTCGTCTCGGCCGTCAAGGCCACGGTCAAGGGCGGCCTGGGCAAGCTGCGCGAGCGCCCGCGCGGAGAAGGCTGGCGGCCGGGCGAGCCGTGGCGCGCCCTGTCCCGTCCGACGTGGCGGCCGGACATCCGCGCGGCGGTCATCTCCCGCACCCGCGTCAACCTCCACCGCAAGATCGTCAGGCATGCGGCGTTCACCGGCCAGTACCCGGTCGCGGTGCTGTCCGACTGCGTCGTCTACGCGGCGGGCGGCACCGGCCCGCTCGACTTCCTGCCCTACCGGGAGGGCAGGCCGCTGCCCGGCGGGTTCAAGATCGGCGTCAATCCCGGCCTGGTCAAGCACGAGGGAACCCAGTCCGTGCTGTGGGGCGAGGAGGTACGCGAGCGGTTCGACGCCCCGGACCTCAACCTCGCCCGGTACATCAAGGACGGCACCGTCACCGACGTCGACGGCGGAGAGTAGGGAGGGGCGACGATGAGCCTGTTCGGCGACGGCCTGGACGCCGCGGTGCAGAAGGCGTTCACCCGCCCGGCACCCAAGACCGCACCCGCGCAGATGCGGTACCTGGTCAAGCAGCTGAAGGGCACCAGGGCGGTCGCCCGGACGCTGCGGATCTCCCAGCGCACCGTCGAGCGGTACGTGAAGGACCAGATCAGGAAGCCCCGCCCGGAACTCGCCGCGCGTCTGGAGCGCGAGGTGAAGAAGCGGTGGCAGCCGCAGATCCGGGCCAGGGCCCGGCGGAAGGCGGCGACGACCGACGGCATCGTCATCGACACCCGCGCCCGCCTCGGCTACACCGCGCCGATCGGATCGACGGACCAGGACCGCATCCGGCACCTGACCGTCGCCCTGCCTCCCCGGCACGCCGCCCGCCTCTTCGAGGCCCAGGAGGCCGGAGCCGGCGACGCCCGCCTTCAGGAGATCGCGGCCGAGGCGCTCAAGGAGGTCTACTTCCAGGACGGCGGCCGCCGCGCCGGCTCCCTGGAGGAGGTCCGGTTCACGGACATCGAACACCTGGAGTTCGACCTGTAGACACCGCCCGGCGCCTGTCGGCCGGCCGGACCGCGTCGCCACCGCACCACGCCTCCTTCGCCGACCTGGCTGACCATGCTCCGGCCCGCGTGGCATAGGGTGGCCGTGTCCACGAACAGGGGGCGGGAGGGGCGATGAGTCGAGCGGCACAGGGGCGGGCGCACGCCCGGCTCCGTGGTGTGCTGGCTCTGCTCGTGGCCGTGGTGGCGCTGCTCTGTGTCTTCGGGCACGCGGAGGGCGCAGGACAGGGCGCGCCCCTGACGGCCACGCAGAGCGGTCCCGCCGACACGGTCGCCGAACCGTCGGACGGTGGAGCGGCGCCGTGCGGCAAGAAGGCTGTCGCCGACCCCGGCGCGCAGCGCGCGGCCGAGCTCACCCCGCCGTCCGCTCCGTGCCCCGCCGCCGTGTCGTCGCCCGTGGATTCCGCACCGTCCGTGGCCCGGCATGCCGGCGTGCTGTCCGGCAGCCCGGCTCCGCCGCCCCTGCCACTCCACTCCGTTCTGCGGATTTAGACCGGCCCGTCGGCCGCGTCCCTGAATCCCCAAGAATGGAGTTCTTCAGCATGTCCGCTTCCCCGCGCTCCTGGCGCCGGGCGGGTGCGGCGCTGCGTGCCTGGCGGTCCCGGCAGTGGACCGTGGCGGGCGCAGGTGCCCTCGCCACGGCGCTCCTGGTCGGCGCGCCCACCGACGTGGTGCCCAATCCGCTGTTCGGCCGGTCGATCCCCGTGCAGTGGTGGAACTACCCGGCCCTCGCCGTCACCGCCGTCCTCGCCGGCATCGTCCTGAGCACCTACGTGCGCCGCCCCTCGCCCGCTCCCGAGCCGGCGGCCAAGGACGGCAGCCGCCTCGGGGCGATCGGCGGGGTGCTGTCCTTCTTCGCCGTCGGCTGCCCGGTCTGCAACAAGCTCGTCCTCGTGCTCCTCGGGGCCTCCGGCGCCCTGAGCTACTGGGCTCCCCTGCAGCCACTGCTGGCCGTCCTGTCGGCGGGGCTGCTGGCCGAAGCCGCGCTGCGCCGCCTCTCCTCCCAGACCGAGTGCCCGGTCACGGCGTCCGCCTGACCCGCGGCCGGTCCCACACCCTTCTCCTCCTTCCTCCTCGACGTCTGAGGTGTCCCATGACTGCATCCAACCCGTCCCCGTCCCGACGCACCCGCAGGCGGACCGTCGCGGCCGTCGCGGTCCTCGCCGCCGCCGCGGTGACCGCGGCCTTCGCCCTCACCCTCGACGACTCGGACGCCCGCAACGGGAAAGCGGGGACGTCCGTGGCCGTCGACGAGTCCCCCGCCCCCGCCGACGAGAGCCTGCTGGCCCTCGCCCGCCGCGATCCGTCCGACGGTCTGGCGGTCGGACGCGCGGACGCTCCCGTGGTGATGATCGAGTACTCCGACTTCCAGTGCCCGTTCTGCGCGCAGTTCGCCCGCGAGACGGAGCCCGAACTGGTGCGCTCGTACGTGGACGAGGGAATCCTGCGCATCGAATGGCGCAACTTCCCCATCTTCGGCGAGGAATCCGAGCAGGCCGCGCTGGCCGCCTGGGCGGCCGGACAGCAGAAGAAGTTCTGGGAGTTCCACGACGTCGCCTATGGCAAGCCGCGCACACGCAACACCGGCGAGTTCAGCGCCGAGAACGTCACCGCCATGGCCCGCGAGGCCGGAATCCCCGACATCGAGCGGTTCCGGGCCGACATGGCGTCCGACAAGGCCCGCAGCGCCATCCAGAGGGACCAGGAGGAGGGCTACCACCTCGGCGTGACCAGCACCCCGGCGTTCCTGATCAACGGCACACCGATCCTGGGGGCTCAGCCCACCGCCACCTTCGAGGAAGCCGTGGAGACCGCGGCGAAGGCGGCCGGGCGATGAGCGAGGCCGGCCTGGCCGTGGCCTTCCTCGGCGGACTGCTGGCCCTGCTCAGTCCGTGCAGCGCACTGCTGCTGCCGGCCTTCTTCGCCTACTCCTTCACCAGCCGCACCCGGCTGGTGGCGCGTACCGGCCTGTTCTACATCGGCCTGTGCACGACACTCGTACCGCTCGGTGTGGCCGGCTCGTTCGCCAGCCGCCTCTTCTACGGCCACCGGGACACCCTGGTGACGGTGGGAGGGTGGACGGTCATCGCCCTGGGCGTGGCGCAGATCGCCGGGCTGGGCTTCGGCTCCCGCCGGATGGCGCAGGCCGCGGGCGGGCGCCGTTCGGGTTCGGCGCTGTCGGTGTTCGCCCTGGGCGCGGTGTACGGGCTGGCGGGGTTCTGCGCGGGACCGATCCTCGGCGGCATCCTGACCGTGGCGGCCGTGAACGGCGACCCGCTGCACGGCGGGGTGCTGCTCGCCGTCTACGCCCTGGGCATGGCGGTGCCGATGTTCGTACTGGCCCTGCTGTGGGACCGCTTCGATCTGGGGCGCAGGCGCTGGCTGCGGGGCCGGACCTTCCGGGCGGGACCGGTGACCCTGCACAGCACCTCTCTCGCCGGCGGCCTGTTCTTCGTCGCCCTGGGGGCGGCGTTCCTGGCCTTCGACGGTACGTCCGCGCTGCCGTCCCCGCTGAGTACCGGCACCGAGTTCGCCCTGGAGGAACGGCTGTCCGCCATCGGCGCGGCGGTGTCCGACCGGACGGTCGTGCTGGTCCTGGCCGGCGTGGCGGCGCTCGCCGCACTGGTGGTGCTGCTCCGGCCGCCCCGACGGCGGGACACGCAGTCACCGCCGGACACGGAGCCGGCCGCGCACCGCTGACGCGCCCGACACCCGTCGTGGGAGGGAACCGGCCCCGGCCCCCCTGCCACGACGGGTGGTTTCGGCGTCCGCACACCGCGGCCGCCGCCGACGGGGGATCCGTCACCGTTCCGCCGGCCCGACTCCGCACGAGGGGCCGCACCCTCACCGCGGCCCCTGACCGCCGGCCCGCACGAGACGCGGGGAGCGACGGCGATGCCCGCGCCCCTGCTCGGAAGGAAACATGACCAGCACCGCACCCGCCGGCTCGGCGGCCCACATATCCGACCCCGACCAGGCACAGGCCCGCATCCTGCGCGTCCTCGTCGCCTCCCAGGTGCTCAGCGGCGCGGGCCTCGCGGCCGGCGTCACCGTCGGCGCCCTCCTCGCCCAGGACATGCTCGGCTCCACCAGCCTGGCCGGACTGCCCAGCGCCCTGTTCACCGCCGGCTCCGCCCTCGCCGCCGTCGCCGTCGGCCGCGTCTCCCAGGCCCGCGGCCGCCGCCCCGGCCTCGCGGCCGGCTACCTCACCGGCGCCCTCGGCTCCGCCGGCGTCATCGTCGCCGCGGCCACCGACACCCCGGTCCTGCTCTTCATCGCCCTGTTCGTCTACGGCGCCGGCACCGCCACCAACCTCCAGGCCCGCTACGCCGGAGCGGACCTCGCCGCACCCGGCCACCGGGCCCGCGCCGTCTCCACCGTCCTGGTCGCCACCACCCTCGGCGGCGTCGCCGGCCCCAACCTCGCCGCGCCGACCGGCAGGTTCGCCGAAACCCTCGGCATCCCGAACCTCGCCGGGCCGTTCATCCTCTCCGGCGCCGCCTACGCCCTGGCCGCGCTCGTCCTCGCCCTGTGGCTGCGCCCCGACCCGCTCCTCCTGGCCCGGGCCGTCGCCCGGGAAGCCGATGCCGCGGCCGGGCCGGCCGCCGCCGCGGGTGACGACGCGGGCGAAGGCCGCGGGGGAGTGGTCCTCGGCGCCCTGATCATGGTCCTCACCCAGCTCGTCATGGTCGCCATCATGACCATGACGCCGGTCCACATGGACGACCACGGCCACGGAACCGCGGCCTCCGGCCTCGTCATCGCCATCCACGTGGGTGCCATGTATCTGCCCTCACCGCTCACCGGCCGACTGGTCGACCGTTACGGACGGATGAAGGTGGCCGCGGCGTCCGGCGTCACCCTGCTGGGCTCAGGGGTCCTCGCCGCGCTCGCGCCCGGCGACTCGGTCGCCCTGCTCGCGCTCGCGCTGGCCCTGCTCGGCCTGGGCTGGAACTTCGGCCTCGTCTCCGGCACCGCGATCGTCACCGACACCGTCCCGCTCGCCACCCGCGCCAGGACCCAGGGGCTGGTCGACGTGTCCATCGCCATCGCCGGCGCCACCGGCGGCATGGCCTCCGGCCTCATGGTCGCCGCGACCAGCTACCCCGCCCTCGCCCTCACGGGCGGCATCCTCTCCCTCGCCGTCCTGCCCGCCGTCGCCGCCACCGCCCACCGCAAATGAACCCCACACCCTCCGAGACCCCCGCGCCCGGCATCACCGTCGACGGCACCGGACTGCTCTGCGTCACCCTCCTGCTGCGCCTGCGCAAGGAGATCGACGGGGTGGAGCCGGGCACCGTCGTCCACGTCATCGCCACCGACCCCGCGGCCCCGCTCGACCTGCCCGCCTGGTGTCACATGACCGGCCACCACTACCTCGGCCCCCTCCCGGGCGACGAACCCCCCGTGTTCGCCCTCCGGCTGGCCGCCGACACGCTGCCCACCCGGGCCGACGCACCCTGGCACCCGGCACCCCCGTAGCGTCGGGCCGGTGGAGCCGGCCCAGCCCACCGACCCGTCCCCCGCCAGTACACGGCCGGGCGGGCGCCCGCTCCCGCCGCGTCGGCGACCGACCCGCCGGTCGATCCGGCCGTAGAGGCGCGCGGGGACCCGCCCACGGGGGAGGGGACCCGGTCGCAGGGGGAGGGGACCCGCCCGCGTTCCCCGCCCCGTCAGGCGACCGTGCGGATGAGCTTCCTGTTCACGAACTCCTCGATCCCGAGGCGGCCGAGCTCACGCCCGAACCCGGAGCGCTTGATGCCGCCGAACGGCAGCTCGGCCCCCTCGGCGCCGACACCGTTGACGAAGACCATGCCGGCCTCGATCCGGTCGGCGACGCGTTCGGCCTGCGCGGGGTCGGTGGTGAAGACGTAGGAACCGAGGCCGTACGGAGTGTCGTTGGCGATTCGCAGGGCGTCCTCCTCGTCGACGGCCCGGAAGACCATCGCGACCGGACCGAAGAGTTCCTGACGGGCGGTGGCGTGCTCGGTGGTGAGCCCGGTGAGCACCCCGGCCGGGAAGTACGCGCCGTCGCGCTCACCCTCGCTGTGCAGTGTCGCCCCCTCGGCGACGGCCGCGTCGACCTGACGGCCGAGGGTTCGGGCCGCGGCGACCGACGACAGCGGCGCACCGGACCGGCCGGCGAGCAGCCGTTCGGTGAACCTCTCCACGAACGCGTCGTGCAGCTCCGCCGCGACGACGAACCGCTTGGCGGCGTTGCAGGCCTGACCGGTGTTGTCGAGGCGGGCCGCGACCGCCGCGTCGACGACCGCGTCGAGGTCGTCGGTGGAGAGCACGATGAACGGGTCGGAGCCCCCGAGTTCGAGGACCACCTTCTTCAGATGCCGGCCGGCGATCTCGGCCACGGCGGCACCGGCACGCTCCGAGCCGGTCAGTGACACCCCCTGGACGCGCGGATCGGCGATCACCTCGGCGATCTGCTCGTTGGTGGCGTAGACGTTGACGTACGCGCCCGGCGGGAAGCCCGCCTCGGCGAACAGCCCCTCGAGGAGAGCCGCCGTCGCCGGGCACTGCGGGGCGTGCTTGAGGACGATGGTGTTGCCCACGGCCAGGTTGGGGGCGGCGAACCGCGCCACCTGATAGGCGGGGAAGTTCCACGGCATGATGCCGAGGAGAACGCCCAGCGGGCCGCGCCGGATCACGGCGCGACCGGGGCCGGAGGTGACGGCGAGGGGCTCGTCGGCGAGGAACTCCTCCGCGTGGTCGGCGTAGTAGCGGTAGATGTCGGCACAGAAGTCGACCTCGCCCTCCGCTTCCGGGAGCGGCTTGCCCATCTCCCTCACGATGCTCGCCGCGAGCTCCGCGCGGTGCCCGGCGTGCAGGTCCGCGAGCCGGCGCAGCGCGGCGGCGCGTTCGGCCACGGAGCTGTCGCGGCCCCAGGCCGTGGCGGAGTGGGCGGCGGACACGGCCGTGGCGACGTCGGCGTCGCTCGCGGTCGGGTAGGCGGACACGACGGTGTTCGTGGCCGGATCGGTGACGGCGTACATGTGATCTCCAGGTGTGAGGGGCGCGCGGTGTCGGGCGCCGGCCCCCGCCCAGGTCCACGGGCCGGGGCGGGGGCCGGCTCGGATGTCACGGCCGCAGGATGGTGCGTACTCCGGCGTTCGCCCTGAGGTCGTCGAAGGCGGCGGGCGCTTCGGCCAGCGGCCGGACGGTGCCGATCAGTTCGTCGACGGGGAGCCGCCCCGCCAGGTAGAGGCCCGCGAGCTTCGGGATGTCGATGGCTCCGACGCTGGAGCCGTAGTTGCATCCGAGGATGCGCTTGCCCTGGTCGGCGAGGTCGAACAGGTTGAACGCCCCCGTCGCGTCGGTGGGAGCCATCCCCACCAGGACGGCGGCCCCGCCCGAGGTGAGCATGGCGGGCAGCGTCTCGATGACCCGGGGACTGCCGATCGCCTCGAACGCGTAGTCCACTCCGCCGAGTTCCTCCTGGCACCAGGCGGCGACGTCGGTGGTGCGGCCGTCCAGGGTGCGGGTGGCTCCGAACCGCTCGGCCACGGCGAGGCGCTCGGGCGAGAGGTCCACGGCGATGACGGGGTCGGCGCCGACGAGGCGCAGACCCATGACGACGGACAGCCCCACCCCGCCCGCGCCGACGACGACGGCGGACTCGCCGGGCCGCACCCGCGCGGTGTTCACGACCGCGCCGACGCCCGTGGTGATGGAACACCCGAGGAGGGCGCCGATGGTGAACGGCAGTTCCTCGGGGACCCGCACCGCGGCCGTTTCCGGCACGACGACGCGGTCCGTGAACGCCCCGAGGCCCAGGTAGGGCCACACCTCCTCGTCCCGGCCGTCGCGGAAGGGGGTGCTCCCGTCGGGCAGGGTGTTGGCGACCGCCCGGGTACCGGTGCACAGCCAGGCCTGCCCCGCGAGGCACTTGCGGCAGCTGCGGCACGGGGCGAACCAGGACAGGACGACGTGGTCGCCGGGCTTCACCGAGGTGACCCCGGGGCCGGTTCCGGTGACCACACCGGCCGCCTCGTGGCCGAGGACGAGGGGGCGGTCGGTGGGCCAGTCCCCGTTCACGATGTGCAGGTCGGAGTGGCACACGCCCGCGGCGCGCACGTCGACCTCCACCTCCCCGGGGCCCGCGGGCCTGAGCGAGACGTCGCGCGAGTGGAGCCCGGTGGCGGGGTCGAAGACGATGGCGGGGGAGAGCTGCTTCGGCATCAGGACGCCTCGACCTCTTCCTTCTCCTGGGACGGGCGGGCGACGTGCTTCGTGTGGGGTCTGGCGGTCACGACGTAGACGAGGCCGATGGCGAGCAGTACGGAGAAGACGAGGACCACGGCCCACACCTGGACCCAGCTGCCCCCGACGGGGGCGAGCTCCTCGCGCGGCCAGGCGACGTTGACCGCCTCGAAGAGCAGCCAGGCCACGGCGAGGACGTTGATCAGCAGACCGGCCCGTCCCAGCCGCAGCTGCCCCTCGGCCGGGTTCCAGCGGCCGCGCAGACGGGCGACGAGCGCGACGGCGGCGACGGTGAGGAAGATGAAGTAGAAACCACCGGAGCCGAACGAGATCAGCGTGGCGGCGGCGTTGCCGTTCAGTCCGAGCAGCAGCCCGAGGCTGGCGAGCACGGCTGTGACGAGGAGCGACACCCAGGGGATCTGCCGCGGTCCGACGGTGGCGAGCTTCGCCGAGAAGGGCAGCTGCCCGTCCCGGGCGAAGGCGTAGACCGCCCGCCCGATGTAGGTCTGGATGGAGATGGCGCAGGCGATGAACGCGATCAGGACGACGGCGACGAACGGCTTCTCGCTCCAGGCCCCGAGGCTCTCGGTGACGGCCGCGAACACCGGGTCCGCGATCTCGCCGGAGACGGCGTCCTCGGGGCGGCGCAGCGCGAGGGTCACGGCGAGGGCCGTCAGCAGCACCGTGAAGGCGACGAACAGGTACGCGCGGATCAGGGCCCGGGGTACGTTCCGGCGCGGATGCTCGGTCTCCTCGGCCACCTGTGTGGTGGCGTCGAAGCCGAGGAACGCCCAGCCCGCCACGGCCAGGCAGGTCAGGAACCCGGCCGCCACCGACCCGCCGGAGGCCGCGCCGGAGCCCAGGGTGTCGAAGAGGATGCCGAAGCCGTTGTTGTGCGCGAAGACCAGCAGGATCAGGCTCACCGCGATGGACGCGACGCCCTCGGCGATGATGCCGGCGTTGAGGAAGTGCTTCACCGGGTTGACGCCCAGCAGGTTGATGCCCAGCGCCACGGCCACGAAGACCACACCGAGGAGGACATGCGTGCCGGCCGACAGCGGAGCGTCGCTGAAGAGCATGTGCAGCCAGCCCGCGCCCAGGTAGGCCACCGTCGTCAGCGACGCGATGGCCGAGGCCAGATAGATCCAGCCCACCAGCCAGCCCAGCCGGGGTCCGCCGAGCCTGCGCACCCACTGGTAGACGCCGCCCGTGATCGGGAACTGGGACGACAGTTCGGCGTACACGGTGGCGACCAGCAACTGGCCGAGGAAGGCGATGACGACCGCCCAGATCCACGCCGGGCCGGCGAAGACGAACCCGAGCTGTACGACGGCGTAGATGCCGACGACGGGCGAGATGGTCGCGAACCCGATGGCGAAGACGGCCCAGGCGGACAGGGTCCGGTTCAGCTCCTGCTGATAGCCGTACTCGGCCAGTTCGGCGGCATCGTTGCGTGTGTTTCCCACGTTTGTCTCCTGACAGGGGTGCGTGCGGGCGCAGGCCCGAACGGCACCGCCATTACAGGGCAGCGGCCGGCACCGGGCGTGGTGACGGGCCGGTCCGACCGGGGCGGTCGGTGGCCCGTTCCTTCGCGTGAGGGGGTCCTTGCGACGGCAGCCGCCCACGCGGCCAACGTTATTGGGCGCGTGAACAATTGCTTTATTGGCTGCTTACCCAATAGCATTCCGTCCCATGGAGTCAAGGGGTGCCGGCAAACGGATCCGAAAGCCGCCCGCCGAGCGGCGCAGCGAGATCGTGGGGGCGGCCGCGCAGGTCGCGCTGGGTGAGGGCCTGGAGTGCGTCACCCTGCGACGGGTCGCCGAGGAACTCGGGGTCCGGGCCGGCCTCGTCGGCCACTACTTCCCGGTGGCCGAGGAGCTCGTGGCCGAGGCGTTCGCCGGCGCCACCCTGGCCGAACTCGACAGTCTGCTCCCGGAGGTGCCGGACGGCCGGAGCGGACCGGCGGCGCTGGACGCCGTCCGGTTACTCGTCGCCCGCACTTCCGGGGCCGAGTTCGACGACGTCAGCAAGCTGTGGCTGAACGCGCGCCACCTGTCGCGCTACCGGCCCGTCCTCCGGGACCAGGTGGTGAGCCAGGAACTGCTCTGGTGCCGACGCCTGGAGCAGGTCGTGGCCGAGGGAGTCGACGGCCGGGTGTTCAGCTGCGAGGACCCCTGGGCGGCGGCCGTACGCCTCCTGGTCGCGATCGACGGCACCGGTTCGTACGTCAACACCAGCGCCGACCTGCGTGGCCCGGCGGCCGGCGGGATGGTCCGCCACATCGCCGAAACGGTACTGGGACTGAGCCCGGGCGCGCTGCGGCCCTGACGGGGACGGCGCACGGGGTGTCGCCGGGAACCCGTCAGTCCCAGGGGGCGACGGGCAGGTGACGTTTGTGGTCGGTGAGGCGATACCGGCGGACGATGGTGTCGAACGCCTCTTCGTCCACGGGCTTGCCCTCGAGGAAGTCGTCGATCACGTCGTAGCTCACGCCGAGCGCGTCCTCGTCCGCCTTGCCCGCGTCGAGGCTCTCCAGATCGGCGGTGGGGATCTTCCACACCAGCTCGCGGGGTGCGCCGAGCGCGTCCGCGAGGGCACGTACCCGCCGTTTGGTGAGGCCGGCCAACGGGACCAGGTCGGCGGCGCCGTCGCCGAACTTGGTGAAGAAGCCGGTGACCGCCTCGGCGGCCTGGTCGGTGCCGACGACGAGTCCGTCCTGCGCGCCGGCCACCGCGTACTGGGCGATCATGCGCTGGCGTGCCTTGATGTTGCCGTGCACGAAGTCCTGATGCCGTGCGTCGCGGAAACCCACCCCGGCGGCCAGGGTGGCCTCGAGCGCGGCATCGGCGGCGGGCTTGACGTCCACGGTCAGGACGTGGTCGGCCCGGATGAAGGAGAGGGCGAGCCGGGCGTCGTGCTCGTCGGCCTGGACCCCGTAGGGCAGGCGCATGGCGTGGAACCGCGCCTCGCGTCCGGCGGCGCGCGCCCGCTCCACGGCGAGCTGGCACAACCGGCCCGCGACGGTGGAGTCGACCCCGCCGCTGATGCCGAGGACGAGGGAGCGCAGGCCCGTCGCCGTGAGCCGTTCGCTGAGGAAGGCCACCCGCCGCTCGATCTCCCGACCCGCGTCGAAGGTCTCGGCGACGCCCAGAAGCCGGGCGATCTCCTGCTGCAGGGCGATGAACTCCGACTCGTTCAAGTCCGCTCCCCGATCCGGTCCACGATGTGCTGTGGCGATCCGCCTACCCCGGACCCCTCCCGCGAATCCGGGCAGGGGGGGACGGCGCTCAGCGGATCGCCCCGGAAGGCCGGGGAGCCCGCGCTCGGGGCTGCCGTACCGACCAGGTGCCTTCCAGGTCGTCAGGGATGCATGACGATCTTTCCCACGTGCTCGCGGCGGGCGAGTTCCTCCTGCGCCCGGGCGGCTTGCTCCAGGGGAAAGGCCGCGGCGACCACGGGGTGGACCTCACCCCGGCGAGCCAGGTCCATGAGGAGCGCGAAGTGTGCCGGCGTGTGCATCGACGAGCCGATCACCTGGACGTTGTGCAGGTAGAGACGGCGGACGTCGAGGGCCACGTCATGACCGCCGAGTGCGCCGGCGACGACCCACCGCCCACCTTCGCGCAGCAGCGGCAGCCCTTCGGTCAGCAGCTCCCCGGCCACGACGTCGAGTGCGACGTCGACGCCTCCCGGGGCGGCGGCACGGAGCTGCCCGGCGACATCCCGAGCGCGGTCGACGACCTCGTGCGCGCCCGCGTCGCGCACCGCGTCGGTCTTGGCTCCGCTGCTGAGGGCGAGCACCCTCGCGCCCCGCGCACGGGCGAGCTGCACGAGTGCGAGACCGACACCGCCGGACGCACCCGAGACGAGAACGGTCTCCCCCTCCCGCAGCCGGCCCCGCTCGATCATGCCCAGCGCCGTGCCGTAGGCCGTCGGCAGCGCGGCGAGCTGGTCGTCACTGAGAGGGGAATCCCCCATGTCGTGCACGCGGTCCGCCGGCGCGGTCACGTACTCGGCGTACCCGCCGTCGCGTTCGCTGCCCATCAGACCCACCGGGTTCGCGTCCGGCCCTTCGGCGTCGTAGATCGCCGGGTCGACGACCACGCGACGCCCGACGAGCCGTGCGTCCACGCCCGCACCGACCGCCGCGATCCGACCGGCCACGTCCGCGCCCTGGATGCGCGGAAAGTCGATCGGACCCCGCCACCCCGACAGCGCCTCCGGGTCCCACGGACGGCCGTAGGCACCCTCCCGGGTCCACAGGTCGGTGTTGTTCAGCGCCACCGCGCCGACCCGGACCAGCACCTCTCCCGCCTGCGGACCGGGCACGGGCACGTCCGCCGGCTCCAGAACCTCCGGACCGCCGTACCCGGTGATGCGCACCGCGCGCATGGAATCAGGGACACCCACCACTCGAACCTCCTCGCCGCCAGGCTGCCACCCCCCATGGTCCCGCCCGGCGCCCCGCTCCGCTCCCCGACCCCGGCCCACCTTGTCTAGACCTATTTTGTCTAGACCTCTTGCCCTGCCCATGACCTGCGGGCTACGTTTCCCGCTGTTCGGAATACCGCACGTTTCCTTCAACTCCCTTGATGAGCAAGGCTGGAAGGAGCATGTCCGCATGCAGGACCGGAGTCTGTCCAGACGAACCGTGCTCGCCTCCGCGACCGTGGTCGCCGCGAGCGCGACGGGCGTCGTGGGTGTGACGGCTACCCCCGCGGTCGCGCACAGGCGCGACAACCGCCTCAAGAGGATCATCTCCAGGATGAGCGTCGAGGCGAAGATCGGCCAGTTGTTCGTGCCGTACTTCTACGGCGCGTCGGCGACTTCTCCCAGCCAGTTCGACCAGGACCGCAACCTCAGGGAACTCGGCGTACGGACCGTCGCCGAGCTCATCGCCAAGTACCACATCGGCGGTGTCATCTACTTCTCCGGCTGGACGAACAACATCCAGGACCCCCGCCAGGTCGCGGACTTGACGAACGGTGTGCAGCGGGCCTCGCTCGCCCTGCCCACCCCCGTCCCGTCCTTGATCTCCATCGACCAGGAGCACGGGGCCAACGTCCGCATCGGCAGCGGAGCCACCCAGCTGCCGGGCGCGATGGCGCTCGGCGCGGGCCGCTCGCTCTCCGACGCGCGCACCGCCGGACGGATATCGGGCACCGAACTCGCCGCCCTGGGCATCCACCAGAACTTCGCCCCGGTCGCCGACGTCAACATCAATCCGGCCAACCCCATCATCAACATCCGCTCCTTCGGCGCCGACGCCCGCGAGGTCGGGCGCATGGTGGCGGCCCAGGTGACCGGCTACCAGCAGGCCGGCGTCGTGGCCTGCGCCAAGCACTTCCCGGGCCACGGGGACACCGCGCAGGACAGCCACACCGGACTCCCCGTGATCACCCACACCCGCGAGGAGTGGGAACGCATCGACGCCCCGCCCTTCAAGGCCGCGATCGCCGCCGGCGTCGACTCGATCATGACCGCGCACCTCCAGGTCCCCGCGCTCGACCCGAGCAACGAGCCGGCCACCCTGTCGCCCGCGATCCTCCAGGGCGTGCTGCGCGACGAACTCGGCTTCGACGGCGTGATCGTCACCGACGCCCTCAACATGCAGGGCGTGCGCACCAAGTACGGCGACGACCGGGTGCCCGTCCTCGCCCTCAAGGCCGGCGCCGACCAACTGCTGTTCCCGCCGAACATCGACGTCGCCTACAACGGCGTCCTGGCCGCCGTCCGCAGCGGAGAGATCACCGAGGAACGGCTCGACGAGTCGGTCCTGCGCATCCTGCGGCTCAAGGACAAGGCCGGCCTGCTCAGCGGCAGCCCCTACGTCTCCCGGCGGGAGGTCGACCGGATCGTCGGCGCCCCCCGGCACCAGCGCGCCGCCGCCCGCATCGCCGAGCGCACCACCACCCTGCTCGTCAACAAGCACGAGACGCTCCCGCTGCGCCGCAGGCAGCGGAAGCTGCTCGTGGTCGGCGCCAGCCCGGCCTTCCCGACCGACGACACCCGCACCACCGTGCCCGAACTGGCCAAGGCGTTCGACGAACTGGGCTACAGCACCACCCACCTCGCCACCGGCCGGTCGCCCGACGCGGCGAAGATCGACGAGGCCGTCGCCGCCGCACGCGGACGGGACGCGGTGGTGGTCACCACCGACAACGTCGGCGCGACCAGCGCCCAGCGCACCCTGGTGTCCCGGCTGCTCGCGACGGGCGTCCCCGTCGTCCACCTCGCGGTGCGCAACCCGTACGACATCGCCCACCTCGACGGCGTCCCGGCCTCACTGGTCTCCTACTGCTGGACCGAGGTCGAACTGCGCGCCGCCGCCCGGGTGATCGCCGGCCGGGTCGAGCCGCGCGGCAAGCTGCCCGTGCCCGTCCAACGGGCCGACGACCCGGCCAAGGTCCTCTTCCGCTCCGGACACGGCCTGTCGTACGACGACTGACGCCCGCCTCCCCGCATCGGCCCGGTACTCCCGCTTCAGGCGGAGCACCGGGCCGAAGGGATTCCGCCGCGGGCGTCCGGCGCACGGCGTGTCGGACCTCGACGAGCCGGCGCGTGGTGAGCGCGTCCCGGTCCCGCTGCTCCCCGCTCACCGTGCACGGGCCCGTCAGCTGGAGCGGGCGCAGTTTCCCCGGTCGGCCCTCTGCGGTCCGTCGCCGGACGGGCGGATGTCGAAGTCGAAGATGGCGGTGGGCAGATAGAGCGTGGCGCAGGAGTTGGGGATGTCGACCACGCCGCTGAAGCGGCCCTCGATCGGGGCAGCTCCGAGGAGCAGGTAGGCCTGCTCGGGCGAGTAGCCGAACTTGGTCAGGTACTCGATCGCGTTCAGGCAGGCTCGGCGGTAGGCGACCTGTGAGTCGAGGTAGTGCTGGCGGCCGTCCTCGTCGACGGAGATACCGACGAAGGTGAGGAACTCGGTGTGGCGCGGCTCGACGTTGCCGGGGAAGAACACGGGGTTCGTCGTCACCCCGTAGGCCTGCATGCCCCCCTTGATGAGGTCGACGCCGAGATCGAGGTAGCCGCCCATCTCGATCGCGCCGCAGAAGGTGATCTCGCCGTCGCCCTGGCTGAAGTGCAGGTCACCGGCGGACAGTTTGCCCCCCTCGACGTACACCGGCATGAAGATCCGGGCGCCGCGGGTGAGGTTCTTGATGTCCTGGTTGCCGCCGTTCTCGCGTGGCGGCTGGGTGCGCGCGGCCTCCCGTGCGGCGCGCTCGAACGCCTCGCCTTCCAGGGTGCCGAGGATCGCCCCTTGCGCATCCGGCGGCATCGCGAGCGGAGGCACCCGGTCGGGATCGGTCGCGATGAGCTCGGCCTCCCGGGCGTTCCACCGGCCGAGCAGGTCGTGGGACGGGGCGGTGCCGATGAGGCCCGGGTGGGTGATGCCGGTGAAGCGCACGCCGGGCAGGTGGCGGGAGGTGGCGATCTGCCCGTGGAAGTCCCAGACCGCCTTGTACGCGTCCGGGAAGTGCTCGGTGAGGAAACCGCCGCCGTTGGCCTTGGCGAAGATGCCCGTGTAGCCCCAGCCCTGGCCCGCCACCGGCCCGGTCTCCTGCGGGACGGGACCGATGTCGAGGATGTCGACCACCAGCAGGTCACCGGGCTGCGCGCCCTCGACGGCGATCGGTCCGCTCAGAGGATGGACCATCGAGAGATCGAGGTCGCGGATGTCGTCGGCGGAGTCGTCGTTGTGCACCGTCCCGTCGAACCACTCCCGGCATTCGAGGCGGAACTCGGTGCCGGGCCGGACGGTCGCCACCGGCGGGATGTCGGGGTGCCAGCGGTTGTGCGGCGGGACTGCCTGGTCGTAGAACGACCGGGACTGGTCGATGCTGAAGAGCACCTCGGGCATCTGTCGCTCCTTGCCTTGGGGGTCACGGCCTCGGGAGGCGTGCGTGCAGTGGGTTCGGCGGCTGGGCACCACGACGGGGTGGCGCGGGCACGCGGTGGCGCACCGTCGGCTCGTGAGCGCTGGCCTCGGCGGCGTCGCGCGCCCGTCGCAGGGCGGAGCGGGGCGAGGTGAGGGCGGGCGGGGCGTAGAGACGCGTCGCCGCTCCGCCGCATGTGGCGCACGCCGGCTCATGCACCGGGGCGTCGATCGGACGGACGACCTCGAACACACCGCACCGTTCGCACGCGTAGTCGTACCTCGCCATGTGAGAGCCTCCGCGTCCCATCCGGGGCGGCCCGGGGGAGTGACGGCGCTCGCCGAACTTCCCCGTTGCCGATGAAGCAAGCCGTGGTGGCTGAGCGTAACGATCGTTCGACGGCGCAGCCGGGCGACTCGGTGCGGGATAACCCCATTGGGCGCGCTCCGGGCCGTGCCCCGCGGCGGCCCGTGCCCGGACACACGAGCAGGCAGCGGCCAGGGTCTCGTGGCAACGCTGCGTCGCACGGCGAAATCAGCCCGTGCGTACCTCTTCTCGGAGCCCGGGGGCGCTGTTACATTCCGGAAAACAAGAATTCATTTCAGTCTGTGGCTGGAGGCTCCCATGGCGGCTGTCGAGACTGTTCCCCCCGTGCAGGCGCAGGCCCGTCGCGAGCTGCCGCCGTCGATGGTCGAGCGGGTGACACTGATCATGGACCTGTTCGAGGGCCGGACCGCCCGGCTGTCCCTCGAAGAGGTGGCCCGCTGTACGCGGCTGCCCAGGTCGACGGCGCACCGGATACTCGACCAGCTGGTGCGGCTGCGCTGGCTGGAACACAACGGCCTCGGCTACGGGCTCGGGCGCCGCGCGCTCGGGTTCGGCGGCGGGGACGGCGCACACGGCAGGATCCGCGAGGCCGCCGCCGTCCGGCTGCATCACCTGCAGATCAACACCGGGCTGGTCGTCCACCTCGCCGTTCTGGACGGGGCGGAGGTCTACTACCTCGACAAGGTCGGCGGACGCTTCGCCACGACCGTCCCGTCGCGCGTCGGCGGCCGGGCCCCCGCCCACTCGACGGCGCTGGGCAAGGCCATGCTGGCCTGGCTCGAACCGGAGGACGTCGAGGCGAGGGCCGGTGACTCCATCGGCCGCATGACCCAGCGCACCATCTCCGACCTCGGCACCCTCCACCAGGAGCTCCACCGCATCCGGCGCCGCAACGGCCTGGCCTTCGAACGCGGCGAGTGCTTCCCGGACATCGCGTGCGTGGCCACCGCGATCCGCGGTCCCGAGGGACCCGTGGCCGCGATCTCCCTGGTGGGGGACACCTTGTCCCCGTTGGAGAAGGCCGCCCCGCTGGTGGTGGACGCGGCCCGGCAGGTGTCCCGGGAGCTGTACCCCGACCGCCGGACACCGGCCCCGGCGAGGCGGCGGCCGGCGGCCGCGCCGGAGGAGACGTGGTCCGCGCAGACCTGGGACCGGCTGCTCGCCGCGGGGCAGTACGGGGACTGGCGGTAGGGCCCGGCACTCCCGCTCCCGGGCGGTGACCGCTCATCCCCGGCGGTCCCCCCAGCCCCAGGGGCCCGGGTCCGGGAGGGCAGCCGGCGGGCTCTCGACGCCGGAGCCGCCCCGGCCGAAGAGCATCGGCTGCCGGTCGGTCACCGACTCCAGGGGCGAGGACCCGGCCCACCACCACGTCATGGCCGCCCGCGAGGTGCACCCCGGCGTGCACCCGCGCCGGCACCCCCGGCAGCGAGGGCGTTCCCCGGCGGGACAGCTCCCCGCGCAGCCCTCGTACGTGCGGCCCCTTCCCGGCCCGAACCGCCCGGACAGGCCCGTCTGCTCCACCGCCAGGATGGCGACCGCGAACCGTCCCGCCTCCCTGATCCCCGGCCAGACGCGGCCGCGGTGATCGGCGCGGAACAGGACCGGCGCGGTGCCGGCGGGACGCACACGAACGACTGGAAGGCGAAGCCGTCCGGACCGGCCCCCGTCACCACCGCCGCACCGGACGCGGAATCGCCCAGGACACGCCGCATCCGCAGGGGCGCCGGCCCGGTCTCCTCTGCGGCTCCGGGCGTGGACGGGGACTCGGCGGTCGTCGATTCACCTCTGCGGGGACGGTGCCGCGAGGTGCCCGGAAGCGGGCGGGGACCCCCAGGCCGGGCCCCCGTCCGACCGTGCCCGACACCCGTTCCCGATGAGTGGAACGCTCCGGCCGCCCGGGGCCGCGCACCGGTCCGGAACCCGGGCGGCGGCGCCCATCCCGCTGACCGAGACGTCCACCGCGTGACGCCGCCCGCGATGACTACCGTCCAGGAACCGATCACCCGGCACCGTGGCCGCCCGCAGCCGGCGGCCGCCCGGACACCGCCGGTGACCAGGGCCGGCTTTCACCGAGGTCAACCGAGGGCAGGAATGATGACGGAGCTGAGTCACGACTCCACACTGCGCGAGCTCCCCACCGAACAGGGCGTGTTGCGCTACCACGAGGCCGGCGACGGCCCGCCCCTGCTGCTGTTGCACGGATCGGGACCCGGTGTCACCGGCTGGCGCAACTACCGGGGCAACCTGGCCGCGTTCGCCGAGCACTTCCGCTGTCTGGTCCTGGAGTTCCCGGGATTCGGTGTCAGTGACCCCGTCGACGGTCACCCCATGGCGACCGCGGCCTCGTCGGTGACCCGGTTCCTCGACGGGCTGGGGCTCCAGCAGGTCGACGTCATCGGCAACTCCATGGGCGGCATCATCGGCGCCCGGTTCGCGCTCGACCACCCGGACCGGGTACGGCGCCTGGTGACGATCGGCGGTCTGGGCCGCAACGTGTTCAGTCCCGGACCCGGCGAAGGCATCAAACTGCTCACCGAGTTCACCGACGCGCCCTCCCGCGAGGGCCTGGTGCGCTGGCTGAACTCCATGGTGTACGACAGGTCGCTGGTGACCGAGGAACTCATCGAGGAACGCTGGACGCAGGCCACCGACCCCGGGACGCTCGCCGGCGCCCGCCGGATGTACGGCAGCGAGGCCTTCGCCGCGCAGGCCGCCGCCGCGGCCGCCTCCGACGAGGCGCCGTACTGGGCGAAGCTGCACCGGCTGAAGGCGAAGACCCTGATCACCTGGGGCCGCGACGACCGGGTCAGCCCCCTCGACATGGCGATCCTGCCGATGCGCACCATCCCGGACGCCGAACTGCACGTCTTCCCCGACTGCGGGCACTGGGTGATGATCGAGCAGAAGGCCGCCTGGGAGAGCGCCGTCCTGGCCTTCCTGACCCGGAAGGAGCAGGCGTGAGCGCCCCGGCCGGCCAGGCCTGGGACGAGGAGTTCGACTTCGTCGTGGTCGGCAGCGGCGGTGGCGGCATGGCCGCCGCGCTGACCGCGGCCGACACCGGCCTGTCCACCGTCGTCGTGGAGAAGGCGTCGCTCTACGGAGGCACCACGGGCATCTCCGGCGGCGGCATCTGGATCCCCAACAACCCCACCCTGCGCGCCCGGGGACACGACGACAGCCGCGAGTCGATCCGCCGCTACCTGGACCTGCTCACCGAGGGCCGGGTGCCGTCCGCCCGGCTCGACGCCTACGTCGACCACGGCCCGGCCGCCATGGAACTGCTCGGCCGCAGCCGCTGGATGCGGTTCTTCTGGGTCAAGGGCTACGCCGACTACCACCCCGAGTACGAGGGCGGCCGCCCGCTCGGCCGGTCCGTCGAGGCGCTGCCCTTCGACACCCGCAAGCTCGGCGAGGACGAGAAGCACCAGCGTCCCAACAGCCTCAAGGGGCCCCTCGGTCTCTGGATCACCGCCAAGGACTACCGCGACCTGGCCATGGTCAAGCGGACCTGGCGCGGACGCTGGGCGTCCGTCGTCGCCGCCTGGCGGGTCTCGTCCAACGTGGTGCGCCGACGCCACATGGCCACCGGCGGGCGGGCCCTGGTCGCCCGCATGCGCATGGCGCTGAAGGACGCGGGCGTGCCGGTGTGGCTCGGCAGCCCGATGAGCGAACTCGTCGTCGACGGGGGCGGCAGGGTCACCGGCGTCGTCGTGACCAGGCAGGGCCGGACCGTGCGGGTCGGCGCCCGGCACGGTGTGCTCCTCGCCACCGGCGGCTTCGACCACGATCCGGAGATGCGCCGGAAGTACCTGCCCGAGGGCGGCCGGGAGGACCACAGCGCCGGAGCCGTCGAGAACGTCGGCGACGGCATCAGAGCCGGCCGGGCGCTCGGCGCCGCCCTCGACCTGATGGACGACGCCTGGTGGATGCCGTCCGTGCGGCATCCCGCCGGCGCGACCATCCCCCTGGTCTCCGAACGGTGCATCCCGCCGTCGCTGATCGTCTCCGCCGGCGGCCGGCGCTTCACCAACGAGTCGTCGCCGTACGTCAACTTCGTCCACGACCAGCTGGCCGGCGGGCACGTCCCCGCCTGGTTCGTGATGGACGCCAAGGCCCGCAGCCGCTACCCCTTCGCCCAGATCCTGCCCGGCATGCCGTTCCCCAGGGCGTTCTACGACAACGGCACCGTGCACCGGGCGGACAGCATCGCGGAACTCGCGGCGATGATCGGGGTCCCGCCCGACGCGCTGACCGACACCGTGGCGCGGTTCAACGGCTTCGCCCGCGCCGGCAAGGACACCGACTTCGGGCGGGGCGACAGCGCCTACGACCGCTACTACGGCGACCCCACCCTGAAGAACCCCAACCTGGACCGGATCGACAAGGCCCCCTACTACGCGGTCCGCATCGAGGTCGGCGACCTCGGCACCAAGGGCGGCCTGGTCTGCGACGAACACAGCCGGGTGCTGCGCGAGGACGGTACGGCCATCGACGGGCTGTACGCCACGGGCAACACCTCGGCGTCCGTGATGGCCAACGAGTACGCGGGACCGGGCGCCACCATCGGCCCCTCCATCGTCTTCGGCTACGTCGCCGCCCGGCACGCGGCCGCCTCCCGCACCCGGTCCGTCATCCCCGGAGGTGCCTCGTGAGCGCGGGCCCCCTGACCGTACGCGTCGTCAAGGTGATCCGGGAGACGGCCGACGCGCACTCCCTGGTGCTGGAGCCCGCCGAGGAGGACCGGGCCGCCTTCGCCTACCGGCCCGGCCAGTTCCTCACCCTCCGGGTGCCCTCGGAGCGGGACGGCTCGGTCGCGCGCTGCTACTCGCTGTGCAGTTCACCGGTCCGCGACGAACTGCCGAAGGTCACCGTCAAGCGCACCGCCGGGGGCTACGCCTCCCACTGGATCTGCGACCACGTCACCGAGGGCGACACCCTCCAGGTGCTCCGGCCCGCGGGCACCTTCACGCCCGATTCGCTCGACGGCGACTTCCTGCTGTTCGCCGCCGGCAGCGGCATCACCCCGGTCATGTCGATCCTCGCCTCGGCCCTGCACGCCGGGACCGGCCACGTCACCCTCGTCTACGCCAACCGCGACGAGCGGTCCGTGATCTTCCGCGACGAACTCGCCGCGCTGGCGAGGGAGCACGGCGACCGGCTCACCGTGCTGCACTGGCTGGAGTCCCTCCAGGGCCGGCCCACGGCCTCCGGTCTGCGCGCCCTCGCCGGGCCGTACGCCGGGCGTGACGCCTTCGTCTGCGGGCCGGGTCCCTTCATGGACCTCACCACCGGAGCACTCACCGACCTGGGCGTGCCGTCGCGCCGCATCACGGTCGAGCGGTTCACCTCCCTGACCGGCGACCCGTTCGCGACGCCCGGGGACGGGCCCGCACCGGACCCCGCGGGCCCCGTCAGCACCGCCGAGGTGGAGCTGGACGGGACGAGCAGCACCGTCGAGTGGCCGCACGGCGAGCCCCTGCTCGACGTGCTCCTGCGGGCCGGCCTCGACGCCCCCTACTCCTGCCGGGAGGGCGCCTGCAGCGCCTGTGCCTGCGTCCTCGTGGAGGGCGAGGTGGTCATGGAGCGCAACGAGGTCCTCGACGCCCAGGACCTCGCCGACGGTCTCGTCCTCGCCTGCCAGGCGCGCCCGGTCAGCGACCGGCTCAAGGTCACCTACGACGGCTGACCGCCTCCCATCGTCCCCTCCCTCGACTCGGATGAGGTTCCACACGTGACCAAGGCGACCGCCGCGATCGTCGGATCCGGCAACATCGGTACCGACCTGATGTACAAACTCCTGCGCTCCGAGCACATCGAGCCGCGCTGGATGATCGGCATCGACGACCGGAGCCCCGGCCTCAAGCGTGCCGCCGACCACGGCCTGCACACCGGCACCGACGGCGTCGACCCGCTGCTGGACGGCGCCGAGCGGCCGGACCTGGTCTTCGAGGCCACCTCCGCCCACGTCCACCGGGCCAACGCGCCCAAGTACGCCGCCCTCGGCATCCAGGCCATCGACCTGACCCCGGCCGCCATCGGCCCCGCCGTGGTGCCCGCGGTGAACCTCGGCGACCACCTCGACGCGCCGAACGTCTCCCTCATCACCTGCGGCGGACAGGCCACCATCCCGATCGTGCACGCCGTCTCGCGGGTCACCGAGGTCCCCTACGCGGAGATCGTCGCCGGCGTCGCCTCGCCGTCCGCCGGGCCCGGCACCCGCGCCAACATCGACGAGTTCACCCTCACCACTGGCCGGGGCATCGAGACCATCGGCGGCGCCGCCAAGGGCAAGGCCATCATCATCCTCAACCCGGCCGAACCCCCGATGCTGATGCAGGACACCGTGTTCTGCGCCGTCCCCGCCGACGCCGACCGCGCCGCCGTCGCCGCGTCCATCCACGAGACCGTCGCCAAGGTGGCCTCCTACGTGCCCGGCTACCGGCTGCGCACCGAGCCGCAGTTCGACGGGCCGAGCGCGGTCAGCGGCGGGCTCGCCCGCGTGGCGGTGTTCCTGGAGGTGGAGGGCGCGGGCGACTTCCTCCCCCCGTACTCCGGAAACCTCGACATCATGACCGCCGCCGCCACCAAGGTCGGCGAGGGCTTTGCCCAGCGGATCACCGCCCGCCGCGCCGGCGCCTGACCCCCGCTCACCGAGGAGTGCACCAGTCATGCCCTACAGCACCGACCTGGACATCCGCGTCACCGACTCGTCCCTCAGGGACGGTTCGCACGCCAAGCAGCACCAGTTCACCGTCGACCACGTCACCTCCATCGTGGCCGCCCTCGACGACGCGGGCGTCCCCGTCATCGAGGTCACGCACGGCGACGGCCTCGGCGGGTCCTCGTTCAACTACGGCTTCAGCCACACCCCCGAGCAGGAACTGATCAAGGCCGCGGTGAAGACCGCCCGCCGGGCGAGGATCGCCTTCCTGATGCTGCCCGGCCTCGGCCTCCAGGACGACATCCGCGAGGCCGCCGACAACGGCGCCTCGATCTGCCGTATCGCCACCCACTGCACCGAGGCCGACATCGCCGTCCAGCACTTCGGCCTCGCCCGCGAACTGGGCCTGGAGACCGTCGGGTTCCTGATGATGTCGCACAGCAGCCCGCCGGAGGAACTGGCCCGGCAGGCCCGCATCATGGCCGACGCCGGCTGCCAGTGCGTCTACGTCGTCGACTCGGCCGGCGCCCTGGTCATGGAGGACACGAGCGACCGGGTCGCCGCGCTGGTCGCCGAACTCGGCGACGACGCCCAAGTCGGCTTCCACGGCCACGAGAACCTGGGCCTCGGCGTCGCCAACTCGGTGCTCGCCGTGCGCGCCGGGGCCACCCAGATCGACGGGTCGACCCGCCGGTTCGGCGCGGGCGCGGGCAACACCCCCGTCGAGGCGTTCGCCGCCGTCGCCGAACGCCTGGGCATCCGCACCGGCATCGACGTACTGAAGATCATCGACGCCGCCGAGGACGTGGTACGGCCCGTCATGGACGGCGAGTGCCTGCTCGACCGCATGTCCCTGACCATGGGCTATGCCGGCGTCTACTCCAGTTTCCTCAAGCACGCCGCCCGCCAGGCCGGCAAGTACGGCGTGTCCGGCGCCGAGATCCTGCTGGAGGCGGGGCGGCGCAAACTCGTCGGCGGCCAGGAGGACCAGCTCATCGAGATCGCGGTGGGCCTCGCCGAGAGGGACCGCGCCGCCGCACCGACAGCCCCGGGGAAGTGAGCCACGCCATGACCAATCCCGTACTCGAGGCCGTCGAGGCACGCGCCGACGAGATCAGCGCCCTCGGCCCCGCCAACGAATCCCTCGGCCGGCTCGACGACCAGGCCGTCAAGGTCCTGCGCGACACCGGCGCCATCCGCATGCTCCAGCCCAAGGCGTACGGCGGCCTCGAACTGCACCCGCGCGAGTTCGCCGAGACCGTCATGCGGATCGCCTCCTGCGACGGCTCCACCGGCTGGGTCGCCGGCGTCGTCGGCGTCCACCCGTGGGAGATGGCGATGGCCGACCCGCGGGTCCAGGAGGAGGTCTGGGGCGAGGACCCCGACACCTGGATCGCCTCCCCGTACGCCCCGATGGGCCTGCTGCGGCCCGTCGACGGCGGCTACGTCTTCAACGGCCGCTGGCAGTTCTCCTCCGGCACCGACCACTGCCGGTGGATCTTCCTCGGCGGCTTCCTCACCGACCCCGACGGCAACCGGCTGAGCCCCCCGCGCTCCGTGCACGTCATCCTGCCGCGCGCCGACTACGAGATCGTCGAGGACTCCTGGGACGTCGTCGGCCTGCGCGGCACCGGCAGCAAGGACATCATCGTCGAGGACGCCTTCGTGCCGGCCCACCGCGTCATCGAGTACGCGAAGGTGGTGGACGGCTCGCTGGCCGTCGAGGCCGGGCTGACCAACCCCGCCTACCGGCTGCCGTTCTCCGCCGCCTTCCCCCTCGGCATCACCTCGGCCGTCATCGGCATGTGCGAGGGGGCCCTCGCCCACCACCTCGCCCATCAGCGCGACCGGGTGCAGATCACCGGCCAGGCGGCGAAGGACGACCCGTACGTCATGTACGCCGTCGGCGACGCCGCGGCCGAGATCGCCGCCTCCCGCTCCGCGCTCCTGGACAACGTCTGCCGGCTGTACGACATGGTCGCCGCCGGCCGGGAGATCTCCTTCGAGCGGCGGGCCGTCGGCCGGCGTGTCCAGGCCGCCGCCGCCTGGCGGGCGGTCCGCGCCGTCGACGAGGTCGTCGCCCGCTCCGGCGGCAACGCGATGCGCCTGGACAACCCGATCCAGCGCTTCTGGCGCGACGTGCACACGGGCCTCACGCACGCCATCCACGTGCCGGGACCCGTCTTCCACGCCTCGGCCCTGACGGAGATCGGCGTCGAGCCGCCGCAGGGACCGATGCGTTCGATGATCTGAGGTTCGCTGCGATGACGAGACGGACGAGGAAGTGGAACGCATGACGCAGATCCGAGGGCTCGGCTATCTCCGGGTCCAGACCCGTGACATCGACCGCTGGCGCGAACTCACCGTGGACGCCCTCGGTTTCGCCGAAGGATCGGGCCCGGACCCCGACGGCCTGTACCTGCGGATGGACGAGCGCCGGGCCCGGCTCGCCGTCCTGCCGGGCGACGGCGACCGGGTGCTGTCCGTCGGCTGGGAGGTGCGGGACCAGTTCGCGCTGGCCGCGGTCGGCCGCGCCGTCGAGGCGTCCGGCACGGCCGTGAAGCTGCTCGGTCAGGAGGAGGCCGACGACCGGGGCGTGGAGCGGGCCATCGCCTTCGAGGACCCGGCCGGCGTGCTGGTCGAGGTGTTCTTCGGACCGGTCCTCGACCACAGCCCCCTGCTGACCGGCCTCGGGCAGCGCTTCGTCACCGGCGGCCAGGGCATGGGGCACGTCGTGCTGCCCACCACCGCCATGGACGAGACGGTCGCCTTCTACACCGAGGTGCTCGGCTTCCTGCCGCGCGGCGCCATCCGGCTCGGCGGCCGGGCCGCCGACGCGCCGGCCAGGCGCCTGCGCTTCCTGGGCGTCAACGAACGCCACCACAGCCTCGCCGTCTGCCCCGCCCCGCACAGCGGGGAACCGGGACTGGTGCACCTGATGGTGGAGGTGGACACGCTGGACGCGGTCGGCCGCGCCCTCGACAACGTGGGCCGGCAGGGCTTCTCCCTCTCCTCCACGCTGGGCCGGCACACCAACGACAAGATGGTGTCGTTCTACGTGCGCGCCCCCGGCGGCTGGGACATCGAGTACGGCTGCGAGGGGATGCGCGTCGACGAACGGCACTACACCGCCGAGGAGATCACCGCCGACAGCTACTGGGGCCACGACTGGTCCGGCTCCCAGCCGCTGGCCGCGTTCACCCCGCCCGGGGCCCCGTGAGCACCGGCCGGCCGGTGGCACCGGTCCGCGCCGGCGACGTCACCCGCTACGCCGCCGAGACCGACGTGCTGGTCGTCGGCTTCGGCTGCGCCGGGGCCGCCGCCGCCTTCGAAGCGGCGTCGGCGGGCGCGGACGTCCTGGTCCTGGAACGGGCGGGAGGCCCCGGCGGATCGTCGGCGCTGTCCGGCGGCGAGCTGTACCTGGGCGGCGGCACCGAGGTGCAGAGGGCATGCGGCTTCGAGGACAGTGCCGACGAGATGTTCGGCTACCTCGCCGCGGCCCTCGGCCCGCACGCGGACGAGGAGAAGCTGCGGCTGTACTGCGACGGGAGCGCCGCCCACTTCCAGTGGTTCGTCGACCGCGGACTGGACTTCGAACCCACCCTGTGGGACGAGCCCACCTGGATGCCCACCACCCGGGACGGCCTGATGTGGCTCGGCGAGAACGCCTGGCCGTACAACGAGATCGCCCGGCCCGCCCCGCGCGGCCACCGCTGCGCCACCGAGGGGTACGGCGGCCGGCTGCTGATGGAGAAGCTGACCGCCGCGGCCGGGGCCGCGGGAGCCGTGACGCACGCCGACACCCTCGCCACGGCGCTGATCACGGACGACACCGGCCGGGTCGTCGGCGTCACCGCACGCCGGCACGGCGAGGACCTGGCGTACCGGGCGCGCGGGGGAGTGGTGCTCACCACCGGGGGCTTCGCCGACAACGAGGAGATGCTCGCCGACCACGCCCCGCACCTCCTGGGCCACGGCAGGACCAGCGACGGACTGGACGACGGCAGCGGCATCCGGATGGCCGCCGCGCTGGGCGCCGCCACCCGCCGGATGGGCGTGACCCAGCTGTCCCTGACCGCGCTGCCCGCTCTGGCCGTGCGCGGCGTCCTGGTCAACGGTCTCGGGCAGCGCTTCATCAACGAGGACGTCTACCCCGGTCTCTTCAGTGCCGCCGCCCTCACCCAGCCCGCCCCCTACTGGGTGATCGTCGACGAGGAGGGCTACGAGGCGGTGCCCGAGCGGGACCGCTGGGGCACCGCCCCCCGCTTCGTCTCACAGACCCTGGAGGAGCTGGAGACCGAACTCGGCATGCCGCCCGGAGCCCTGCGAGCGTCCGTCGGCGCCTACAACGCGCACGCCGAACGCGGGCAGGACCCGTACTTCCACAAGGACGCGCGCTGGCTGCGCCCGCTGAAGGGCCCGTACGCGGCGCTCGACCCGAGGGCCGGCTTCCACGCGGGCGGGCGGCCGAGCGCGGGGGCCGGGACGGGAATCGCCGGCTTCACCCTGGGCGGGCTGCGCACCACCGTGGACGGTGCCGTGCTCGACGTGTCCGGTCGTGTCATGCCCGGCCTGTTCGCCGCCGGCCGCGCGGCCTCCGGCATCCACGGCGAGGGGTACGTCAGCGGCACCTCGCTGGGCGACGGCACGTTCTTCGGCCGCCGGGCGGGCGTCGCGGCGGCGGGCGGTTAGCGAGCGGGGGCAGGACGTGGAGCGGCCGGGCACGCGGGGTGCGTACCCGGCCGCTCCGCCGTCCGCCGGAGCCGGGGGACGTGATCCGGCGGAGGGCCGGCGGGTCGGTCCTGGTGACCGGGCCGGCCGGCTCCGGGCCGGCAAGGCCCGTCCGTCAGTGCGGATCCACCGGACCGGCGGGCCGCTCGACGCCGGCACCGCCGTCGGCCAGCTCGATCGTGCCGAGCAGCGCGGCCTCGCGGATCGTGGCGCGCAAGGAGTGGCAGCCCTCGAAGGCCCCGCCCGCCGGGTCCCGCTCCGCGCAGGCCGCACTGGCCCGCGCGTTCCACTGCACGCTGGTCTGCTGCCAGCTGCTCTTGCGCACCAGGACCTGGGCGGCGCACCGCTCGCAGGCCAGCGGCCGCATCGGGGCGCCGTCCGTGAGCCTGTTGTCGAGCCGCATCAGACCGGCTCGTTCCCGGCGCCGGCGGCGGCGGCCTTGCGGGCGAGGTTCGCCTCGACCTCCTTCTGCCACGCCTCCACGGGGCGCGTGGTGTCCAGCTCGAACTCGAAGCGGTCGGTCATCTCCGGCGTCACGTCGGCGACATCGACGTAGAACTGCTCGTACCACCGGCGCAGCTGGTAGACCGGGCCGTCCTCCTCGCACAGGAGCGGGTTGTCGATGCGGGCCTTGTTCTTCCAGATCTCGATGTCCTGCTCGAAACCCAGCTTGATGAACTGCGCCATCCCCGCGGCCAGTTCGTCGGCGGCCTCGTCCGACAGGGACTCCGACCGCTTGACGACGATGCCGTACTGCAGCACGAAGCGGTCCGCGTCCACCGGGTAGTGGCAGTTGATCAGCACCGACTGCACGTCACCGGTCTCGTAGTGGTACGTGAGGTCGTCGATCATGAACGACGGGCCGTGGTAGGAGGCCACCGAGTTGCTGCCGGTGGTCTTCGGCCTGCCGTCCGCCTCCTGGGGGCGGGCGTCGGGACGGCCGGTGCCCCGCATGTACTGGGTGGCGGTGTGCCCCTCGAAGACGTTCTTGAAGTACGTCGGGAAGGAGTAGTGGACGTAGAAGAAGTGAGCCATGTCCACGACGTTGTCGACGACCTCGCGGCAGTTGGCGTCGACCACGGTCTCGTACCAGACCCAGTCCGTCCACTCCTCGCTCGTGGCCCCCTCGATGCGGGGGATGGTCACGTCGGCCGGCGGGGGATTGCCCTCCGGGTCGTTCCAGACGAAGAGCATGCCGTCCTGGTCGAGGGTCGGCCAGGCCGCCGTGCGGGCCCGCAGCGGGACCCGCCTGGCGTACGGGATCTGCTTGCAGCGGCCGTCGCCGCCCCAGCGCCAGTCGTGGAAGGGGCAGGCGACCTCGTCGCCCTTGACCGTGCCCTGCGAGAGGTCGCCGCCCATGTGGCGGCAGTACGCGTCCAGGACGTTGAGGGTGCCGTCCGCGGCCTGGAACACCACGAGCTTCTGGCCGAAGGCCCGCACCGAGTGCGGCTTGCCGTCCCGGTACTTCTCCGCGAGGCCCAGGCAGTGCCAGCCGCGCGCGAACCGGGTGGGTGCCGCGGCCGCCTCGATGGCCCTGACGTCGTCGTGTGCTGACTCGACTGCGCTCACGTAGCTCTCATCCCCTCAGGACGCGTGGTCGTAAGGGTCCGGACGGTAGGCGCGGACACCGCCGGCCACGGCGGGGAGTCCCACTGACCGGAACCGGCGGCCGCCGGACCGTGCGGGCGCCGGTCCCGGTCGGTGGGACCGCGGGCCGCCCGCGCCCCTGCCGCGGGCGTACAGTCCGCCGCTCCGTCCGTCGGCGCATGCGGCAGCGAGGAGCCCGTGATGAACCGTTTCGAAGGTGTGAACGTCCTGCTCACCGGGGCGGGTTCGGGCATCGGGCGGGCCACCGCGCTGCGCCTGGTGTCCGAGGGAGCGGCCGTGTTCGCCGTCGACCTGTCCGCCGGGGGGCTGGCGGAGACGGCCGCGGCGGTGTCCGGCCCCGGGCGGATCGTGACCCGGATCGCCGACGTCGCCGACGAGGGGTCGGTGGTGGCGGCCGTACGGGCGGCGGCCGGCGAACTCGGCGGGATCGACGTCCTGGTGAACGTGGCGGGCATCCACCGCACCACGCCGGTCGACCGGCTGACCGTCGCCGACCTGCAGCGGCTCTTCACGGTCAACGCGGTCGGCACCGCTCTGTTCTGCCGCGAGGCCCTGCCCCACCTGCCGGACGGCACCGGCGTCATCGTCAACATCGCCTCGTCGGCGGCGTCGCACGGCAACCCGTACATGACCGCCTACGCCGCCTCCAAGGGAGCCGTCCTCGGCTTCTCCCTGTCCCTGGCCGCCGAGGTCGCCCACCGCGGAATCCGGGTGGTGCCCGTGTCACCCGGCTCGGTCGACACGCCGCTGGCCGGTCCCCACGTGCTGCCGGCGGAGCTGGACACCTCGTACTACCGGCGCATCCGCGCCCCCTTCGGCACCGCGGACCCCGAGCAGATCGCCGGCGTGATCGCCTTCGCGGCGTCGCGTGACGCGGGATACCTCACGGGGGCCGAGATGCGGGTGGACGGCGGATCGCACATCTGACGGCCCGCGTGGGCGGCCGGTCGCCCCGCTGCCACTGAGCGGGACTGGCCCTTGCCCATTTCGAGAACGAATTCTAGTTTTCCGGCGTCAGTACCCCTCCGGGCCACCGCGGCCCCCCACCCCTATGGAGCGCCATGACCGAGCCCGTCATCGTCGAAGCCGTGCGGACACCGGTCGGCCGGCGTCGCGGCGTCCTGTCCGGACTCCACCCGGCGGAACTCCTCGGGCTCACCCAGAAGGGTCTCGTGGAGCGGGCGGGCATCACCCCCGGCACCGTCGAGCAGGTCATCGGCGGCTGTGTCACCCAGGCGGGCGAGCAGTCCAACAACGTCACCCGCAACGCCTGGCTGCACACCGGGCTCCCGCACACCACCGCCTGCACCACGATCGACTGCGCCTGCGGATCGTCCCAGCAGGCCGTGCACCTGGTCGCCGGCCTGATCGCGGCCGGCGCGATCGACACCGGCATCGGCTGCGGCGTCGAGTCGATGAGCCGTGTCTTCCTCGGCAAGGCGCTCGCCCCCGGCACCGGGGTCCCGGTGCCGGACGGCTGGTCCCTGGACATGCCCGACCAGTTCACCGCGGCCGAACGCATCGCCCGGCACCGGGGCATCACCCGCGCCGACGCCGACGCCCTCGGCCTGGCCTCCCAGCACAAGGCCGCCCGGGCCTGGGCGGAAGGCCGCTTCGACCGGCAGATCCTCGGCATCGACGCCCCCGTCACCGGGCCCGACGGACCCACCGGCGAGACCGCCCACGTCACCCGCGACCAAGGACTGCGCGACACCACCGCCGAGGCACTGGCCGCCCTCGAGCCGGTCCTCCCGGACGGCATCCACACCGCGGGCACCTCCTCCCAGATCAGCGACGGCGCCGCCGCCGTCCTGCTGATGAGCCGGGAGCGCGCCGCCCGGGAGGGGCTGCGCCCGCGCGCCCGGATCGTGGCCTCCGCCATGGTCGGCTCCGACCCGTACTACCATCTCGACGGACCCGTCGCCGCGACCGAACGGGTGCTGGCCACGGCCGGCATGACCCTCGGCGACATCGACCTCGTCGAGATCAACGAGGCCTTCGCCTCCGTCGTGCTGTCCTGGGCACAGGTCCACAAGGCCGACCTGGACAAGGTCAACGTCAACGGCGGTGCCATCGCGCTCGGCCACGCCGTCGGCTCCACCGGGGCCCGGCTGATCACCCAGGCCCTGCACGAACTGGAACGCACCGGAAAGTCCACCGCGCTGGTCACCATGTGCGCCGGCGGGGCGCACGCGACCGCCACCGTCATCGAACGCATCTGAGGCGCCGTCATGACCATCGGTCTCACCCAGGAGCACCGCGACCTGCGCGACGCCGTACGCGCCTTCGCCGGCCGGCACATCACCGAGGACACCCCCCGCACGGCGGCCGACGCCGACAAGGAGACCCTCCCCGCCCACTGGAGCGGCCTCACCGAACAGGGACTGCTCGGACTGCACCTGCCGGAGGAGGCGGGCGGCGCCGGCTACGGCCTCGTCGAACTCGCCGTCGTCACCGAGGAACTGGGGCGGGCGATGGCCCCCGGCCCCTTCCTGCCCACGGTGCTCGCCTCCGCCGTCCTGCACGCCGCCGGACACCGCACCCACCTCGCCGCGCTCGCCTCCGGCACCTCCGTCGGCGCCGTCGCGCTCGCCCCCGGCACCCTCGCCCTGACCCGCGCCGCCGACGGCACGGCCACCCTCACCGGCACCTCCGGACTCGTCGTCGGCGGCCACCTCGCCGACGTGTTCGTGCTGCCCGCCGCCGACGGGGGCCGCACCACCTGGCTCGTGCTGCCCCGCGCCGCCGTCGACACCACCGACGTCCGCAGCCACGACCTGACCCGCCGCTCCTCCCGGGTGACCGCTCGCTCGGTGCCCGTCCCGGCCGCCGACCTCCTCGACCTCGCACCCGAGCGCCCACGGGACCTCGCCGCGACCCTGTTCGCCGCCGAGGCCTCCGGCATCGCCGACCGCTGCGTCACCACCGCCGCCGACTACGCCCGGGTGCGCGAGCAGTTCGGGCGTCCCGTCGGCCAGTTCCAGGGCGTCAAGCACCGCTGCGCCCGCATGCTCGCCCAGGCCGAGCAGGCCCGCGCCTGCGCCTGGGACGCGGCCCGCGCGGCCGACCCCGGCGGCGCGGACCCCGACGAGGCCGCGCTCGCCGCGGCCGTCGCGGGCGCCGTCGCCGTCGAGGCCGCGTTCGTCACCGCCAAGGACTGCATCCAGGTGCTCGGCGGCATCGGCTTCACCTGGGAACACGACGCGCACCTCGCCCTGCGCCGCGCCCAGACCCTGCGCACGGCCCTCGGTCCCACCCCCCGGTGGCGCCGCCGCGTCGCCCGCCTCGCCCTGGACGGCACCCGGCGCAGGCTCGGCGTCGAACTGCCGCCGGAGGCCGAGACCGTGCGCGAGGGCATCCGCGCCGAACTGCGGGAGGCCGCCGCCCTCGACGGCAGGGACCGCTCCACCTACCTCGCCGACCACGGCTACACCGCCCCGCACCTGCCCGCCCCCTGGGGCAAGGGGGCCGACCCGGTGACCCAGCTCGTCATCGCCGGGGAACTCCAGGCCGCCGGCCTCACCCCCGTCGACATGATCATCGGCGGCTGGGTGGTGCCCACGCTCATCGCCCACGGCGACGCCACCCAGCGCGAACGGTTCCTCGCCCCCAGCCTGCGCGGCGACATTCGCTGGTGCCAGCTCTTCAGCGAACCCGGCGCGGGCTCCGACCTCGCCGGCCTCACCACCCGCGCCGAGAAGGTCGACGGCGGCTGGCGCGTGAGCGGCCAGAAGGTGTGGACGTCCATGGCCCGCGACGCCCACTGGGGCGTCCTGCTCGCCCGCACCGACACGGGCGTGCCCAAGCACAAGGGCATCTCGTACTTCCTGCTCGACATGACCAGCCCCGGCCTGGACATCCGGCCGCTGCGGCAGATCACCGGCGAGTCCGAGTTCAACGAGGTCTTCCTCGACGACGTGTTCGTCCCCGACGACCTGCTCGTCGGCGCCCCCGGCGAGGGCTGGAAACTCGCCCGCACCACCCTCGCCAACGAACGCGTCGCCCTCTCCCACGACGCCGTCGGCTCCGGCGCCGAGACCCTGCTGGAGCTCGCCGCCGCCTGCGACGACCTGGACGGGGAACGCCTCACCACCCTCGGCGGCCACCTCTGCGACGCGCAGACCGGCGCCCTCCTCGCCCTGCGCACCACCCTGCGCACCGTCGCCGGACAGCAGCCCGGCGCCGAGGCGTCCATCGCCAAGCTCCTCGGCGTCGAGGACCAGCAGCGGGTCTGGGAGACCTGCGTGGACTGGCAGGGCGACGCCGCGCTCACCGGCGAGGGCGCACGCCACGACGCCATGTGGATGTTCCTCAACTCCCGCTGCCTGTCCATCGCGGGCGGCACCACCGAGGTCCAGCTCAACATCATCGGCGAGCGCCTCCTCGGACTGCCCCGCGACCCCGAGCCCACCCGGAAAGGCTGACATGCCCATCGACCGCGACAAGGCGCTGCGCGCGGACCCCGCCGTCCGCGAGATCCGCTGGACCGCACGCGACGTCCTCCTGTACCACCTGAGCCTGGGCGCCGGCGCCGCCGCGGACACCGACCCCGAGCTGCACCTGACCTACGAGAAGAACCTCATGGTGCTGCCCACCTTCGCCCTGGTGGCCGGCACCGGCCCCTCCGCCGGAGAGGCGCCCGCACCGGGCCTGGAGATGCCCGGCGTCGACGTCGACCTGCGCGCCGTGCTCCACGCCGGCCAGGGCCTGACGGTGCACCGGCCGCTGCCGGCGTCGGGCACCGCGACCCTGCGCTCCCGCGTCGCCGAGGTCCGGGACAAGGGCAAGGCCGCGCTCGTCGTCCTCGAGTCGTCGGCCACCGGCGCCGACGGCGAACCGCTGTGGACCACGACCACCCGCATCTGGGCCCGCGGCGAGGGCGGCTTCGGCGGCGACCCCGGCCCCGAGGAGCACACGGCGGCACCGGACCGCCCCGCCGACACCGTCCTCACCACCGCCACGACGCCCCGACAGGCCCTGTGGTACCGGCTGAACGGCGACCTCAACCCGCTCCACGCCGACCCTGCCTTCGCCCGCTCGGCCGGCTTCGACCGGCCGATCCTGCACGGCCTCGCCTCCTACGGACTCGTGGCCAAAGCCCTGGTCGACGGCGTCCTCAACGGCGACGTCACCCGCCTCACCGGCCTCACCGTGCGCTTCGCGGGCCCCCTCGTCCCCGGTGAGTCGATCGTGACGTCCGTGTGGCGCGACGGGCCACCGGCCGACGACGGCGCCCAGCGGCTCCTGCTGCACGCCGCCTGCCCCGAACGCGACGACGCGCCCGTGCTCACCCACGCGACCGCGACGGTGCGCCCGTGAACGCCCGCACCGCTGACGAAGCCGCCCGGCCCGGAGCAGCCGCCGAAGGCACCCCCGCCTCCACCCCCGCGCCCGCCACGGGCCCCCGCCTCGTGGCCGAGCCCCGCGCCGACGGCGTGGACGCCGCGGTCGCCGCCGCCCGCCGCCTGGTCACCGCCCTGCTGCGGGCCGGCGACGGGACCGGCGCCGACATGACCGAGATCGCCGCACGGCTCGACGCCGTCACCGACCGGCTCACCGAGAAGGCCCCCACCGTCCCCGAACGCCTCGCCGAGATGTGGCGCGGCGAGGGCGTCACCCGCCACGACCCCGTCACCGGCCCCGAGAACGCCGTCGCGCCGCCGCTCACCCTGCACGGCCGCGAGGACCGCTCCATCGAGGGCGTCGTCACCCTCGACCTGCCCTACCAGGGCCCGCCCGGCCATGTGCACGGCGGTGTCTCGGCGCTGCTCCTCGACCACACGCTGGGCGTGGCCAACCACTGGGCGGGCACCTCCGGGATGACCGCCGAACTCACCCTGCGCTACCTGCGGCCCACCCCGCTGTTCGAGCCCCTCACCGTCACCGGACGGCAGGTCTCGGTGGACGGCTCCCGGATCCGCACGGCCGGCGAGATCACGGCCGGCGGCCGGGTCTGCGTCACCGCGGAGGGCCTGTTCATCAACAAGCGGCTGCCGCGGCCGAGCTGAGGAGGGGGACGACCATGACAGAGCCGGTACGGAGCCTCGACGGCAAGGTGGCCCTCATCAGCGGCGCCGGCCAGGGAGTGGGCCGGGGCATCGCCCTCGCGCTGGCCTCCGAGGGCGTCCGCGTCGCCGTGCTCGGGCGCACCGCCGCCAAGCTGGAGGCGACCTGCGAGCTGCTGCGCGCCAGGGGAGTGGAGGCGGAGCCGTTCGTCCTCGACGTGCTGGACACGGACCGCATCCCCGGCACGGTCGACGCCGTCGCCGCCCGCTTCGGCGGCCTCGACATCCTGGTCAACAACGCCTACACCGGCAGCTACGGCCCCTTGCTGTCGATGGACGACGACCGGTTCGCGAAGGGCTTCCGCAGTGGGCCGTTCGCGGCGTTCGCCCTGATGCGGGCCGCGCACCCCCACCTGAAGCGGAACGGCGGCTCGATCGTCAACCTCGTCACCTCGGCCATGGTCCGCTGGGACCTGAGCACCTACGGAGCCTACGCGGCGGCGAAGTCCGCCCTGCGCACCCTGACCCGGGCCGCCGCCCACGAGTGGGGCCCCGACGGGATCCGGGTCAACTCCATCGCCCCGCACGCCGAGTCACCCGGCTTCACGAAGTGGCAGGACGAGAACCCGGAGGAGGCGGCCGCCTTCCGCGCCACCATCCCCCTGGGCTACGTCGGGGACTGCGAGCGGGACATCGGACGCGCCGTGGTGATGCTGTGCGGCCCCGACGCCCGCTACCTGACGGGCGCCACGGTGCCGCTCGACGGCGGCCAGGCCAACTTCGACTGACACGGGCCGACGCACCTCGCGCCGGGCGCGAGGCGCGCACGCCCGCACCGGGCGCGGGGGGGGGGGGGGGGGGGGGGGGGGGGGGGGGACGGGGGGGGGGGGGGGGGGGGGGGGGGGGGGGGGGGGGGGGGGGGGGGGGGGGGG